>NZ_JBFAVX010000024.1:0-187461 GCF_040680095.1 Nonomuraea sp. NPDC052129 | reverse complement strand
CCGGAAAGATCAAGAACTCGCCCAGCACCGCCCGCCTGATCGAAGGACAGCGCACCATCGGCTGGCGCGAAGCACTCATCGAACTCGACATCGCCCATCCAGGCCGCATCAGGTAAAGACCGCTCTCAAGCTCTCAGGAACGATCTTTACACACCTGAAGTGACAACCTCGCAAGTTCCGTGACCGCCTCCTCTACGGCTTAATTGCAGGATTCAGTCCTCTGACGTACGGGACTGTAAAACTAACGGCGGATCTGATGATCAAGGGAGAGACACTTGATGTCCGACACCGCCGTGGAGTCGCCGTCTATGAACGAACCGCTTGCCGAGCCGAATCGCTCGATCACGGACGAGAAGCTGATCTCGATGCTCGTGGACCGAGCCCGCAGCGAGGGCCTGCAACTGACTGGCGAGGGCGGCCTGCTGCAGCAGCTGACCAAGCGGGTGCTGGAGTCCGCCTTGGAAGGTGAGATCACCGATCACCTCGGCTATGACAAGCACGACGCGGCAGGCAAGAACAGCGGTAACAGCCGCAACGGCAGCCGCGCCAAGACGGTGCTGACCGACGTCGGCCCGGTGGAGGTGCGGGTGCCACGCGATGTGGCGGGCACGTTCGAGCCCCAGCTGGTGCGCAAGCGGCAGCGCCGGCTGTCCGGGGTGGATGAGATGGTGTTGTCATTGTCGGCCAAGGGCCTGACTCATGGGGAGATCGCCGCGCATCTGGCCGAGGTGTACGGGACCCAGGTGTCCAAGCAGACGATCTCCACTATCACCGACAAAGTCATGGACGGCATGGCCGAATGGCAGAACCGGCCGCTCGATCGCGTGTACCCGGTCCTGTTCGTGGACGCGATCAACGTCAAGATCAGGGACGGTCACGTCGCCAACCGGCCCATCTACCTGGTCATGGCCGTCACGGTCGAAGGGCACCGTGACATTCTCGGCATCTGGGCCGGTGACGGCGGCGAGGGTGCCAAGCACTGGCTGGCGGTACTTACCGAGCTGAAGAACCGCGGCGTGGACGATGTGCTCATGCTGGTCTGCGACGGGCTCAAGGGCCTGCCACAGGCGGTGGAGGCGGTCTGGCCGCGCACCGTCGTCCAGACGTGTGTGATCCATCGAAGCCGTAAGGAATCAACCTGGCGTTTCGCCATTGTGAGCTGGTGATACGGACGCCAGAAGCTCGGTGGCGCTGGTGAAGCGGTGCAGGGCCGGTGTGGGGAGGTAACCGCCCTGCTTGAGCAGGGGCAAGACATCGCCGATGGCGTTACGGATGGTGCCACGGCTGACGCCGAATAGGTCGGCCAGCGTTTGCTGGTCGCAGAGTTGTCGTTGGGCCAACACGGTGGCCAGGATGCGATCGACATCGGTGATCTTCTGTTGGAAGACACCGCGTCGGGAACCGGGAAGCCGGTCGCCGCCGCGTTGGTGGTGTCGCCGCTGCTCGATCTGGGCGTGGTAGGAGACCGCGATCCGCTCGATCATGACGTGGAAGGCGTCGCGCGGCATGCCGGTCAGCTCGGGATGGGACAAGGTCTGACACAGGTGCATCTGGCTGGTGACAGCACCGCGATCGAACCAGTCGCGCAGATCCTGAGCCTGGGAGAAGTAGTGCGTGGTCTGCGAGACGGTGACCCGCTGCTCGTCCATGAGAGTCCGTGTTTCCCTGATCGCTTGGCCGATGGTGACCTGGTTGGTGCTGAGCAAATCGACCAGGACCTTCTGGGAGCAAACCAGGCGCAAGTAGATGACGGTGATCAGGACGCGGTCAGCGTCAGTGAGCAGGGGCTTGCCGTGGGCTCCGGGTGCTTTCAGGCGCCGTCGGCCCCGCTGCTGGAACTTGCGCTGCTCGGCTTGGGCGGCTTGTGCGGGGGCCAGTCGCCTGCAGAGAGTGTCTGGTTCCTCGGTGGTCATGCCGGTCAGCCGTGGGCCGGCCAGCATCGCCAGGGCTTGAGCGCGGGAATGCTGGCGATCGTCGGCGGTGATGGCGGCGGCTTGGTCGTGCTGGCCGGTGGGAGCGATGGTGTAGTTCCAGGTTCCATGGTGTTGGTGAGGTGTGATCGGCAGTGAGCGCACGTACTCGCGGCTGACCGAAATCCCGATCGGGTAGGCACCAGTGTCCAGTTCGGCATGGACTCGCAGACCGGTGCGGGTGCGCGTGGCGGCGATGCTGTTCACGACGACCTCCTGGCTGATCAACGGCCTGCCGCGCCAGTTCAAGGTGATATGGGAGAACAGCCGGTGCTCGATCTTGTTCCACTTGGAGGTGCCCGGCGGGAAGCGACAGACGGTCACCGTCAGGCCGGCCTCGGTGGCGAATGCGGCAAGCTCGGCCTTCCATAGCCGGTAGCGGTAGCTGTTGGAGCCGCCGCAGTCTGCGGTGATCAGTAAGCGATCCGCGGCCGGGTAGTCCAGATGGCCTCGCGAGTGCCACCAACGCCGAATCGACTCCACCGCGAACACCGAGGTGTCGTGATCTGTCCCCACGTTCACCCAGCCCGTGTCCCGGGTCAGGTCGTAGATGCCGAACGGGATCGCCACTTCCACGTCCGGGCCGATGAAGTAGAAGCTGTGGTCCTCCACCTGGACCGGATCGCCTCGTGGACGCCACTGGCGCCCCGGGTTCGGTAGCTGCCCGAGCTGCTCCTTCTTCTTGGCGTCAATACTGATCACCGGCTGCCCGGCTGCCTGATGTTGCTTTACCTGCTCGTTGAGATACCGGAACTGGGCATCTCGATCAGGGTGCTGAGCACCTTCCAACGTCTTGGTGCTGGCCTGCAGGCTGAAGCCCTGCCCGCGCAGCAGCCGGCCGACCGTCGGCGCGGAGACCGGATGTCCCTGCCGGGTCAGTTCCTCGGCCAGGTTCCGCAGCGACTTGGTCGTCCAGCGCAATGGTGACATCGGATCGCCCCGCTCATCCGGCTCCACCAACGCCAGCAGCGCGGGGATCACAGCAGGGTCATGCTCCTCGGTCGGCTTACGACCGCCGCCGGGCCTGCGGATACGGCCGTTCGGAAGCGGATTCTCGCCGGCCTCCAACTCGAACACTCCGGCCCGCACCGTGGTCTCGGATACTCCGGCCACGGCAGCTACGGCCCGAACTCCGCCATGCCCGAGCAGCCGAGCTTCCTGCGCGAGCACCAGGCGCCGCAGACGTTCGTTCAGATGCGGGAGTAGTACCTCGAACCGCGCTGTGAGCTGCTCGCGGATCCGGCTGGAGATCGCCATACCATCTCAACGAGTCCAAGATCAGAAAGCAACGCCTTATTTCCTTACGACTTCATCTGCTGCGCAACTCGTTCCGGTACGCGGCCCGGCAGGACTGGGACAAGATCGCACGTGCGCTCAAGCCCGTCTACACTGCGGCCACCGAGGACGCGGCGCTGGAGCGGTTCTACGAGTTCTGCGAGAGCTGGGGCCAGAAGTATCCAGCGATCGTGCGCCTGTGGGAGACCAGCTGGGCCGAGTTCGTGCCCTTCTTGGCCTTCGACGTCGAGATCCGCAAGGTGATCTGCTCGACCAACGCGATCGAGAGCGTCAACGCCCGTATCCGCAAGGCTGTGCGCGCCCGCGGTCACTTCCCGAACGAGACCGCGGCCTTGAAGTGCGTGTTCATGGCCTTGATGAGCCTGGATCCCACCGGCAAGGGCCGCAAGAGGTGGACCATGCGCTGGAAGGCACCCCTGAACGCCTTCCAAATCGCCTTCGAGGGCCGCCTCACTCCTGCCAACCTCTGAACACTTCAACAACCAAGATCAGCCGTTAAGTTGACACTCCCTGACGTACCGGTTCATTCAACAAAGTCGTGATTGCTATTCGGCGTGGTCCGTCAGCCGCAACGAAATACCGATGATGTTGGCAGACGCGTTGCCGAACCGCTCCATGAGCAGGCAAAGCTGGTGAACCGCAGAGAACCGCACCTTGGGCTCCCTCGCCAGAGCGGCATGGCATGGGATGGCTTCCCCAAGCGACTGTCCACCTGGCGACTCGTAGCCTCCCCGAGGAAAACCAGGTGAGCAACTAAAAATGCTCATGGATTATCAAGTGGCATCAACAATGGCGCGAACCCTCGACGGGAGCAGGTCTCGAGTTCCTGTGCCCGCCACCAGAGCAGCAAGATTTTGCCACAGTTGGAGTCGAAGAGCGTCGGACGTTATCCCTCGGCTGGCGGCTAGACGTGCTTCAACATCGGAGACGTTGCCCGGCTGCCTGGGTTGACCTCCGCCACGGTTCCCGTCCGGGTGATCCGTCTCAAGCAGCAGCCTGTCAATGGGGATGATGTCGAGCGCATTGCTTCTGCGGAGAGTCGCTGCATTTACAGAGAACCACGCTCCGAGATCGAGAGCTCGTGTCGTGGATGCCCGGTCCCCGAGCCACCAATGAAGGATCGCACCGGTCACCGGCGTCCGCTCAAGTTGGTCAACGACCTCAACCGTGGCACCATAACTGTGTATTGACGTCAAACGCGGTCTTACCTGGAGTTGGGCAAGGACGGACGCGAAGACGTCGCGTTGTTGACTGAGACGGGATGGGACCTTCGCGTCGAGTCCAACTTCGCCAACATATGCAGTCTCGCTGAGTAGCTGGCCAAACACCTCTGAGTCGTAGCTGTCCAGTGCCCCCTTCACCCCAGGATGAACCCCAACTCCCCAGACCGTGAGGAGATCGCTCGGCTGACGTTTCAATGCGGCGCGGGATTCGCCGAGGCTACGGCTGGCGGCGAAGATGACGGCGCGGAGGTTGAGCAGGTCACGTGCGTCGATGGCCACGTCAACGTGAGCGTGTATATCGAGGGGTGGCCAGGTGCTGCTCATACGAGCAGTCCCAGTTCTCGCGCACCGCGGACGCATAGGTCCCGGGCTTGGCTTGCGCCGTATCCGGCTGGCAGGCGCATCGCGGCGATGTCGCTGACCCTAATGCCCCGCGCTACGAAGCCTCGAATGCTGGGGAGGATGGATGCCTTCTCAAGGTGCTCCTTCACTGACTCGCTGGGGGGTGAATCAACCACATAAGCACTCTCGTCGATCAATCGTGCGGCTGTAAAGGAGGCACGGCGAACGAGGCAGCCGAAGCAGGTTCCGCAATGATCCGTGGCTTTCACGCCGAGCCACCTCCGGTTTGTGAAGGCGCACGAGTTGGTGGCGCTGAGTACGGCGGACGCCGTTTCGTCTCCGATCTCGTCGGCGAGCCAGCGGAACATCTCGCCCTTAGTCTGTGCCGTGAAGGGGTTGGTGATGTCCGCCCATGCGCCGGCTTGATGGGCAATGCGCGCGAGCTCGGCAAGGAACCACGGGTGGGTCGTGCGCGTCGACAGGCTGCCGAGCTGGTCGGGACCGAGCGGCGGGTTCAGCGAGGCAAAGCCGTTCTCGGGTATCCAGAGCTCGACCTCGTTGATAGAGGCGAGCGCGAGTCCGAGCGCGAGGAAGAGGAAGGAGCGTGTCCGAGTGGAGTTCTCATTGCGGAGATCGTATCCGCCCGGTTGACTTTTACGACGAGTGAATACGACTTGGCGGTGATGCTGCACCGAACCGTTAGGTCGTATTGTCCGAATCCTCTCGGCGATGTCCTTTTGAATCGGTGAGATGGAGGTGGCGCCTACATGGGAGACAAGAACGTGCTCCTTAGGCTGAGTGCGCGCAAGGAAGGCGCCTATTGCAGAGTCCGCGCCGCCGCTCATGAGTACCACCCTCCGAGCGTTGGGGCACGGGTTCTCGGCGATGCTCTCGCGTGGGATGCGAGCGTGGCGGAAGGCTAGTTGCCAGGAGTCACCTGACAGAAAGCTGAGCAGGGCTTCAAGATCGCGGGCGGTTGCGTTCCAAGGGTCTGGATCGTGTACTGGGACCGTCAGGGCGAATGTGCGACGAGTCCAGTTCACCTGGCCGACCTGCCGAGGCACGGAGCGGTCCGCCGCATACACCATCGCGGCGAGGCGAAACAGCTCCACGTTCGCCAGCGGCACGGGGCCCAACTTGCCGAGCCGCGGGCGGAGTTGCGTGTTGAAAGTTCCTGTGCCGTGAGTAGGCCAATAGAAGGTCCGCTCAGCGGCCTCTTTGGTTATGGTGCCAGGGATCTTGAACCTGAGATCGAACTCTGCCATCAGGACTCCTCATACACGGCACGGAGGTATTCGAGGCCGTCCTCGATGGCCTTCATGAACTCAGCAGGACTCGGTCCTGATGGAGAAAGGTTCGCGTACGCTGCCAACTCCTCGGCCGCCTGACGAATACCGTCCTCAAAGTCCGCACGCTGGGCGCCCGTCATATCCTTTGTGTTGAGTTTCGACGCAGTCTCAACCAGATATGCCTCGGCCAGGATCAGCGCAACCGCCTCCTCAGCGACATGCCCCAGGGACACATCAGCGCCAGCGGCATCGCTCTCGATCAGCCACTCGGCAAGACGACCGACCACCTCTAACTGCTCTGCCGTCTCAATGGTCCCTTCCGGGAGATCCTCGCAAACCTTCTGCGCGATCTGGTGAGCAACGTCGAAGATATTGGGGTTTGCCCGCAGAGCCTCATAGTCGAGGCCGAGATCGCGCAATATCTGCGCGTCACCCGTTCGGTAGGCGTACGCCGCAGCGGCACCCCGACCGGCTGAACGTGCCGCAGTCGCCGTGGAGCGTGTGAGTGTGTGGGAACTGTTCCGGCGGCCTCTACCTGAGCCGCCGCCACGCGAAGAACGGAACAATCCCGCTGTGGAGAGAAGGCGTCCGGCCGGAGACGTCAGCGAGAGCTTTGACGTCGACAGCGCGGTCTGCCGTGTGCCGTTGTCTCCGGCGGCCGGTGTCGCACCATCTGCGTCTGGGAGGCTGGCAAGCCAGTCGTCGAGCCCGTCGCGCAGCTCGCCGCCAGCCGCACTGCCCGAGTATGAGCCCTTAGTCCCCATCAGTGTCGACCTCCGGACGGTGGCGGCGTCCTCAGCGCTTTCTTGATGTGGCCGTCGGGCAGGCGGTCAGAAAGCTCATCGATGACGTCCTTCATCCCCGGAAAGTCGACACCAGCGAGGATGACGGCGGTTCCCACCTGGAGATCGCTCGCGGGAAGTCGACGGAACGCACCCAGGGCCGCGGGCTGGGCGACAGCGTGCAACCTTGCCAGGCGTGCAACGCCAGAGACCGCACCGCGCTGCTCCTGGATGCGGTCACGAGCACGAAGTGAAAGGTGTTGCACCAGCCGGCTCACGTCGTCGACGGTGAGCGCTCGGAGGCTGTCGTCCGTGAGTTGGCGTCGGTCAACGGTGCGTGTGGAAGCCAACTGCGCAGCAAGATCCCGGAGATGCTGTGGAAGCTCGGCACTGACTAGCAGGTCGCCGCGGAACGATGCCGCGAGGTGAAGGTAAGGGCTCAGGTCGAGGGCATGTAGATCAGGGAAGAGCTTCGCCCATCTGATCATGTCGTCCGTGAAGTGAGGAGCGACGCTTGGGGCATCCTTGGAGCCCAACGTGGCGTCTTCCGCAGGGTTGTCAGTACCTTTCCCACCAAAATCCACCTTCCTCTCATCGGCGGGATCCTCCGTCGTCGACGATTCGGCTCCGTCATCTGCTTCGGCATCGTCATCGCTAGCGACGTTCGCTACCGTTGGCTCCTCCTTCGGTCGGTTGGCCTGCGTCTCGAGTGCTTCGAGCCTGTATCGCAACTCTCCCGTGCGAAGCCAGGACAACACGGACTGGAACTCATCAGGGAGCAACACCTCGAGCACCATGAGCTTGGCGACGACGTCGAACTCAAGCTCAATTCCGCGGCGGGCTGCGATCGAGCGTCGGATGTTCAGGTCGTTGAGAAAGCGCTTGATGCGACGAGGGTTGCCCCTCAGCTTCTCGTAGAGGATTGTCGTCAGGCGTCTGGCGAACGAAAGCTCTTGCTGAACGCTGAACCCGTCGGGCGCTTTAAGGTCATCAAGGGCACCAACTGCTCGAAGACGCTGGCACTCGGCGATAACCACCTGCATCTGATCTTCGCTCAGCTGGCCATCCATACGGTTCTGCAGTTGAAGCAGCAACACATATGACTCCGTATCGAACGCGCCGAGGGCTGGCAGCGACACCGTGGCCTGGACGATCTTGTGCAGATAAAGCTTCGAGGGCGGCTCCGCTGGCAGTGCGTCCTCGTCGTCGGCTCGCTCAGCGGGCATGGTCCACTCGGGCAGTTTCGTACGAATGGCGTCGGCGACTCGATCCTCGTCCGCCGCGATCACGAACGATATGCCTTCCACGCTGAGAAACAGACGAATCGCTTCCAGGGTCTCGACCACGGTATCCACGAGGCACCGATCAAGATCATCGACAAGAACCGCAACCCGCCTGATATGCGAGAGTTCGTCTAAGGCGAGCAGCTCTGCGAACTCGGCCTTGAAGCCAGTGAGCCCGCGTGGCTCGCCCTTGGCATCGTCGCCCTCATCGCCTTTCTCGCGAATCAGGCCGAGAACGTCATCCATCCCAGGCAGTTGGAGGGTCAGAGACGACTTGGCGGCGAGCTTCACGGCTTTCGCCCAGTCGATACGGTCGGACAGCCTTTTCAGGAGCTTCTTGACCTTGACTGCCTTGGTCTCTTCAACTTCGGCCAAACGAGCCGCGAGTTCTACCGCGACGGCGTCGAGGACTTCCCCGATGAGACTCTCTTTGGCTCCGACGGCAGGATCATAACGCCACGGGTCCGTGCGAACCGTGAGGATCTTCGCCTCGTCGGGTTCGCTGCGGGCGTCGAGATCGGCCTTGATCAGTTCGAGAACAGTCGTCTTGCCGCTGCCCCATGGGCCAGAGAGTCCGATTGCAAGCGGGTCGAGCGCATCGTCGAGCACGGCGTCCGAGACGGTTTCAGCGATAGCCCGTGCTGCGAGGAAGTCGACTTTGGAGGGCTCGTCCGACCAGAGACGACCACGTAAATCCTTAGTGACGGTCAACGTCTGCCTCCTGTCGCCCCCGCCTAGCTGAAGAGAGGCGACAATCTCGCGTTCGCGCTTCTCCTCCCGCCTGGGCGTTGAGGGGATTGGGACCAAATCATTCGAATGCGGTTTCTACTCCAGAATCCACCATAGCGTTCAGTTAGCTCTGATGACACGCTGGGGTGGACCCCATCCTCGCCGGCTAGCTACCGAGCCATTCCCAACAGGCTCCTGTTGATCCGCGATACGCGAGGCAGAGCCTTGGTCGAAGATCCTGCGTAGGCACGAAATTGTCAGTCTCGTGTGAGAGTCTCCACAGGGGTCACGTCAGATCGGGACGGATCGTATAGTCAAGGGCTCACCACGGGGCCGCGGGCGGCCGCTGAACCCGCGTTCACGTGCTCGTCACATGCTCTTCAGCCATCGACACCGGTAAACACGGGGCGACATTCTTGGACATTCCAAAAGCGACAAAACCAGCGGGTTGATACAATTGAACATGCTGAAGTAGGGCCCAGCATAAAAGCTTGCGACTTTTAATCCGCAGGTGCGCTAACTTCCCCAGGCATCGTTGCTCGCATTCTGCAAGCCATCATGGCCGTTTCCTTGCCGGGTTGAGGCTGTCTACCGCCGGTCGAGGACGGCGAGTGTGCGCCGGATTCGGATGCTTTGTCCGGTAATCATGGTCGAACCTTTGCCTCGCCTGCTGTCCGAATCCGGGCCTGATCGCAGGTATTTATAAAGGTGACAGGGATCAGGTGGTCCAGGTGATCGGGCCACACCGACATGACTTCGCCGCACGACAGCACAACACCACCGAACCACATCATCCGCCGTACCACGCGAACCGCGGACCTTACCGTTCAGCACGACGGACGGCACGCTGCTGCTGATCGAAGCGCCCCATCGGGTCGTCAGCCACTGCGCGGTCATTCCAGGCCGGCGCCCTGGAAACGGCTGCTCATCACGCTCGCACGCCTTGGCGCGTTCCCGCGGCGAGAGCCGTCCTTGCTCTGTGGCTCCTCGAAGCGATCGGCGGTGAGTTGGCGGCGACGCTGTACGGAGACCGCCGTCGCCCCCGCCCGGCGGTGAGCGTCGGATTCGGCCTTGACCATCGCCATCCAGGTGGGCGTCGATACGCCCTGTCCGGCACGGCCCGCCCCGATCACGCCCACCGCATCGGCCGCGCCGGACGGGGACACGGCGACCCCGGCGCTGCACACCGCACAGACGCGGCACGGGCGACAGGACCGCCGTGCACCCGTATCCAGCGATCACCGGGGCCATGCCGGAACGGGATATCGCGGGATGAGCGCTCGAAACAGGACCTGCTAAAGGCACGCCCTTTCAGCAGGGCAGCCCTTCACCGGCTGCTTCGGGGCTGGGCGCAGAACCCCCGTTCCGAGCGCCACCCCGCCTCCCACCACACCAGCCCCACCCAACAGCACCGAAGAGAACAGGACAGGCACCACGATGGCCGAAGGACGCACCTTCAAACGCTGCTCCTGCCGCGACAGCGACGGCAAAGCACTCGGGCAGCAATGCCCCAAGCTACGCCGCGCCGACGGCGGATGGAGCTACCGGCACGGCATCTGGAACTACCAGATCGAACTCCCACCCGCACCCGACGGCAAGCGCCGCGGGCCGCTGCGCCGCGGCGGCTTCGCCACCCAGGACGCCGCCAAGGACGAACTCGGCCAGGTGCGCGACCTGCTCGCGCTGGCCGACCCGCGCGAGCCGGCCACCCGCACCCAGATCGCCGACCTGATCAAACGAACACTCGCCGAAACCGACACCCTGCCGAACGCGGAGACGGTCCGCCGGAAGATCAAGACGAGGCAGCATCTGACCCAGGAGGTCACCGTCGAGCAGTGGCTGGCGGAGTTCCTCAACCGCAAGCGGAAGATCGAGGAGACCACCCGCCGCTCCTATGAGGGTCACATCCAGCTCTACCTGACGCCGTATCTGGGGCGGCTGCGGTTGGATCAGCTCAAGGTCAGCGACATCGCGTTGATGTTCGAGCAGATCGAGGAGTTCAACGACACCATCACCGAACGCCGCGCCGACCCCGACCAGCAGGTGCGCGAGAGTGTCAAGTACCGGCGGCCGATCAGCATCGCCACCATGCATCGCATCCGCGCCACCCTCCGCCACGCGCTCAACGTGGCCATGCGGCAGGACCGGCTGATCGACTTCAACCCCGCCGCGGTCTTGGAGATGGCCGCCCACACCCGGCCCAAGGCGCTGGTGTGGACTGATGACCGGGTCCGTTCCTGGCAGGCCGACTACCGCGCCTATCGGGAGAGGGAGAAGCAGCGTCGGGGCGGGCGGAGGGTTGATCCGATCGACGCCTACACCAGCGTGCCGCGCCCCTCTCCGGTCACGGTGTGGACGCCCGCGCACACCCGCCGGTTTCTCAAGGAGGCCAAGGCTCACCGTCTGTTCGCCCTCTACCAGCTGATCGCGCTGCGCGGGTTGCGCCGGGGCGAGGCGTGCGGGCTGCGGTGGAAAGAGGTCGACCTCGACGGCCACACCCTGACCGTGAACTGGCAGCTCGTGCAGCTGGCCTGGGAGGTCCATGAAGGCACGCCAAAGACGGATGCCTCGGTCCGGACCATCGCCCTTGACAGCGACACCGCCCAGGTGCTGCGCGTCCACCGGCAGCAACAAGTACAGGAACGGCTGGCCATGGGCGAGGCGTGGACCGACAGCGGCTTCGTGTTCACCCAGCCAGAGGGAAGCCGTCTGCACCCGCAGCACGTCTCCGACCAGTTTCTCTGGCTGGCCTACCTGGCGGGCCTGCCGCCGATCCGGCTCCACGATCTCCGCCATGGCGCGGCCTCGCTGATGCTGGCGGCCGGGGTGGAGATGAAGGTGGTGCAGGAAACGCTGGGCCACACCTCCAGCGCCTTCACCGCCGACACCTACACCTCGGTCTACCCGCAGGTGGCCACAGCGGCGGCCGAGAAGACCGCCGCCCTGCTCTTCGGCGAAGCAGACCAGGCCAAACCGGGCAAAATCATCTCGCTGAGGAGCTGAACAGTCGGATTAAGCATCCGGCCCCGCATTCGCCGCCTGCTTGCGGCGAGGCGGGGCCGCTGTTCTTCCCGCAGCAGCCGGAGGTGGCGAATGGATCATGGTGTGTGCGGGGTTGGTGCGCGCGAGCACGTATGGAGCACGCAACGGCTAGACGAAAATTCTAGAACGCATCCGATCCCGCATCGCCGCAGGTAAGACCATGATCAAAGCGCGCCCTGCAGGATTCGAACCTGCGACCGTCGGATGAGAAGTCCGCCACGCCGAACCCGCCGGTCAGCCGACCGTACCAGGAGACAACCGCGCCTCTATGGCGGTCACCGCGTGGGCCCGGTGGGCGGCCAGCACGGCCACCACGGCCTCCGCGTCGCGGCGGCGCAGGAGGTCGAGCGTGGCGCGGTGCTCCTCGATGACCCGCTGCCTGTTGGGCTCCTCGCCGTAGTACAGCGACCGGTAGGCGTCGGTGGAGTCCCACAGCGTCCTGATCAGCCGGACCAGCCGCGGCAGCCCCGACCACTCGAAGATCGTCATATGGAAGCGGCGGTTGGCCTCGGCCATCTCCAGCACATCACCCGCCGCCGCGGCCCGCTCGACCTCAGCCTGCGCGTGCTCGGCTTCCGCCAGCCCGGCGTCGGTGAGGCGTTCGACCGCGCGGCGGACCGCCTCGGCCTCCAGCAGCTCGCGGATCAGGTAGACCTCGCGCAGGTCGTCGAGCGAGAGCCGCTGCACGCAGTAGCCGCGATGCGCCTTGTACGTGACCAGCCCCTCGCCCTCCAAGGTCTTGAGCGCCTCGCGCAGCGGGACCCGGCTGACGTCGAACTCCTCGGCCAGCGCCTCCTGCCTGATCGGGTCGCCTGGACGCAGCCGGCCGGTGGTGATCGCCCGCCTGAGCTCCTCCAGGACGAACTGCTGGGCCGTGGGCGGCCTGCGGTGCCCTTCTACCGAGGTCATTGCCCCAATATCTCACGGACCCAGTCCGCGTCCTGCCCGAGCGAGGGCGGCGGGAGGCGGTACTCCGGCGGCGTCGCGCCCAGGCCGATGGGGTTGGCCACCTGATCACCGGCCAGGGGCTCCAGCCCGAGCTCGGCGGCGAAAGCGAACGCCGCGTCCAGGGTGTTGATCGGCCCGCACGGCACCCCGGCCGGGGTGAGCGCGGCGAACCACTCGTCGGCCGTACGCGTCCCGAGGGTCCGGTCGAGCTCGGCCACGAGCTCTTCCCGGTCGGCGACCCGGCCGGTGTTGGCGGCGAAGCGGGGGTCGTCGGCCAGGTCGGCCCGGCCCAGCACCTCGCACAGGGCGCGGAACTGCCGGTCGTTGCCCGCCGCGATGACGATCGGCCGGTCGGCGGCCTGGAACACCTCGTACGGCACGATGCTGGGATGCCGGTTCCCCATGGCCTTCGGCACCACCCCGGCTGCGGCGTACCCGGAGGCGTGGTTGGTCAGGGCTGACAGCAGCGACGACAGGAGCGACACGGACACTCGCTGTCCCTGCCCGGTGGCGTCGCGGTGGCGCAGCGCGGCCAGCACGCCGAGCCCCGCGTGCAACCCGGTGATCACGTCGACGAGAGCCACGCCCGCCTTCGTGCCGGGCCCTTCCGGCTCGCCCGTCACGCTCATCAGCCCGCCGACGGCCTGTGCGATCAGGTCGTATCCGGGCAGTTCCGCGCCCTTGCTCGCACCGAACCCGGTGATCGAGCAGTAGACCAGCCCGGGGTTGGCGGCGCTCAAGGCGGCGTAGCCGAGGCCCAGCCGGTCCATGGTGCCCGGCTTGAAGTTCTCGACGAGCACGTCGGCGCGGGCGGCCAGCGCGCGGGCCACCTCCAGGTCGGCCGGGTCGCGCAGGTCGAGGGCGATCGAGCGCTTGTTCCGGTTGACCGCCAGGTAGTAGGTGGCCACTCCCCCGGCGTGCGGCGGTCCCCATGAGCGGGTGTCATCGCCGGCGCCGGGGCGTTCCACCTTGACGACGTCGGCGCCGAGGTCGGCTAGGAGCATGGTCGCGTACGGCCCGGCCAGCACCCGGCTGAAGTCGGCGACCAGCAGCCCGGACAGAGAGCCACTCATGCCGGGGCGCCGAGGTAGACGGTCACGGTCTGGGTGAAGAACTCGCGGGCCGCGCGCCCCTGCTCCCTGGGCCCGAAGCCGCTGAGCTTGCGCCCGCCGAACGGCACCCAGGGGAACGTGCCCGCCGACTCGGAGTTGATGTGCAGCACGCCGACCTCGAGGTGTTCGACGGCCTGGAGGGCGGCGCCGAGGTCCCTGGTGAAGATCGCCGCCGACAGGCCGTGCTCGCTCCGGTTGGCCAGCCGCAGCGCCTCCTCCGGACCCGAGGCCCGAACGGCGCCCACAACGGGCCCGAACAGCTCCCTGCTCCACACGTCCACGTCCGTGCCCGGCAGCGCGAGCACGGTCGGCGGCGTGAACCAGCCGGCCGCGAGGTCGCCTTCGGTGTACGGCCGGGCGCCGGCCAGCACCGTGGCCCCCTGCCCGAGCGCGTCGCGCACGCCCGCCGACACCCGGTCCCTGGCCGCGGCGCTGACCAGCGGACCCATGTCCACCCCGGCGCCGAGCGGATCCCCGACGACCAGTTCCTCCGCCTTGGCGGCCACCTTGCGCAGCAGCTCGTCGGCGACGGACTCCTCGACCACCAGCCGAGAGGTCGCCGTGCACTTCTGCCCGGTGGACCGGAACGCGCCCATACACACCTGCTCGGCGGCGTGGTCGAGGTCGGCGTCGGCCAGGACGACGGCGGCGTTCTTGCCGCCCATCTCGGTCTGCACCGGTTTGGCCAACTCGCCGCAGCGCGCGATGACGGCCCGGCCCACCTCGGTGGAGCCGGTGAAGGAGACCACGTCCACGCCGGGGTGATCGATGACGGCCGCGCCCACCTCCGCCTCGCCGTACACGAGGTTGAGCACGCCCGCGGGCAGGCCCGCCTCGACCAGCGCGCCTGCCAGGCGGGCGGCGAGCAGCGGGACGAGCGAGGACGGCTTCCAGACGACCGTGTTGCCGTAGGTGAGCGCGGGCGCCAGCTTCCAGGCGGGGATCGCGATCGGGAAGTTGAACGGGGTGATCACTCCGGCGACGCCGACCGGTTTGCGCATGACGAGGAGGTTCTCGCCGCGGCGCGGGGAGGCGTAGATCTCGCCGCTCTCCCTGTCGGCCTCGGCGGCGTAGTACCGCAGGATCCTGGCCGCGCCGCGTACCTCCGCCACGCCCTCGGGCAGGGTCTTGCCCTCTTCGCGGCTCAGCTCCCGCCCCCACTCCTCGGCGGACTCCTCGATCAGGGCGGCCGCCGCGGTGAGCACGGCCGCGCGTTCGTGGTGCGGGGTGGCCCGCCAGCCGGGCGCGGCGTCGCGGGCCGCGCGGATCGCCTGCTCCACCTGCTCGGGCCCGGCGGCCCGGCCGCGGGCGACGATCTCATCCGGCCGGGCGGGGTTGGTGTCGGCGAACTCCGCGCCGGATCCCTCGATCCAGCGACCGTCTACGAGGTTCAGGATGTCCATGGTCAACGCACCCTAACTGTGTCATATTGGATAATCAATATTGGATCCAAAATACGGAGCTGGGACATGCATCCTTCCGCCCTCTTCGCCATCGACGGCCTGCTCACCGACGAGGAGCGCGACATCCGCCAGGCCGTCCGGCAGGTGTGCGACCGGGAGATCCGGCCGTACGTCGCCGACTGGTTCGAGGCGGGCGCGCTGCCCGCCCGCGAGCTGGCCCGCTCGCTCGGCTCCGTCGGCGTCCTCGGCATGCACCTGGACGGGTACGGTTGCGCGGGCCTCGGCGCCGTCGCCTACGGCCTGGCCTGCCTGGAGCTGGAGGCGGCCGACTCCGGTCTGCGCAGCCTGGTGTCGGTGCAGGGCTCGCTGGCCATGTACGCGATCTGGAAGTACGGCAGCGAGGAGCAGAAGCGGGAGTGGCTGCCCGCGATGGCGGCCGGTGAGCGCATCGGCTGCTTCGGCCTCACCGAGCCCGACTTCGGCTCCGACCCGGCGGGCATGCGGACCACGGCCAAGCGGGACGGCTCCGACTGGGTGCTGAACGGCACCAAGATGTGGATCACCAACGGCTCGGTGTCCGACGTGGCCGTGGTCTGGGCGCGGGCCGAGGAGGGCATCCGCGGCTTCCTGGTGCCCGCCGGCACGCCGGGCTTCGCCGTACACGATCTCAAGCGGAAGGTCTCCCTGCGCGCGAGCGTGACGAGCGAGCTGGTGCTGGACGGCGTGCGGCTTCCGGAAGAGGCGATGCTGCCCGGCGCCCGCGGCCTGTCCGGGCCCCTCGGCTGCCTGAACGAGGCGCGGTTCGGCATCGTGTTCGGCGCGATGGGCGCGGCGCTCGACTGCCTGGAGACCGCGCTCTCCTACGCGGCCGAGCGGGAGATCTTCGCCCGGCCGCTCGCCTCCTTCCAGCTCACCCAGGAGAAGCTCGCCGACATGGCGCTGGAGCTGGGCAAGGGCCTGCTGCTGGCGGTGC
Source organism: Nonomuraea sp. NPDC052129 (assembly GCF_040680095.1). Taxonomy (NCBI): domain Bacteria; kingdom Bacillati; phylum Actinomycetota; class Actinomycetes; order Streptosporangiales; family Streptosporangiaceae; genus Nonomuraea; species Nonomuraea sp. NPDC052129. The sequence continues at coordinate 171,069 of NZ_JBFAVX010000024.1, read as the reverse complement.
ATCTCGGGCGGCTGAAGGAGCGGGGCGAGCTCACCCCCGAGCAGGTGAGCGCCGGCAAGCTGAACAATGTGCGCGAGGCCCTCGACATCGCCCGGACGTGCCGCACGCTGCTCGGCGCGAGCGGCATCACCCTGGAGTACCCGGTGATCAGGCACGCGGTCAACCTGGAGTCCGTGCTGACCTACGAGGGCACCTCGGAGATCCACACGCTGGTCCTGGGCAAGGCGCTGACCGGCGTGCCCGCCTTCCACTGACGGGGCTCAGAAGGTCTGCCAGGTCGAGGCGGTGACCTGGCAGAGCCTGCCCTTGTGCACCCGCATCTCGGCCGCGGCCACGTCCAGGCTGATCACCGCGAGCGTCTCCCAGCGCTGGTCGAGCGGGAGCGCCGGGTCGGCGTGCGCGCACACGGGCGCCACCGGCGCGTGGCAGGTCATCGCCCGCGCCCTGGCCGTGGCGTCCGGGTCGCCCAGCTCGCCGGTCCGTTCCTCCAGATGTTCGAGCCTGGCGTACGTGGCCGGCCGCTCGGTGCCCAGCCGCTCCCCCGCGCTCAGCCCGCCGTCCAGGAAGTGGTTGGCGTGCAGCAGTACGCCGGCGGCGTCCGCCTCGACGACCGCGACACCGTCCGGGCAGATCTCCAGCGACCTGGCCCCCTCCGCCGTGACCACGGTGATGACCGTGGACGCCGACGTCTTCGCCGACCTGGCGATCTCGGTGGCCTGCTCCAGGGTGGCGGCCTCGTCCAGGATCCGGCGCGCGACCACGTGTACGGGTACGCCGACGTTCGCGTGGTCCGACTCGTGGCGCAGGATGTTGAAGTGCGCGCCCAGGCCCGCGCTGTTCACGCCGATCTTGGCCAGCACCCCGAACTCGGTGAAGGTGCGTACCTTGTGCCCTTCGCGCGGCTCGTACGCCCACAGCACCGGCGCGTCGCGCAGGTGGTCGTGCCAGTCCCAGGTCTGCGTCGTACGCGGCGGCAGCCCGCCGCCGAGCACGACGGCGGTGGAGCACTCGCCCTCGCCGTCGTGGCGCAGCGCGGCCAGGATCTCGGTCCGCGCGTTGACGACGGCGACCTGCCAGGCCGCCAGGCCGCAGCCCGCCGCGATGCCGCCGATCTCCTCGGCCAGCTCCGGCGCCCACGCGGCCGTGCTGTCGAGCGCCCGCTCGCCGAGCTCTCTGACCCGCCCGTGACTCGCGCCGCTCACCTCGAACAGCCGCAGATATCCGTCGAGGTTGGCGTGTACGGCCTCGCGCCAGCGGGCGCCGAACTGCCGTCCCCGTCCCGCCGCGTCGAGGCAGGTGGAGGTGTAGGAGGGAAATGTCGTCATCTGGGGGCTACCTCGTCCATCAGTGCCGCGACGGCGGCGTCCGCGTCGCGGTGGACCCGGTGCCGCTGCTCGTCGTCCTTGTCCTGGCTCAGCTTGAACACGCTCTGCTCGGCCGTGACCCGCACCCGGAAGGCCGCCACGCCGGGCACGAGCTTGGCGAAGCGCTCCTCGGAGGCCGGGCTGGGCCGCCAGCTGGGCGTCCGTGCCGACTCCAGCTCCGCCACCGTGCGCCGTACCACGTCCAGGGGGTCGGGGTACGGCTCGATCAGGCCGGTCAGGTGGACGGCCGCGTAGTCCCACGTCGGTACGGCGGGATCGACCGCGTAGCTGGTCGGCGAGACGTAGCCGTGCGCGGCGGAGAAGACCACGAGCACCTCGGGCGCTTCAGAGGAGGGCGGGTCCCAGGCGTGCCACTGCGGGTTGATCCTGGCCATGTGACCGAGCAGCGTCGCGCCCACGAACGTGGACTCGCCGCCGCTCTCCACGATGACGGGTACGTGGCTGGCCACGGGCACGCCGCCGGTCGCGGTGATCACGAGCGCGAACGGGTTCGTCCGCACCAGCCGCGCCACGTGCGCGTGGTCTGGCGCCGCGAAACGGGGAAAGCTGTACATTCCTCCTACTCCACGCTGCTCAGGATGGCATCCCAGGCGATCTCCGATGCCAGGGCGCCCAGCCCGGCGGGCTTGAGGCCGCCCATGTCCACCTCGTCGGTGGTCAGCGCGAACAGCACGTCGCCGTCGTTCTGGGTGTGGAACGGCTGGATGCCCCGGTGCATCGAGCCGTGTACCTGGCGGCTCAGCTGGGTGAGCTCGACGTCGTGCAGCCGTACGTTCGTGACCAGGACCGTCAGCGTGGTGTTGCCCATGACGGCCGGAGCGTCCGACGCGATCGCGTAGTCCACGGTGGGGTGGCGCCTGGTGTCCTCGTCGGCGTGGTAGTTGCCGCGCAGGATCGTCCCGTCGCGGCCGACGACCACGCCCACGGAGTTGACCACCGTCGCCACCAGGACCTTGACCGCTCCGAAGGTGCCGAACGCGGCGCCCTGCCCGGCGAACTCGGCCCTGGCGAAGTCGACCTTGCCCGCGCTGGCGCTGCGTCCGGCGCCGCACCTGCCCACGGGGAACTCGCCCTCGACGGCGGCGCGCAGCGCGGCGCGGCCCAGCGGCCCGTCGGGGTGTACGGCGTTGTCCCGCGTGGAGAAGTCGTAGATCACCGCGCCGGAGACGAGCTGCAGCTCGTCCCACTTGGTCTGGTTGCTCCGGCGGGCCAGCAGTTCCTCGCTCACCCCGGCCACCGCCGACATCCCGTACACCGACCCGCCGGTCAGGCAGATGGCGTGGTTGTAGTCGTAGCCGCCGCTCAGGCCCACCGCGCCGCCGCGGGCGTCCACGGCGGTCCGCGCGCCCGCCGGGACGTGCACGACGGTGCAGCCGGTGGGGCCCTCGCCGTACTCCGCCGTGCCGACGAACACGCCGGGCAGGTCGAACGCGACCGAGCCGCGCCCCGGGCTGGGCTGCGGGGTCAGCGGGAGGTCGGAGTTACCGGGCACGCCGGCGGCGAAGGCCGACACGGGAGCGAGGGTCACAGGGACTCCAGGAGTTGTCGCGAGTACGGATGTTCGGGGGCTGCGTAGAAGGTGGCGGCGTCGGCGGTCTCGACGACCTCGCCGCCGCGCATGACGGCGATCCGGTCGGCCACGTAGCGGACGGCGCCGAGGTCGTGGGAGATGAACAGCGCGGCGAAGCCGTACTCCGCCTGCAGGTCCTTGAGCAGGTTGAGGATCTGCACCTGGACGGAGACGTCCAGGGCGCTGACGGCCTCGTCGAAGACGATGAAGCTCGGCCGGGTGATCAGCGCGCGGGCGATCGACACCCGCTGCCGCTGACCGCCGGACAGCTCGTGCGGGTAGCGGTCGGCGAACCCCGCCTCCAGGCCGACCTGTTCGAGCGCCTCGGGTACCAGCTCGCCGGCGGCCTTCCCGAGTACGGCGAGTGGCTCGGCGACGCTCTGGCCGATGCGCATCCTGGGGTTCAGCGACCAGTGCGGGTGCTGGAGCACGGCCTGCATCCGCCCGGCCAGGTCCTTGCGCCGCCGGGGGAAGGGGCGGCCGTCGAACCTGACCGTGCCGGTGGTCGGCCGTTGCAATCCGAGCGCGACCCGGCTGGTGGTCGTCTTGCCCGAGCCGGACTCGCCCACCAGGCCGAGCGTCTCGCCCTCGGCGACGGTGAGCGAGACGCCGCGCATGGCGTCCAGCCGGGTGCGGCGCAGCGGCGGGCCGGTGGTGAAGGAGACCGTGACGTCGGTGAGGTCGAGGATCACGCGATCACCTCCAGCTCGGCGGCCCGGTGGCAGAGCACGTCCTTGGCGCCGACGCGGACCGGCTCGGGGCGCTCGGTGGCGCAGCGGTCCTCGGCGAAGGGGCAGCGGGGGGTGAACGCGCAGCCGGGCGAAGGACCGGTCAGGACCGGCGGGCGGCCCGGCACCGGCTCCAGCCGTACCCCGGGAACGGCCACGGCGGGTGCCGACCTGGCCAGGGCGGCGGTGTAGGGGTGCACGGGATCGCCGAGCACGTCGGCCGCCGGGCCGCTCTCCACGACGCGCCCGGCGTACATGACCGCCACGCGGTCACACCTGCGGGCGACGGCCGGCAGGTCGTGGCTGAGCCAGACGATGCTCGTGCCCGCCTGCCGGGCCAGCGCGAACACCACGTTCAGCACCTCTTCGCGCACCTGGCTGTCGAGCGAGGCGGTCGGCTCGTCGGCGACCAGCAACTCGGGCGAGGCGGCCATGGCCAGCGCGATCGCCACCCGCTGGGCCATGCCGCCGGACAGCTGGTGGGGGTAGGCGGCGGCCACGCGCGGGTCATCGAGCTTGACCCGCCCCAGGTGAAACGCCACCTGAGCCTGAAGGCCCGCACTCCCGTCCGGCCCCTCGGGGCCGTCGCGCCCGTCGCGACTTTCGCGGCCGTGTGCTCGCAGGACGAGCCGGAGTTGGGCGCCGACCCGCATGGTCGGGTCGAGTGAGGCGATCGGGTCCTGGAAGACGAAGCCGAGCCGCTGCCTGCGCAGCCGCCGCAACGCGGTGGGCGGCAGGTCCAGCACCGGCTCGCCGGCCACGCGTACCGTACCGGCGGCCACCACCGCCTGGTGGGGCAGCAGGCGGCCGATCGCCGCGCCGAGTGTGGACTTGCCCGACCCGCTCTCGCCCACCACCCCGACGGCCTCGCCCGCCGCAACGCGCAGGCCGGCGCCGTCGAGGGCGCGGGCCGTCCCGTAGTCGACCTCCAGGCCGTCCACTTCGAGCAGCGCGCTCATATCAGTGACCTCGTCTCCCTCGGTTCGAACCGGTCGCGCAGCCCGTCGCCCAGCACGTTGATGGACAGGATGGCGAGCACCAGCACGACGCCGGGCCCGATGATCAGCCAGGGGGCGGCCATCATGTACGTGCCGCCCTGGCGGATCAGCACGCCGAGCGACGCCTGCGGCGGTTGCACGCCGAAGCCGAGGAAGCTCAGGCCGCCCTCGACCGAGATGCCGACCGACAGCGCGTAGGTGCCCTGGACCGCGATCGTGCCGGCCACGTTCGGGAGTACGTGGCGGCCGAGGATGCGGGGCAGTCCCGCGCCGCTGATGGCCGCCGCGGTCACGTAGTCGCGTTCGGCCACGGCGACGGCGGCGGCGCGTACGAGCCGGGTCATCAGCGGGATCGTGACCAGCACGATGCTGGCCAGCGCGGCGAGCTGACCGGGCCCGGCGACGGCCGCCACCAGGATCGCCAGGACGATGGCGGGGAAGGAGTAGAGCAGCTCCACCACCCGCATGATCAGCTCGTTCAGGTAGCCGCCCCGGTATCCGGCCAGGATGCCGAAGCCCGCGCTGAGCGCGGCGGTCACCAGGACGGCGGCCGAGGAGAGCAGCAGCGTGGTGCCGGCACCCTCCATGACGCGCGGCAGCATCGAGCGGCCCAGGTTGTCGGTGCCCAGCCACCAGCCGGGACCCGGCGGTCGCAGCCGTGGGCCCACGATCGCGTCGGGGTCTCCACCGGCGTGTACGAGCGAGCCGAGCGCGACCAGCACGAGGAGCAGCAGGCAGCCCAGGCCGGTCATCGACAACGGATCGAGCCGCCTGGCCCGACTCCTCTTCATGCCCGCCTCCTTCATGCGCGTCTCCCGAAATTCATGCGCGTCTCCCGAGCCTTGGGTCGACCAGGCCGACGAGCAGGTCTATCAGGACGTTCATGACGATGAACACGGTGGCCGCCAGCAGCACGCCCGCCTGCACGACCGCGTAGTCTCTGCGCCCCACCGCCTGGACGACGTACGAGCCGATGCCCGGCAGGTTGAACAGGTACTCCACGATCAGCGCGCCGCCGAGGAGGTAGGCGGTGATCGTCGCGGTGAGCGTCAGCACGGGCCCCGCCGCGTTGCGCAGGATGTGGTGCCGGACGATGAACCACGGTGTCTCGCCCCGGGCGACGGCGGCCGTGACGTGCGGCTCGACCAGCACGTTCAGCACGGCGTCGCGGGTGGTCCTGGCCGTAGCCGAGATGGCGAAGATCGACAGCACCGCGGCGGGCAGCAGGTAGCCGCTGGTCTGCAGGCCGTACCGGGAGACCACGAACACCACCAGGCTGCCCAGCGCGAACTCGGGGACGCTCACGCCCAGCCCGCTCAGCAGCCGTCCCGCCGCGCCGCCGCCTCCTGGGCGGGCGCGCAGCGCGGTCAGCACGCCGAGCGGCACCCCCGCCAGTACGGCGGCTGCGACGGCGAACAGCGTGAGCTGCCCCGTCACCGGCAGCCGGGCCCACAGCTCGGCCGCGACCGGCTGCCTGCTGATCATCGAGGTGCCGAAGTCCCCGGTGCCGACCGCCGCCAGCCAGTGCCCGTACTGGGCGAACACCGACTGGTCGAGCCCGTACCTGGCGGCCAGTTCGGCCTTCTGCGCGGGCGTGGCGAACGGGCCCAGGATCGTCTCGGCGAACCCGCCCGGCATCAGCCGGAGCGCCGCGAAGATCAGGACGGAGATGCCGAGGAGGGTGACGGCCGAGCTCAGCGCCCGGCCCGCCCACCACAGCAGGAGCCGCATCGTCAGCCCTTCTTGACCCGGGCGTCGGCGACCAGCCGGAGCAGGTTGCCGTAGCCCTCGGTGGCGTACAGGCTCGGGCTGACCCCGTCGGCGCGATAGGCGATCGTGGCCGGGCGGGTGACCAGCGGGATCATCTGCGCGTCGGTGTCCACCTTGGCGCACACCGCGGCCAGCGCCTTGTCGCGCTCGGCGCCCGACGGGGTCTCCGTCGCGGTGGTGATCAGCGAGTTGAGGTCCTTGTCGGCCTGCATGAAGCCCGCGTTGAAGCCGGCGACGTCGGGGTTCCACCAGGTGGTGACCATGCCGGGGTCGGCGTATCCGGCGAACCACGACAGCGCGGCGTCGAACGTGGCTGGCACCTTGCCGTACACCTTGCCCGCCCAGCTCGCCTCGTCCATCTGCTCGATCTTGACGGTGACGCCGGCCTGCTGGAGGTTCTGCTGGATCACCTGGGCGACGGCGGGGGCCGGCTCGGTGGAGTAGATGCTGAGCGTGAACGACAGGTTCGCGACGCCCGCCTGGGCGAGCAGCTCCTTGGCCTTCGCGGCGCCGCCGGCGGTGGCCGAGGGCAGCGTGGCCGGGTCGCAGGCGCCGGGCAGGCCGGCGGGGGTGACACCGGTGGGCTTGCCCTGGCCGCCGAGGGCCACTTCGGCCATCTGCTTGCGGTCCAGCGCCATGTTCAGCGCCTGCCGGACCCTGGGGTCGGCGAACTTGGGGTTCTTGGAGTTGAGCATCAGGTAGTAGAAGTCGGTGGTGGCCTGGGTGGCGACCTTGACGTTCGCGGCGCCGGCCAGCATCGCGGCGGAGTCGACGTTGCCCAGGGCGGCCAGGGCGGAGCTGCCGTTCTGCACGGCGGCGACGCGGGCGGCCTCCTCGGGCGCGATCGTGACGGTCAGGCTGTCGGCGGCCGGCTTTCCCTTGTCCCAGTAATGCTCATTGCGGACGAAATTCCAGGACACGTCCTGGCGATGTGCCTGCACCTTGAACGGCCCGGTGCCCAGCATCTCCTTGGCCGGGTCGAGGGTCTTCGCCTCGATCTCCTTCATCGGCAGGATCGCGGCCGGCACGTTGGCGAGCGCGGCCAGGAACGGCGTGTACGGCTTGGCCAGCGTGACCTTGACCGTGGCCGCGTCGACCTTGGTCACCTTCTCGACCGGGCCGAGCTGCCCCCGCCACACCGACTTGGCGGCCAGCAGCCGCTTCAGGCTGCCCACCACGTCGTCGGCGGTCATCTGCCTGCCGTTGGAGAAGGCGACGCCCTTGCGCAGGTGGAAGACGTACGTGGTCGGGGTGGGGTTGTCCCAGCTCTCGGCGAGCCGCGGCTGCGGGCTGAAGTCGGGTCCCACGGTGACCAGCGTCTCGTAGACCAGCGACATCAGCTGCCAGGAGGTGGCCACGTCGGCGAGCTGCGGGTCGAGCCCGGTCGCCGCGCCGCTGTCGATGTGCACCGCGACGTTGAGCGCGCCGCCCGCGGGCAGTTTGCCGTCGGCCACGGCCAGGTAGCCAGGGGCGGCGGCCGAGCCGGTCGCCGCGGTGCCCGGCGGGGCCGCTTCCGTGCCGCCGCCGCAGGCGGAGGTGGCCAACACGACCGCCGCGACGCTACCGGCCAGTCTGTATCGCATGACGCCTCATCTCTAGTGGCAGGAGCCCTGGCTGCTCGGCGGAACGTCGAGCGTGGGGTTGCGATCGAAGAACCCGACGGGCTTCAGGGTGAATCCGCACGTGTCGACGGGCATGATCGGCCAGTCCTCGGTACGGGGGAAATGGGTCAGCCCGAACGTGTGCCACAGCACGATGTCCTGGCCGTCGATGTCGCGGTCCGCGGCCGTGTACGCGGGCAGCCCGGCGCCACCCGGATGCTGATTGACCAGGTCACCGGCCGGATAACGCTCCTGGGGATGGTACCTGGTGACCCAGAGATGGCTGGTGGCGAACTCCGCCCTGGCGCGGATCGAGGAGTTCTCGTGGGCGAGCAGGGTGGGCAGGCCCTCGGGGTACAGCGCGTAGCCGACGGGGTCGCCCAGGCGGTTGGTCACCTGCGGGTTGACCACGTGCCAGGTCCGGCCCGTGGCCAGGTCCGCGTCGCGCCTGCCCTCCGCTTCGGTGCGCAGCCTGGTGGCCTTGCGGCCGAAGGCGTTGCCGTACGGGTTGCGCTCGTCCATGGGCAGGCGTACGACCTCCACCTCGTCCACCGCGTTGGCCGGGCCGTCGACCATCATGTCCAGCCGAGCGGAGAACAGGTGCTGGTGGTAGGGCGCCGCCAGCCCCGGCGCCACCTGCGAGCCGTACGGCGCGGCCCGCTCGTCGTAGGCGCCAGTGAACACGATGCCGGTGGCCTTGACCTCCAGCTCGATGGTGCCGTCGAGGTAGAGGTACCAGTAGAAGCCGTAGTCGTAGTTGCCGACGGTGACGAAGAAGGAGATCACCAGCCGCCGCTGCCTGCGTGTCTCGCGGGATTCGTTGGCCGGGTCGGTGTGCTTCCACAGCACGCCGTAGTCCTCCTCATGCATGCAGATCGCGTTCGGCAGCACCTTGGGCGAGCCGTCGCCGCCGGTGACGGTGACGTCGAAGTAGGTGATCTCGCCCAGGCAGTCGCAGCCCAGCTCCAGCGCGTTGGCCAGCTTGCCGAGCTGGTATTCGCCGGTGTCGAAGTAGTTCTGCCAGAACCGGACCGGGCTCGGGTCCCCGTAGGGCACCAACATCTCGGCCACCGACGCCCGGTAGACGATGGGCCGCCCGTCGAAGCCGATCTGGTGCAGGACCAGGCCCTCGCGCATGTCGTAGCCGAGGCGGACGTTCCACTTCTCCCAGGTGACGAGGTTGCCGTCGATGCCGAAGCTGGGGCCCTCCGGCTGGGTGATGTGGATCGGGCGCTGGCTGGTGCGGTGCTCGCGCTCCAGGTGGTAGTCGCCCGGCTCGGCGGGGATGGGCAGCACGCCGGTGTCGACGATCTCGATCACCACGCCCTTGAGCAGGTCGACGAAGGCCACCAGGCCGTCGATCGGGTGCGCCCAGGGCAGGCTCTCCTCGGTCGGGCGCAGGTGGGCCAGCACGCGGGCGATCCGCCTGCCCTCCTCGCCCGGCAGGCCGTAGCTACCCGCCGACAGGGCGGCGAGCCACACCAGGGCCGTGTCGTCCAGGCCGCGCCGGGCCAGCGCCGCGGCCCAGCCGGCGTCGGCGCCGAGCACCCGCCTGACCAGCTCGTGCTCCTCGTCCAGCATGGGGACCTGGCCGTCGGTGATCGGGTCGATCGGCCGGCGCTCCACCACGTGTCCCTCGGTGAGCGAGACGACCACGTCCTGCGCCTGCTCGCTCGCCAGGTCGAGCACGAGGGCGCGGGCCCGCCGGGCAGCGGGCGCCTCGCCGAGCACGTCCTCCTTCGGGGGCTCCTCGATCCCGAGGTAGGCCACCCGGCCGGTGGCGGCCAGCACTCCGTCGTCCGCCATGATCCGCCTGGCGTCCTCGATCTCCTGCGCACTGAGCGGGTCGAGCGGATGCGACCGCTCCCCGACCCCGAGAACCCGCCGTCCAGCTGCCATCCGGCTCTCCGCCCCTTTCTTGCCGGAACGTTCCGGCATGCGGGCCAACATACTTCCGCCTCAGGACGAGGACAAGACCTTTCGCCAGGTCGATACATGGCGGAAACAGATCACCGGTGGGGCTAGCATCGGGGCGTGCATGCAGACGAGCCGGCCACTATCCTCACGGTCGCCAAGACGGCAGGGGTCTCCAAGACGACCGCGTCCGACGCGCTCAGGGGGTCCGGCCGGGTGTCGGAGGAGACCAGGGCCAGGGTGATGGAGGCCGCCGACGCGCTCGGCTACGTACCCAACGGGTCGGCCAGGCACCTGCGCCGCGCGAGCACCGGCACCATCGGCCTGCACGTGCCGGAGGTGCTCACCCGCTCGTCCTACTACATGTCGTTCGTGTTCGGGGTCGTGCAGGGGGCGGCCGACAACGACTACGACGTCACGCTGATCACCTCGGGCCGCCGCACCCCGCGCGTCGACGGCCTCGTGCTGGGCGACCCCCTGGGCGACGACCCGATCGTGGCCAAGCTCATGGACACCGGCCTGCCCACGGTCACCTGCGAACGCTTCACCGGCACCGGCCGGGCCGACGGCGTGGTCCGCTCCGAACACGCCGAGATGCTGGGCCGCCTGATGGACCACCTGCGCGCCTCCGGCGCGACCCGTCCCGCGCTCATCGTGGCCGGCGACGTGAGCGACTGGGCCGCCTCCGTACACCGGGGGTTCCGCGACTGGTGCGTCCGGCACGACGTTGATCCGCTGGTCCGTACGGTCCCCTTCGACTGCTCGGCGGGCGAGGTCCACGAGGCCGCCCGCGAGCTGCTGGCGCTGGAGCCGCGCATCGACGCGCTGGTGTGCGGGCCCGCCGGATCGGCCACGGACCTGCTGCCGCTCCTGCGCGAGGAGGGCCGCGACCTGCTCCGCCGTGAGGACGAAAGCGACCCGCGTCGCGAGGGGGGCCGCGAGCTGCTGCTCGCGTCGTGCGTCGACAGCCCCGCCATGCAGCTGGCCGACCCGCCCATCACCGCCATCGACCTGCGGCCCAGGGAGGCGGGGGTACGGTGCGCGGAGCTGCTCTTCGACCTGCTGTCGGGCACGGCTTCGGCGGGGACGGAGCGGATCCACCCCATCGAGCTCACCCTGCGAGCCTCCACGCGGGGTTCATGACGCGCCTTCGGCATCGTGGACGACCAGGGCGAGCTGGACCCGGTTGTCCAGAGCCGCCTTGGTGAGGATGCGCGAGATGTAGCCCTTGACCGTGCCGACGCTCATGTGCAGCTCAGCGGCGATGACCGCGTTGGGCTTGCCCTGCCCCACCGCCAGCGCGACCTCACGCTCCCGCTCGCTGAGCCGCGCCAGCACCGTCCGGGCGTCGGCACGGCGACGGCTCTCCTCCTCGGGCACCAGGTGGGCGATCAGCCGCCGGGTGACGCTCGGGGACAGGATCGGCTCGCCGTCCACGACCCGGCGGATGGCATCGACGATCCCCTCCGGCGGGGTGTCCTTGAGCAGGAACCCGCCGGCCCCTGCCCGCAGCGCCTTGAACACGTGCTCGTCGGCGTCGAACGTGGTGAGCACGACCACCTCGGGCGCCTGGGGCCGGCTACGCAGCCGCCGGGTCGCCTCGATGCCGTCGAGGCCGGGCATCCGGATGTCCATCAGCACCACGTCGGGAGCGTGCGCGTCGACCGCGGCCACCACCTCCCCGCCATCGGCCACCGCCCCCACCACCTGGAGGTCGGCCGCGCCTTTGAGCATCAACGTCAGACCGGCGCGGACAAGCGCGTCGTCGTCGACGATCAGCACCCGGATCGACGGCCGTGGCGGCGACTGCGGCTGCGGCTCACTCACACCGGCCATGGTAACCACGCCGCCAGCCGGAACCCGCCACCCACCACCGGCCCGCACTCAAGCCGCCCGCCGGCCAGCACCGCCCGCTCCGCCAACCCGGCCAGCCCGGCCCCCGCCCCGGTCGTCCCGAGACCGGCGTTCCCCACACCCGGATCTGATGAAGCCGCCCCGCTAGGCGACGGATTGTGTACCTCGACCCGCAGCTCGGCGCCCGCCGTACCGGAGATGACGACCGTGACCGGCTGGCCGGGCGCGTGCTTGCGCGCGTTCGTGAGCCCCTCCTGGACGATGCGGTAAGCGGCGCGCCCGGTGACCTCCGGCAGGTCGGCCAGCCGGAGCCCGTGATCGCGCAGCTCGACCCGCATCCCGGCGCTCCGGGACTCCGCCACGAGCGACGTGAGATCCGGGCGGCCGGGCGACAGCGAGCCGTCATCGGACGGCGGCGCCTCGCGAAGCACCGAGATCACCGCCCGCAGCTCCTCCAGCGCCAGCCGCGCGCTCGACCGGATCACCCCCGCCGCGTCGGCCACCTCCCCCGGCGTGGCGTCCGCGTTGAACTCCAGCGCCCCCGCGTGCACCGCCAGCAACGACAGCCGGTGGGCGAGGACGTCGTGCATCTCCCGCGCGATGCCGATCCGCTCGGCCCGGCGCGCCTCTTCGGCTCGCAGCCGCTGGTCGGCCTCGGCCCGGCGGGCCCGCTCGGCCAGCGACAGCACCAGCTCCCGCCGGGTGCGCGCCAGCATCCCCCAGCCGGTCAGCGCCCCGCCGAACAGCACGCCCACCAACGCCCACACCGGATAGGGCGCCAGCCCCGGCGGCCGCCAGGCGAACCTGCCCAGCGTCGCGGCCACCCCCGCCACCCCCACCGCGATCGCGGCGGGCGGCTTCCGGTAGAGGGCCACGATCAGCGTGGCGATCCCGGCCGCCACCGAGGCGGCCGCGGCCGGCACCGACAGCGCGATGACGGCCAGCCCCATGGTCACCGGCCATCTGCGGCACAACCACAGCCCCGCGCAGGCCAGAGCGCCGCCCGCCACATCGGCCACCAGATACCAGCCCGGCGTGCCGCCCGTCAGATCACCCCAGACGACCCCGACCGCGCCGGCGAGCGCGAGCATGAACCCACCCGCCCCGACCGCCCAGTCGCGCCGCGACCGAATCCAGCCGGGCCGTACGTCTTCCGCACCGGCCACGAACATGACCGCTGATGCTAGCCCGCCACCGACCCGTGCGTAAGCAACCAAAGTCACTGCCGGACGACGACCAAGGCTGCCATGGAGCGGTCTTCCGGCAGCAGCGGTGATCACCCGTCGCGCGGCACCGTGGCCGCATGACCACAACAGACTCCAGCGGACGCCGCCGGTGGGCCGCGCTGCTGCTCGCGGTGATCACCCCGCTCGTCGCCGAGCTCACCCTCGGCAACCCGCCTCTGAGCCAGATCTGGCTGATGCTCCTGTGGGTGCCGATCTACGGCGCGGGCACCGTGCTGATCCGCGAGCTGGTACGCCGGCGCGGCGCGGGCTGGCTCTCGATCGTGCTGCTCGGGCTCGCGTACGGCATCGTCGAGGAGGGCCTGGCGTTGCAGGCGCTCAGCAGCCCCACCCTGTACGGCGTCGCCGGGTGGGCGCCCAGGATCCTCGGGCTGAACAGCGCGTACACCGAGCTAAACCTCCCCTACCACGCCGTGTTCAGTGTGGCGCTGCCGATCCTGCTGGTCGACCTGGTGTTCCCGGGCATGCGCGACAGGCCGTACCTGAAGCGGACCGGGCTGGTGGTGACCGGGGTGGTGTTCGTGCTGGGCGCGGCGCTGCTGCGGTTGAGCGTGACGGGCTTCATCGACCCCGGCTACCAGGCGCCGCTCCCGGTGGTTGCGGGCTGCCTGGCGGCCGTGGCCCTGCTCGCGGTGCTGGCACTGCGTGTCGTCCCCCGCGCCTCGCACCCTGTTCCCGGCACATCGCAAACCGCCCCGCACACGGCGCAGACCGCGCGGCACTCATCGGCTCCGGCCGCCGGTACGGGCGCGGTGCCCGGTTCGTGGGCCGTGGCGGCTTTCGGGGGCCTCGTCGCGTTCGGCTATCTGGCGCTCCTGTTCCCCTTCGGCGGCGCCACGCAGCCCGCCTTCACCCGGGGCAACTGGGTGGTGGTGCCGATGCTGGCCGCCGCGGCCCTCGCGGTGCTCGCGTGGCGGCTGGTCCGCCGCTGGACGACGAGCGGCGCGTGGACGGACCGGCACAGCCTCGCGCTGGCCGGTGGGGCGCTGGTGGCGCACACCGCCTTCGGAGTGCTGGCCAACGCCGCGACCCTCACCGAGCGGGCCGAACTGACGGCGCTCGGGCTGGTCATGATCGGCCTGCTGGCACTGCTCGGCCGCCGCTCACGGGTCAGCCAGACAGCTCCCACAACTGGATGATCTTGTCTTCCGCGACGGTGGCGAACAGGTGCCCGTCGGGGCTGAAGGCCGCCGCGGTGGACCACTGGCCCTGCGGGACCCGCAGGATCTCCCATACCTCCGTACCGTCCCCGACATCCCAGAGCCGGACGTCGGAACCGTATCCGGCGGCGGCCAGCAGGGTGCCGTCAGGGCTGAACACGACGCGCCGGGCCTTCTCGCGCAGCGTGACGAGGGCCGCGCCGGAGCCGGCGTCCCAGACGCGGGTGGCGTCGGAGCCTGCGGTGGCCAGCAGGGTGCCGTCGGGGCTGAACGCCACGTCACGCGTCCACGAGAACAGTTCGGTATCCGATGCGTGCAGCCGCAGCAGCGCTATGCCGGTCTCCGAGTCCCAGATCTCCGCCTCCCAGGTCCGGTCGCGTCCCCAGGAGCTGGAGGAGGCGGTGGCCAGGCGGGTTCCGTCGGGGCTGAAGGCGAGGCCGTGAGGGCCGCCGAGGTGCGCGATGCGCAGGAGTTCGGTGCCGTCCGTCACGTCCCAGATGCGAGTGGCGGCCTCGGTGTCGCCGACGGCCAGGCGGGCGCTGTCAGGGCTGAAGGCCATCGCCTGTACGCCGCCGTCGTTGCCGAGCTCCACGAGCTCGGCGCCGGTGGCGAGGTCGGCGATCCAGATCTTGCCGGTGGTGGCGTCGAAGTCCCTGAGGCCCAGGCGTTCCCTGGTGAAGGCGATCAGCCGGCCGTCGGGACTGATCGCCGCCATCGGTCCCGTGTCCAGCAGGCGGGCGAACAGGCGGCCGCTGTGACGGAAGACGCGCTCGGGGCCGCCGGTCAGGTCCGCCAGCGTGGTGGTGCCCTCGCCGGTCCAGGCCAGGCGGGTGCCGTCCGGGCTGAACGCGAGGCCGCTGACCTTCCGAGGGGTCTCGATCGTACGCAAGGGCACGGGGGTGACCACCCGGCCGGCGCGGCGAGGCACAGGCGGACGAGGTGTGATGGCCTGCCGGGAAGTGGTAACCGGCGTCCCACGCCCAGCGAGATGGTCGTGGAACTCGGCGTGCCGGAACTGGTAGAGCGGCCCGACCGCGCGCAGCAGCCCGAGGCGGTGCGCGTCGTCCAGGAACGCCATCAACCGCCGCGGCAGCCGCCCCTGCCGGGCCAGGCGGAAGGCGGCCAGCTCGTAGACCGGCCAGGCGTGGTGCTGCCCTGACACGAGCCCGGACGTCATGCCGGCCATGGTCGCGACCAGGGTCGCGACCGCTATCTCACCTGCGGATCCGCCCGTCGCCCCGATCAGGGCGGCGCCGATGATCGCGCCGAGCGCCCCTCCGGCGAGCAGCCGTACCCGGTTGAGCCTGCGGTCCGCGCGCCAGCTCGTGAGCGGCGTGCTGGCCTTTCCGTCCATCACCGGAATCTCGGCCCACTCGGCCACCGCCTCCGTCGCGAAGACGAGCAGCATCCCCGGCCCGAACACCACCGCCACGACGAATGCCCCCACCAGCGCGTCTGTGAGCGCGGCGCCCGTCACGAGATTGACCACCGCCTGCACGACGCCGCCCAGCAGCGCGGACCCAAGCGCTATCCCGCTCGCGATCGCGAAGCCGGCCAGCAGCTTGTTGAGCAGTGGGAAGATCCGCCGCCTGATCCGCAGGTCGGCGTAGCCGGGCCGGTCACGCACCCAGTACGGGTTGCCGGACCTTTCCTGATACATGGTGATGATCCCCAGACCGCCGCCGAGGAACCACCACGTGAAGGCGTCCAACGCCAGTGTGGCGAGTACCCCTCCCCAGGCCACGCTCGCCACCAGCACCAAGACCGTGACTCCCGGCCCCGGGGGCGACCGGCGCATGGTCAAGGCCGCGAGCCGCCACCAGGCGAAGTCCCTGACCCCGATGCTCTTGCCGCCCAGAGGTACGGCCTCGGCCTCGACGGGGGTGCGGTCGAGCAGCGTGGCCAGGTAGCTGAGCCATTGGGTGACCTGTTCGGGCTGGTAGACGCGGCTGGGCCGGAACAGGTCGGCCTCGTCCTTCCGCGCGGGAGGGCGGGCCTCGATGAGCGCCGGGACGAGCCGGTCGAACAGGTGGGCGCGGAGCTCGGCCGCGGTGGCGAAGCGGGCGGGGTCGAGCAGCCGGGACGGATCGGCGGCCGGTCCGTAGACGGTGCGCAGCAGCCACAGCCCCAAAGGGCTGGACACGGTCTCGGACAGCGGCGTCGGCCCGTCCTCGAGTAGCCGGTCGAGCAGACGTTCCCAACCGGGATGCGGAGCGGTCCGTGCGAGGATGCCGTCCAGGTAGTCGGCGGCTGCAGCGGCCGACATGGGCTCCGCCTCGATCACGGCGGCCCGGCCCAGCGCCTGCGCAGCGGCGATGTACTCGGCGGTGCGGCTGGTGAGGACGAGCTGGGTCTCCGGGGGGAGCGCCTGGTTGAGCTCGGCCAGCGCCCCGGGTAACGAGGCGGCCGGCATCTCGTCCAGCCCGTCGAGGACCGGCACGATCTTGCCGTCGCGGAAGAGCCGGCGCGCCATGTCCTTGCCGTACGCGGGCAGCGCCGGATAGGTCTGCTCCAGCCGGTCGACCAGCCAATCCTCGAACTGCGGATACTCCTTGACGTCCCAGCCATTCATTGTCAGCAGCACCGGCACCGAGCCGTCCTGGCTCTTCAGCAACTCGCGTACGAGCTGGATCGCCAGCGTCGTCTTGCCGGCGCCGGGGCCGCCCAGCACGACCAGGCGGCGGCCTGACACGCGGAACCGGTCAGCCAGCCCCTCGATCTGGTCACCCGATCCCGACCAGGTGATCTCCCCTCCGATGCGCGGACCTTCGACGAAGCGCGCCTCGTCGCGCAGGTTCCACCGCACGGGCATCGGGTCCAGCCCCAGCCCCAGCACCCGGGTGGCCTCGTTGTACCACTGGTTGTTCACCATCTCCCTGAGCTTGGCGAGCGCGGGCTCCACCGGCGTGACCTGGGCGACCTTCCTCGCGCCAAGTGCGCCCATCACGACGACCAGGCCGAACAGGCCGGTCAGGCCCCAGGTGAGCGGCTTCCACCACCACGCGTCCACTTCGACGGTGCCGGTCGCCATGTTGCCCACCAGGCCCAGCGCGACGCCCGCGGCCGCCAGCGTGACCGGCGACACCGTCCCACGACCGCCCATACGCACAAGCATCGGGGCTGGAGGCCGCCTGGATCAACAGGGTAGGCAGCACCGAGGACGTCCGCGACCTCCTCGGCGCTACCCGAAGCGAAGCTCGCTACCCGAAGGTGAGGCCGGGAGCCTCGGAAAGCGCCTTCGGGTTCGAGGAGGAGCCGATCTCCAGCTGGAAGGTGCCCGGCTCGACGGTCCAGCGGCCCGCCGCGACGTCCCAGTGTTCGAAGGCGCGCCGCCGGACGGTCACCGTCACCGCGGCCTCCTCACCGGGGGCCGCGTCGACCGTGGCGAACCCGGCCAGCCAGCGCCGGGGACGCTCGACGGCGCTGCCGGGGCGGCTCGCGTACACCTGCACGACCTCACGCCCGGACCTGTCGCCGGCGTTCCGTACGCGAACGGTGACCTCGCCCGCCGCACCATCATCGACGTGGCGGACCTCTGCGGCGCCGTACTCCCAGGTCGTGTAGCCGAGGCCGTGGCCGAAGGGGTACAGGGCCTCGATCTGGCCGCGGTAGCCGATCGCCGGTCCCTCGTCGTAGGCGAGCACGCCGTCGACCGGCTGCGTGGCGGCGTGGTCTCCCTCGTGGAGGGGCCATGAGGTGGGCAGCCGCCCGCCGGGCTCCACGCGGCCGAGCAGTACGTCGGCCAGCGCGTTGCCGTACTCCTGCCCGGGGAACCACGTGAGCAGGACCGCGGCGACCTCCTCGTGCCAGGGCAGCAGGACGGGGGCGCCGGAGTTGACCACGACGATCGTGCGCGGGTTGGCGGCGGCGACGCGGCGGACGAGTTCGTCCTGCCGCCCCGGCAGCGCGAGGCTCGTCCGATCGAACCCCTCGCTCTCGACCTCCTCATTGGTGCCCACGACCACCACGGCGACGTCGGCGGCGCGGGCCAGCGCGACAGCCCGCTCGATCTCCTCCTCGTCCGTGCCGTGCGGCGTCTGCAGATTGAGCTGGAGCGCGGGGCCGGGCAGCCCGCCTTCCGTACGCTCGCGATCATGTACCAGCGTGACCTCGACGCTCTCACCCGCCGCGAGCCGGACGGGGTGGGTCCGCTGCGGCGGCGTCAGCATGGCCTCGACCATGTCCGCGCCCGGCGGCAGCGTGAGCACGGCGTCGTAGGCCTCCTCCCCCGCGATGAGGAGCCGGTGCCGGCCGAGCCCGGAGGAGCCGATCAGGTACGTACCCGCCTCCGTGGCCCTGATCAGGGCACGGACCTCGATCGCGGCGAGCCGCTCCGGCACGACCCCCTCTGGGTAGGAGCCCATCACCCAGTTGAACGCGCCCCCGTCGCGCCGCTCCACCGCGAGCACGGAGCCGTTCTCGTCGAGGTATCTCACCTCAGCACCGTGATCCGTACCGTCGGGCAGGCAGAGCCAGGGGGCCCGCGCGATCGGCGTGCGGGTGTGCGCGACGACGCCGATGGCGTGCGTCACCTCGACACCGTCGCCGACCGCCGCCCGCAGGCCGTCCAGCGGGGAGACCGTGTACGGCGGGAACACGGTGGCGCTCCCACCGCCCAGGGTCCTGGCGACCTCCGCGTTGGGCCCCAGGACGGCGATCCCGCGCAGCTCGGCGGGGGCGAGGGGCAGCGCCCCACCCTCGTTGCGAACCAGCACGAACCCGGCGGCCGCCGTGGCACGCACTTCGGCCGCGACCCGCTCCTCCGTGTACGCCGCGCCGGCAGCGGTGCCGGCGGTGTCGGCAGTGTCGTTGTCCAGGGCGCCGACCCGGGCGGCCAGGCGGAGGATGCGCAGCACCTTCTCGTCCACGGCCGACTCCGGAACCGTGCCCGCCCGTACCGCCGCCACCAGCGCCTCGCCCCACGGACCCGACGGCCCGGGCATCACCAGGTCGAGCGCCGCGTTACCGGCCGCCGCCGTCGAACGGGTGGCGAACCAGTCGGACATCACGACCCCGTCGAACCCCCACTCCTCCCGCAGGACGTCCTGCAGCAGCGGGTTCTCGGTCATGGTCGCGCCGTTCACGCCGTTGTAGGCGGCCATCACCGCCCACACCTCGCCCTCCCGGACGATGGCCTCGAAGGGCGCCAGGTAGAGCTCGCGGAGCGTCCGCTCGTCCACACGGGCGTCGAGGGTCATCCGCTGGGTCTCGGAGTCGTTGGCGACGAAGTGCTTGACCGTCGCGCCCACTCCCCCGCCCTGCACGCCCCGTACGTACGCGACGCCGATCCTGGCCGTCAGCAGCGGGTCCTCGCTGAAGCACTCGAAGTGGCGCCCGCCGTACGGGGACCTGTGCAGGTTGACCGTGGGGGCGAGCAGGACGTCCACCCCCTTACGCCGCGACTCGGCGGCCAGCAGGCGGCCGATCGCCTCGACGCGGGTCTCGTCCCAGGTGGCGGCTAGGGCGGTGGGCGAGGGCACGTTCACGGAGGTGTCGCGCTCGTCCCAGATCTCGCCGCGGACACCGGCCGGGCCGTCCGAGACGACCAGCCGGCGCAGGCCGACGGCCGGTTCGGGGTGGAGCGACCAGAAGTCGGCACCGGTGAGCAGCCTCACCTTCCGCTCCAGGGGAAGGGCGGCGACAAGGCTTTCCAGCTTCATGAGGGGTCCCTGAGGTCGGGGGTGACGGCGTTGGGGCACGTCTTTCACCCCTATTACTGATACGTAGAAGTGAGACGTATCCGTAAACGTAGCCGCAGCCCCGAGAGGAGCACAAGACCCGCGCCTAGCCCGACATTTGGTTCCATGAATATAATTGTTATATGCCAGCAACTAATGAGCCCGTCGCCACCCTCCAGGAGACCGAGCCGCCCGGGCCGGATCGCCGGCGGCGGCTGCTCATCCTCGCGATCTGCTGCCTGAGCCTGTTCATCGTGGGCCTGGACAATACGATCGTGAACGTCGCCCTGCCCGCCATCCAGCGCGACCTGCACGCCTCCGTCTCCGGCCTGCAGTGGATCATCGTCGCCTACACGGTCGTGCTGGCCAGCATGCTCATGCTCTCCGGCTCGACCGCGGACCGGTTCGGGCGACGCCGCACCTTCCAGACCGGTCTGGCGCTGTTCACGCTGGGCTCCCTGCTGTGCTCGCTCGCGCCGAGCCTCGGCTGGCTGGTCGCCGCGCGGGCGCTGCAGGCCGTCGGCGGCTCCATGCTCAACCCGGTCGCCATGTCGATCATCACGAACACGTTCACCGATCCGAGGGAGCGGGCGCGCGCCATCGGCGTGTGGGGTGGCGTGGTCGGGATCAGCATGGCCCTGGGGCCCGTGATCGGCGGGGTGCTGGTGGATTGGGGCACCTGGCAGACGATCTTCTGGATCAACATTCCCGTGGGGCTGGCCGCGCTCGTCCTGTGCGCCTTGTTCGTGCCCGAGTCGCGAGCCCCGCGGGCCCGCCCGATGGATCCCGTCGGGCAGCTCCTGGTCATCGTGCTGCTGGCCGGGCTGACGTACGGTGTCATCGAGGCGCCGTCCGCCGGGTGGGGCTCGGGGCAGACCATCGCCTGCTGCGGGGCGGCCGCGCTGGCACTGACGCTGCTCATCCCGTACGAGCTGCGCCGGGCGGAACCACTGATCAACCCGAGGTTCTTCCGCAGCGTCCCCTTCGCGGGGGCGACGGTCATCGCGATCTGCGCGTTCGCCTCGCTCGGCGGGTTCCTCTTCCTCAACACCCTCTACCTGCAGGACGTCCTCGGCTACTCGGCGCTGCACGCGGGGCTGCTGACCCTGCCGATGGCCGGGCTGACGGTGGTGTGCGCGCCGCTGTCCGGGCGGATCGTCGGCGGCGCCGGGCCGCGCGTGCCGCTGATCGTCGCGGGCGGCGCCATGTCCGTGAGCGCGCTGATCCTGACCGGGCTCACCGCCGACACCCCGACGTGGCAGCTCATAGCCTCGTACGTGGTCTTCGGGCTCGGCTTCGGCATGGTCAACGCCCCGATCACGAACACCGCCGTCTCCGGCATGCCGAACGCCCAGGCCGGGGTCGCCGCCGCCGTGGCCTCCACCAGCCGCCAGATCGGCCAGGCACTGGGCGTCGCGGTGCTCGGATCATTGGTCGCCGCCGCCGTTCAGGGACCATGGCGTACGGGTTTCCCGCAGGCCAGCCACATCGGCTGGTGGATCTGCACGGCATCCGGCGCGGTCGTGCTGGTGCTCGGTATCCTCACCACGAGCCGCTGGGCCAGGCGTACCGCCGAGCACACGACGGAGCGGCTCATCCACAGGATGGCGGGCACCGTATGAGCGACGCGACGAACGACAGCGGGACCGGCGAGGCCACGCAGGACGCCGTCGCCCGTTCCTGGGCGGCCATGTGCTTCCTCGTCCTGAAGCAGGAAAACCGCCGCAAGGAGGTCGCCGACACGCTCGGCATGAGCTTCTTCCGGGCCAAGGCGCTGCGCCGCCTGCTGGGCGGCCCGCTCACCATGCGCGAGCTGACCGCCCGCCTGGGCACGGAGAAGCCGTACACCACGCTGGTCGTGGACAACCTGGAGCAGGCGGGCTACGTCGAGCGCAGCGTGCATCCCGACGATCGCCGCTCCAAGCTCGTCACCCTCACTCCGGACGGCGTCGCCGCCGCCGAACAGGCCGAACGCATCCTGGCCCGGCCACCGCGCTCCCTGCTGGCGCTGGAGCCGGCGGAACTGGCCGCCCTCGACCGGATCATGGCCAAGCTTCAGTCACCCGCCGAGGTGACGAGCGAACAAGCGCCCTGAGACGGCCGGAAGCGCCCTGCTCAGGCGGATTACGGTAGATCCGTGCTGAACAGGGCGCCATCATGCTCAGGGACAGGTCGGCTCGCCGCTCTGCGCGGGTACGTTCACCCCGCTCCAGGCCGCCTTGACGACGTTGAACTCGACACAGCCGGTGAACAGCGTCTTGGCCGCCCGCAGCGTGGCCACGCGGGCCTTGGCGTGCGTCCACGGCGCCGTCTTCATGTTCAGGCCGGTCTGGAAGATCTGGCCCGCCTTGCGGATGCCGACGCCGGTGATGGCCGCGCCGCCGTCGCACCGGCTGCTGGCCGGCTTACCGCTCGGGTTCGTGCCCTCGGCCAGCAGGTAGAACCAGTGGTTCTGCGGTCCGGCCGCCGCGTGCACCTCGGTGCTCGGGATGGAGGAGCTGTAGCAGTTCGGGTCGCCCTCCGCCGACGGGTTGTACATGTTCCTGATCTCGCCGCTTCCCACCAGATTGACCTCCTCGCCGACCAGGTAGTCGGGCGGGTCGAGGCTGGCCGGCTCGTTGGCGTACGCCTCGGTCAGCGCCCCGAAGATGTCACCCGTCGACTCGTTCAGGCCGCCGGCCTCGTTGCCGCTGCCGCTGCTGCCGCCGGAGAACTGGAAGACGCCGTGGCCGAACTCGTGCCCGACGACGTCCATCGACGTGGCCTGCCTGGTGCTCGCGGAGTTGCGGCCGAAGGAGGCGTACGACCCGTTCCAGAAGGCGTTGGCGTCGTTCAGCCCGACCCTCGCGGGGTAGCCGCGGCCCGAGCCGTTGATGCCGTTGCGACCGAGCCACTCGCTGAGCATGCTCCATTCGTGCTGGACCGCGAAGAGCGCGTCGACGCAGGCCGTCTCCAGGTTCGTGCCGCTGCCGTTGCCCCAGCTGTCGGTCGTCTTGGTGTACACCGAGCCGTTCTGGCCACCGCACTGGACGCCGGTGCGCGTGGGGTCGACCATCCGGTACGACGGGGACGTGGCGATGGTGACCGGGTTGCCGTTGTAGTAGCTGTTGCCGGTGCCGTCGACCACCTGGTCCCACTTGTCGATGACCTGGCCGTCACGCGCGTCCACGTACACGTGCATGATGCTCGACTGGTCGGCGGTGGCGGCCACGACCTCCCATGCCAGGCGTGGCGTGGTCGTGGCGGCGTGCACCACGAGAGTCGGCGTGCTGATCGAGGTGGCCTTGGGCGCCACGTTGCGGGCCGTGTCCGCCGCCGCCTGCGCGGCGATCTGCGGCTTGGTGTCCAGGGCGATCTTCGCCTGCTGGCCGGTGTCGATCGTGCTGACGGCCTTGCCGGACTTGTCGGTCGTGACGACTACCTCGCCACCGTAGACGGGCAGGCCGGCGTAGGTACGCGTGTACGTGAGGTGCTGGATGCCGTTGACGCCGGCGATGGTCGACGACAGGGAGAAGGCGTCCTGGTCGGCGGCCAGGAGCTGCGTCCGGTTGGACGCGATGACGCTCTGCGCGGTCGCCACCGCGGTGCCGCGTTCCGAGGGTGAGGGTGGGTCGGCCGCCTGGGCGGTCGCGCTTGTGACGCCCGCCGGTGCGGTGATGGTCAGGGCTAACGCGAGTATGGCGGCAGCGCCCAACCTGAGCTTGGGGTTCACGCTCGTTGCTCCTCAGGGGGGTGGAGTGGACGAGCCCCGGCCGGCTGGGGTTGCACTCAGACTCGCATCGCGAGTGACCTAAGTGATACCTCCCAATTTGCCTATAACGCCGTGGTATAGGGCGCAACGCGCGCGGAGGCTCGCGATCAGGTGGCGTCATCCAGCTGCTCGGCCACCCGCTCCAGGCCGTCCTTGATGAGCCGCCCGTAGTCGTCGTCACCAAGCGCGCCGATCCCGGCTCTGGCCTGCTGGAGGTGCTCACGGGCACGACCGAGATCGCCCAGCTTGCGGTAGCACTCACTCAAGTTCAGGTGCAACGACGGATACAGGCCCGCCACCGGAAGCGCCACCCCGACCTGCGCCACCTGCTCATCGGTGACCCGATCGGCGGCGGCGAGCGCCCGCAGATCCCACATCAGCTCCTGGTGCACGTCGTCCTGCACATCGGCCATCGAGTGGGCGAGAACGCAGACATGCAGCGGATCGCCTTGCTCGCCGCCGATGTCATCCCAGATCTGCGCGAACAGCTCGCGAGCGGCGTCAGGCTGACCTCGGTGGTGATGTAACTCCACCCCCTGGCCGATCCGGGCCATCGTCGCGTCGGCGGTCATCAGCGTCTCCTTCACTGGTCGGGAAGCAGCGGCCAGCCTACTCAGTCGTCGTGGGCGATGAGCATGAGCTGCCGCCACAGCAGCACGACGAACACCGCGGAGCCGGCGAAGGCGAACCAGAAGGGCGCCGCGACACCGAAGCGGGTGGCCAGGACACCGCCGATCAACGTGCCGACCACCAGACCGGCGTAGCAGCAGATGGTGTAGACACTGCCCACCCGGCCCTGGAGTTCGTGCGGGACCGCGCGCTGGCGGACGGTGGTCGAGGTCGTGCCCCAGATGAACGCGTGCGCGCCGAAGACCAGGAAGATGGCCCCGGCGACCCACGGTGAATGGGTCAGGGCCAGGCCCAGGTGGGTGAACGTCTCGATGATGAGTCCGATCCGCATCAGGGCGCCGAGACTCACGCCGCGGGTGATGGCCCCGTACAGGCCGGTGCCGATCAGGCCGCCGATCGCGCCGACGGTGGTCATCAGGCCGAACCCCATGGCGCCCAGACCGAGCTGTTCCTGGGTGTAGAGGACGAGAACCGACCAGGCCGCGCCGAACGTGAAGTTGAAGATCAGGATGGTGAGCGCCAGCGTGCGGACCGGCGCGTGCCGCATGGTCCAGGTGAACCCGGCGATGAGTTCCCGTACGGTGTCGGGCTTGGGGCCGTCGGCCTGTCGGCCGTGCGGCGGCAAGGTGATCCGCGAGACCAGGACGATCCCCGCCATCACCAGGAGCAGCTGGCTCGCGAATGGCCAGGTGAAGCCCAGGCCGAACAGCGCCGCGCCGATCGGCGGCCCGGCGAGCTGATTGAGCGTGATGAACCCCGTGCCCAGGCGGGCGTTGGCGATGACGAGATCGTCCTTGCCGACCATCATGGGCGTCAGCGTGGCCGTCGCGTTGTCGGCGAACACCTCGGCGATGGATCGGAGCGTGAGCGCCGCCAGTGCCGTCACCACGGTCACGGTGCCGGTCACCATGAGCGCGACCAGCACCGTTAGCACCATGACCCGTACCGCGTTCGCGACGAGCACGATCCTGCGCCGGTCGCGCCGATCCGACAGCACGCCCGCGTACAGGCCGAACAGCAACGGCGGCGCCCAGCCCACCAGGGCCGACAGCGAAATCAGCAGCGGGTCGCGAGTCAATGTCGCGATCAGCAGCGGGCCCGCGGCCGCCGCCACCCCGTCACCGAGATTCGTCAGCCAGCTCGAGGCCAGCAACCACCGAAACCCTGTCCCCAGCCGGGCAGGAAGGACCCTCTCCACCACAGTGACCACGAGCGCAAAACCCTACGTTTCGCGGGGATCTACGGCAACGCGTTTTCGCGTCTACGCGCTATGCCGCGAGGAGCCGGCCGCTCTCCTCGGACCCCGGATCAGGCGGACTCGCGGATCACCAGGCTCGCGGTCTCCGTCCGAGGAGACTGCGGGGAGCGCGCGCCGTCGGCCCGCAGGATCATCTCCGTCAGGTGCTCGGCCACCGTCTGGGTGTGCTGGTCGACCGTGGTCAGGGGCGGCACGGCGAAGGGCGCGAGCGGGATGTCGTCCACGCCGATCACCGCGAGGTCGCCGGGGGCGGCCAGGCCCGCCGCCCGCATCCCGGCCAGCAGCGCGAACGCGGTCTCGTCGTTGTAGGCGCAGACGCCGTCGACGCCCGCACCGTGCCAGCCGCGCGCCACCTCGGCGGCCGTGGCCGTGTCGAGCGGCACATCGCGTACGTCCGGCGGCTCCAGCCCCAGCTCGGCGCAGGCTTGGCGGACGCCGCCGAGACGCAGGTGGTAGAAGTCGCGGACGCGTGGATCGTCCGGCGCCGCGTAGCCGATGCGGCGGCGGCCGGTGGCGGCGAGATGTCCGGCCTGAAGGCGGCCGATCTCGGTCTGCGGCAGCGTCAGGACGTTCTCGCCGCCGCCGTCGAGCCGGGCGCTGACCACCTTGATGCCGGCCGCCCGCAGGCTCGCCCGGTCTTCGGGGGAGATGGCGGTGAACGCGACGATGGCGGTCGGCTCCAGCTCGCGGGCGAGCGCCGTCACGGGCAGGCGGCGTTCGCGCCGGGTGATCGCGGTCAGGCCGTGTCGTTCGAGGTCGTCGGTGAGGTGCTCGACGAGCTGGGCGAGCGTGGCGCCGAGCGGCACGTCGGACAGCACGATCAGCACCAGGTCACTGCGGCCCCGG
This sequence comes from Nonomuraea sp. NPDC052129, assembly GCF_040680095.1. Classification (NCBI taxonomy): domain Bacteria; kingdom Bacillati; phylum Actinomycetota; class Actinomycetes; order Streptosporangiales; family Streptosporangiaceae; genus Nonomuraea; species Nonomuraea sp. NPDC052129. The sequence continues at coordinate 144,682 of NZ_JBFAVX010000024.1, read as the reverse complement.
CGCAGGGTGCGCGCGGCGGCGGAGGGGGCGTAGCCGAGCTTGTCGACCGCCGCGAAGATCCGGCTCCGGGTCTCCTCGGAGATCTTCTGGTGCGGCACGTTGTTGAGCACATAGCTGACCGTGGTCTGCGAGACCCCGGCTTCCCTGGCCACATCGATCGAGGTGATCCGGCGCTGCCTGGCTGCCATCCATCCCCCCAGTACGGCTCCGGGCTGAATCGTAACAGTGGTGCCGGCGGGGACCGTCCGGGCGTATCTGAGTCAGTTATCCAACTAACTATGGACAAGCACCGCTCGGACGCACTAGGGTTTTTCTCAGTCAGCCAACTAACTAAGGAATTACATCATGATCGTTGTCACGGGCGCCACGGGTAACGTCGGACGCGAGCTCGTCAGCGTCCTCGCCGCCGCGGGCGAGCAGGTCACGGCCGTGTCCCGCCAGTCCGCCCAGTTCGCCGAGGGTGTACGGCACATCCCGGCCGACCTGAACGACCCCACGAGCCTCCGCCCCGCGCTGGAAGGCGCCGACGCGCTCTTCCTCCTCGTGGCCGGAGACGACCCGCACGGCATCCTGAAGGAGGCCGCGGACGTCAAGCGGGTCGTCCTGCTCTCCTCGCAAGGAGCGGGCACCCGTCCCGAGGTCTACCGGCACCCGGCCCTGTTCGAGCGGGCGGTGCGCGAGTCGGGGCTGGACTTCACGATCCTGCGGCCCGGCGGCTTCGACTCCAACGCCTACGCCTGGGCCGAATCCGTCCGGACGCGGCGCACCGCCGCCGCGCCCTTCGGAGACATCGGGCTGCCGACCATCGACCCGGCCGACATCGCCGCGGTCGCGGCCGCGGTCCTGCGGGAGTCCGGGCACTCCGGCCGTACCTATGAGCTGACCGGACCCGCGCTGGTCACCCCGCGCGAGCGGGCGGCGGCGCTCGGCGCGGCGCTCGGCGAGCCGGTGCGGTTCGTGGAGCAGACCCGCGAGGAGGCACGCGCGCAGATGCTCCAGGTGATGCCCGAACCCGTCGTCGAGGGCACGCTCGCCATCCTGGGCGAGCCGACCGCGGCCGAGCAGACCGTCAGCCCCGACGCCCAGCGCGTGCTCGGCCGCGCGCCGCGCACCTTCGCCGACTGGGCCGCGCGCAACCTCCCCGCCTTCCGATGAGCACGACTCGCCGCCTTCCGAGCCTTCCGGCGGGCACGACTCGCCGCCTTCCGGTGGGCGCGGCGGCGGGTGTCGCGGGTTTCCTCGCCGAGCCGCACGTCGCCACCCTGACCACCCTGCGTCCCGACGGCTCGCCGCATGTGGTCGCGGTGCGCTTCACCTGGGACGAGGCGGCGGGGCTGGCCCGTGTCCTGACCGTCGGCAGCACCCGGAAAGCCAGAAACCTCGCCGGGCAGGGCGGCCGTGTGGCGCTCTGCCAGGCGGTGGGGTTCCGGTGGGTGACGCTCGAGGGCCTCGCCACTGTGCACGACGTACCCGATCGGGTGTCCGAGGGCGTCAGGCGCTATGCCGAGCGCTACGGATCACCGCCACCCCATCCGCCCGGCCGCGTGGTCATCGAGATCGCGGTCGATCGCATCACTCAGCTCAACCTTGACTAAGGACTGGATCATGGCCTTTCTCGACATTCTCGACTCGACCCTGCACTACCGGGAGTCCGGCACCGGGGCGCCGATCGTCTTCCTGCACGGCAACCCGACCTCGTCCCACCTGTGGCGAGAGGTCATGCCGGCCGTGGGACCCGGACGGCTCCTGGCCCCCGACCTGATCGGCATGGGCGAGTCGGGCAAACCCGATATCGACTACACCTTCGCCGATCACGCCCGATATCTGGACGCCTGGTTCGACGCGCTGGACCTCCAGGAGGTGGTGCTGGTCGGGCATGACTGGGGTGGCGCCCTGGCCTTCGACTGGGCCACTCGGCACCCGGGCCGGGTGCGCGGCATCGCGTTCACCGAGACCATCGTCAAGCCGATGACCTGGGAGGAGTTCCCCGAGGGCGGCCGCGAGCTGTTCCGGGCGATCAAGACCGAGGGCGTCGGCGAGGCGATGATCCTGGACGACAACGCCTTCCTCGAGCAGGGGCTGCCGGGCACCGTCGCCACACCGATCTCCCAGGGAGACCTCGACGTCTACGGCAAGCCGTACCCGACGCGCGAGAGCAGGCGGCCGCTCTTGCAGTGGCCGCGCGCGATGCCGCTGGGCGGCGAGCCCGCCGACGTCGTGGCCAGGGTCGAGGCGTACGACCGGTGGCTGGCGGCCAGTGCGGACGTGCCCAAGCTGCTGCTCACGTTCGCACCCGGGCCGGGAGCGATGATGCACGAGGACATGATCGCGTGGTGCGCGGCCAACATGGCCGCCCTGGAGATCGAACACTCCGAGGAGGTCGCCGGCCACCACACCCCGGAGGACCACCCCGTCCTGATTGCCACGGCCATCTCGGCCTGGGCGGACCGGCACGGCCTCCGCTGACCAGAGCCACGGTCACCCGGCGGCCTCTTCGCCGTCGGCAGGCGAGGGGGATGGGGTGTTTCTCTCATGGGAGAGCTTCTCGTGTCGAGATTCATCACATGAAGTCGGGTGACTGGGGTACGGGGCCAGATGGTGTGCAGTCTCGGCTCATGACAGACCTGGAACTGCTCGGCCTGTTCGGCGACGGAAGCGTCGATCCGTGGAACATCCGCTCGCTGATCGCTCAGTACGAGGGCCTGCACGGCAACTCGTTCGGCTGCGCCGACGCGGCCGTGACCGAGGAGCGGCTGCGCGCGGCCGGGCTTTCCTCCTCGGGCGTCCTGCCCTTGCAGCGCGAGGTGGAGACCCCGGACGGCACCGCGACGGCCCGGTTCCAGGCCATCCACCTGGAGCGGGCGCTCACGCCCGAGGGGCTGGTCCACGCCGCCTGCCATCTGACACCCGAACTCATCCACCAGCCCCGCTACCTGCGCCACGCCAACGGAGCCACCCATCTGGAGAGCGTCCTGCTGGTGGTGGGCGACGGTGACCTGGCTGCCACCGTGCACCGCTATGCCCGCATCCTGGATGTGATGCCGGTCGCCGATGGGCCGCGCCAGGTGCTGCGGCTCGCGCTTGGGCGGATGGAGATCGTCCCGGTCTCCGGCTTCGCCGAGGTGCTGCCCGGCGAGGACGTTCCGGCGCTGCCGTACATGGCCGGACAGACGGTGGCGGTCACCGATCTCGCCGCCGCCCGCACACTGGTGGAGGGCAACGGCTTCACCACGCGCGACCTGCCGGGCGGCGGATTCTTCGTCGGCGCGGCCCAGGCACGCGGCGCCGCGCTCGCCTTCCGTGAGGTGCGGCTATGAGCCTCACCGGCGCGTTCGCCGGTATTCGGTACGGCAGGGCCGACCGGCTGTCGGCGCCGCAGGCCGCACCGGACCTTGGTGACGTGCCTGAGGCTCTGCTGCCTGGGCGGGCCGATCTGGGACGCCTGGTCGAGCAGGTCCAGCGGTCATGGATCGCCTTCATCCACGGCGAGTCACCCGGCTGGCGTCGCTACGACCAGGACTCCTTTGTGCATCATTTCGCGTAGTCGCACCGATCCGTTCGCTGCTGCGGACTGGTTCCACCCAGTAAGGCTAAATGTCCAGGCGATGCCACTGCGTCCGCCTCAAGAGGCAGCCGCCAGAGCTACGCGTGGTTCACGGTACGGCGTACTGGTCGTGCGCGGCATAAAGCTCAGTCCATTCCTCGTCGGTGAGCTGCCGGCCGGCAGCGACGATTTCGGCGAGCTCCTGGAAGTACGCCTCCCGGGGTGCCCCCGGCGTGAACAGCACCAGCATGGAAGCAGGCGCATCGGAATTGTTGCTGAAAGCGTGGACTCCGCCTGGCGGCACGTACAGGAAATCGCCCGGTGTCGCGTCCAGCCATCGCTCTCCGTCGTACAGCGAGACTGTGCCTTCCAGGACGAAGAACGACTCGGAAAAGGTCCGGTGGAAGTGGGCGCCGGGGCCGTTCGGGATCGCGGCCATGTCCCAGCGGTAGAGACCGAATTGGCCATCGGTGCTCGCGCCGGTCGCCAGATAGCCGACCCGGGATTTGACTCCGATCGTCAGGTCCGGCGGCGCGTCGGCCGATCGGTAGGTCGCGCTGGCGATCCCGTGTTCCGTCAAGTAACGGGGCGGCGGATAGGACATCGTCACTCGCTCCTAGCGGTGGATCATTCCGGGCGGCCCGACCCTACGCGATGAAGTGGCTCCGTCGGGAGAACCAATTCCTGCCTGTTCGATTGAGCCAACATGCCCCGGTGCAGACACGTCACCTCACATTGCGCGGGGCTACGTCGTCCTACCGATGAACCGAACCCGAAGGAGTGAACTGACCATGGAACCCGTCAAGGTCGCGATCATTTACTACAGCGCCACAGGCACCGTGCACGCTCTGGCGCAAGCCGTCGCCGAGGGCGCGGAGAAGGCCGGCGCACACGTACGACTGCGCAGGGTCGCCGAAACGGCCCCACCGGAGGCGATCAGCGCCAATCCGGCCTGGGTCCAGTACCGCCAGGACACCGCCGACGTCACCGAGGCGGGCCATGACGATCTGGAGTGGGCCGACGCGGTAATGTTCGGCACCCCCAGCCGCTTCGGCAACCCGGCCAACCAGCTCAGGCAGTTCATCGACACCACTGGTCCGCTGTGGTTTCAGGGCAAGCTCGTGGACAAGGTGTACTCGGCTTTCACCGCCTCCAACACCGCCCACGGCGGTCAGGAATCCACCCTCCTGGCACTGGGGAACACCTTCTACCACTGGGGCGGCATCATCGTGCCCCCCGGCTACGCCGACCCCATCCAGTTCCAGTCGGGCAATCCCTATGGCACCTCCCACGTGGGCGGCGATGGCCCGCCCAGCGAGGTGATCTTGCAGGCGGCTCGCTTCCAGGCCCGCCGCGTCGTCGACACCGCGGCCTCACTCAAGGCCGGCCGCGCCGCCTGATCCGGCACGGGATTAACGAATGGAGGATGCGATGACTTCGAACGAGTCCGAGGTTAGGGCGCTCTTGGAGAGTCGAGTCGATGCCTGCCAGACAAAGGACATTGACCACCTCATGTCACATTACTCTTCCGACATTGTTTATTACGATGTCGTGCCGCCTCTCCAGTTCGCGGGATCCGATCAAGTCCGCGGCAACTTTGTGCGGTGGTTCGACGAATACGATGGCCCCATCGGCCTGGAAACGCACGACCTTACCATTGCGGCAGGGGAAGATACCGCGTTCGCGCACATGCTCCACCTGGACTCCGGAACACGTAAGAACGGGCTCCAGAGTGCGATATGGGTGCGATCGACAGTTTGCTGCCGACGGTCAGGCGACAAGTGGTTGATCACGCACGAACATATCTCAGTGCCGATCAACCCTGAAAACCTGCAAGCCTGGTTCCCGCCGGGGTTCGAGCCCGCCTGATGGTTTATGGGGCGCCGCACTGGCTGCGGCGCCCCAGGACACTTACCGGCAAGTGTCAGCCTGTCGTCCAGGGGCGGAGCTTCTCAGGGTTCCGCACCCCCCACATGTGCTTGATCCGGTCACCCGTGACCTCGAACGCCATCACCGCCACGGTGATGTCGTCCAGCTGAAGCACCAGACCGGGCTGACCGTTGACCGTACGCTCCAGAAGCGTCAGACCGGGTGCCAGGTCGGCGATTTCGACGCAGTAGCGCGCGACCTGCTCGCTGCCTTCGATCGGGTGGAGCCTGGCGCTGACGAGGCCGCCGCCGTCGGCGATCGCCGTGGCGTCGGGGTCGAGCAGGCCGATGAGAGCGTCGATGTCCTTGGCTTCCCACGCCTGCTTGAAGTCCCTGACGATCCCGGCCTGCTGGGCTGCCGGAGCGGAGGGGGACCGCGCGGCGCGAATGCGGCGGCGGGCCGAGGTGGCCAGCTGGCGACAGGCCGCCGGCGTACGGCCGACGATCTCGGCCACCTCGGCGAAGGAGTAGCGGAAGACGTCGTGCAGGACGAGCGCGACGCGTTCGGCCGGGGTCATCGAATCGAGCACGACCAGGAAGGCCATGGTGATCGACTCGTCGAGGGTGACGCGGTCCACCGGGTCGGCCGACCGCCCGGTGATCCACTCCGTGGGGTCGGGCAGCGGCTCGGGGATCCATTCGCCCACGTAGCGTTCGCGCCTCGCGCGTGCCGAGCCGAGCAGGTCCAGGCAGATGCGGCTGGCGACCGTCGTCAGCCAGCCGCTGGGGGATTCGATGGCTTCCTGCTGCCGCTGGGTCATCGCGTACCAGCGGGCGTAGGTCTCTTGTACGACATCCTCGGCATCGGCCAAGGAGCCCAGGAGGCGGTAGGCGAGATTGATCAGCTTGCGCCGCTCGCTCATGATCGCGCTCAGGCCCGGATCGAGCCGGCCGCCTCCTGGCTCGGGTGGGGTGGTCATGGTGTCGCCGACTTTCCGTTGTCCCATGTGTTCTCCCCAGTACGACGAGACAACACCACGGAATGTGAGGCGGCGCGCTAGCCGGCGATCTCGACGTTGTGCCGCCGGTCGCGCAGGCGCTGGACGGCCTCGGCCGGCGCCCCCGCGTCCACCACGATGACGTCGAACTTCTCCAGCGGCGCCACCCGGTGCAGCGCCACCCGGTCGAGCTTGGTGTGGTCCACCGCGAGGACGCAGCGCGTCCCCGCGGCCACCATGGCCCGCTTCACCAGCACGATCTCCTGCTCCTGGTGGAAGGCGTGCCGGTCGGAGATGGCCGAGGTGGAGACGATCACCATGTCGGTGTTCATGGCCTGGACGGAGTCGACGCAGCCGACGCCCAGGAACGAGTCGTGCGTCGGATGGTATTCGCCGCCCAGCGCCATGAGCCGGATGCCGGGCACGGGGGCGAGCAGCTTGATGGCCTCGAGGAAGTTCGTCACCACGGTCAGAGGGGCCACCTCGTTGAGATGGCGGGCGACGGCCAGCGCGGTCGTGGAGTCGTCGATCATGACCGAGCTGCCCGGCTCGATCAGCCCCACGACGTGGCGGGCGATCGCCTCCTTCTCCTCGGTCTGGGCCGTCAGCCGGTAGGCGATGTTGCTCTCGAAGACGCTCGACGCCTGCGCGCTCGCGCCGCCGCGGTATTTGCGCACCATGCCATGGAACTCGAGCTCGTCGAGGTCGCGGTGGACGGTCATCACGCTCACGCGGAACACCTCCGCGAGCTCGCTCACCGAGGCGGAGCCGTGTCGCATGAGATGCTCCGCCATCGCCTGGCGCCTGACGACTCCCCTGTCCGAGTGCTGACGTGATTTCACCCGCGCCCTCCCGGTCTCGATGACAGAACGATGACAGCGCGATGGCAGCTGTGATGACAGCGCATCGTAGCGTGGCGCGCACCCTTGACACCCCTGCGGAACGGCTCGTAGTCTCCTCGCACCTTCACAACTTCACACGTTTTAACGTTAGATGTAACTAATTAAAACGTTCGCATCCCTCGGGAGCCCCCCAATCCCGTCAGACCGAGGAGACAGTGCCATGACCGAACTACGCGACGCCAGGCTGAGCCGCGTTCAGTTCTTCCGCATGATGGGCGGTCTCGCGGTCGCCGCCGCGGCGACCGCGTGTTCGACCAAGCCACAGACCACCGGCTCCACCGGTCAGGGGCAGGCCTCCGCCGTCGAGCTGAGGTTCGTCGGCGTGGCCGACCAGAAGGCGCCGATGGACGAGCTGGTGGCGGCCTACAAGCAGGCCAAGCCGGGCGTCACCCTGGCCACCTCGTTCGCGCCGACCGACCAGGTGCAGACCTCGCTGCGTACGCAGCTCGGCGCGGGCAACGCGCCCGACGTGCACGTGGTCTACCCGGGCAGCGGCAGCGCGATGTCGATGGACCAGATCGCCGGGGCCGGACTGCTGGCCGACCTGTCCGACCAGTCGTGGACGCAGACGATCCCGACCGGTTTCAAGCCCGCCTTCCAGAAGGACGGCAAGACCTACATCTACTCGGCCGGTTCCTCGGTCATCGGCGCGATCTACAACAAGAAGGTGTTCCAGGAGGCGGGCGTGGACGCGCCGCCGACCACCTGGACGGAGTTCCTGGCGGTCTGCGACAAGCTGAAGAAGGCCGGCAAGACGCCGATCGCCCTGGGCGCGCAGACGCCGTGGGTCACCCAGCTCATCACCTACGCCCTCGTCCCCTCGACCGTGTACGCCAAGGACCCCACCTTCGACGACAAGCAGGCGGCGGGGCAGACCAGCTTCGCCAAGTCCGGCTGGCGCGAGGCGATGGAGATGTACCTGGAGCTGCAGAAGCGCGGCTTCTTCAACGACAAGCCGAACGGCACCACCTTCGAGCAGCAGATCTCGATGGTGGCCACCGGCAAGGCGGGCATGGCCATCCAGGTCTCCGCGGTGCTGCCGGACTTCCGCAAGTCGGCGGGCAGCCCCGACGACCTGTCGATGTTCCCGGTCCCCGGCGCGGACGTGGCGGACCAGGTGTGGATCCCGGCCGGCGTGGTGGTCGGCCTCGGTGCCGCGGCCAAGGGCAAGAACCTGGCCGAGGCCAAGGCGTTCATCGACTTCCTCGGCAAGCAGGAGAACATCAACCGCTGGGCCAAGGCGATCGCGGCCATCCCGCTCACCCAGGACGCCTCCTCCACCATCGACCCCGCCGTGCAGTCGTTCCTGCCGTTCACCAAGGACCGGGCCGTGCCGTTCATGGACCAGCGCTGGCCCAACGCCGAGGTGCAGCCGGTCCACTTCGCGGTGATCCAGGACCTGCTCGCCGGCAAGATCAAGATTGACGACGCGCTACGGAAGATGGACGAGGCCTACGCCAAATGACCATGACAGCGACGCCCGTCGGACGATCCACCGCCGCGGCCGGCAAGCCGCGGCGGCGGTTCGCCGCGCTCTCGCCCTCGTGGCTGTTCGCGGCGCCCGCCCTGGTGGTGTACGCCGTCGTCGTGCTCTATCCCAGCCTGGCGGGCATGCTGTACGCCTTCACCGACTGGAGCGGCATCGGCGCGGACAAGTCCTTCGTCGGGCTGGCGAACTTCCAGACGCTCCTGCACGACGACCAGGCGATGGACTCCATCGGCAACACGCTGCTGCTGACCGTGGCGATCGTCGTCGTGCAGAACGCGGTGGGGCTGCTGCTCGCGCTCGGCGTGCACGCGAAGCTGAAGAGCCGGGCGCTGCTGCGGGTGATCTTCTTCGCGCCGGTCGTCGTCAGCCCGGTCATGGTGGCCTTCCTGTGGAAGTACATCTACAACCCCGACCCGTCCGCCGGGCTCAACGGGCTGCTCGGTCTCAAGATCGACTGGCTCGGCGACCCGTCGCTCGCGCTGTGGTCGATCGCGGCCACGGTCGTGTGGCAGTACGCCGGCTACTCGATGGTCATCTTCCTGGCCGGGCTGGAGGGCGTGCCGAAGGAGCTGCACGAGGCGGCGATGATCGACGGCGCGAGCACCCTGCAGCGCTTCCGGTACGTCACCTGGCCGCTGCTCGCCCCGGCCCTGACGATCAATCTGATGCTCTCCACGATCGGCGGTCTCAAGCTGTTCGACCAGGTCTTCGCGGCGACCAACGGCGGCCCCGGCTACGCCACCGAGACGCTGTCGACCGTGCTGTACAAGCAGGCGTTCGTGTTCGGCAAGTTCGGCTACAGCACCGCGATCGCCCTGGTGCTCGCGCTGTTCGTGGCCGCGGTGTCGCTCGTGCAGGTCTACTACCTGCGCGGCCGGGAGGTGGCCCAGTGAGGCGGACGTTCCTGCTGGAGATCGTCATGATCGTGGTGGCGGTGGCGTTCCTCTTCCCGGTGTACGCGCTGATCACCCTGTCATTGAAGGATCCGGCGCAGATCTCGCAGACCCCGCTGGCGCTGCCCGCCCCGCCCACGACGGACAACTTCACCAAGGCGTGGTCGGCGGCCGCGCTCGGCCCGTCCCTGATGAACAGCACCGTGATCACCGCGGTCAGCCTGGTCGCGCTGATCGCCCTCGGCTCCTTCGCCGCCTACTACCTGGCCAGGGCCAAGAGCCATCTGGGCTACGGGCTGTACGTGCTGTTCCTGCTGGGCATCGTGCTGCCCTTCCAGCTCGGGATGATCCCGCTCTACCAGCTGGTGACCGACCTGGGGCTGATCGGCACACACGCGGGGATGATCCTGTTCTACACGGGGATCCAGTTGCCGTTCACGGTGTTCCTCTACACCGGGTTCATCCGCGCGCTGCCCCGCGAGTACGCCAGCGCCGCCCAGATCGACGGCGCCTCGCATCTGACCGCGTTCACCAGGGTCGTCTTCCCGCTGCTGCGGCCGATCACCGGTACGGTGCTGATCCTCAACGCCGTCTTCATCTGGAACGACTTCTTCACTCCCCTGCTCTACCTGGGCGGCTCGGGGTTCGAGACGGTGCCGGTGAGCGTCTTCGCCTTCGTCGGCCAGTACGTCTCCGACCACGGCCTCGTCTTCGCCGGGCTGGTGCTCGGGGCGCTGCCGATCGTAGTGATCTTCCTCCTCCTGCAGCGCTACGTGATCAAGGGCTTCTCCAGCGGGCTCAAGGGCTGAGGCAAGCTCACCCGGAGACCACCTGGCCGCCCTGCACGACATGGCGGATGTGCTTGGGCTCGGCGAGCACCCCGAGGTCCCGCAGGGGGTCGCCGTCGAGCACGAGCAGGTCCGCCCGCGCGCCCACCGCGAGCGTGCCGATCTCGCCGGCCAGCCCGACGAGATCGGCCGCGTTGACCGTGGCGGCCCGCAGCACGTCGATCGGCTGCTGCACCTCGCCACGCAGCCGGAACTCGTGGTTCTGGTGCCGGTGCATGCCGCCCAGCAGGTCGCTGCCGTAGGCCAGCCGTACGCCCGCGCGGGCGGCGCGCTCCAGCGCCCTGAGCCCGGCGCCGAGCACCTCGTCGACCTTGCGCCAGCTCGACTCCGGCAGGCCGAAGGCCATGCCCTCCTCCTTGAGCGCCCAGTACGTCACGAGCGTGGGCACCAGGTAGGCGTCGTACCGCAGGAACAGCTCCACGCTGTGGTCGTCGAGCAGGTTGCCGTGCTCGATCGAGCGCACCCCCGCCTCCAGTGCGCGGTTGACCGCGCGGGCCGTGTAGGCGTGCGCGGCGACGTAGCGGTTGGCGGCCTCGGCCTCCTCGACGATCGCGCGCAGCTCGTCCATGGAGTACTGGGTCGAGTCGATGCGGTCGGTGGGCGAGGCGACACCGCCGGAGGCCATGACCTTGATGTGGTGGGCGCCCTTGCGCAGCTCGTCGCGCGCGGCGGTGCGCACGGCGTCCACCCCGTCGGCGACCCGGCCGAGACCGGCGCAGCAGGACTGGTCGACGCCCCCGTTCTGGCCCCGGCCGCGCTGGTCGCCGTGGCCGCCGGTCTGGCTCAGCCCCTTGCCGCAGAACAGCAGCCGCGGCCCGCGGATCAGGCCCTCCTCCTGAGCGTCGCACAGCCCGTAGTCGGCTCCCGAGGCGTCGCGGACCGTGGTGAAGCCGCGGTCGAGCATCTGCCCCATCAGGCGGGCGCTGTGCGCGGCGACGTAGGAGGGCGACATGGCGGGCAGGCCGCCCAGGTCGGCGGTCGCGGCGGTGACGTGCACGTGCGCGTCGATCAGCCCGGGTACGACCACGCCGCCGGCCACGTCGATCACCCGCGTGCCCGCGGTGCCGACCAGTCCCGGGCCCGCCTCGACGATGCGGCCCTCCTCCAGGCGCAGGTCACCTTCGGCGTAGTCGCCGGTGACAACGTCGAGCATGAGGGCGTTACGCAGCAGCAGACTCACTTGATACCTCTCAGAATCACTCGGCGGTTCCGTGTACGGCGGCGCGCAGGGCGGGCACCGCGAGCGGCGCCAGGGACGCGGCGACGGCGACCGACTCCTCGTCGTAGCTGCCCTCGGCGTCCAGGATGTTCAGCACCCCGAGCACCTCGTCGCCGTCCATCACGGGCACGTTGACGATGGCCCCGCAGCCCAGGCTCTCGATCAGCTCGTGGTCGGCGAACACCTCCCGCACGGCGGCCCGGTCCGGGCCGAAGTACGGCTCCCCCGCCTCGATGCAGCGGGCCAGCCAGCCCCGGGCCACCTCGACGGTCTTCTCCCCACCCACTGGATAGCGCTCGGGGTCGCTGCTGTGGACGCGCCGTAGCGCCCGCCGTTCGGGAATCCAGGCCAGGACCGTGAACAGCCGAACCCCCAGTGACTCCCGGACCTTCTCCTCCACGTCCTTCAGGTCGGTCATTTCGCCATCTCCCCCGCTGTGTCGGCGGGATCGCCCCGCTCGGTCAGGTCTTCCAGCGACCGTCCGGCCGTGGACAGGCCGAAGACGATCACGCAGATCACCCCGGCCACCAGCACGGCCGTGGTGAGGCCGAACACTCCGGCGAAGCCCAGGCTCGCGGCCGACAGGCCGATGATCGTGGGCGCGAGAATGCTGCCGACGCGGCCGAACGCGCTGGACAAGCCGGTGCCGGTGGCCCGGATCCAGGTCGGGAACACCTCGGGCGTGTAGGAGTAGACGCCCGCGTACGTCCCGTTGAGGAAGAAGGACAGCACCGCGCCCGCGATCGTGATGGCGACCGGCGAGTCCATCTGGGACAGCCAGAACGCGCTGATCGCCGAGCCCGCCAGGTAGAGCGCGATGGTGTTCTTGCGGTCCAGCCGCTCCGAGAGCCAGGCGGCGGAGAAGTAGCCGGGGATCTGCGCCAGATAGATGATGATCGAGAACTCGAAGCTCTTCGTCACCGTGATGCCGCGCCCCACGAGCAGGGTCGGGATCCAGGAGAAGAACCCGTAGTAGGAGAACGTGATCACGAACCAGATCAGCCAGATGACGGCGGTCCGCTTGGCCATGGCCGGGCTCCACAGGAACCGCAGCGCGCTGATCAGGTTCACCTTCGGCGTGACCGTCGCGACCTGGGCGGTGGCGGCGGGCACGGGCGGGAGAACCTGCCCGGTGGCCCGCTCGACGCGGCGTTCGAGATCGACGACCACCGCCTCGGCCTCCGCGTGGCGGCCCTGCTGGAGCAGGAAGCGCGGCGATTCGGGCAGCGAGCGCCGCCACCACAGCAGCATCACGATCGGCACCGCGGTGATCAGCTGCGCGACGCGCCAGCCGTCGTCCATCGTGGGGACGACGAAGCGGCCGATCAGCGCGGCCATGACGAAGCCGAAGGAGAAGAACCCGGCCAGCGCGCCGATGAACCAGCCGCGCCGCTTGGCCGGGACGAACTCCGACAGGAACGGCGCGATGATCGCGCTCTCGGCGCCGGCTCCCGCCCCGGCGAGGATCCTGGAGGCCAGGAACGCCTCGTAGTTGGGGGCGAACGCGGCGACCACGGAGAAGATCGCGTAGAACGCCAGGGCGTACATCATGACCTTCTTGCGGCCGATGCGGTCGCCGAGCAGGCCGGCGATGGCCGCCCCGAACAGGAACCCGAACGGGCTCGCGGACCCGATCAGCCCGAGCTGGCCGTCGTCGAGGCCCCATTCCGCGCGGGCGCTGGGCAGTAGGAAGGCGACCACGGCGGAGTCCATGCCGTCGAAGGTGTAGCCGAGGCCGCCTATGAGCAGAAGGAGATAGTGCGGACGGCTCAGTGGGAGCCGGTCCAGACGGGCCAACAAGGTCATGCCAACGCACCTTCCCAAGGTCACAGCCCTGTAGAACGATTGCCTGGCAACGTATAGTGCAAATCCCACAAATTGCAATGTTCTTTGCACATTATCCATGTTGCGGACGCGTAGCATGGCTGCTCGGCCACGGGAGAGGATCAGGTGACAGAGCGCGTCACGGACAGCTTTCAGGACTGGCTGCGCGACCGGGTGCCCGAGCGCGGGCTGCGCCCCAAGGCGGCCGCGCTGCTGGAGGTGCTCCTCTCGCAGCCGCGCCGGGCGTCGTTCGGCGCGGCCGCCGAGCTGGCCCAGCTCGCGGGGGTGAACGTGGCGACCGTGACCCGCACCGCGCAGGCGCTCGGCTTCGCCGGATGGCCCGCGCTCCAGCAGGAGTTGCGCGCCCGCTACCTGTCCTCGCTCAGCGCGCCCCAGGTGGCGGCCGAGCACAGCGGCGCCGGCTCGCCCAGCTCCCGCTCACTCCGGCGCGACCTGGACAGCCTCGCGCTGCTCAACAGGCGCCTGGACGAAGGCGTGCTGCGTACCATCGCCGAGGCCGTCGCCGCCGCGGGCCGCACGGTGATCGTCGCGGACGGCAGCTACGCGGCGGTCGGCATGGCGCTCGCGCACAACGCCCGGCTGGCCGGCTACCCGGTCGCGGCTGTGACGAGCGGGGACGCCGAGCTGGCCAACTCCGTCGCGGCTATCGGCCCGGGTGACGTGCTGATCGCCATCAGCTTCTGGCGGCTGTACGAGAGCACCGTGCTGGCCGCCAACGAGGCGCGCGCCCGTGGCGTCCGCGTCTTCGCCTTGACGGACGCGGCCAGCCCCGCCCTGGCCAACGCCGCCGAGGAGGTGGTGATGGTCCCGGCCGAGGGGGTGGCGTTCTTCCCGTCGCTGACCGCCGGGATGGCCGTCGCGCAGGCGCTGGTCACGCAGCTGGCCACCGTGGACCCGGCCCGGACGGCCGCCTCGATCGAGACGGCCGAGGGCATGTGGTCGAAGTTCGGCCTCCTGCATCGGCGCCCCGCACCACCCGCCCCCGTCGACCAGCACAACGACGAACCCGGCGCGGGCCCGTAGCGGGTCTGATCCGGTCCGTAGCGTGCCCGCACTACGAGGCCGCCACCGACTTGCGCGGCAGCAGGATGAAGGCGCCCAGGTAGAGGACGGCGGCCACGATGAGCAGGCCCTTGTAGCCGATCACCAGCGCCAGGTATTCCAGGCAGCCGCCCACCATGGCCCCCAGGAGGTTCGCGCCGAAGGACGTCGTGGCGTCCGCCGAGTCGGAGAAGCGTTTGGCGAAGACCACGTTCGCCGCGAAGATCGGCAGGAACGCCACCGTCACCGCCGCGACCGCCCGCAGGGGCAGTGGCAGCGACAGCAGCCACGTGTTCGGCACCAGCCAGGCCAGTAGCAGGCCGCCGAACAGCACCCCGTACATGACCGGCAGTGGCGGGGTGCGGAAGCGGCGGGTGATCTCGACGGCGGCGAGCACGGCGACGAGCACCCCGGCGAACACGATCGCGTTGACCACCCACGTCGTGCCGAACAGCAGCGCGAAGCCCGTCACACTCTTGGTCTCCAGCAGCAGGAACGCCACTCCGAGCAGGAACAGGTCGGCGTAGGGGCGCATCCGCCGGTAGGGCCCGGCGACGACGCGGACGGCGATCAGGCTGACCGCGAGGATCAGGCCGAGCGTGATGAGGTAGAGCGACGGGATGTCGCCGTCCTTCAGGTAGAGGAACGGCCGGTCGTCACCGGTGGGCGGCGGGGTGCCCGCGGCGGCGCCCGCCCACTCCCCCGCGCACCGCTGCGCCGACGCCGTCGCGCCCGCCGTGATCACGGCCTGCTGGCCCGCCGTGCTGACCACGTCGACGCACGGCTTGTGGCCGAAGGCGTTCTGCACGGTCGAGGCGAGCCGGTCGACGAGCCAGCTCTCGCGGTAGTAGTTGTACATCGAGAAGGTCCCGGTGGGCTTGAGGTGGGCCCGGGCGGCCCGCATGGCCTCCTCGGTGAACAGGTAGCTCTCCAGCCGCAGCGAGCTGGCCCCCGACACGAGCGTGAGCGAGTCGGGCAGGGCGAACAGGATCAGGTCGTACTTGTCGCCGGTCCGCTCCAGGAAGGCGCGGCCGTCGGTGACGTGGGTGGTCACCCGGGGATCGTCGTAGGGCTTGTCGGGGTGCAGGGAGCCGCCGAGTTCGCGGAGTTTGGGGTCGATCTCGACGGCGTCGACGTGGGTGGCGCCCTTGGACAGGGCGATCGCCACGTCCGTGCCGCTGCCCGCGCCGACGATGAGCACGTTCTTGGGCGGGGTGCCGGCCCGCTCGTACGGCAGGCCGTACTGGCGCTCCCACTGCAGCCGGGCGGCGGCGGGCACGGCCTGCTGGTGCGGGATGCCGTTCACGGAGATGTCGGTGACGGGCACGCCGAGCTGCTGGAACTGCTTGTAGGTGACCTTGTAGTACGGCGACCAGAACGCGCCGGCGGTCAGCGTCTCGGCCAGCAGCAGCCCCACGACCGCCAGCGACGGCACGGTGACGAGCCCGAGGTAGATGATCCGCGGCCGGGGCACCAGCAGGACGCCGTAGGCGGCGGCCGCGATCAGCCCCCAGAACACCGGCGGCGCGCTCAGGAACGACAGCGCGGTGAAGAGCGCGATCCCCGAGAGGCTGCCGATCAGGTCGTAGCGGTAGGCCTCCAGGCGGGGCAGCTCGGGGAAGCAGCGCCCGACCAGCTCGGCCGGGCCCATCAGCACGAGCGCCGCCGCGCAGAAGATCACCGGCAGGATCAGCCACGCGGGCGGTCCCGTGGTCTGCAGGCTGGTCCAGTAGAGGACGCCCTCGGTGTTGCGGTCGACGGTCACCGGAAAGGTCAGCACGACGAAGACCAGGCCGAACAGGATGACCGGCGAATAGTACGGCTGCCGCCGCGCCCGCCCCACGCGCAGGAACCCCAGGCCGATGCCGAGGAACGAGCCGAGAAGCACGAAATTGGTGAAATAGCTGAGATGCACGATGTTCGAGCCGGTCCACCGGATCAGCGCCAGCTCCAGGAAGAGCATGAACCCACTGGCGAGAATGAGCCTCGGCCGCACCGCCAGCCAGTGGTCGCCATCCTCGCCCGCTGCCGTCTTTTGTGCCTGGAGCGTCATGCCGCCTCACGCTAGTGAACGGACCGAGAACAAGGAAGCCTGACAGCGGGAATGAATATCGTCCCCTTGGCGGCTTTTACGGCATTTCAGCAGGTCAAAGCCTATGAGATGCGCTGGACACGCCCGGACAGATGAAGGAATCTTGGGAGGTTCATTTCCCTCCGAACATTCCGGTGGTGCCTCATGCGCGTCCTGATCCAGCTGCGCCCCTCTCCCGATCTGGTCGCGGCAGTCGCCGATCCCGGCCAGACCGCCACCACGGCCGACGTCGCGGACGGCCTGCCCGGAGTCGAGCTCGACCACGCCTTCACGCCCGTGCCCCTCCCCCGGCCCGTCCCGCCGCCCGGCGGCGACCCGCTCTCACTCAACCAGCCGCTGGACTTCTCCCTGGCGGCCGAGGACGCCTCGGTGCTGGTTCGCGGCACGATCTCCGACGACGAGCTCCTGACCCGCGTGACCCTCCTGCCCACTCTCCGGCCCGACGTCGTGGGCGTCTACGCCGATCCGGTCGTCGAGTCCTCGCTCACCTGCGGCGGCGACGCGCCGTTCGGCGACTGGCACGACGTCGAACGGCTGCTCAACGTCCCCGGACTGCACGCCGAGGGACTGGACGGCTCCGGGGTGACCCTGGCCGTGCTCGACACCGGCATCAACGCCGCCCACGTCGCCAGGCAGCTCGGCCGGGGCGTCACGCTCGACGCCCAGCGGAGCTGGAACCCCACGGGCGTCGAGGGCCGGGCGGGCGAGTTCGAGGTCGCCCATGGCACGATGTGCGCCTTCGACACGCTCATCGCCGCGCCACAGGCGTCGCTGATCGACATCCCAGTGCTGCGCTCCACTCGTCCGGGCGGCTCGGCGCTCGACGGGCTGCTGTCGGACGCCGTGGCCGCGTTCGCGCACCTGCGCATGGTGCTCGAGGCGCAGCCCGAGGCGTCGAGGGCGCTGGTGATCAGCAACTCGTGGGGGTCGTTCTCCCCCGAGTGGGATTTCCCCGTCGGCCATCCGGGCAACTACTCCGACAACGCGGCGCACCCGTTCAACCTGATGATCTCCAGCCTCGACAGCGCGGGCGCCGACGTGCTGTTCGCGGCCGGCAACTGCGGGCGCGAGTGCCGCGACGGCCGGTGCGCCTACCCGAACCGGCCGATCACCGGCGCGAACTCCCATCCCAGGGCCCTGTCGATCGGCGGCGTCGACGTGAGCGGCACCCGGGTCGGCTACTCCTCGCAGGGGCCGGGGCGGCTGACCGCCCGCAAGCCCGACATCTGCGCTTACACCCATTTCTCCGGGTCCAAGGCGTTCGGCGATGCCGAGCCCGATTCGGGCACCTCGGCCGCGACTCCGGTCGCCGCCGGGCTGGTCGCGGCGATCCGTACGCGCTGGCCCGCCTCGCGGCTGCGGCCCGCGCAGCTGCGCGCGCTGCTCCGCCGTACGGGCGAGGACCGCAGCGAGGTGGGCTTCGACTACGACTACGGCTACGGGATCGTCGACACCGCCGGCATCATCGCCGCGCTCCAGCGCCGGGCCAGAAGCATGTCCTGACGAGCGCTGTGGTGGCGGTGGCCGCGCCCGCCGCCACCTCAGGCTCGGCTCAGGCGTTCTCCTGGTTGAACACCCGCGTCCCGATCGTGACGCTGACCAGGGCGAAGACCACGGTCACCGCCACCCCGACGCCGACCGTGCCGGTGGCGTAATGTCCGGCGAACAGCTCACGCAGCGCCTCCAGGACATACCGGAACGGGCTGATGTGCGAGAGCGCGTCCAGCCAGCCGGGCGCCATCGACATGGGCAGGAACGCGCCCGAAAGCAGGACCAGCGGCAGCACCGCGGTGCTCATCACCGGCGCGAAGAGCTGGTCATCGAGCGTCAGCGCGACCGCGTACGACAGCGCGGCCAGGCTGAGCCCGAGCACGACCACCAGCACGAGCCCGGCCGCCACCCCCGCGGCAGGGGCGCGCAGGCCGAAGGCGTAGCCGACCGCGACCAGCAGCACGGCCTGGATGATGAGCGTGACCGCGTTGTTGAACACCCGGCCGAGCAGCAGGGCCAGGCGGCTGGCCGGGGTGACGCGCATGCGCTCCAGCACGCCCGAACGTTTCTCGAAGACCACGCCGAACCCGGCCATGCCGGTGCTCATCAGGCCGAGCTGGATGATCAGGCCCGGCACCAGCGTCTCCCAGGTGCCGATCGTGGCGAAGATGGGCCCGAACAGCACGAGGAAGACCAGCGGTTGGATGACGCCGAAGACGATGGCGATCTTCTGCCGCAGCGTGGCGCGCAGGTTGTGACGGAACAGCAGATAGGTGTCGCGCAGCATCAGACGCCCGCCTCCTCGCGCAGGGACCTGCCGGTGATGTCCAGGAACACCTCGTCGAGCGTGCGCCCGCCGGTCTTGAGCTCGGCCGGGGCGCCCTCGGCCACGATGCCGCCGTGGTCGATGATCAGCAGCCGGTCGCACAGGGCGTCGGCCTCGTCGAGGTAGTGCGTGGTCAGGAAGACCGTCACGCCCTGCTCGGCGCGCAGCGCCCGGATGTGGTCCCACAGGTTGGCCCTGCTCTGCGGGTCGAGCCCGGTCGTCGGCTCGTCCAGGAACAGCAGCACGGGCCGGTGCAGCAGGGCGAACGCTATGTCGAAGCGGCGCCGCTGGCCGCCGGACAGGGCGCCTCCGGGCCTGGACTCCAGGCCGGTCAGGTCGAGCCGGGCCAGCACCTCGCGCACCCGGTGCCCGGCTTCGTCGCGGGAGAGGCCGTACAGCATGGCCTGGAGTTCGAGCTCCTCTCCGAGCGGGGCGGCCGGGTTGATCCCTCCGCCCTGCGATACATAGCCGATGCGGCGGCGCACCTCGCGGGCGTCGCCCAGCAGGTCGTGGCCCGCCACCGTGGCGGTGCCCGACGTGGGCTGGAGCAGCGTGGTCAGCATGCGCATGGTCGTGGTCTTGCCGGCGCCGTTGGGGCCGAGGAAGCCGACGATCTCGCCTGGCTCCACCGATATGTCCACACCCTTGACGGCTTCGACGCCGCCTTTGAAGGTCTTGCGCAGACCTACGGTCTTGATCATTTTCATCGCCTCCAAAAATAGAGTAGCCACAATTTTGGTGCTACTGCAATATTGGTAGTATGGAGGCATGGAAGAGGGGCTGCGCGAGCGGAAGAAGCGTGAGACCAGGCAGCGCATCGCCGACATGGCGATGGGGCTGTTCATGATCCACGGATTCGACAACGTCACCGTCGCGCAGGTGGCGCGGGCCGCCGACGTGTCGGTCAACACGGTGTTCAACTACTTCGGCACCAAAGAGGACCTGTTCGCCGACCGGCAGGACGAGGTGGTGGACCTGTCGAGCAAGGTGGTGCGCGAGCGGCGGCCCGGCGAGAGCATCGTGGCCGCCTTCCGGCGCGACTACTTCGACGCGCTCGACGCCCGCGAGTGGCGATACGGGATGGGCGAGGGCGCCGAGGTGTTCGGCCGGATGGTCGAGGAGAGCGCGGCGCTGATCGCCAAAATGCGCGAGGTGGAGCACATCTCCACCACCAACCTGGCGGCCATCATCGCCGAGGAGACCGGCGCCGGGCCCGACGACCTCACTCCGCAGCTCGTGGCGGACCAGATCCTGAGCACGACGCGACTGCTGACACGGCACGCGCTACGGCGCAAGATGGCGGGCGAGCAGTGGCAGGAGATCTGGGCGGACGTGCGCACGCAGGCGGCGAGGGCGTTCGACCTGCTGGAGTCGGGGATCGGCGGCTATGGCCGCCGATCGCTAGTCGTCGAGGCCGCCGAGGATGGCGGCGCCACCGAAGACCACCAACATGATCGCGTAGAGGCCGATCACCGCTAGCATCAGGCAGGTGCTGACGATGCCGCAGACGCGGCCGGCTGACACCATGCCCCGGTTCTCATAGATGTAGCCGCTCTGGTCGATCTCCCGGAGCGCCTTGGTGCCCATCGACCAGGCGAAGGGGCCGATGAACGTACAGACGACCAGGCTCAGGATGCCGAGGACCAGGATCGTGGTGCCATTGGGGTGCGTCTGAGGCGGTGGCCCGTAGTAGGAGGGGCCGTAGTTGGGATAGGACATCTGCGCTCGCCCCCGTTGTCGATTAGGCGGTTTTTTATACCACAGGCGCCCTGCCGTCCGCAGTTGACCAAACGCTTGCTACACTCGCCGCATGCTCCGGGTTCTGAGGCTCTTCCTCCATCGGCTGGCGGCGGCCAAGTGGTTCATGAAGGCCGGTCCCAAGTTCATGCCGCAGCTCGACCGGACCGTGCACCGGCTGACCCGGGGGCGGCTGCTCAGCAACAATCCGGTCATCCCGACGCTGATCCTGGTCACCACGGGCGCCAAGTCCGGCCTGCCGCGCAGCTCGCCGCTCGCCTGCCTGCCCGAACCCGAGGGCACCCTCCTCGTGGTGGGCAGCAACTTCGGCCAGGACCACCACCCGGCGTGGAGCGGCAACCTGCTGAAGACACCCACGGCCACGGCCAGCTTCCGGGGGAAGGACTTCCCCGTCACCGCCACGCTGCTGACCGGCGCCGACCGCGAGGCGGCGTGGCCGTGGCTGATCGAGCGGTGGCCGCTGTTCGACCGCTACACCGAGGTGTCCGGGCGGGAGCTGCGGGTCTTTCGCCTGACACCGACATAGTGATCTCCTGCGTCATCATGGTGGGGCAACTTATCCGTCTTTAGGAGCCCCTTCCCGTGCGTGAACGCACCCGAGCCTTCGTCGAGCACCAGCGATTCCAGCGGTTCATCGTCGGCGTCATCCTGCTCAACGCGGCCACCCTTGGCCTCGAAACCGTGCCCGCCGTGGTCGAGAGCTACGGTCACCTGCTGACCGTGGTCGATCATGCGGCGCTCTACATCTTCGTGGCCGAACTGCTCGCCAAGATCTATGTCGAACGCTCGCGCTTCCCACGCGATCCGTGGAACATCTTCGACACCGTGATCGTGGCGATCGCACTGGCCCCCTTCACGAGCGGCCTGTCGGTGCTGCGGTCCCTGCGCATCCTGCGGGCGCTGCGCCTGCTGTCGGTGGTGCCCAGCCTGCGCCGGGTCGTCTCGGCCCTGCTGCGCGCGATGCCTGGCATGAGCTCGATCGTGCTGCTGCTCTCCCTGGTCCTGTACGTGGCCGCCGTCATGGCCACCAAGTTGTACGGCGACACGGCGCCGAACCGCTTCGGCAGCCTGCCCACCTCGCTGTTCACCCTCTACCAGACGATGACGGGCGACGACTGGGGCAACATCGCCAGAGAGGTGATGAACACCCACCCCACCGCCTGGATCTTCTTCACGATCTTCATCCTGGTGTGCACGTTCGTCGTGCTCAACCTGTTCATGGCCGTCGTGGTGAGCGCCATGGAGGAGGAGTCGGCCGCCGAGCGCGCGGAGCAGGAGGTCGACACCGCGGCTTCGCTCCAGCTGGTCCTGGCCGAGCTGACGGCACTGCGCAAAGAGGTCACCGAGCTGCGCGAAGAGCAGAACGTGCTACTCGACCGGGCGGAGGCCGCAGTGGCCGCTCAGCCGGGCGGGAGCGGGAACGGGAATGGGAGCGGAAACGGAAGCCGGAACGGGAACGGGAGCCGGAACGGGAACGGGAGCCGGAACGGGAACGGGAACGGGGGCCGCTCGGTCAAGCGGGGACGACGGTAGGCGCGGCGGGCTTGTAGACCACCCGCCAGAGGGCGACCACCAGCAGCAGCGCCACCACGCTCCACGCCGGCACCAGCCCCGCGATTGCGGCGACCAGCAGCGGCACCACGATCGAGGGCACGGCCCAGCCCCAGATCCACCGGCGCCCGGCGCGGCTGGCCACACCGAGCACGGTGGAGCTGGCGAAGTAGACGGCCAGGCCACCGCACAGCACCCAAGAGATCCCGCCGTGCAGATGCTCGGCGGGCGCGGACGCCACCACGCCGAGCCCCGCCGCGGTCGCGGTGATGCCCGCCGTCATGGCGTAGTGCGCGGGCAGCGCGATGTACGGCTTGAGCCCCCGCTCGTGGATCTCGGGTACGGCGCTCAGGCCGTACTGGAGGGTGAGCCACCACAGCGACACGATCAGCCCGAACCCGGCCACGGCGGCCAGGCCGAGCGGCCAGTCCCAGTTGAGCCCGGAGGAGGCGATCACGACCTGCATCACCGCCTCGCCCAGCACGATGATGACGAACAGCCCGAGCCGCTCGCCCAGATGCGCGGGGTCGAGCACGGCGACCTTCGGCGCCTCCAGGTAGCGCGCCTCCAGGATCTTCCCGCCCCTGGCCGCCCGGCGCAGCTCGCGCGCCCTGAGCCGGTCGGCCTGTGCTGTCATCTCCTTGACCAACCGCTCCGGCCGGCGGCTCTGCAGGATGGAGAAGGTGACGTCCAGCGCGATGCCGAGGCCCCACAGGTAGTAGCGCCACTCGCCCTCCACCCCGAGCGAGGCGAACCACGGTGTGAGGCCCGCGCCGAGCTGGGCCGCGGGCCAGGCGGTCATCACCGTGCTGGCCGCCTGGAGCGAGCGGGAGGCGCTGACCCGGCAGGTGATGTAGGCGGCGATGAACCACTTGTCGTGCGTGCCCACGCCAGGGATGGCGTGGGCGACGTCGGGGGCCGCCGCCGCCATGACCGCGATGCCGAACATGCCGATCAGCATGCTGCGCAAGTGCGTCTTCTCGGCGCGGACGTTGGAGTAGAGCGTCAGGGACGTCCAGATGCTCCACACCGCGTAGTAGAGGATGGCGAACAGCGCCACATCGCCCCAGGTCGGGTGCTGCAGGCGGTGCGCCAGCTGGGCGACCGCCACCACCACGACGAGGTCGAAGAACAATTCCAGCCAGCTGGCATGGCGCTCACCCACGCCGCTCGCGGCTTCCGCGACTTCCGCGCCACTCGCGGCTCCCGCGGCACTCGCGGCTCCTTCATCACTCACGGCTAACGAGAATAGAACTCCACGACCAGCTGCTCGTCCACCGGTACGCTGATCTGCTCGCGCTCGGGCCTGCTGACCAGTGTGAATCGCAGGTCAGAATGATCGACGGACAGGTAGGCCGCGATCCGCTCATCGGCGTACACGCCCTCAGCGGCGGCCACGAACGGCTGCATCCGGCGTGAGCGCTCCCGCACGGTGATGACCTGGCCGGGCTTGACCAGGTAGCTGGGGATGTCCACCTTGCGGCCGTCGACGGCGATGTGGCCGTGGTTGACGTACTGCCTGGCCGCGTAGATCGACGGGGCCAGGCCGGCCCGCAGCACCAGCGAGGCCAGGCGGGTCTCCAGCAGCGTGACCAGCTCGGCGCCCGACGCGCTCGGCTTGCGCACGGCGAGGTCCCAGTAGCGGCGCAGCTGCCGCTCCGACACGTCGTAGTACCAGCGCAGCTTCTGCTTCTCCAGCAGCCGCAGCCCGTAGTCGCCGGAGTTGCGGCGGTTGGTCTTGCGGCCGTGCTCGCCCGGCGGGTAGGGGCGCTGCTCGAAGTAGCGGACGGCCTTCTTGGTCAGCGGGACGCCCGCGCGACGTGACAGTCGCACCTTCGGACCGGTGTAGCGCACGTTCACCTCATATGGTTAGGTAGTCCTTACTTAGGCAAGGCTAACCTATAGCTAAGTGAGATCTCAAGGAGGCGCCATGCTCACGATCCCCGAGCGGATCCGCACTCTGGCCGCGTCGGCGAGCGTCGGCCGGCTGTCCGTCGACGGCGCCCCCGCGCCCGCCCGCGGCGGGGTCGACGAGCGGGGCCGCCCGGTGCTGCTGGTGCGGCCGGGCGAGACGCTGCACGGCCTGCGCGACGACGCCGTCGTGGCGGTGAACCTGACCGCCATGCGCGTGCTCGGCCAGGTGTCGCATCCCCGCGGGCTGCTCGAGGTGCAGGGATGGGCGCAGGCGGTGCCCGAGAGCGAGGCGCGCGGGGCCGCCGTCGCGGTCGCGGCGCACACGGCCGACGAGGCCCTGTTCGAGGCGCTGGAGAGGTACGGCCGGCCGGACGCGCCCCGGCTGCTGCGGCTCGACGTCGGCCAGGTGGTGTACCTGACCGGGCACGACTCCGGGGTGCTCGACGCCGACGACTACCTCGACGCCACCCCCGACCCGCTGGCCACCACCGCCGAGCGCGTGCTGGCCCACATCAACGAATCGCACCGGGCCCAGCTCGCGGGCGGCGTGGCCAAGCAGCTGGGCGGAGACGCCGGGGACGTGTGGCTGTGGGAGCTGGACCGCTACGGCGCGACGGTCCGGGCGGACGAGCAGCTCGTACGCTTCGCGTGGCCGACGCCCGCGCACACCGCGCTCTGCCTGGAGACCGCGCTGCGCGGTCTGCTGTGCGCGTGCTGACCGCCGGGGAACTTGATCACGATTCGCCGGGAGTCACCCGAGATGGGGTGCCGAGTTACTATCATCGGCGCCTGTGGATCACACAGAGCGGCGCAGGCGGATTCTGATGGTCGCCGGATTGATGGCCGGCTGCCTGATGCTGGCCACCGCGGCGATCCTCGTCGGCGGCGTCTTCCCCGGGACACAGCTCACTATGGCCAGCCTGCCCGACCGTGGCCACCACCCGGGCTCAGCGCGGCGCGAGCCAGGAGTGATCGAGTCGAAGCTCGCCCGCTATCGTGTCCCGGTCACGCGTCCGGTCCAGTCCACGCCGCCCCCCGCGGACCCCGTGCCCACCCGCCGCGCCAAGAGGACCGCCCCGGCCACCCCTGACGCCACCCGGGCGACCGGCACCCCGCGCCCCCAGGCGAGCCCCACCCAGAGCGCGTCACCGACTCCGCAGCCCAACCGCACGGCCATCGCCACGCTGCAGCCCGCGCTGCCCGAGGCGGCCATGGGCCGCACGCAACCACCGAGGAGCATCCCCTCGGACCGAATCACGCCACCGCGCAAGACGAAGAAGCCCTGGCCGAACCGGCATCCCCAGCGGTGAGGGCCTGACCGCCGCCGACCGCCGGGAAGCGGCCTTGCGGCCGACCGTCAGTAAGTGATCTTGAAGCCCGACCGTCAGGAAGTGACCTTGAGGCGGGCGATCATGCTCTCGTCGACGGCGTCCGGCGAGAGCACGTGGTCGAGGACCATGACCGCGCACCCGCTGATGCCCGCCCCGGCGCCCAGCCTGCTGGGCTCGATGCGCAGCCGACGGGTGGCCAGCGCGGTGGAGCGGCGGTAGACGACCTCGCGGATGCTCGACACCAGCGGCCCGAACGCCTCGGCCACGTCGCCGCCGAGCACCACGACCGACGGGTTGAGGATGTTGACGGCGATGGCCAGCACCTCGCCGATCTGACGGCCCGCCTCGCGGACGATCGCCATCGTCTCGGCGTCCCCGGCGCGCACCAGCGCGGTCACGTCGGCGATGGTCTTGACGTCCTTGCCCGCGGCCCGCAGGTCGCGCAGCAGCGCGGTGCCGCTGGCGACCGAGTCGACGCAGTCGATGTTGCCGCAGCGGCAGAGCACGCCGCCGCCGTCGCGCACGGGGATGTGGCCGATCTCGCCCGCCGCGCCGAGCGCGCCGCGCAGGATCTCGCCGCCCGCGATGACGCCCGCGCCGATCCGGGTGGACACCTTGACGAACATCAGGTCGTCCAGGTCGGGATAGGCGCCCCGGTGCTCGCCGATGGCCAGCAGGTTGACGTCGTTGTCGATGAGTACGGGCACCGGGAAGCGCTCGCGGACCACCGGCGGGATCACCACGCCCGTCCACGAGGCCATCACCCTGGCGCTCTCGGTGCGGCCCTGCGCGAACTCGACCGTGGCGGGCATGCCCATGCCCACGCCCCGCAGCATCGAGCGCGGCCGGTCGCCGAGGAGTTCGTCCCAGGTGTCCATGACGAGCGGCAACACCACGTCGGGACCCTGCTCGACGTCGATGGCGAAGTCGCGCCCCTCAAGCTCGCGGCCCGCCAGGTCGCAGACCGCCACCCGCGTACGGGTGGCGCCGAGGGCGGCCACCAGCACCACGCCGCCGACGGCGTTGAACTCCAGGCGAACCGGCGGCCGGCCGCCGGTGGACGGCGCGTCGGCCCGCTCCACGACCAGACCGCGGTCGAGCAGCTCACCGACCCGCAGTTGCACCGCGGGGCGGGACAGACCGGTCACCCGGCCCAGATCCGCTCGCGTCACGGCCTCACCGGTGCGGATGAGGCGGAGCACCTCGCCACTCGTGGCGAGCGTCGCGGCGGTACGTCGAGGCATCCGCCAAGTGAATCACAGGAGGTTAGGTAATGAAAAGTCTCGACTTTTTTATCTCAAATAGCAAAACTCTGCTTGTGTAGTTACCCAACTCTTACTAGTGTCCGTTCTGTCCCTGCTTGGTAGATCATCGGAGTTCCCAGCCGTGTCCCCCTCTCCCACCCCCGCCACCGCGCACGCCGCCGACCTTGTCGTCTTCGGCGGTACCGGCGACCTGTCCATGCGCAAGCTGCTCCCGGCGCTCTACCACAGCGACGTGGAAGGCCGGCTCTCGCCCGAGACGCGGATCATCGCTATGTCCCGGGGCGGGCTGACCGACGAGGACTTCCGCGGCAAGGTGGACGCCGAGGTACGGGACCAGGTCCCGGCCGACCTCGGCGCGTGGCAGCGCTTCCTCGGCCGCCTGCACCACGTGTCCGTCGACGTGGGCGGCACGAACCGGTCCGGCTGGCGCGCGCTGGCCGCTCTGCTGGGCGGGCACGAGCAGCGCGACCGGGTGTTCTACCTGGCCAGCCCACCGATGACGTTCGGCCCGTTCTGCCGCGAGCTGGACCAGGCGGGCCTGGTGACGCCGCGCTCGCGGGTGGTGCTGGAGAAGCCGCTCGGCCGCGACCTGGCCAGCGCCCAGCGGATCAACGAGGAGGTCGGCGCCATCTTCGACGAGGCGCAGATCTTCCGCATCGACCACTACCTGGGCAAGGAGACCGTGCAGAACCTGCTCGTGCTCCGCTTCGCCAACGCCTTCCTCGAGCCGATCTGGAACTCCCTCTGGATCGACCACGTGCAGATCACCGCCGCCGAGACCGTGGGCACGCCCGGCCGGCGCGGCTACTACGACCAGGCCGGCGCGCTGCGCGACATGGTGCAGAACCACCTGCTCCAGCTGCTCTGCATGACCGCCATGGAGCCGCCGGCCCGCAACGACCGCGAGGCGATCCGCGACGAGAAGGTGAAGGTGCTCCAGGCGCTGCGGCCCATCACCGGCACCGAGGTCGACCGCTTCACCGTGCGCGGCCAGTACACCGAGGCCGACGGAATGCCCGGCTACCTGGACGAGCCCGCCTCCACCCCGCCCACCGAGGCGTCGCGGCGGGTGGAGACGTTCACCGCGATCCGCGCCGAGGTCAAGAACTGGCGGTGGGCCGGGGTGCCGTTCTACCTGCGCACCGGCAAGCGCCTGCCGCGCCGGGCGTCGGAGATCGTGGTGCAGTTCAAGGACGTGCCGCACTCCATCTACCCCGGCGGCTCGCCGAACCGCCTCGTCCTGCGACTGCAGCCGGAAGAGGGCATCGAGCTGCACATCATGGCCAAGGAGCCGGGAGCGGGCGAGGTGGCGCTCAAGCCGGTGCCGCTGAGCCTCAGCTTCGGCAAGACCTTCACCGCGCGCGTACCCGAGGCGTACGAGCGGCTGCTCATGGACGTACTGGCGGGCAACCCGACGCTGTTCATGCGCCGTGACGAGGTGGCCGCCGCCTGGCAGTGGATCGACCCGATCCTGGCCGCCTGGGAGTCGTCCGCCGAACTGCCCGAGCCCTACCCCGCCGGGTCCACCGGACCGGCGGGCGCCCACGAGCTGCTCGCCCGCAGCGGTCGCGAGTGGCACGAAGAGGACCAAGCGTGAACAAGCCGACTTGGGGTCAAGGACCCACTGAAGGAGGGTCGATGCACCCCGTCGTCCAGGAGATCACCGACCGGATCACCGAACGCAGCCGAGCCAGCCGCACCGTCTACTTGGAGCGGATCCGGCGTGAAGGTGAAGCCGCCCGCGCCAAGGGCCCGGCCCGCGCGCACCTGGGCTGCGCCAACCTGGCACACGGCTTCGCCGCCGCGCCGGCCGCCGACAAGCCCCTCCTGATGGGTACGGCCAAGCCCGGCGTGGCGATCGTGACCAGCTACAACGACATGCTCTCGGCCCACCAGCCGTACGAGACGTACCCGGCCGAGTTGAAGGCGGCGGTGCGCGCGGCCGGTGGCGTGGCGCAGGTGGCGGGCGGCGTGCCCGCGATGTGCGACGGCATCACCCAGGGCCGCGCCGGTATGGAGCTGTCGCTCTACAGCCGGGACGTGATCGCCATGTCGGCCGCGATCGCGCTGTCGCACGACATGTTCGACGCGTCGCTGCTGCTGGGCGTCTGCGACAAGATCGTGCCGGGCCTGCTGATCGGGGCGCTGCACTTCGGGCACCTGCCCGCGATCTTCGTGCCGGCCGGCCCGATGACCTCGGGGCTGCCGAACAAGGTCAAGGCCCGCACCCGGCAGCTGTTCGCCGAGGGCAAGGTGGGCCGGGACGAGCTGCTGGATGCCGAGGCCAAGTCGTACCACTCCCCCGGCACCTGCACCTTCTACGGCACCGCCAACTCCAACCAGGCGCTGATGGAGGTCATGGGCCTGCACCTGCCGGGCTCGACGTTCGTCAACCCGCACACCGAGCTGCGGCACGCGCTGACCGAGGCGGCCGGGCGCCGGGCCGTGGAGATCACCGCGCACGGCCCCGAGTACACCCCGGTCGGCGAGCTGGTCGACGAGAAGTCGATCGTGAACGCCTGCGTGGCGCTGCTGGCCACCGGCGGCTCCACCAACCACACGCTGCACCTGGTCGCCATGGCCGCCGCCGCGGGCATCGTCTTGACCTGGGACGACCTGGCCTGCCTGTCGGCTGTCGTGCCCTCGCTGACCAAGATCTACCCGAACGGCCAGGCGGATGTGAACCACTTCCGCGACGCCGGCGGCATGCAGGTGCTCATCGGCGACCTGCTGGACGAGGGCCTGCTGCACGCCGACGTGCTGACCGTGGCGGGGCGTGGGCTGGACCACTACCGGTCGGCTCCGACGCTGTCCGACGGGAAGCTGACCTGGTCGGAGGTGACCGGCGGCAGTGCCGACCTCGACGTGCTGCGGCCGGTGGCCGCGCCGTTCTCCGCCGACGGCGGCATCCACATGGTCGAGGGCAACCTGGGCCGGGCCGTCAGCAAGGTGTCGGCGGTCAAGGCCGAGCATCTGGTGATCGAGGCGCCGGCCAAGGTGTTCGACGACCAGCTCGAACTGCTGCGCGCCTTCGAGGCGGGCGAGCTGGACGGGCAGGACTTCGTCGCGGTCATCCGCTACCAGGGGCCGAGCGCGAACGGCATGCCCGAGCTGCACAAGCTCACGCCGCCGCTGGCCGTACTGCTCGATCGGGGGCAGCGGGTGGCGATCGTGACCGACGGCCGCATGTCGGGCGCCTCCGGCAAGGTGCCCGCGGCCATCCACCTGTCGCCCGAGGCGGCGGACGGCGGGCCGATCGCGCTGGTCCGCGAGGGCGACGTGATCAGGCTCGACTCGGCGGCGGGGACGCTGGAGGTGCTGGTCCCGGCCGAGGAGCTGGCCCGGCGCACGCCCGGCGGCCGGCCGCTGAGCGACGCGCAGTGGGTGGGGACCGGGCGCGAGCTGTTCGCGACGTTCCGCCGCATGGCGGGGCACGCGGAGCAGGGGGCGGGGATCTTCGGGATCAGCGGCGCCGAGTCGCCGGACCACGGCCCCGGGCTGGGCTTCCCCGCCGAGGCGGGCGCCTCGCACCTGGAGTCGGGCGCCCCTCGCGGGCGGCACGCGAGCATCGCCAGGTGAACACTGTGCTCTTTGGTTCTTCGCGGCGCGTCGGCGAGTTGTCGTGAGCGCGTTCGATCTGCCGTGGCTGGTCGCCGACATCGGCGGCACCAACGCCCGGTTCGGGCTGGTCACCTCGCCGGGAGCGCGGCCGTCGCACGTCGCGGTCCTGGCGGGAGCCGACTACGCCACTCTCCCGGAAGCCGTAGCCGCCTACCTCGCGCAGCACGCGGGCGGAGTGCGGCCGGGAGCGGCGTGCCTGGCCGTGGCCGGACCCGTCGAGGGCGAGCGCTACGCGCTGACGAACTCGGCCTGGAGCGGCTCGGCGAACGACCTCGGCCTGCCCTACACGATGATGCTGAACGACTTCGAGGCGCTGGCCGTCTCGCTGCCCCGGCTGGAGCCCGGCGACCTGGCGTCCCTGGGCGGCCCGGAACCCGCCCACGGCGTCAAGGCCGTGCTCGGGCCCGGCACCGGGCTCGGCGTCGCCGGGCTGGTGCCCACCGACGGCGGCTGGACGCCGGTCTCCGGCGAGGGCGGGCACGTCACGATACCGGTGCGCGACGACCGGGAGCGGGAGATCGTCCGGGTGCTCCGCGCCGGGGGCCTGGACCACGTGGTGGCCGAGCACGTGCTGTCGGGCCCCGGCCTGGTGGTGCTGCACCGGGCGCTCGCCGAGGTCAACGGCGTCGACGCGCCTCGCCTGTCGTCGGCGGACATCGTGGCGCGGCTGGACGACTCGCTGTGCGCGGAGACGGTCGAGGTGTTCTGCGGGATGCTGGGGAGTTTCGCCGGGAACGTGGCGCTGACGCTCGGCGCCCGGGGTGGCGTCTATCTCGGCGGCGGAGTGTTGCCCCGTATCGTGGAGCGCGTGCGTACCAGCGACTTCCGAGCCAGGTTCGCCGACAACCCGGACATGGCCGGCTACCTGTCGGCCATCGCGACCACGCTCATCGTCGCCCCGCAACCGGCGCTGACGGGCGCCGCCGCCTGGCTGGCGCAGCGCGCCGCAGGGGAGCGGCTGCCCCATGTCACTGAGCTGTACCCATTGAGGAGAGAACTTTCATGAGCCTGCTCGATCTCGCCCCCGTCATCCCCGTCGTGGTGATCGACGACGTGGAGACGGCCGTGCCGCTGACGCGGGCGCTCGTCGCGGGCGGCCTGCCGGTCATCGAGGTGACCCTGCGTACGGCGGGCGCGCTGGAGGCCATCGCCAGGATCGCCGCCGAGGTTCCGGAGGCCACGGTCGGCGCCGGAACAATCCGGACTTCTGCTGATATTGCGGCGTCTTTGGCGGCTGGGGCGAAGTTCCTGGTATCGCCCGGGACGACGCTGACCCTGGCCGACGCCCTGGACGCGAGCGGGCTGCCGTACCTGCCGGGCGCGGCGACCGCCTCCGAGGCGATGGCGCTGGCCGAGCGGGGGCTGAAGGAGCTGAAGTTCTTCCCCGCCGAGCCCGCGGGCGGCGTGGCGTACCTGAAGGCGCTGTCGGCCCCGCTGCCGGACGTGCGGTTCTGCCCCACGGGCGGCATCCGGCCGGCCACCGCGCCCGACTACCTCGCGCTGCCGAACGTCGGCTGCGTCGGCGGCACCTGGCTGACCCCGGCCGACGCCCTGGCCGCGGGTGACTGGGGCCGCGTGGAGAAGCTGGCCTCCGAGGCCGCCGCCCTCCGCTGAGGCATCGCGCCCCCAACGCGATCTATACGGCACCTATACGGCCGCTGAGCAGCCTGAGCCTGACTGGCTTATCGCGTCGCAGCGGAGGTGGACGGTGTTCAAGAAGCCTTGGGGGCCACCGCTCTCCGTCGCCCCGCCGCTGACGCCCGGTGCCTACTCGGAGAGCATAGTGATCACTCCTCGCTACACCTACGACCCCTTCAGCCGCCGCAGCTGATTTCCGGAAGGGAACCCGCGACTCCATCGCCCTGAACTTCTTCCTCGCCGTGCCCGCCGCCTTCGGCTGACAATCGGGCTTGACATCGGCGGGAGCCGTCATAAAGGCTTCCGTCGATGTTGGCGTTGCATGGGTTGACGGGAAAAGAACCATCGTGCACATTTAAGCGACTTTGATCTTCTTTGTGCACTTTAGTCTTGTCCGGGGGCGCGATGGAGTTCGCCGTTCTGGGGCCGCTTGACATCTCGGCCGATGCCCGGTCCCTACCGCTCGGCGCCGGAAAACAGCGTGCCCTGCTCGCCGAACTCCTCTGCCGTCCGGGGCGCCCCGTCTCCCCCGCCACGCTCATCCAGGCGCTCTGGGGCCAGAGCCCGCCCCGCACCGCGCCGGACAACCTCCGGCTCTACGTGCACCAGCTCCGCAGGACGCTGGGCCACGACCGGATCACCCGCACCGCCGCGGGCTACGTACTCACCCTCCATCCGGGCGAGCTCGACGCGGACAGGTTCGAGGAGCTGGCCGAGCAAGGCAGGAGCGCCCTGTCCGCCGGCGAGCACGAACGGGCCGCCGAGCTGCTCAAGCAGGCGCTGGACCTGTGGCGCGGTCCCGCGTACGCGGAGCTGAACCTGACCGTCGGGCTCAGCGACCACGCGCACCGCCTGGAGGAGGAGCGACTGATCGCGCTGGAGAACCGGATCGAGGCGGACCTGGCCCGCGGGATGCACGCCGCGCTCATCGCCGAGCTGACCGGGCTGGTCGGCGAGCACCCCCTGCGGGAACGGCCGCGCTGGCAGCTCATGCTCGCCCTGGCCAGGTCGGGCCGCCAGGCGGAGGCGCTGGCCACCTACCGGGACGCCCGCCGGGTCTTCGCCGCCGAGCTCGGCCTCGATCCCGGCGCCGAGCTCCGGCGCCTGCACCAGGCCATCCTCACGGGCACCCTGCCCGTCGAGTCCGCCACCGTGCCACTGGAGGACCCCTCTCCCCGCTCCCCCGCCCAGTTGCCGGCCGACATCTCCGACTTCACCGGGCGGAGCGAGCAGCTCGCCGAGCTGACGGACCTCCTCGGCGACGGCCCGCCCCCGGGGCCGGGGCCCATGCGCGTGTACGTCATCGCGGGGATGGGCGGGGTCGGCAAGACGACGCTGGCCGTACACGCGGCCCATCTGATCGCCCAGCACTACCCCGACGGGCAGCTCCACACCAACCTGCACGGCGCCGAGTCCTCCCCCGCCGATCCCGCCCAGGTGCTCGCGGCCTTCCTCACCGCGCTCGGCGTGCCGCGGCCCACCCTGCCGGAGACCCTTGAGGAGCGGGCCGCGGTCTTCAGGAGCCGGCTGGCGGAGCGCCGGATGCTCATCGTGCTCGACAACGCCGCCTCGGAGCAGCAGGTTCGCCCGCTGTTCCCCGGTACGTCCGGCTGCGCCGTCATCATCACCAGCAGAACCCGGCTGACCGGGCTGTCCGGCGCGGCAGTGGTCGAACTCTCGGTGCTCCACCCCGAACAGGGCGTGCAACTGCTCTCCAGGATCGTCGGCGCCGACCGGGTGGCCGCCGAGCCGGAGGCGGCGGCCGAGCTCGTCCGGCTGTCGGACGGCATACCCCTGGCCGTCCGGGTGGCGGGCGCCCGCCTGGTGGCCCGGCCGCACTGGCCGCTGACTCGCCTGGCCGGGCAGCTCACCGACGAGCGGCGGCGGCTGGACCAGTTCACCACCGGCGACCTGGCCGTCCGGGCCAGCCTGGCGCTCAGCTATGTGGGGCTGGATCCCGACGCGCGCCGGGCGTTCCGGCTGCTCGGCTCGCTGGACGTGCCCGACTTCGCGGGCTGGGTGGCCGGGGCGCTGCTCGACCTTCCCGTGGCGGCCGGCGAGGAGCTGGTCGAGACGCTGGTGGACACGCAGCTGGTGCTGTTCAGCGGGATGGACGCGGCGGGCCAGCCGCGCTACCGCTTCCACGACCTCGTCCGCCTGTACGCCCGCGAGCGCGGTGAGCTCGAGGACGAGCCGGAGGCCGTGGCCGCGGCCCTGAGCAGGGCCTTCGGCGCTTGGCTCGCGCTGGCCGAACGCGCCACCGAGCGGGTGCCGGGCACCTCCTCGGCCATCATCCACGGCACCGCCCCGCGCTGGAACTCCCCCGACGGCGCCCCCTGGGACGGGCCGGCCGTACAGAATCCGATGGCCTGGTTCGACACCGAGCGGACGGCGTTGATCGCGGCGATCCGCCAGGCGTGCTCGCTGGGTCTGGCCGAGGTCGCCTGGGACACCGCCTGCTGCGTGGAGCGCTACTTCGACGTGTGCGGGCAGTTCGACGACTGGCGCGGGCTGCACGAGCGTGTCCTGGAGGTCTGCCTCGCGACGGGCAACAGGCTCGGCGAGGCGGTGATCCGGCGCGGGCTCATGCACGCCACCACGTGGATGGAGACCGGCGGCGAGGCCATGGCCGCGCAGTACGAGGGAGCCGAGCGGCTGATCACCCTGTTCTCCGAACTGGGCGAGGAACGCGGGCTGTCCGACGCGTACGTGCTGCGGGCCTGGGGCGAGGCGGCCAGGGGCGACATGGCGGAGGGCCTGCGGTCCGGGCAGATCGCCTTGAGCCTGGCCGAGAGCAGCGGCCACCAGAGTGGGCAGGCCAGGGCGCTGGTGTGCATGGCGGTGGCGTACGGGACGCGCGACATCAAGATGGCCATCGTGCACCTGCTGCGGGGCCTGGAGCTGGCCGAGAAGCTCGGCAATCCGCGCTTCGAGGCGACGACGCTGCAGTTCCTGGGTTTGGCGCACGCGCATGCGCAGGAGTTCGACGCCGGGCTGGAATACCTGGTCAGAGCCCTGGCCATCTACCGCCAGATCCGCGATCCCCTGCTGGAGGCGATGGGCCTGGTCGCCCTGGCCAGGCTGTACGCCGGACACCACGACCCGAGAGCGCGGCCCGCGGCCGAGGCCGCCGAGATGCTGAGCCGCTCACACCGCCTGGCCCACCACCAGGCCGACGCGCTCTGGGTGCTCGGCGGGGTGGACCTGGCGGAGGGCAGGATCGACGAGGCGGTCGCCCATCTGGAGGAGTCGGTCAGGCTCTGGCGTACCCGGGGGTGGCAGGAGTTCCTGGCGGGCGCGCTGGCCGACCTCGCGGAGGCCTACACCGCCGCCGGCGACCTCACGGCGGCCGCCGCCGCCCGCAGTGAGGCGACCGCGATCACGGGAGCTACCTAGGCCGGATGAGTATCACGGCGGATGGTGGGAAGGTCCGTCGCCGATCAGGATGGCCTTCACACCTCATCTTGGGGAGTCTCATGACCCGTTCCGTCCTTGTGTGGGCCCTGGTCCTCGTCGTCGTAGGAGCCGTCGCCGTGGCGCTCTGCGTCGCCACCTCACCCGTGGCCTCCGCCGAGGCCCCGCGTGAGTTCTTCGACTCGCCCTTCCTGCTGCCCGCGTTCCTCGTCCTGGCGGTGCTGGCCGGTCTGGCCGGGTGGTTCGCCCCTCAGGTGGGCCTCCTGTGGGGCCCGCTCGCCGCCGCTCCGTTCTACGTCTACTTCGCGTCGGGCGTGGTCAGGGAACTTCGGGGCGGTGGCCAGGGTCTCTGGCCGGTCGGCCTGCTGTACCTGGTCGGGCTCACGCTCATCCCGCTGATCGCGGCCCTGGCGACCTCGCTGGTCGCCAGGGCGCGCGGGTGAGTCACCCCTTGTAGTTGAAGATCTGGCGGAGGGTGTGCTGAACCGCCACCAGATCCTTCTGGTCCGCCATCACCTGGTCGATGGACTTGTACGCCTCGGGATGCTCGTCGACCAGCGCGGCGGCCCGGTCCGCGTTCCAGATCCGCCCGCTCATCGCCGCTGTCAGGGAGGCCGCGGACAGCTCCCGCTTCGCCTTCGTACGGGACATGCGGCGGCCCGCCCCGTGCGAGCAGGAGTTGTACGACTCGGGATTCCCCCGGCCGCGCACGATGTACGAGCGGGTGCCCATCGAACCGGGGATCACGCCTTCGTCGCCGGTGTCGGCCTTGATGGCTCCCTTACGGGTGATCCACAGGGACTTGCCGTAGTGGGTCTCCTGCTGGGTGAAGTTGTGGTGACAGTTGATCGTACGAACCCGCTCACCCTGGCCCGCGACCCAGAACAGGGCGTTGACCAGTACCTTGTCCATCCGGGCACGCGAGGCCATGGCGTAGCGCTGGGCCCACAGCATGTCCTCGATGTACGCGGTGAACTCCGGCGTGCTCTGCACGAGGTAGGCCAGATCCGGGTCCTCCAGGCCGATCTCCTGCTTCTTCATCAGCTTCTTCGCGCCCGTGATGTGCGCCTGGGCGAGCTGGTTGCCGATGCCGCGCGAACCCGAGTGCAGCACCGTCCAGACCCGATCGCGCTCGTCCAGGCAGACCTCGACGAAGTGGTTGCCGGAGCCGAGGGTGCCGAACTGGTCGGACACCTTCTTGGTCTGCTTCGGGTTGAGATCGGTGTGCGGCAGGCCGAGATCGCTGAGGGCACGGTCCATCGACGGGTCGTCATGGCCCTTGCCGACTCCGGCCGGGATGCGGTGCTCCACCATCGGCATCAGGGCGGCGAGGGTGTCGGGCAGGTCGGCGGCCGTCAGCGTCGTCTCGGTGGCGACCATGCCGCAGCCGATGTCCACGCCGACGGCGGCGGGGATGATCGCGTTCTCGGTGGGAATGACCGAACCGACCGTGGCGCCGATGCCGACATGGGCGTCGGGCATGAGCGCGACGTGCCCGGAGACGAATGGCAGGCGGGCAGCACGAGCGGCCTGCGTGATCGCGCCTTCGTCGATCTCGCTGGCCCACGACAACAGGTTCGGTGCGGGCTGGTTCGGCATGGGATGGATCTCCTCGCTGATTCGTGATCAGTTTGGCGTGACCAGAGAGGAGTTCCCACTTATTTTATCGATTTCTGGGTTTTCAGACTGTGCGGATCCGTCGTTCGGCACGCGGGCCAAGGTCGACGCGAGCGCGCGAACCGCTGCTAGAGGCCGGCCTGTGCCAGGACGTTCGCGAGTCCGGACGCGTCCAGCTTGGTCGAGACGTACCAGGCGGCGCCCGCGCCTACCTGGTGCCAGGTGACCGCCGGGCCGCCGTCGGCGTAGGTCACGGTCGCCGTGGCGCCGGTCAACTGGACGCTCTCGCTCCAGAAGGCGCCGGCCGTCCCGTCGGACAGCGCGACGGGGCCGGTCAGCGGGCGGAACTCCTCGACACGGACGCCGAGCAAGTCGCGCAGCGCGCCAGGGTAGCCGCCCAGCCGGACGCGGGTGTCGGGGTCGGCGATGCCGCTGAAGTACGACACGATCAAGGCGCCCCCGCCCTCGACGTACGCGGTGAGGTTGGCGACGGCCTCGTCAGAGATCAGATACAGGGACGGCATCAGCACCACCCGATAGCGCGAAATATCGTGAGAAGGGTGGACGAAGTCGGTGGCGAGGCCCCGCTGCCACAGCCCCCGGTGCACCTGCTCCACCGACGCGCGGAAGTCCAGCCCGGCCACGGGCAGGGCCGGGTTCCGCAGGGCCCAGGCGGCCTCGTCGTCCCAGAGAATGGCCACCTCGGCCTCGGCGGGCTCCGCAGGCGGAAGGGCGCTGAGCGTCCGGCCCAGGTCGGCGATCTCGCGGAAGACCCGGCTGTCGGCGCCCGCGTGCGGGACCATGCCCTGGTGCCACTGCTCCGCCCCGCCCTGGGAGGCGCGCCACTGGAAATGCAGCACTCCGGTGGCCCCGCGGGCCACGTATTCCAGGCTGCGCCGCGTGTGCTCTCCCGGTTCCAACGGGAGCGTCCCATCAGGGACGTACATGGCCGCGACGCCCTGCTCCATCAGCAGCCACGGCTTCCCGCGCGCCCAGGAGCGGGCCAGGTCGGCGGCGAAGGCGACCTGGGCGAGCCCGCCGTCGCCGGGCTCGTCGGTGTAGTGGTCGATGCCCACGAGATCGACCTCGGCCGACCATTTCCAGTGGTCCAGCGGCGTCCACCCGGCCATGACGTAGTTGGTGGTCACCGGCTGCCGCCCATGGACGCGCAGGATGTCACGCTGCTCGCGGTAGTGGGAGAGCAGCGCGTCGGAGCAGAAGCGGCGGTAGTCCAGCAGGTGGGCGGGGTTCGACCGGTACTGGGTGGTCCGCGGTGGCATGATCTGCTCCCACGCCGAGTAGTGCTGGCTCCAGAAGGCCGTGGTCCACGCGTCGTTGAGCGCGTCGAGGGACTTGTGCCGGTCACGCAGCCAGGCGCGGAAGGCCGTCGCGCAGTGATCGCAGTGGCAGGTCGTGCCGTACTCGTTGTGCACGTGCCACATGGCCGTCGCCGGGTGGGCGCCGTACCGCTCGGCGAGCGCCGTCGCGATGCGGCGCGAGGCCACCCGGTAGGCGGGCGCGTTGACGCAGTACGTGTCACGGCTGCCATGTGTGAGCCGAGTCCCATCGGCCCGCACCGGCATCGCGTCCGGATGGGCCAGGCCGAACCAGGGCGGCGGACAGGCCGTCGGGGTCGCCAGGTTGACCTGGATGTCGTTGTCGTGCAGCAGGTCCATGACGCGATCGAGCCAGCCGAAGTCGCAGACGCCCGCCGACGGCTCAAGCCGAGCCCAGGAGAAGACCCCCACGGTGGCGAGGTTGACCTTCGCCTCCCGCATCAGCCGGACGTCCTCCAGCCAGACGTCCTCTGGCCACTGTTCGGGGTTGTAGTCTCCGCCGAAGTACATGCTCTCTCCAACTGGGGGTGTCACGGCCGCTGATCAGTCGCTGCCGGTTACAAAACTCTGGATGGCCACGACCGCGCCGCCACGGGCCCATTCGCGAAAGTCGTCCACTTCGATCAGCACGTCGACCGAGTTCGCCTGGCCGCGCCGGTTCGCGCTGAGCGCCCGGTCGAGACCATCCTTGGCGACGCGGGCCAGCTCCACGCCCTCACCGGCCACGATCACCGTCTTGACCATGGAGAACGTCGCGACGTGGGCGATGAGCCTGCCGAGCGCGGCCGCGGCTTCGGTGACGACGCCGAGGCAGGCCTTGTCCCCTTCCGCGGCCAGGCGCATCACCTCCTCGTACGTCACCGGCCGCCGCAGCCCCTGCCCGGCGGCGGTCACGATGGACCCGCTGGCCAGGTAGGCGGAGGCGCAGCCGCGGTGGCCGTCCCCGCACATCGGCCCGCCCGCGTTCAGCACCAGGTGGGCGAACATGCCGAGGTCCGACTCGGCCGCCGTCACCAAATGATCGTGTACGACCAAGGCGTAGCCGATTCCCGCCCCGATCGAGACGAGCGCGAAATCGCGCAGCCCACGGGCCGCCCCGAACCAGTGATGCTGGTGGCCCAGCGCCGCCACGTCGTTCTTGACCACGCACGGGACACCCAGCGCCTGCTCCAGCAGCGACTTGAGCGGCACCTGCCGCCAGCCGAGATACGAGGAGTCGACCAGCCGCTCACCGCCGAGCTGGACCGCCGAGCGGGCGTCGCCGCCGAGCGTGACACCGGCCCCGACAGGCGTCCGCTCGCCGTCGGACAGCTCATCGAGCAGCTCCCTGACCTGGCGGCACACGGCCTGGGGGCGGTGGTCGGAGATCGGCTCGTCGCGAGCCGCGACGATTTGGGCGCGCAGGTCGGTGACGACCGCGTGGACGCGGTCCGCGGTCAGCTTGACGCCGAAGAAACAGTGCTCGCCCGCGGCCACGTCCAGCGGGCGAGTCGGGCGGCCGTTGACCGGATCGTGGACCACGTCGCCTTCGACAAGGAGCCCGGCGTCGACCATGGGCTTGGTCAGCCGCGTCAGGCTGCCGGTGGACAGGCGCAGGATCCTGGCCAGCGCGGTCCTGGACTGCGGACCGTGGATGATGAGCTCCTTGACGATGGAGCGTGCCGCGTCGGGCAAGACGTCCCACATGCCGCACCATCCTTGAGGCTCCACCCGCATCAGCGCCAGCCTCTCTCACTTGATTTCGTGGCAAAGCTAGCATGTCCACTACGTCACAGCGTGTTCACATAACACGCAAGAAATCTGTGCACAAGTAGTGACATGGCTCTCACCTTCTCCCTAGGTTGGCTCTGTTACAAAGCCAGCCCGCTTTGTAGGAAGAAGGCACGAATGCGTATCACGAGGCTCGCCGGCTCGATCGCGGCGCTCAGCACGGCCGCCGTCCTCGCGGCCTGCTCATCGGGCACGTCCGGGAGCGCCAGCACGCCGGCAGCGGCCAGTGGGCCGGTCACGCTGGAGTTCTGGTGCTGGGGCACCACTCAGAAGCCCAAGGTCGAAGCGTTCAACAAGTCCCACCCGGACATCCAGGTCAAGCACACCGACGTGGGAGGCGGCACGGACACCGCCGCCAAGCTGCTCACGGCGACCCGGGCGGGCAATGGCCCCGACGCCGCCTGCCTGGAATACGAGACCCTGCCTTCCATGATCGTGGCCGGTGCGCTGGCCGACATCTCCGCCCACACCGGCGACGTCAAGACCGCCTTCAGCCCGGAAGTGTGGAACTTGACCAGCTTCGACGGCGCCGTGTACGGAGTGCCGCAGGATGTCGGCCCGATGGTCCTGGTCTACAACAAGAAACGCTTCCAGGAGCTGAAGATCGAGCCGCCGGCCACGTGGCAGGACTTCGCGAAGGTCGCGGCGGACGTACGCAAGAAGGACCCGGACACCTACCTCGCGACCTTCGCACCTGCGGAGTTCGGCAACTTCGCCGGGCTGGCCCAGCAGGCCGGCGCGTCCTGGTGGAAGGTCCAGGACCAGACGTGGACCGTGGGGATCGCCGACCAGGCCTCCCTCGCGGTGGCCGACTTCTGGCAGGGGCTCATCGACAAGGACCTCGTCAAGGCCGAGCCGCTGCTCACCCCGGAGTGGAACAACAAGCTGAACAAGGGCAAGATCCTCACCTGGCCGAGCGCGCTGTGGGCGCCGGGCGTGCTGTACGGCGTCGCGGAGAAGCAGGCGGGCGACTGGGCCATCGCGCCGCTCCCTCAGTGGAAGGAGGGCGACGACCGGGTGGCCTTCCAGGGCGGCTCCGCGCTGACCGTCACGAAGACCTCCAAGCACGCCGAGGCCGCGGCCACGTTCGCCAAGTGGATGAACACCGACAAGGCGGCGAACGCTGTCCAGATCGAGCTGGGCGAGTACCCGGCGTCGCTGGCCGGGCAGGAGGCCGCGAGAACCAGCGCGCCGCCCAAGCTGACGGCGAACCAGAAGGACTACTGGGACATCGCCACGAAGGCGGCTCAGCGCACGATTCCGCACATCAGCTGGGGCCCGAACGTCAGCACCGCCGGCAGCGCCTTCCAGGACGCCGTCGCCACCGCGGTCCGTGATCACACCCCACTGCGGGACGCGCTGACGAAGACGCAGAACCTCGTGGTGGCGGACATGAAGACCACCGGCTTCAAGGTCGCCGGCCCGTGACCGCCCCGCTCAGGGCGGAGCGCAGATCCCGGGCTCCATATCTCTTCGTGGCGCCCGCCGTGCTGCTTTTCGTCGCCTTCCTGGCGGTCCCCATCGGCTACGCGATCTACCTCAGCGCGCGTGGCCTGAGGCTGACCGGCAAGGGCATCTTCGGCACGCGCGAAGAGGTTTTCGTCGGGCTCGACAACTACGTCAAGACACTCACCGACCCCGACTTCTTCGCCGGCTTCGGCAGGCTCGCGCTCTACGGCCTGATCAGCGTGCCGCTCACGCTCGGGCTGGCGCTGCTCTTCGCGCTGCTCCTCGACCACGCCGGTTCGCGGGCCAAGAGGTTCTCGCGCACGGCGATCTTCATCCCGTACGCCGTACCCGGCGTGACGGCTTCGCTGCTGTGGGGCTTCATGTACCTGCCCTCGACCAGCCCGTTCAGCTACCTGACCCGGGAGCTGGGGCTGGGCGAGATCCCGTTTCTCGGGGCGGGCGGCATCTACCCGTCGCTGGCCAACATCGCGGTGTGGGGCGGCGTCGGCTTCAACATGATCATCATCTTCACGTCGCTGCGCGGCATCCCGTCAGAGTTGTACGAGGCGGCGCGCATCGACGG
Organism: Nonomuraea sp. NPDC052129; assembly: GCF_040680095.1. Taxonomy (NCBI): domain Bacteria; kingdom Bacillati; phylum Actinomycetota; class Actinomycetes; order Streptosporangiales; family Streptosporangiaceae; genus Nonomuraea; species Nonomuraea sp. NPDC052129. The sequence goes on along the minus strand of NZ_JBFAVX010000024.1, from coordinate 102,378 downwards.
AGCCTCCGATTGGCAGATCGCCTGGCGGATCAAGATCCCGTTGGTGGCGCCCGCCCTCGTGCTCACCGGGTTGTTCTCACTGATCGGAACGCTACAGGTGTACGGCGAGCCGACCACCGTGAAACCGATGACGCCGGAGATCTCTGGGGACTGGGTGCCCTTGATGCACATCTATCGCGACGCCTTCGTCCGCGACGACCTGGCGCTGGCCTCGGCCGCCTCCGTCCTGCTGGCGGTGGGCACGCTCGTGGTCTCGGTCCTGCTCCTGAAGGTCACCCAGAAGCGCGCGTTCGGAGGTATGCAATGAGTGCCGCCAACAGCGTGCTCACGCACCGGCGCGCCCAGATCCTGCCCACCATCGTCCTGCTCCTCGGCTCGATCTACTGCCTGGTGCCGGTCGCCTGGGTGCTCGTGGCCTCGACCAAGTCGAGCGGCGAGCTGTTCTCGACGTTCACCTTCGCGCCGGGGACGGGCCTGCTGGACAACCTGCGCGACCTGTTCACCTACGGGAACGGCCTCTACCTGCGGTGGACGGCCAACAGCGCCCTCTACGCGGTCGCCGGCGCCGCGGCCTCGACGCTGATCTCGGCGCTGGCCGGGTATGCCATGGCCAAGTACGAGTTTCGCGGCCGGAACCTGCTGTTCTACGCCATTCTGGCCGGCGTGCTCGTGCCCGGCATGACACTGGCCATCCCGCAATATCTGATCATGTCCGAGCTCGACCTGGTGGGCGGCTACTGGTCGGTCCTGTTGCCCAGCCTCATCTCCCCGTTCGGCATCTACCTGGCCAGGGTCTACGCGCTGGCCTCCGTCCCGGACGCGACGATGGAGGCGGCCAGGATCGACGGAGCGAGCGAGTATCGCATCTTCGGCTCGATCGGGCTGCCCATGATGGTGCCCGGCATGGTGACGATCTTCCTGCTGCAGTTCGTCGGGATCTGGAACAACTTCCTGCTGCCCTACATCATGCTGTCGGATGACACCAAATTCCCGATCACGGTGGGCCTGTACACCGTGCTCAGCAAGGGTTCGGGCCAGCCCGCCCTGTACGGCATCGCCATCGTGGGCGCCGCCGTGTCGGTGATCCCGCTCATCGTCCTGCTGCTGAGCCTGCAGCGCTTCTGGCGGCTGGACCTGCTCAGCGGAGGCCTGAAAGGATGAAACCGCTGTCCATGGAGATTCTGCACTTCAGAGCCGCCGGCGTGTCCGTGGTGATCGAGTGTCCGCCCGATGCCCTGCCCGCGATCCTGCACTGGGGTCCGGACCTGGGCCCGCTCGAGGACGAGGCACTGGCCCACCTGGCGGCCGATCTCCGTCCGCGGCTCGACGTCAGCGTCGACGTGCCCGTACGGATCCCGCTGGTGCCCGAAGCGCGTACCGGCTGGATGGGCCTGCCCGGCCTGTCCGGGCATCACCTGGGACAGAACTGGTCCCCCGCCTTCACCAGCGTCGCCTACCAGCGGACCGGGCAGACCCTCACCGCCACCGCCAGGGACGAGCACGCCCGCCTCGGCCTCACGATCACGATCGAGCTCGGCGACTCAGGCCTCCTGAAGGCCCGGGCGGACCTGCGCAACCAGTCCCAGTCCCCCTACACCCTGGAAGCGCTCAACCTCGCCTTCCCCGTGCCCGGCACCCCCACGGATCTGCTCGACCAGGCCGGACGGTGGGCCAAGGAACGCATCCCGCAGCGCCGCCCCCTCACCACCGGTATCCACCTGCGCGAGAACCGCCGCGGCAGGACCGGCCCCGACGCCGCCACCGTCCTTTTCGCGGGCACCTCCGACCTCGGCTTCCGGCGCGGCGAGGCATGGGGCCTGCACGTCGGCTTCAGCGGCAACCACCGCCACTACGCCGAGCGCACCTCTAGCGGCCGGACCATGTTGGGCGGCGGCGAGCTGCTGCTGCCCGGCGAGATCATCCTGGCGCCGGGTGAGAGCTATCGGAGCCCCTGGCTTTACGCCACCTACGGGCGCGGCCTGGACGCCGCGGCCCGCCGCTTCCACGAGCACCTGCGTGCCAGGCCCGCGCACCCGTCCGGGCCCCGGCCCGTGATGCTCAACACGTGGGAGGCCGTCTATTTCGACCACGACCTCGACCGCCTGCTGGAGCTGGCCGTCCGGGCCGCCAGGGTCGGGGTGGAGCGGTTCGTGCTGGACGACGGCTGGTTTCACGGCCGCCGCGACGCCCGAGCCGGGCTCGGTGACTGGACCGTGGACGCCACTGTCTGGCCGGACGGGCTGACGCCGCTGGTCAAGCAGGTCAGACAGCTCGGCATGCAGTTCGGGCTCTGGTTCGAGCCGGAGATGGTCAGCCCGGACTCCGACCTGGCCCGCGCCCAGCCCGGCTGGATCATGCAGACCGGCGACCGTCTGCCGCCGCTCGCCCGCGATCAGCAGGTGCTGGACCTGACCAACCCCGAGGCCTACGCCTACGTCAGGACGCGGCTGCTCGCCCTGATCCGCGAGTACGACCTCGACTTCATCAAGTGGGACCACAACCGCGACCTCGTGGACGCGGGCTCCACGGCGAGAGGCGGCCGGGCCTCCGTTCATGCCCAGACCCACGCCGTCTACCGGCTGCTCGACGAGATCAGGGCCGAGCACCCGCGCCTGGAGATCGAGTCCTGCTCGGGCGGCGGCGGCCGGGTGGACCTCGGCATCCTGGAGCGTACCGACCGTATCTGGGCCAGCGACTGCATCGACCCCGCGGAACGCCAGCAGATCATGCGCTGGACCGGGCAACTGCTGCCGCCCGAGCTGATCGGCAGCCACATCGGCGCCGGCCGCTCCCACCTCACCGGCCGCCGCCACGATCTCGCCTTCCGTGCCGCCACCGCGTTCTTCGGCCACTACGGGATCGAATGGGACCTCACCACGCTCACCGACGGCGAGCTGGACGACCTGGCCTCGTGGGTCGCCCTGCACAAACGGCACCGCCATCTGCTGCACACGGGCGTGGTGGTCCGCGTGGACGACGCTCCGGAGAGTGTGCGGGCCCATGGCGTCGTCGCCACCGACGCCTCCGAGGCCGTCTATGAGATCGCCATGCTGGACCGCCCGTCCACCTGGCCGCCGGGCCGGCTCCGGCTGCCCGGGCTCGACCCGGCGACCGTCTACTCGGTCCGCCCGCTCATGCCCGTGACCTCGCACGGGACCGCCCCGGCCTGGACGACCGGCGACTTCGCCCTGCCCGGCTCCGCGCTGGCCGGCTCGGGCATCGCCGTGCCGCCGCTGTTCCCCGACGAATCCGTGCTGGTCCACCTCGTCGCCAGGAGCCGCTGAGAAGGTCGCGGGCAATCCCGAGCCGCCGCCCCACGCGTTCCAGGAGGCGAGCCCCAAACCCGTCCAAACTCAGTGGCCACCGGGTGACCCGTTCCTCCGTTAGAGTCTTGGGGAACGGGCATGCCGGGCGGAGGATCGGTCGGTTGAGGCAACACGGCAACGAAGGCGAGAGGAAAGCGACGTTGGGGCAGCAGGGGCGCTCCGCAGGCACTCCGCTGACGCCGGAAGACCCGTCGGCGATCGGCCCCTATGAGCTGATCAGCCGCCTCGGCTCGGGCGGCATGGGCACCGTCTACCTGGCCAAGGCCGCCGACGGCGTACAGGTCGCGCTCAAGGCGATCCGCCGCGATTACACCACGGACCCGGTCTACCGGGCGCGCTTCCACGAAGAGGTGTCCAACGCCCGCAAGGTCGCCTCGTTCTGCACGGCCCGCGTCCTCGACCATGGCGAGCACGACGGGGTCCTCTACCTCGTCACCGAATACATCGAGGGCGTCTCCCTCGAGAACCACCTGATCGAGCACGGCCCGCTGACGCCGTCCGTGCTGCACTCGGCGGCCGTGGGCGTGGCGGCGGCGCTGACCGCGATCCACGCCGTCGGCCTGGTGCACCGAGACCTCAAGCCCGCCAACGTGATGCTGACGCTGGGCGGCCCGCGAGTGATCGACTTCGGGCTGGCCCGCTCGTCCCACGTCTCCACCCGCCACACCAACGCGGGCATGGTGATGGGCACGCCCGGCTGGATCGCTCCCGAGCAGGTCTTCGAGGGCCGCACCAGCCCGGCGGGCGACGTGTTCGCCTGGGGATCGCTGATCGCCTACGCCGGGCTCGGCGGCCATCCGTTCGGCGAGGGCGACGCCTACGTCATGGCGGCGCGCGCCCGCACCGCCCCGCCGGACCTGCGCGGCCTGCCCGCACCGCTCGACCGGCTGGTGGCCGCGGCCATCCACCCCGACCCCGCGCGCCGACCGGCGGCCAAGCAACTCCTGCTCGAACTCGTGGGCGCGGCCGACGAGCCGGCCGCCCAGCTCGCCGCGACCCGCCACCTCACCAGCTCGTGGAACCCGTCGGAGTTCCCGCCGCTGGCCGAGTTCCCGAACAATCCGCAGGTACGCCAGGCGCCGCCGGGCTGGACCCCGCCGCCGCAGGCCCACCAGCCGTCGGCCCACCAGCCCCAGAGCCACCAACCGTCGTCTCACCAACCGTCATCTCACCAGCCTCAGGCGCACCAGCAGACCGGTATGGGGCCGCTGCCGGGACGCGGGCCGGCACCACACCCGCCCGCCCAGGCGCCACCCCCGCCGCCGCCCCGCCAGTCACCTCGCCAGGCGCCACCCCATCAGGCATCGCCCCGCCAGGCATCGCCACCTCCTGGTCCGGCGAGCCAGGTGCCACCGTCCCTCCAGACGGGACAGGTGCCGCTTTCCGCCCATCAGACGGGACAAGTGCCGCTTTCCGCCCATCAGACAGGGCAAGCGCCACTGCCGCGGGGCCCGGTGGCGTTCCCGGTCAAGCGGAAGAGGAGTGTGTTCAGCGGCTGTGTGACCGCCGTCGTGGTGGCCATCGTGCTGTTGGTGCTGCTGCTGGCCGTACTGGTGTGGGCGCTCAGGTCCCCCGACGCGGTCGGCGCGGACAGCCCGGTGCAGGACGGGAAGCTGAAGTTCGCGGTGACAGGCACCAAGTGCCCCAAACCGGCCAAGGGCGCGAAGCAGCGCACCTGCCAGGTGAGCCTCAAGGTCAACAACGTCGGCCAGGAGGCCAGGGTCCTCTACCCCGGCCAGCAGAAACTGCTGGACGGGGACGACGCGTTACACGGCGGCACCAAGCTGCTCGACAAAGCGGGCGCCGAGGTCACGCCGGTCCGCATCGGGCCGGGCCAGTCCTTCAGCGGCGCGCTGCTGTTCGAACTGCCGAAGGAGGCCCAGCCCGCGGGCCTGGAGCTGCATGACTCCGGCCTGAGCACCGGAGTGCGGGTCAGGCTCGATTAATGCTGTAGGCGACGGGGTGCGGCTCAGGCTCGATTAGTGCTGTACGAGGCGGGGTCGGAGATGTCGACCTTCGACCGATCGGGCAGCGCGTACGTCGCGACCAAGCCGATCACCGCACCGATGATCATGAACACGGAGATGGCCTGCCAGCCGTAGTCGTGCAGCAGCCAGGTGGCGATCAGCGGTGCCGGTCCACCCGCGATGACCGAGGCCAGCTGATAGCCCAGCCCGGCGCCCCCGTACCGCAGACTGGTCGGGAAGCTCTCCGCGATGAGCGCCGCCTGCGGACCGTACTCCATGGAGTGCTGGAGCTGCGTGACCATCATCGTGACCAGGATGACGACGGCGATGCCGGTGTTGAGCAGCGCGTAGTAGGGGAACGCGATCACCGCCAGCAGCGCGGCCCCGATGAGGTAGAGCCTGCGGCGGCCTATTCGATCGCTGAGATGCCCGAAGTACGGGATCGCGAAGAGCTCGACGGCCGCCGCGGCGCTGACGGCGGCGAACGCGAACGTTCGCGACATCCCGATGGTCGGGGACGTGATGTAGGTGATCACGAATGTCGTGTAGAGGTAGAACGGCATCTGCTCCGGGATGCGCAGGAGCGCGCTGAGCACGACCTCCTTCGGGTGCCTCTTGAGCACCTCGACCACCGGCAGCTTGGCCACCTGCCTGGTCTCGAGGAGCTTGGCGAACAGCGGCGTCTCCATGACCCGCAACCGCACCCAGAGACCGATGGCGACCAGCACCAGGCTCGCCAGGAACGGAATCCGCCAGCCCCAGTCCTTGAACGAGTCGCCGGCTGCGAGAGCCACCAGCGACATCGCGCCGGTGCCGAGTATGAGACCGATGGGCACGCCGACCTGCGGCCAACTGGCCATCAGGCCGCGCCTGCGCTGGTCACCCCACTCCATCGACAGCAGCACCGAGCCGCTCCACTCGCCGCCGACCGCGATCCCTTGCAGGATGCGCAGGATGACGAGCAGGATCGGCGCGATCACGCCGATGGTGGCGGTGCCGGGCAACACGCCGATGAGCGCGCTGGAGACGCCCATCATGACAAGGGTGATGATGAGCGTGGCCTTACGCCCGATGCGGTCGCCCCAGTGCCCGAAGATCGCCGCGCCGATCGGCCGGGCGGCGAACCCGACCGCGTACGTGGCGAAGGACGCCAGAACGCCCGCGTAGGGGGTGGACTTGGGGAAGAAGACGTCGGCGAACACGGTCGCCGCGGCCGTGCCATAGAGAAAGAAGTCATACCACTCGATGGCCGTACCGACGACACTCGCCGTCGCCGCTCTTCTCACCTGGGATTGGTGCTCTGCCGCTGGTAACCCGTGATCGTGCGTCACCCGCGCCTCCTCAGCCCGGACCGGGACTCCCAGTGTGATCCGGCTCACACGCCACCCGGTTTGCGCCATGCGTACCCGGCTTGCGGCGGGCGAACACTGGATTTGTCAGATTGTTAGCGACGAATGGTGTCTTTCTGGTGTTGAAACCGTCCGGCGCGACGCTGTTTCCACGGGTTCGTTCAGGCGACGCCTCGGACCGCCTCTCGGGTCAGGTTCTCGCACAGTGCCCAGATCGCGTCCTGGTTGCGCGGGTCGAGGGCGCTGGCCGGCCAGTCCGTACGACGGCACTTCATGCTGAAGTAGGCCCCGTTCACGCCCTCCACCTCGGCGCTGGAGGCCAGATGGACGCTGGAGCGGGCGGGCTTGCTCAGATCACCGAAGAGCCGCGGCGCGACAACACGCAGCACCGGGACGATCGGCCGGTAGGCATAGGGGAACCCGGCCATGGTCATCGACTGGTTCATGGGCGTGTAGCCATGTCCCGGGTAGGCGACGTTGACCGTGACGCCGGTGCCGGCCACCCTCTCCGCGAAGCGCAGGCTCATCGCCATGAGCATGGTCTTGGTGTGGTTGTACTGGCCGAACGTCCATCCCAGGTAGCGCCGCTCCGCCTGCAGGTTGTCCAGCTCGATCGGCCCGCCGGGAATGCCTCCGGTGATGTTGACGACCCGCCCGCCGAGCAGCGGCAGCAGAAGGTGGGTGAGCGCGAACGGGGCCAGCACATGCGCGGCGAACGTGACCTCCACGTCGTCCTCAGTGAGAGTGCGGCGTGACGGGTTCGCGCCGACGTTGTTGACCAGCACGTCCAGCCGGTCGCAGCGCTCGGCCACCCGTTCGGCGAGCCTGACCACCTCGCGAAGGCTGGTCACGTCCGCGGCGATGGCCTCGGCCTGGCCACCGCCGGCCCTGAGCTCGTCCGCCGCTCGCTGTGCGCGTATGGGATCGCGACCGACCAGGATCACCCGGGCTCCGAGCGCAGCCAGCCCGCGCGCCGTCTCCTTGCCGATTCCGCCGGTACTGCCGCTGACCAGAACTGTCTTGCCATGCATGAGGCATCCTCCATGTAGAGCATTGCCCTAAATATGACACCAAGTGACGCATGTGGCAACAGGTGTAGAATGGTGGCATGGAGGGTCTGCGGGATCGCACCAGGCGCGCTGTGCGCGCCGAGCTCGCCAGCCGGGCGCTGGAGCTGTTCGCCGAACATGGCTTCGACGACACGACAGTCGACGACATCGCCAAGGCAGCCGGGATGTCCAAACGCAGCTTCTTCCGCTACTTCCCCACCAAGGAGGACGTGGTCTTCGGAGAGCTCGAGGCGATGGGCGAGCAGGTTGCCCAGGAACTCGCCACCCAGCCTCCGCAAGAGGGGCCGTGGGAGTGCCTGCACGCGGTGTTGCGCGACTGGGAGTCACGGATCAACGCGCAAGTAGACGGGATGCGGCTCATCGAGTCCACTCCCGCTCTGCGCACCAGGCTCCTGCAGAAACGCGACGAGGCCCGCTCCCGGATCATTCAGGCGTTGACGGATCGTGGGGTGTCCGCTCTGGAGGCCGACCTGGCGGCGGCGGCGGCCGGAGCGGCGCTTGACGTGGTGGCGCGCGAATGGCTGCGCACCGACGGCTCCACCGACCGCCTGGCCCTGGTGGACCGGGCCTTCGCCATGCTCCGCCCAGCGTTCCTGACCTGAGCCGCGGGCGCCTTTTCGGACCGGTCTTCGAGTCCTCGCGATCGCGGATGTACCGAGGTGAAAAGCCGTTGATGAGACACCCGCGAGCATCCGAAAGTCTCTGATCGACCGGTGCCGTCGTGTCCCTGACGCTGGGTGCGGCCCGACCGGCCGATCGTCTCCCGGGGTCTTCAGAGGCTCGTCTCCGGAATGGCCACGGCGCCGGTCATCTCGATGGTGATGGCCCAGCGCTCGTGGTCTCTCCAGGCGCCGTTGATGAACTGGAAATTGGCCGAGTATCCCTCCCGCTGAAAGCCGAGGCGCTTGACCAGGTTCAACGAGGGCGTGTTGGCCGGTTGAATATTCGCCTCCAAGCGGTGCAACCCCAACTCGCCGAAGGCGAACTGGATGATCAGGCCCAGCCCCTCGGTCATGTATCCACAGCCGGTCGTGGACGCGTAGGCGGCATAGCCCAGGGTTCCGCTCTGGTTCGTGCCCCGGACGATGTTGTTGACGTTGACCCGGCCGACGATCGCACCGGTGTCCCGCAGACAGATGACGAGGCCTTCATGAAGGGGCTGCTCGAACCGCGTGAGGTAGCTCTCGAACGCCTCGCGGGTGGTGATGGGGCGGCCGGGCATCCAGGGGCCATGCAGCTCAGCGCTCTCCCGCACCAGCGCCGTATATTCCTCGTAGTCCTGGAGGGAGAGGTGACGAATGGCCACGCGTGGCCCCTGGGCAAGGTAGGTCGCAGAAGACACCCGTGAGATCTTACGCAGCCTCAGGCGATCCCCGAGTTCCAAGCCCAGGCCGCGATCCCGACCCGATTGGCCGCTCCCACCTTGCGCTGGATGTTGGCCACATGCGTCTTCGCCGTGCCGGCGCTGATGAACAACTCGGCGGCGATCTCACCATTCGTCCGCCCATGCGCGACCAGGCGCGCGACCTCAACCTCGCGTTCCGTGAGCGGCTCCCCCAGCGGCTCCGGCCGGGAGGCGCGGAGGTGGCGCAACAGCCGCACGGTGACCTGCGGGCTGATGAGCGTGTCCCCGGCCATGGCGGCACGGATGGCCTCGACGAGCAGCGTCGGTCCCGACCGTTTAAGCAGAAACCCGCAGGCACCGTTGCGTAGCGCGGTGTGCACGTAGTCATCAAGGTCGAACGTGGTCACCACGATCACCCGCGTCTCCCACGCGAGCACCCTGGTGACCTCGAGCCCGTCGAGCTTGGGCATGCGGATGTCGGCCAGTACGACGTCGGGCTTGAGATGCCGGGCGAGCACCACCGCCGCCTGCCCGTCAGCCGCCTCCCCCACGACCGTCATATCGGGCTGCGAGTCGAGAATCAGCCGGAATCCGATCCGTACGTCATCCTGATCGTCCGCGACGAGAACCCGAGTCGTCACGCCACCGCCTCCACCAGCCGCTTGCCATCAGACCGGTCACCCATCGCACGCATCGCTCCCCACCTTCCAGCCGGACGCACGTCACGCCAGCTTCCCACCCGCGTCACCCGTCATCTCGCTCTTCCACCCATGTCACGCCTCACGGGTAGCGCGCCTTCCGGATGCACGCCCTCACAGCGCCCCGGACGCCCTCATGAGCTCGGACCGGCCCGGACCCAGCCCAGACCGGCTCGTACGAGGTCAGACGGGCCAGGTCAGACGGGGATGGTCGCCGTGACACGCCAGCCCGCGCCGTGCGGACCCGCTGAAAGGGAGCCGCCGACTGTGCCGAGCACCTCGGCGAGTCCCGCCAGGCCGAAGCCGCCCTTGCGGCCGAGCCCGGCGAAGCGGCCGCCGCCCGAACGATTCCCATCCGAACGACCGCCGCCCGAACGGTCAGCGCCCGAACGACCGCCGCCGGAACGGTCAGTGCCTGAATGATCAGCGCGATCGCCCTGCGCTGAACGGCCGACCCCACGATCGCCAGCTTCCGCCTGACCGCCACTGCCGCTGCCGCTGCCGCCATCATCCTGCACCCGGACGTGGACCATGTCCCCGTCTCTCGTCACCGCGATGTCGACAGTGGTCGCCCGCGGCGCGTGCCTGCGTACGTTCGTCAGCGCCTCCGTCACCACCCGGTAGACGGTTGCCGACGCCTCGCGGGAGATCTGCTCCGCCTCGACGGCGAGATTCACCCGGACGGTCGGCGAGAAAGCATCGGCCAGGTCCTGCAGCCCGTCGATGCCGGGTGCGGGGCCTCGGGCGGGCTCGTTGAGCATGTGGACCGTGCGGTCGAGCGACGTCAGGGCCCGCTGGCCGCCCTCCTCGATGCGCCTCAGGGCGTCCTCGATCCGCGGCGGCAGCTCTGGGGCGAGCCGGGCGGCCTGGGCCTGTACGAGCATGCCGCTGACATCATGCGCCACGAAATCGTGCAGGTCGCGCGCCAGAGCGAGCCGCTGATCCCGTACGGCCTGCGCCACCGCCCGACGCCGGTTGCCGTCGAGTGAACGCAGGTAGAGCCCGGCCGCGGCGACCCCGACCGCCCCCAACGACCACCCCGCGCAACCGGCCAGTATCAGCGAGGGCGGGCCGGGCCAGACCATTCTCAGCAAGATGGTCGAAACCGCGAGACCGGGTACGAGGGCTGCGAGAGGCGCGCGGCGGGCCGCGAGCATCGTCAGAGCGAGGAGTGCCGGCACCTCGATCAACAGCCAGAACGTGGCGTCGCCGCGGGTGCCGGTCAGCGGATGGTAGGCGGTGATCGCCAGGGAGAGCGCTCCCCCGCCCACGGCCGAGTACGCGGGAGGGACGCGCGGCCGGAACGCCACCACCAGCGCGCACAGCTGCAGCACCGCACCGATGAGGTTCACGATGTCGACCCTAGAACGCCTCGGCCGTACGGACAGCAGGAGCTACCTCACGGCCTGATGCTTTCGGGGAACCCGGTCCAGCGCAGGCCGGTCGGGAGGTGACTCATGTCGTTGAACATCACGATCGTGGGCGGCAGGCCGTCGCGGTATTCGATGACCGTCAGTGCGGTGTTGGCGCTGTTCAGTCCGAGCCATCGGGCTGGCGGCGCGTCCAGCGCGTGCCGCACCAGCCACGCGATCGGATAGGCGTGCGTCACCAGGACCTCGTGTGTGTCACGCTGGGTCCCTTTGGCGGTCGTCTCAGTGGTCGTCTCGGGGACCTTCGCGAAGCGGGCGACCAGAGCCTCGGCGAGCCTCTGGCCCGAGGCTGCCTCGGCGTCGTCGTAGCCGTCGAAGAAGCCGACCCACGACGGAGGCGTTTCGGCCCTACTGGGAACGTAGGGCACGTGGTCGATGAGTTCGGCGGCCTCGGCCACGGGCACGTTCGGTAGACGCCGGGCGAGTTCGTGCGCGCTCGCTACGGCGCGTGGCAGCGGAGAGTGCCACACGGCGTCGACCGGCACGCCGGCGAGCCGTTCGCCCAGCAGGCCCGCCTGCTGGTGCCCGATGTCGGTGAGCTCCCCGAACGCGTTGGCCGCGCCGTGGCGTGCCAGGTAGAGGTGTCGCGTTGCCATGAGTGGTCAGGAACGCGGTGCCCGTGCGGGCCCGCTTCCCATCTCCTTCGATTTGGATCCGTAGGTGTGGGTTCGGTGGCGGGATGCCTGGGTGGGCTCGGCTCTTGGCCTGACATAGACCGGTCAGGGACGGAAGTGATCAGTCACGCGTGTGCCGCCGTGACGGTGCCGTTGGTGCCGTCGAGGGTGATGACGGTGTCGTCGTGGAGCGTGCTCGTCGCGTTCGGGATGCCGAGGACGGCGGGGATGGCGTGCTCACGAGCGACGATCGCGGCGTGGGAGAGTACGCCTCCGATCTCGGTGATGACACCGGCTGCGACGCGCAGCAGCGGCGTCCAAGCGGGGTCGGTGAAGGGGCAGACGAGGATGTCGCCCGGGCGCACGCGCGCGAAGTCGCCGGGGCCGCGGACGATTCTCGCGGTGCCGGTTACGGTCCCGTGGCTGCCTGGAGTACCAATGAGCGTGCCGGTTACGGTCCCGTGGGTCCCGTGGGTGCCGGGGGCTCCGGGGGGCGTGGCGGCTGGGGTTCCCGTGAGTGCGGTGGCTGAGGTCTCCGTGAGTGCGGTGGCTGGGGTGTGCGAGGCGCTGGAAGGCGAGGTCGGCGGTGGGGGTGCGGCGGTGACCGGCCGTGCTTGCACAATCCAGACGCGGCCGTCGACGATCGCCCACTCGATGTCCTGCGGTTCACAGCGTACGGCAGCAATGTCTTTGCCCAGCTCGGCCAGCTGCGTGGCGGTCGCGTCGTCGATCGTGGGCTGGTCCCGGGTACCAGTAGGCACGTCGCCAATGACGAGCCGCGTGCCGTGCCGGTCAAGGCGGGTCCGTTTGTCCGCGACGGTACGGGTGACCGACCCGTCCTCGGCGACACGGTAGGCGTCCGGGGTGACCGTGCCTCCGACGACGCTGGGGCCGAGCCCCCAGGACGCCTCGATCCGGGTCGCGTCGTCCGGGCCCGCGGGTGTGAACATGACCCCGGACACCTCGGCATCTACATGGCGTTGGACGAGGACGGCCATCACAAGATCGTCGGACGGCTGGTCGTCGCGCCGGTAGCCGATGGCACGTGCGGAGAACAACGAGGCCCAGCAGGCACGTACGGCATCGGCGACCTCACCGACTCCGCGCACGGCGAGAAAGCTCTCGTACTGACCGGCCGCCGATGCCTGGCCGGTGTCCTCGTCCGCCGCCGACGATCTGACCGCCACGGGCGGATCGCCGAGCTCGTCGAGTGCGCGGCGCAGCGCATCGACCACGGTGGCGTGGACCGGGCGGGACTCAAGCACCTGCCGCGCCACGTCCGGCTCGCCGGCGAGCCGGACGACGTCCAGGTCGCGGACGGCGGCGAGATACGCGGCGTACGAGACGACGAAGCCGTCAGGAACCGGCAGGCCCGCGCGGAGCAACGCGCCGAGCGCGCCGGCCTTACCTCCGCAGGTATCGGCGGCAGCCTCCATGAGGGGTACGATCATCCACCCTTACCCTTCAACAAATGATTGACAATGTTTTGTTGATTGTGCAGGGTAAGCGCATGCCACGCAAGCAGGACATCGCTCACAACATGCAGACCGATCACGTACAGGCCCACCGCGAGCAGGACGCGCGTGAGCGTCTTCTGGATCTGGGCGCGGATGAGCTCGACGCCCGTCCATGGCGACCCTCGCCCGCCCCGCTGTCGGCGGTCGACCTCGTGCACTTCGCCGTCTGGCGCAACGCCGACTTGGACCCGGAGGACATCCTGAGCGCGCTCGCCCTCCTGCCCGCCGCACGCGCCGAGGTCGAAGGACTCGAAGCCGGCCTGCTGTTCACGGCCCGGAGCGCAGGGCTGACCTGGGCACAGATGGCGCAGGCGATGGGGTTCAACTCCCCGCAGGCATGCCAGCAGCATTACACCCGCCTGGCAGGACGATCGGAGGCCGGCTCATGACACGGGACTCCGCGACCGATCTCCTGGTCCTGCACTCCGTACGCATCACCGGGTTCGCGGACACCCCGGTGATCGCTTATCGGTACGGGCTCGACGCGGCCGAGACGAAAGAGGTGCTGCACGACGCCGAGGCACGTGGGTGGGTCGAGCACACCGCCTTCGCCGGTAGCGGGGGTTGGTCGTTGACCGAAACGGGCCGAGCCGAGAACGAGCGCCTGCTCGCGGCCGAGCTCGCCCGCGTCGGCGGTGCCGACGAGGTCCGTGACGCCTACCGCGAGTTCCTCCCGCTGAACGCCCTCCTGCTGCGAGCCTGCACCGACTGGCAGCTCCGGCCCACCGCCGGCGATCGGCTCGCCGTCAACGACCACTCCGATCCCGTCTGGGACACGCGGATCCTCGACGAGCTCGCCGGCATCGACCGTGCGCTCCTGCCACTCGCGGACCGGCTCCGGGGCGTGCTCACCCGGTTCCGCGGATACGACGCACGATTCGGCGCGGCCCTGGCGCGCGCCCGAGCCGGGCAGGGCGCCTGGGTCGACCGCACCGATGTCGACTCCTGCCATCGTGTCTGGTTCGAGCTCCACGAAGACCTCATCGCCACGCTCGGCATCGACCGCCACGCGGAACCCTGACCCCGCGCTCCGCCGCCCCGCATCCGCGATGACCCTCGCGGCGGCTCTGGTCGTGGTCTGGTACGGCCGGCACCTGCTGCTGGTCTTCGACCGCTTCCGTCAGCAGTGGGAACTACCAGGCGGCCGGATCGAGCGCCCGCTCGGGTCGCTCTCGAAAAATTCGTGGCTGCGCCTTTCGCCGGGTTCAGGTCACGACCGTCAGGCCTGTCCTCGTGATCGCGGAGGTGGCGAGCGCCGGTGAAGGTCGCCGCACGCTGCTCAGAGGCTGCGAAGGACCGAGACCACGATGCCCAGCACCACGGCGCCGTCGCCGTCGATGATGTCGTAGACGGGATTGCGCGGTTCGAGATAGACGTGCCCGTCGCGGCGGCGGTACACCTTGACGGTGGCCTCGCCGTCGATCATCGCGGCGACGATCTGGCCCGAATGCGCCTCGGGCTGCTGCCGTACGACGACGATGTCGCCGTCGCAGATCGCGGCGTCGATCATCGAATCGCCCCGCACCCGCAGGCCGAACACGTTGCCACGCCCGGTGAGGTCACGAGGCAGGGTCAGTGTGTCGTCCATGTACTCGTCGGCCGGGATGGGAGTGCCCGCGGCGATGTCCCCGACCACAGGCACGGTCACCAGGTCACCGGCCGGTTCCGGCGCCGAGGCCCCCAGGAACAGGCGTACGTCGATCGGCCGGGTCATCGTCGTGCCCCGGTGGAGGAACCCTTTCTCCTCCAAGCTCCTCAAGTGCTTGGACACCGACGAGGACGACCGCAGCCCGACGGCGTGGCCGATCTCGCGGGTGCTCGGAGGGTACCCGTATCTGACCACCCAGTCCCGGATCGTGGCCAGGATCCGTTGCTGGCGCTGCGGCAGCGCCGAAGCGCCCAGGTGCTCGAACGTGTCAGGGCCGTCGTAGGTGGTCACGTGCGAAATGTTAAGGGTTTCTCCGCCCCGCAGGCGTGGACGGCCATCCGCGCGACGATCGGATCGATGGTGGACGAAGTCGCCGTCCGCTCGCCGGAGATGCCGCTGCTTAGATGTGGCTCCCGTTCCTGACCGGTCGCCGGTGCCTCGCGGTAGTGTGAACGCCGCTCCTTTTGGCCCGTGCCCACGGAGATCACCCAAGACGGACGCGCACAGGAGGCATGGTGGGCCTGCGACTGGCAGCCGTCACCCTGGTGATGGTGGCACTGACCGGATGTTCGGTCGTCTCGGCTACCGGCCGCGAGCCCGGCCCGACTGATCGCGTCACCTCCCGGCCCAGCCCGAGTGACAGTACCCCGGTCGCGACGCGCCCCAAGGGCCGCTGGCGGGTGGTCTACCGGCAGAAGGGGCTGGACTACGGTGCCGACTTCCTGGACATCGCGGCCACGGGCGAGGCCGACGCGTGGGCGGTCGGTGAGCGGACGTTCGGCACCGACGGCCACGAGGCCTTGCTGGTCCACTGGGATGGCGAGCGCTGGCGACGGCTGGCCAAAGAGCTGCCGAAGCAGGCCCGGTACGTCACGCTCACCAAGGTAGACGCGTCGGATCCCGGCAATGTGTGGGTCATCGCCGAGGACAAGGAGGGCGGTGAGTCCGGACTGCTGCGCTTCGACGGGCAGCGCTGGTCGTTCATCCCCGATCCGGTGATCACGTCCGAGGGGGATACCGCGAGTCCGTCAGAGGTGGTCGCTGTGGGTGGGGGGCAGGTGTGGGCGCTCGGTGACGGGTGGGCCCGGCACTTCGACGGGCAGCGCTGGACGAGCCAGGCGATCCCCATCGCGACGTACGCGGCCGTCGCCGTGTCGCCGCAGGACATCTGGGCGGTCGGCGAGGTGGACCCGCTGCCGGACGACGGCTACGTGCAGTCGGAGCCCGCCGTCGCGCGCTTCGACGGCCGCGCCTGGCGGCGCGTACCGCTGCCCGCGCCGACACCGCCCGCGCCCTCGCCGTCCGGCTCGGTCGACTCGCGGGTCTCGGCGGTGCTGGCCGTGGCCGCCGACGATGTGTGGGCCGTGGGCGGCTACGAGACGTCGGACGGCGCGTTCCGCCCTCTGTCCTACCGGTGGAACGGCACGGCCTGGCGGGCGGTCGCCATCGACGGCGGGCAGTTGACCGGGGTCGCCCGCGACAGTGATGGCGTGGTGTGGGTCGCCTCCCGGAAGTCCATCTCCGAGGACGCGAAAGACGCCTACCGGCTGCTGGCCGAAGCGGGCGGAAGGTGGTCGCGGGTCACACCTCCCGCCCCCGTGACCGCGATGACCGCGCTCCCCGGCAGGAAGCCGCTGTGGGCGATCGGCCAGGACGCGGTCACGGAGTATCGCTAGGGCTCGGCTCCTTCGCGCGGCTCAGCAGCGTGGGCTCGGTGATCGGGGACTCGTGGGTGCCGAGGACGGTGCAGGCGTGGGCTCCGGCGGTGGCGCCGAGCCGTACGCGCTGCTCCAGGGGTAGTCCGCGCAGAGCGCCGTACAGGAAGCCAGAGACGAACGCGTCGCCCGCGCCGTTGCTGTCGGCGACCGGACCGGGCAGGGGCGCGGCCGGGAAGGCGCGCAGCGGCGCGTCGCGGGTGAGGACCAGGCAGCCGTCGGCGCCGCGCGTGCAGACGACCGTGTGGGCACGGCCGCGTTCGATGATGGCGGCCATGGTGGCGGGCGGGTCGGCGAGCGCGGCGGCCGAGAGGAAGACGAGGTCGGAGCGGTAGGCGAAGTCTTCGTGGTAGTCGTCGACGCCGTTCCAGTCGTGCAGGTCCGTGGAGACGGGCATGTCCAGGTCCGGGTACACATGGCGGCAGAAGTCGGTGATCGACACGTGCGCGTGCCGCGCGCGGACGCCCTTATAGAGGTGGGTCGGGAGCCGCTCGCCGGGCGTGGCCCTGGGGTCGAACAGCGAGGTGCGGCGGCCGTCCGGATCGACCAGCAGGACGCTGCGCCGGGTGCCCGCCCCCGCTGGCGCCCAGGTGAAGTCGAGGCCGCGCAGCGCGTGGCGGATCAGCGCGCCCTGCGGGTCGTCGCCGATCAGATCGGCGAACGTGACGTCGAGCCCGAGCGCCGCGCAGCCGAGCGCGACACCGGCGCCGGTGTTGCCGATCCGGTCGATCACCGGCGGGACGGAGTAGGTGTCCTCGTACGGGAGGGGCAGCGCGGGCACGTACACGGTGGTGTCGACCCCGGCGCCGCCGAGGACCAGAACATCGCGCATCATCGGCTCACCGGTCGGAGAGAGGGTCATCGGCACTGGGGCGGGCAGGACGGGCGTACCCCGGGGTCATCGGTTCACCAGCGGGCCGGAGCCCGTGGAGCCGCGGACCACCAGCTCGGGCTGGAAGACGAGCTCGACGTGCTTGGCGGGCGCCCCGTTGACCTCTTCAAGCAGGGTCTGCACCGCGGCCGTCGCCATCGCGCCGATCGGCTTGCGTACGGTGGTCAGCGGCGGATCCGTGAACGCGATCAGCGGCGAGTCGTCGAAGCCGACCACCGACACCTCGCCCGGCACGGCCAGCCCCTTCTCGCGGCAGGCGCGGATCGCCCCCAGCGCCATCAGGTCGCTGGCGCACACGATGCCGGTGCAGCCGCGCGACAGGAGCTGCATGGCCGCCGCCTGCCCGCCCTCGACGGAGAACAGCGAGTGCGCGATCAGCTCGTCGACGGCGCTCGTGCCGAGGAGCTGGGCCATGGCCTGCCGGTAGCCCTCGATCTTCCTGATCACGGGTACGAACCTGCGCGGACCCAGCGCCAGCCCGATCCGCTCGTGTCCGAGGTCCACGAGATGCTGTACGGCCAGCCGCGCGGCGAGCCGGTCGTCGGGCGAGATGAACGGCGCGTCGATGTGCTCGCTGTAGCCGTCGACCAGCACGATCGGCAGCCCGCGGTCGGTGAGCCTGGTGTAACGGTCCATCCGCGCGGTGGTATCGGCGTGCAGCCCCGACACGAACACGATGCCGCTCACCCCACGGTCGACCAGCAGTTCGGTGAACTCGTCCTCGGGCGCGCCACCCGGCAGTTGCGTGCAGAGCACGGGCGTGTAGCCATGCTGGGTCAGCGCCTTCTCGATGGACTGGGCGAACGCCGGGAAGATCGGATTGTCCAGCTCGGGGGTGACCAGGCCGACGAGCCCGTTGCTGCGCTGCCGCAGCCGGGGCGGCCGTTCGTAGCCCATGAGGTCGAGCGCGGTCATCACGGCCTGGCGGGTGGCGGCGGAGACGCCGGGCTTGCCGTTGAGCACCCGGCTGACCGTGGCTTCGCTCACCCCGGCCTGGGCGGCGATGTCGGCGAGGCGCGCGTGACCGGTCATGCGCGCCACTGTACTTTCCGCCGGGCCGCCGGATGTGACGCGCGCGGGGCGTAGGAGGCGGCGAAGCCGCGCCTGTACACGGAGTACGTCACAGCCTCGCGCCACCCCTGATCATGCTCCGCAGCCCCTAAGACGGTCCCGACAATGAAAGCTCTTGCCGCAATTTCCCGCAAGCCCTTCCAAGTCACGATTTTTCCGGATGATTCCGCCATCGGACGCCCAAAACCCCTAGCCGAAACCCGATTGGGCAGAGATCTTTTATGACAAGGGTGGACATGTAGCGTTAAGGCGCGATGTACTACCCCTTCAATCAGCCCCGTCACAGGTGACACGTGCGCAAGGTGTTGGGCCCATGAGCTCGGTCGTTCTCGACAAAGTGACCAAGGTGTACCCGGGTAGCTACCTGGCGGTAGACCGACTGAGCCTGAAGGCCGAAAATGGCGAGTTCCTCGTTCTGCTCGGCCCCTCCGGCTGTGGCAAGTCCACGCTGCTGCGGATGATCGCGGGCCTTGAGGAGATCACCGAGGGGGACCTCTGGCTGGACGGCCAGCTGGCCAACCACCTGGCGCCACGTGATCGCGACGTCGCCATGGTGTTCCAGAACGGCGCCCTCTACCCGCACAGGACCGTACGCGGCAACATCGCCTTCCCCTTGGAGATCGCCAAGTCCGACCCGGCACAGGTACGCGAGCGCGTCACCGAGCTGTCCAAGGCGCTGCACATCGACGACACGCTGGAACGCCGCCCAGGCACCTTATCCGGCGGCCAGCGCCAGCGCGTCGCGATGGGACGGGCGATCGTCCGCCAGCCCAAGCTGTTCCTCATGGACGAGCCGCTGTCCAACCTCGACGCCGGCATGCGCACCGAGCTGCGCATGGAGATCTCCGCCCTGGTCAGATCGCTGAACGTCACCACCATCTACGTGACACACGACCAGGTCGAGGCGCTCACTCTGGCCGACCGGATCGCCATACTCAACCGCGGCGTCCTGCAGGATGTCGGCACTCCGGCGCAGATCTACAACGACCCGGCGACGGCGTTCGTGGCGGCCTTCCTCAACTCCCAGCAGCTGAACCTCCTGGCCGCGACCGTGCGCACGCCGCAGAACCAGTACGTCATGCTCGACTTCGGCCCGCACCGGCTGACGCTCCCATGGAGCGATCCCCGCGCCTACGCCATCTCCCAGCACACCGGCGGCCAGGTGCTGGTCGGCCTGCGTCCCGACGGCCTGGCGCCGGTGCCCGAGTCGTACGAGGGGCCGTCGTTCTTCGGCCGGGTGCGGGCGCTGGAGTACCACGGCCACGAGTGGCTGGCCTACATCGAGTGCGGCGTCCCGGCCGTACCGGTGCCTGAGCCGCCGGACCGGCGCGTCCAGGTCAACGGCCGCAAGAACGGCTCCGCCGGACTCGGCGGACTGGTCCGCCGGATGTTCTCAAACCGCGAGGAGCGGGAGGAACAGGAACAAGTCGGCCAGAACGTCGGCAGCGGCATCCACCGCCGCTCCGACATCATCGTCCGGCTGGGCGGGCGCCCGGTCTGGCGCGCCGGCGAGCCGGCCAAGGTGGCCATCGACCAGAGCCGCCTGATGATCTTCACCCCGGACGGCGCCCGCATCGACCCACCCCGCCGCTGACCGCACCCCATCGGCCCGAACCCGATGCCTGGGTTCTATACCGCAGGCTTCGAGACTACGAGGACAAGCGCGTCGCGAGTGCGGTGACCTCGCGGTGCAACGTCCGCAGTTCGTCCCCAGTAGGCGCGAGCTCGTACGAGTGGTAATGGCAGGCCGCGCTGAGAGCTCCCCAGGCTCCCGCCGCAGTCCGTGCGGTCTCCGCATCCGTGTAGGACGTGAGGCACAACAGTTGCGCTCGCATTGTGCACTTTTCGACGCCGGGAGCCACCCGTTTCCAGAAGGCAGCCAAGGCTTCCTCAAACGCGAGCCGGATGAGGAAGGCCGCCGCACGGGGCCACAGCCCGGGAACACCTGGCGAGGTGTCGGTGGAGCGTCCGCGAAGTAGTAGGCCCGCATGGTTCAGCAAGTCCATGTCAGCGCTCCTCCTTGAGTTTGCGAGTCAACCGCCCGACCAGCTCGATCGGGTCGTTGCCGGTCCCCCGTAGCCCGTCACGCCCGGCTCCGTGGAGGCAGGCTGCGTAGACGGTGGCCGCCCATCCGCCGTAGGTCTGGCGCAGCCAGCCGATGACATCGCCAGCTCTGCGAATGTCACCGAACAAGGCGAGCGCGGCGATCTGGTTGAGTTTCCTGGCCGAAGCCACCGCGCTTTCAATCTCGTCGTAGCCGATGCCAGCGGCGACGAGCCTGCGCCTGGCCAGGCCGAGGAAGGCCGCTTCTATGGCGACCCGGCACAGTCCGGGTACCACGGTGTCGGCCACGCCACTCGGCAGTCCGGGAGTGCGGGCCAGGTCGCGAGCGTCGCGCAGCGCCCGCTTTATCGGGTCATTCGTTTCCACCGCCGAAACGATCGAGCGTTCCTTCCGCATGACCTCCAAGATCGTGGCAGGCAGCGCGAGTCTCGTGATGGCATCGGACAACCGCGTGTCATGGGTGAACACGATCACCTGACGAGTCTGCGCGACCATGGACAGCGTCTTGGCCAGACCGTCCACCTTGCTGGGATCCATGGACTGCACCGGATCATCGATGACCACGAAGCGGCACGGGCTCTCCGGTGTGGCCGCCCTCGGCAGGAACAACGACAGGGCCAATGCGTGCAGTTCGCCCTGACTCATCACGCCCAAGCCCGCTGCGGGGGCGTCATCGACCGTCACGTCGAGCTGCAAACGGCGCATGTTGCCGGTGCCGGTGAGCTGGATCGGTCCGAGACTGACATTGCTCTCCTGCCGCAGAGCCTGCCAGTAGAGCGCGCTCTGCTGGGCGTGCGGCGTCATCCGCTCATCCCGAATCTCGTCATGGACGCGGCGCAGCCATACCACGGCCTTCTTGGCCTCGGCGTACTTGGGCTTGGCGGCGACGCCCGCACGAGCCGCGCTTACCCAGGCGGCGAGAGTGACGGACCCACGCCGCCACACCTCATCCAGCTCAGCCAGGCGCGACCGCGCCTCCTGTGCGGCGTTGGCGCCTACCACCCGCAGTTGTCCTGCCCCTTCCTCGAATCGCCGGGCGAGCTCGGTGTCGTCGCCGACCTTCTGGCAGGCTTGCAGAGCGGACCAAGCCTCCTCCACCGGCGCGGGCAGTCCTGCGGGTACCGCACCGACCAGTCCGAGCAGCGCCTCGCGTGCGGCACGTCGTTCGGTGTGAGCGCGGTCGGCCGCAGCGGCCTCGTCGCGAAGCCGTAGGACCTCCCGCTCGGCCTGCTCGGCCCAGGAGGTGTCGATCCGCCGTGGTGCGGCGCAGACCGGGCATGAGTCATCCAGCGGACGACGAGTGTGGTGGGCCAGGGCGCGGTGAAGGAGGTCGGCACGATGTCTGGCATCCTCGGCGTTGGAGCCGCTGAGCGCCATGACTGCTCTGGCTGCCGCAAGCAGCCGCTGTGCTGCCTCCTGTACGGCTGGCGCCTGTGGGAAAGTGAGTTCGGCGAGTTTGCGCAGCCTCTCCGTGTCGTCGGCAGCCTGCGCACTCCGGCCACTCACCAGTGCCTCCAACCGTTCCAGGTCAGGAGCCGGCTTTCGAAGGAGCGCGACTGCCTTGACTGCGCGGGGATCGGAGATCTGCTCCAGTTCGGCCAGGAGGCCGGGCAACAGGGCGCCGGGCCGTTTCACTGCCACCTCCAGCTCTTTGACCTCCCGCTTGAGCTGGTCGATCGCCTGGGTGACAGACCCCATGCCGAGGATCTTCGCAATGTTCTCGTACAGGCCGGTCGGCCGATCGAGGACCTTGCTCAGCTCCGAGTAGGGCAGGAAGGGACGGAACAGGGTCATCGGACCGGTCAATCCGGACGCCTTGAGCGACACCGTCGCATGACCGGGGCGACTTAGCGTCGAGATCGCTTCGTCGACCTTGGTGCCGATCCACCGGTGCCCGATGATCGAAGGCGCCCGGTCGCCGTCGAACAGCACCTCCAGCTCGATCTCGGCAGTCCCCTCCTCGTGGACGTTCTGGAAGGTCTGCCACACCTGAGACTTTCCGGCCCAGCGGGAGTTCTCGCCGGTCAACGCGACTTCGATGGCTTCTGCGAAGCTCGACTTGCCCGAGCCGTTCCGCCCCGTAATCAGAGTGAGCCCAGGGCCTTCGGAGATCTCCAGTCGCGCCGTACGGCCGATGCCGCGAAACCCCCGCACCGTCACCGCCTTCAGGTAGGCGTGCGGGAGCTGCGGCTGCGGGTCGCCTGCTTCAGGCGCGCCCATAGCCTCCATGACGAGTTTCTTGGCCGAGGGACTCAAGGCCGAGCCCGCCAGCCGAGCTTGGATCGTTTCGTGGAGCGTGGGGGGCACGAAGACTCCTCTGGGGCTGACTGTTCTCTTCTCGTCCCATTGGAGCATCTGTTAGCGTCGCAAACAATGCATCAAGTGTTCTATAGACGCGAACAGTCATAATGGACTAGGTTGTAGCTAACGGGATCTATGAGGAGATGGCCCGAGTGAGCGACCAGGTAATGGTGACCGCAGCCGAGATCGCACGGCTGGCCAAAGTGGAACGTGCCGCCGTCAGCAACTGGCGCCGCAGGCATCCAGACTTCCCCGACCCCGCTGCGGGCACCCCAGCCAATCCGCTCTACGCACTCCCTGAAGTCGAGCGCTGGCTGGCCGCTCGCGGCACCCCCGCCTCGATCGCTCCGGCGGATCGACTGTGGCAGGAATTGCGTGTGCACTACGAAGACGTTCGACTGGCCGACGGCCTGGCCGACGTTGCCTCGTTCCTTTCCTGCCCCGGCCTGGGGGCCATCCTGGAGGAGCGATCCGATGAGACCCTTGCGAAACGCATCCCAGCCGTGGTCGCGCAGAACTCCAAGCTCCCGGGCAGCCCGCCATTCCTCCACGGCCTGCGTCCCTCGCAAGTGGCATTCTGGCGTCGGCTCGCACACGCCGCCGGCAAGAACCCTGCCGAGCTCTTCGAGGAGCTTCACAGCCGCTACATCGATTCTAGCTCGCGGTCCACGCCGGCGACCTCACCCGAGCTCGCCGCGCTGATCTCCACCTTCGCCCACCCGGGCGACCGGGTTCTCGATCCTGCCTGCGGTACCGGCACCTTGCTCTGGACGCTGGCCGGCAAGGGGGCGACGTCGCTCACTGGGCAGGAGATCGACCCGGCACTGGCCCGCATCGCCGCGTTCCGGCTGCGCCAGGCCGCCATCCAAGCGGGCGACTCGCTCCGTGACAACAAGTTTCCCCACCCATATGACCTGGTCGTCTGCGATCCACCCACCGGCATCAAGGAATGGGGACACGAGGAACTCGGCTACGACCCGCGCTGGGAGTTCGGCCTGCCGCCACGCGCGGAATCGGAGCTCGCCTGGGTGCAGCACTGTTACGCCCACGTGCCTCCGGGTGGCAACGCGATCGTCGTGATGCCGATCGCCGCCGCCTCCCGACGGTCAGGACGCCGAATCCGCAGCAACCTCCTACGCAGCGGCGCCCTCCGCCAGATCATCGCTCTGCCACCCAGACTGGCGAGTGGCCACTCACTCGGGCTGCATCTGTGGGTCCTCACCCGCCCCGAAGAAGAGGGTGTCCCCCAGGCCGTGAAGATGGTCGACGCCTCCGGCTTCGACCAGGAACAGCTTCGCCATGGCTTCCCTGTAGATGCGGGCGTGGCCGTCCCAGTCGTCGATCTGCTCGACGACGAGGTGGACCTCACCCCAGCTAGGCATGTGACCCGCCCGGCTCACAGCGTCGCCGACGATCATGCGGCGGCTTTGGAGCAGCTAAGCCCACTACTGCGGCGCCTGCCCCGAGCGCTCCCTGCCCGGCATGAACGGGCCGAGGTCCCAATGTCGATGGTGCCGATAGCGGACCTGGTCAAAACCGGATCCATCCTGCTGGTGCTCAACCGCGAAGCTCCCCGCTCCGACCTGCGCCCGCAACCCGGCGACATCCTCGTGCCCGCCCTCGACCCGAGTGCGGCGCCGACCGTGCTCGGACAAGCGCTCGACCATCCCCCACCCGACTGCCACCTACTCCGCTGCGAGCCCGCCGTCCTCAACCCGCACTTCGTCGCGGGCTTTCTCCGCAGCGAGGCCAATCTCCGCCAGGCAGTCACCGGAACCGGGACGTTCCGCTACGACGTACGGCGAGCGGTCATCCCGCAGATGCCACTGGCGGAGCAACGGCGCTACGGCGCGGAATTCCGACGGCTGGCCGAGTTCGCCGACTTGCTGCATCGTGCGGCGGCTCTCGGTGAAGATGTCGTACAGCTTGCCCATGATGGTTTGACGAGTGGGTTGTTCGATCCTGCTCCGGATGCTTTGGAAGGCGATGTGACGTGAAGACCAGCCACAGCCAACTGGCGAACCTGATCTGGAAGGTAGCCGATCTCCTTCGCGGCAACTACAAGCAGTCCGAGTACGGCCGGGTGATCCTGCCGTTCACCGTGTTGCGACGCATGGACTACGTCATGGAGCCGACGCGCGAGCTGGTCTGGGAGAAGGACGCCGCCTACAACTTCCCCGACAAAGACGAGTTGATCTGCGACCAGATCGGCGTGCGCTTTTTCAACCGGTCAAAGCAGAGCTTCAAGACGATCGCCGCCGACCCTGCGAGCGCTCGCAAGAATCTTCAAGACTACGTCCGGGGCTTCTCCAGCGCTGCTCGCGAGATCGTGGAGAAGTATGAGTTCGAGCGTCAGATCGTCCGCCTGGACAACGCCGGAGTGCTCTACAAGGTCATTGCAGCCTTTGCCGACTTCCCTCTCAACCCCGAGCAGGTCGACAACCACGATATGGGGGTGATCTTCGAGGAGTTGATTCGCAAGTTCGCCGACGCCTCCAACGAAACCGCCGGAGAGCATTTCACGCCCCGCGAGGTCATCGAACTCATAGTTAACCTGCTCCTCGCCCCCGACCTCGGGAAATTCAACCCAGGCGATGTCATCAACATCCTGGACCCTGCCTGCGGCACCGGCGGCATGCTCAGTGCGGCCGAAGAACACATCCGCGACCAAGCCGTCCCAGGCCTCAACGTCGAGGTGTTCGGCCAGGAGCTCAACGCCGAGTCCTACGCGATCTGCCAGTCCGACATGATGATGAAGGGCCACGACCCGGCCAACATCAAGCTCGGCAACTCCTTCAGCAAAGACCGTCACCATGGGAAGACCTTCGACTACATGCTGGCCAACCCACCGTTCGGGGTTGAGTGGAAGAACGTCGAGGACGAGGTCAAAGCCGAGGCCGAGGCTCTCAAGCACTCTGGCCGATTCGGCGCCGGCCTGCCGCGCATCAACGACGGTTCGTTCCTCTTCCTTCAGCACATGATCTCTAAGATGCGCCAACCGTCGCAGGGCGGCACCCGGCTCGCGATCGTCTTTAACGGCTCGCCCCTGTTTACCGGAGCTGCCGGTTCAGGCGAGTCGGAGATCCGGCGCTGGATCATCGAACGCGACCTCCTGGAGACGATCGTCGCCCTTCCCGACCAGCTGTTCTACAACACCGGCATCTCCACCTACTTCTGGATCCTGTCCAACCGCAAGGATCCTGTGCACAAGGGGAAGGCCGTCCTGATCGACGCCCGCGGCTACTGGGCCAAGATGCGCAAGTCTCTGGGTGAGAAGCGCAAGGAGATCACCGAAGAGCAGACCTTTGAGATCACCAAGTTGTACGGCGAAGCGATGGATGCCGCCGCCGACCCATCTCACTGGGGCCACGGCAAGGTCAAGGTCTTCGACAACGAGGACTTCGGCTACCAGCGGATCACTATCGACCGGCCGCTCCGGCAACGGTTCGAGCTGACCGAGGAGAACGTGAAGGCCCTCGCCGAGACAAAGTCCTTCGCAGCCTACACCGACGGACAGTTGCTGCTTGAGGCCTTCAAGCCACTGATCGGTACGGCCTGGCCGACCCGGGTCGCGGCACGCAAGGCCCTGCTGGCGGCTGCCGCCGAAGGCGGGGTGATTTGGCCGGGCGCCACTGTTGACAAAGCGATATGGAACGCTGTCGCGGTGTCCGATCCCGTGGGCGAGGTCCAGACCAAGAAGGGCGAACCCCTCCCCGATCCCGACCTACGCGACTACGAGAACGTTCCGCTCAAGGAAGACATCGACGAGTACTTCGAGCGGGAGGTCCGTCCCCACGTCCCCGATGCCTGGATTGCCGAGATCAAGGACCCGAAGACCAAGGAAGGCTCCCGCGCCAAGATCGGCTACGAGATCCCCCTTACTAGGCATTTCTACGTATACACGCCACCGCGATCACTCGCCGAGATCGATACCGAACTCAAAAAGCTTGAGACACAGATCCAGTCGCTCCTGAGTGAGGTGACAGGATGAAGCAGAGTGGCGCCGAGCGCATAAGAATGAAATTTCTACTGACGCGGCCACTAGAGTACGGCGCGAACGAGTCAGCGCAACACACCAGACCTGACTGGCCCCGCTACATACGAACTACAGATATCGCCGAAGACGGCACCCTTCGCCAGGAAACGTTCGCGTCCCTTCCGCCGGACATTGCAGAGCGTTATATGCTCCAGGATGGAGACCTACTCTTCACTAGAAGTGGAGCAACCGTAGGAAAGAGTTTTCTATACAATGCCAATTGGGGCCCTGCGGCTTTTGCGGGCTACCTAATTCGTGCCCACGTCAATAAGAAGGTCGCGGATTCGCGATTTATGGCCTACTTCTGCAGAAGTGCCGATTATTGGCGTCAGGTGCGCCAGGACTCGATCCAGGCCACAATCCAAAACGTAAGCGCGGAACGTTACGCAAACCTGAAAATCCCCCTGTTTGACCTGGACGAGCAGCAGCGAATCGCCGACTTCCTCGATGGAGAGACCGCCAGGATTGCCGAGATGGAGCGTCTCGACCGGTCGGTTCTGTCAGGACTGGATGAGCGCGATCGAGCAGTCCTGGATCTGGAATTGGATCAGCTGGAGGCGACCCATGGATCGATACCCTTCCGGCGGTGGATCCGTCGCGTTGAGCAGGGATCCAGCCCTCAGTGCGACAACGTTCCAGCCAGCGAAGGCGAGTGGGGCGTCCTCAAAGTCAGCAGCGTCAAGCGAGGCGCCTTCTGGCCAGAGGAGAACAAACGACTCCCCGAGGAAATCTCACCCGAGAAACGCTACGAGGCCAAAAAAGGAGATCTCCTCATCACCCGGGCAAATACTCCGGCACTGGTTGGGGCAGCCGCTGTCGTGGGTGACACGCGCGACAAGCTCATGCTATGCGACAAGATTTTCCGAATCGACGTGACCCATGATTTGGATCCACAATTCGTCGTCTTTGTCTCTCAAGGAACCAGAATTCGCGAACTGTGTGCAGCTGCTTCACATGGAACATCATCTTCTATGGCCAACCTTAAGATCGAGGAAGTAAAGGACTGGCCTCTTCCCTGGATTAAGATCGAGGAACAGCGGCAAATGGTCACCCGCGTTGCCAAGCAATGGAGCATGACCGAGAATCTCAGATCGGCAATCAATCGACAGCTTTATTTGCTTGCGGAACGCAAACAAGCGCTAATCACGGCTGCCGTGACTGGGCAGATCGACGTGACCATGGCTCGGGGTGCGTGATGGGCAACGCGGTGCCGTTCCTCCGACGTGTTCAGATGACCGGCTATAAGAGCATCGCCTCGTGTGACGTCACCTTCACGCGCTTGCTCGTGTTGCTCGGACCGAATGGCGCGGGCAAGAGCAACTTCCTGGACGCCCTACAGTTCGTTGCGCAGGTCCTGGGGCCGTCGACCCCCGCTGATGTCGTCGCCGCGCGCGGCGGACTGGACGAAGTGCTCCGTCGAGCACCGCAACCAACCGACCAGTTCAGCATCCACCTGGAGTTCACCGTGGATGGCGCTGACGGTCCTCAACCGGCCGAGTACGGCTTCACGATCGGTCGCGACTCGACAGGACGCCGCCCGCTGGTGATCAAGGAAGAGCACTGCGTCATCAGTCCGGGAACCGAGCAGGAGGCCGGGTTCAGGGTCGTCGCCGGAATGATCGTCAACGAGGGCGGGATCGAAAGGGATCAGCTCTACCTGCCGCTGGCCGCTGCACGGAGTGAGTTCAGTGAGGTTCACCGCAGTCTGCGCTCCATGCTTTTCCATCACTTGGACACCGATCAGATGCGTCAGATCGAACCCGATCGACGCGGGACACAGCTCGGCTATTCAGGGGAGCGACTGGGGTCCGTACTCGGCACGCTGGCCGAGCGGCATCCGGTCTTCAAGCAGCGTATCGACGACTATTTGCGAGCGATCGTCCCGACAGTCGCCGGCATCGATCAGCAGATCCTCGGTGACTATTCGACGGTGGAGCTCCGTACGCCAGAAACCGCCCGGCCGTTCGGCCCGAAACTGATCTCCGAGGGGACTTTGCACGCCGCCGGGTTGCTGGCCGCCCTCTTCCAGCCCGTGGTGCTGGAAGGAAAGGCCAGTCTCGTGGCGATCGAGGAGCCGGAGACCGCTCTTCATCCGGCCGCGACGGGAGCGCTGTTCGACGCGTTGACCGAAGCGAGCGAGCGAGTTCAGGTCATCGTGACCACGCAGAGCGCCGATCTGCTCGACCATGACGACTTCGACCCTTCCTGGGTGCGCATTGCGACCATGAAGGATGGCATCACCGTCATCGGTGAGATCGATCCCATGGTGCGCGGGGTGCTTGACGACAAGCTGGCAACCCTGGGTGAACTCATGCGTAGTCGGCAACTGCGTCCGAAGGGGTCTGAGTGAGCGGGCCGGTCACGATCGCCTCCGTCGTCGAAGGACACGGCGAGATGACGGCCGTACCCGAGTTGCTGCGCAGGATCGCCTACGCTTCAGGCATCTGGGAAGTGCGCATCCCAGAACCGCAACGTGTGCCTCGCGGCTCGCTGATTGCGGCCGGCGGGATCGAGGCAGCGGTGCGAAAGGCTGCGGCCCTTCACATGACGGGTCTCGGCGGGATCCTCGTCCTGATCGACGCCGACAAGGACTGTCCCGCGGCGTTGGGACCCGCGCTGCTGTCCAGGGCCCGTGAGGCTCGCGGTGACAAGGAGATCGCCGTGGTCATCGCGCACAAGGAGTTCGAGGCGTGGTTTCTGGCTGCGGCCAAGTCGCTGTCCGGTCGTCGGGGCCTGATCGATCCACTCGAGCCGCCGCCGGATCCTGAAGGCATTCGAGACGCCAAAGGATGGTTGACCGCGCGCAAGGCCGACGGCACGTCGTACAAGGAAACGGCCGACCAAGCTGCATTGGCGGCGCTCTTCGATCTGGAGCAGGCCCGTGGGAGCGCGCCTTCTTTTGACAAGTTCTGCCGAGATGTCGAACGACTCCTGAGAGGTGGCTCATGAGCGGCGCGCACACCGAGAAGCCGTTCGAGGACGCGATCGAAACGTCCTTGCTGCGATCTGGCTGGCAAAAGGGCCTGTCCGCCTATTACAACCGCGAACTCGGGCTCGACACCTTCGAGATGTTCGCCTTCATCGGAGCGACGCAGCCTGACGAATGGGAGGAGGTGCTGCGCAGGCGAGGCGCGCGTGAGCCGTACGACCCGAAAAGAAATCCCCAGCCTGTCGAGACCGATTCAGCTATGCGAGAATTCGCCAGGCTGGTCGCCCGGGAGATCGATGGCCGTGGCGCCCTCGATGTGCTGCGCCGGGGAGTCAAAGACCAAAGCGTGCGGATCATGCTCGCCTACTTCCGGCCGAGCCACACGCTGGCGGACGACGCGCTGAAGGAGTACTCCGGGAACCGGCTGACGGTCACGCGACAGCTGCGCTTTTCGGCCACCGATGTGATGCAGGCCCCGGACTTGGCGCTGTTTCTCAACGGCATTCCGGTGGCCACCGCCGAGTTGAAGAACGGCGGCACGGCAAGCAATGTCGGACACGCCAAGGACCAGTATCGGAAGCGAAACCCCAAGGAACTGCTGTTCGCCCGCCGTACCCTTGTGCACTTCGCCGTTGACCAGGATCTGGTGTTCATCACCACGCGCTTGGCCGGGAACAAGACGCGGTTCCTGCCCTTCAACACCGGCAGCCGGGGACCGGGGAAGTACGGCGGGGCAGGCAATCCGCCGCTGGCCGAGGGGGCCGCCGGCTACCGGACGTCCTATCTGTGGGAGCAGGTCTGGCAGCCGGACGCCTGGCTCGACCTACTCCAGAGGTTCCTGCACGTTGAAGACGAAGGATTGAAGAAGGGCCGGGCGCCGGCGGCCAAGCGGGGAGACGCCCATCGCAAACCGCTGATCTTTCCTCGGTTCCACCAATGGCATGCCGTACGGGAACTAGCGGATCAAGCGGCACGCCATGGGGCCGGTGATAACTACCTCGTCGAGCACTCCGCCGGGTCAGGCAAGTCGAACTCGATCGCCTGGCTGGCGCACCGTTTGTCGTCGCTGCACACTCCGGCGGAGCCAGCGCTGATCGCCCCAGAAGCCCAGGCCAAGGGCATCGGGCCGAACGAACCGGTCTTCGACAAGGTCATTGTGATGACCGACCGGCGAGTGCTGGACAAGCAACTCCAGGACACCATTCACCAGTTCGACCACGTGCTCGGCGTGGTTGATCGCATTGATGAGGACTCCGACCAGCTCGCGAGGGCGCTGACCGGTCAGACGGCACGGATCGTCATCACTACCCTGCAGAAGTTCAAGTTCGTCAGGGAGAAAGTGTCGGGGCTCAATGACCGGCGCTACGCGATCATCGTAGATGAGGCGCACTCCTCGCAGTCGGGCGAATCCGCCGAGGGTGTGAAGGGGCTGCTCGGCAGCGGCAACGGTGATGAAGACGATCCGCTCACGGCGGCGGCCGCTCAGCGCGGGCGCCACCCCAACTTGTCGTACTTCGCTTTCACCGCCACCCCGAAGGACAAGACGCTCAATCTGTTCGGCACCAGGTCTCCAGAAGGGACGTTGGAGCCGTTCCACACCTACTCGATGCGGCAGGCCATCGACGAGGGCTTCATCCTGGACGTGCTCGGCAACTACAGCACCTACGACACCTACTTCCGGCTGCGTAACGCCGCCCTCGAAGCCGAATTGGACATGGACCCGACGGTCGACGCGCGGGAGGCCAGAGCTGCGCTGGTGCGCGCGGTCAAGCTCAACCCGGCCGCGCTTGATCAGCAGGCGCAGGTCATCGTTGATCACTTTCGTGACCATGTCAGGTTTCAGCTCGGCGGGCGTTCCAAAGCCATGGTCGTGACCGGCAATCGCAAGCACGCCGTGCGGCTGTACCAGGCCATCCGTGCTTACGTTGACCGCCGCGAATTCACCGACTGTGGTGCTCTTGTGGCCTTCTCCGGCACACTCACCCTCGACGGAACTGATTACACGGAAGGCAAGCTGAACGGATTCTCCGATCGGGATACGCCTACCCGGTTCGGCTACGTCAAGGCTGATGACCAGCACGCGGCCACCCGGGATCAGGCTGAATACCGCATCCTGGTGGTCGCGGACAAGTACCAGACCGGATTCGATCAGCCCTTGCTGACCGCGATGTACATCGACAAGAAGCTGGAAGGAGTAGCCGCCGTTCAGACCCTGTCCAGGCTGAACCGGACCCATCCGCTCAAACTGAAGGAGGACGTTTTCGTCCTCGACTTCGCCAACGACGCCGATCGGATCCAGAAGTCGTTTCAGCGTTACTACGAGGAGGCCAACGCCCAGCCCGCGGACGTCAACGTGCTCTATCGGATCGAACAGGAGCTACGCGGCTACCAACTGCTCGACGACGTGGAGATCGAGGCGTTCGCCCGGGCTCAGGTGGAGTCCGAGGCACCGGAAGCGACCCGAGCACAGATCGAGAAGGCACACGAACTGCTCAATCGACTGACCGAGCCGGCCAGGGACCGCTATCGCAACGTGGAGGCCACGGACCCGGAGCGGGCCGAGGAGTTCCGCAAGGCCCTGGACCAGTTCGTCCGTGCCTACAGCTACCTCGCCCAGGTGGCGGGCTTCCCGGACCCGGAACTCGAAAGTCTCTACCGGTTCGCCCGCTATCTCGCGGCGCGGATCAGACCCGATGCCGGAGCTGGGGTTGACCTTGGGCCAGTTGACCTGACCCACTTGCGGATCGTCCAAGCTGGTCAGCAGGACGTAAGTCTCGAACCTCAGGGCCCGCAACTCCTGCCCAGCTTCTCGGCCGATGGCAGCGGCGCTGGACGAGAGGAGGAAGAGGTTCCGCTCTCACAGGTCATCGCCGAAATCAACGAGAAGTTCGGCTGGAATCTGGATACCGGCGATCAGATCTGGTTCGGTCAGCAGGTCATTGCGCTCGCGGAAAACGAGGCGATCCAGCGGGCGGGGCTGGTTCTCGACGACCTCGACAAGTTCGGCCAAGTTTTCGACAAGCACCTGCGCCGGGTGGTCGGCGAACGTGCTGAGGCCAACGACACGCTCGTGAAACGGTTCTTCGGCGAAGATCCAGAATTCAAAGAGGTCTTTACTCAGGTGGCCCGCAAACAAGCCTATGACCTGATTCGCCGACCGGTGCGCAGAGAAACAGAACGGAGGCTCCGCCATACAGGCGAAATGTCAGCAGACGGTCGATCAGAGGGGTAATCTCCTGCTTGCTGGAAGCTGATCGCTACCGTCAGGCTGGTAAGCATGACCGATGCTCGGCATATCGCCCACCGTTACCGGTTGCACGAGCCAATCGGCCAAGGTGGCATGGGCGAGGTCTGGAAGGGTTACGACCCCGTACTGGACCGGCGGGTCGCGATCAAGTTGATGAAGGAACCGCATCCGCTCCTTGGGGATCCGGAAGTCGCACGCAAGCGGTTCCTGCGCGAGGTCAAGGCTTCCGCGAGCTTAAGTTGTCTGGGCATCCCTGCCGTTCACGACGCTGGCGAGGACCCGGACTCGGGCCAACTCTACGTAGTGATGGAACTGCTGAGCGGGGCCGAGGTTCACGACCTGATCGGCGAGCAGGATTACCTGGATCATCCACCCGCGATCGCGTGGGCGGCGGCGATCGGAGCGCAGTGCGCGGCGACGCTCGCTGAAGTGCACCGAATCGGTGTGGTCCACCGGGATATCAAGCCGCGCAACTTGTTCGTCACCACGGGTGGCATCGTTAAAGTGCTGGATTTCGGCATCGCGGCTCTCCTCGATGGCGGCGAGAACACACGGTTGACCATGGTGGGGCAGACCATCGGCACGCCTCCTTATATGTCCCCTGAGCAATGCCTGTCGAGTGGCGTCGGGCCCTCTACCGACGTTTATGGATTGGGCTGTGTGTTACATGGACTCCTGACGGGAGAGCTTGTTTTCGGGTCGGGCCCCGATGTCAGGTATCACCACGTCCACAGCGCGCCGCCCGCGATCACCGGCTTGCGTTCCGACGTCCCGCCGCAGATCGAAGCGTTGATCTTGCGAATGCTCGCCAAGGACGCCGACGCCCGTCCCGATGCGGAGACCGTCTACGATGCTCTGCTGCCGTACGCGATCTCTGGCAAGAGTACGCAGCCACGACCGGACCTCGATCCGACACGGCCGTTTAGCAGGCCCATGTCGGCGACACCCCGTCAGCGACCAGCACGAATGGTCCCCGCTGTGCGCGAGGCGCTCTCCCCTGCGGAGGCCGAGCAAATCAGAGAACAGGCCGCTCAGCTCGCAGATGCCGAACAGTTCGCCGAGGCAACCGATCTTCTCGTCGAGGCGATCGCCCGCAGTGGAGGAGACCGGGAGCTGGCCGCGGACCTGCGGATCCGGTTGGCCGGTGTGTTGTTCACGGCAGGCTCGTACCGGCGTGCACTCAGTGAGTTCGAAGCCGCGAGGGCGGCGTTTACCCAGTTGTACGGGGAAAACGATCCCGACGTCCTGGAATGCCGCTACTACGCGGCAACTTGCCGGTCACTTCTGGGGGAGGACACGATAGCCCTCGCAGCGTTCCAGAGCTTGCTGCCAGTTTGGACACCGATCGCAGCAGAAGATGATCCTCGAACCGAGGAGATTCGGCTTCAGATCGGCGTACTCCTCGCTCGGACACGCAACTTCACTGAAGCACGATCGGTGCTCCAGGAGATACGCGAGGAGCGAGCGGCAAGGTTCGGCGCCAGGTCTCCATACGTTGCCGAGATCGACGGGTATCTCGCTCGCCTTATTCAATATGAGCAGGAGGAACCGCCTACCGAGGAGGGCTGAGGCAAGGGCAGAGTCCTCCGGGGAGACGGCCGCTGATCCCGCACGTGGCCGGGCACGACCCGCGGCTTGACCAACCGGACCGTGGTCCGTATTGTCTTCCCCATAAGCGGACCACAGTCCGGAAGGGGACAATCATGAGCCGTTTGCTGCACATTTCCGCCTCCCCCAGAGGAGCGGAGTCGATCTCGCTCGCCATCGCCTCGACCTTTGCCGAGGAGTACCTCGCCACGCATCCAGGAGGGCGGGTTGACCACTTCGATCTGTGGGACGGGAGCTTGCCGGAGTTCGGGCCACCTGCGGCGAAGGCCAAGATGACCGTGTTCGGAGGGGGTGCGCCCGCAGGAGAGGAGGCGATGGCCTGGGAGGCGGCGGTGCGGATGTTCGAGCGGTTCGATGCCTACGATCGGTATCTGTTCAGCGTGCCCATGTGGAACATGGGCGTGCCGTACAAGCTCAAACAGTTCATCGACGTGGTCAGCCAGCCGGGCATGGTGTTCGGGGTGGATCCGGAGACCGGCTACCAGCATCTGCTGAGCGGGAAGCGGGCCGCTGTCGTCTACACCAGCTCGGTCTGGGGGCCGGGGATCGGGGCCGAGTTCGGGAGTGACTTCCAATCGACCTTCTTCGACGGGTGGTTGCGCTGGGCCGGGATCAGCGATGTCCAGGAGATTCGCCACCATCCGACGCTGACAGGGTCGTACGAGGAGGAGCGGAAGCAGGCCGACGAGCGCGCCCGCGAGGTCGCCAGGCGCTTCTAGCGAATCCGCTGTTGTTACGGCCTGAGGGCGGCAGGAACCCGTGGAGTAGGCCGCGTCGGCGAAGACCTCCACGACGTTGTCATCGCCTGCCGGCAGGGCACTGGCAACGACACCCTCATGATGGACGGCATCGGAGCAGGGCCGCAGGCTCACCGTGGCGAACAAGCCGGGAGTGTGGCGGCCCTTCCCCGACTCCAGCTGCTGCGCGCCTTCCGCCGCGAAACCCGCGTCACTCCGCACGGCATCTGGCCAGGGAGCTTTGAAGCCGTCTGGCGATAAGTGCGGGTCTTGTGCGCATGCCGCGACTCGGGCGGCCACAGCGCATCTCGCCAGTAAAGTTGACCAATAATGTCAGCATTTTCTCCATATTGGCGACGGCCGGGGATCGCCATCGCCGTAGCCCTGGCTACCGTCCTCGGTCTGGGCGCTGCCGTCTACCTGTCGATGCGCACCGAAGGCTCGCCCCAGCAGACGGTGACCGCGTTCCTGACGGCCTGGCAACGCGGCGACCTGAACGCCATGAAAGCCCAGGTACTGGAACCGCCTCGCGACTTCGACGGCATCTATGACGCCTTCACCAGGGGCTCCCAGGCCAAGAAGATCACCATCCGGGAGACCCGAGTCCGTCCCGAGTCCAACCGGAATTTCGGACAGGCCGCCGCCTATGACGCCATGTTCTCCGTCACTCTCGAGGGGCCGGTCCCCTACTCCTACGACGCGCACCTCGAGGTCGTCGATTTCGACCGCGCGTGGAAAATCAACTGGACCCCGACGG
Organism: Nonomuraea sp. NPDC052129; assembly: GCF_040680095.1. NCBI lineage: Bacteria > Bacillati > Actinomycetota > Actinomycetes > Streptosporangiales > Streptosporangiaceae > Nonomuraea > Nonomuraea sp. NPDC052129. Next base: position 66,057 of record NZ_JBFAVX010000024.1, on the reverse strand, counting down.
CGATCCACCCCGACCTGCAGGAGGTCGGCTCCAGCGAGATACGGCAGGTCCGCCTCGTCCCCCAACCCGATGGTTCCTCCCGCCTGGTCCTGCTAGAAACGCGAGCCGAGGGAGAACAGGCAGGATCCCTCTTCGCCGACGAAGGCCTCAAACTGGTCGCAACCTTGGCCGACTCGGCCCAACCAGGGGTCACCGGCTAGAAGACCACTGAGATCAGGCGATTCGGCTCCGCTGCTTGCGCGGTGGGGGTCGGTGGCGCGATTGGGTCTGGGACAGGAGGTAGGAGTCGGTGCTGGTCTCGATGGTGTTGCCGCTACGGGCAGCCCACTCCAATCAGCCGACCCGGCGAAGCGTGTTTGGGAAGTCAGCCCGAGCGCAGCGAGGGCCCTTCAGGGGGCGGGCGTCAGCCCACCTGGGAGGACGCCCGGAGCGAAGCGGAGGTCCTTTTGGGCGGGTGGGCATCAGACGGCCAACCACCGAATCAGGTAACGGGCGGGAGAAAGAACGCCCGGAGCGAAGCGAAGGCCCGTTGTGGTCGGTCAGTGGTGGCCCAGTTCGGCGGACAGGCGGTCGGTGGTCCGCAGGAGGGCGGCGGCGCAGGCGTTGGCTTCGGCCATGAAGCGGTCGGCCGGGCCGCACACGCTGATGACCGCCGCCGGCCGGCCGTGGTGGTCGAGAATGGGGGCCGCCACGGAGGCCGCGCCGCTCTGCCGTTCGGCGATCGACATCGCGTAGCCGCGGCGGCGGATGAGCGTCAGGTCGGTGCGCAGGCGGCCGGTGTCCGTGACGGTGGCGGGCGTCATGGCTTCCAGTGATCGGCTGAGATAGCGGGTGATCTCCTCTTCCGAGAGGTAGGCCAGGAACGCCTTGGACGACCCGCCCGCGTGCAGCGGATACGGCACGCCCAGTGAGACCGACATGATCACCTCCCGCTCGGGTGTCGCCTGGTCGATATAGACGCGGGTGTCGCCGGTCCTGATCGACAAGGTGGCGGTCTCGCCGGTCAGCCTCGACAGGGCGGGCAGTTCGGGCGCGGCCAGCCGCCGTACGTCGATGCGGTCGAGGTAGGCCAGGCCGAGCCGCATCGCCGTCAGCCCCAGCGAGTAGCGCCTGCTCTCCTCGTCGAGCACGACCAGCCCCCGGCTCCTGAACGAGGCCAGCACGCGGTGCACCGCCGCCTTCGACATGCCGAGGCTCTCGGCGAGCTCGGTCACGCCGAGTGTGTCGGTGCCCGCCTCGGCGAACCGGACGAGGATGTCGGCGGCCCGTTCGACGGTGGCGGCGGTCTGGCTGGGCATGGTGGGCCTTCCCCGGTGAATCATGTGTACTGTCGGGAACAGCATTCCTACTATTGGAACACAAGGAGCCACCGGATATGTCGTCGTTGTGGAAGGCCCTGGAGGGCTCGCGCGTCCTGGACCTGGCGCAGCCGATGCGCAAGGGCATGCCGCAGTCCCCCAACCACCCGCCGTTCCGGATGGCGCTGGAACGCCGGCACGGCGACCTGGTCAGGACCGACGGCGGCTCGGCCGCCAACGAGATCATCGTCACGGGCGGCCACGTCGGCACGCACGTCGACGCCCTCGCGCACGTCTCCCAGGAGGGCCTCCTGTACGGCGGACGGCCGGCGGGCGAGGTGATGTCGCACGACGGCTTCAGCGCCATGGGCATCGACGGGTTCGAGCCGTACGTGGGCCGGTGCGTGCTGCTCGACGTGGCCGCCGTGCACGGGGTGGCCACGCTGCCCGCCGGCTACGAGGTCACCGCCGACGATCTGGAGCGGGCCGCCGGAGACCTGGAGATCCGCGCGGGCGACGCCGTACTGGTCGGGACCGGCTGGTCACGGCTGTGGGAGTCGGGGGACGATTTCGTCGGTCAGCGGAACGGCGTTCCGGGTCCAGGCGCCGATGCCGGCCGCTGGCTGGCCGCGCGGCGGCCACGCGTGGTGGGCGGCGAGACCATCGCCTTCGAGCACATCGCGGCGGGCCGCGGGCATGCCACGCTCCCCGTGCACCGGATCATGCTGGTGGAGTCGGGCATCAACATCGTGGAGACGATGCGGCTGGCCGAGCTGCTCGACTCGGGGGTCCGCGAGTTCCTGCTGGTGCTGAACCCGCTGCCGATCGTCGGCGCCACGGGAGCCCCGGTCCGCCCGCTCGCCGTCATCGCCTGATCGGGGAGCGGAAATGACCACTCATGTTCAGCGGCTCGCGGAATTCGCCGTGGATTGCCGTGATCGCGGCGTCCCCGCCGAGGTGCGCGACGACGTGACGGGCCGGGTGCTCGACGTGCTCGGCAACTGCCTGGCCGCCTACGCGGAGCCGGCGGGTGACGCGGCCCCGGCCGTGCTGCGGGCCGTACGACGGTGGCAGGGGGCCGGGGAGTCGACCGCGATCGGGAGCGGCGACCGGCTGCCCGCGCCGTCGGCGGCGCTGGTCAACGGCACGCTGGCGCACGCGCTCGACTATGACGACACGCATCTGCCGTCCGTACTGCATCCGAGCGCTCCCGTGGTGCCCGCCGCGCTGGCCGCCGCGGAGGCCACGGGCGCCTCCGGCGAGCGGCTGATCGCGGCCGTCGCGGCCGGCGTCGAGGTGTGCAACCGGCTCGGCATGGCCTCCTACCTGCCGGAGGCCGGCAACTCGCTGTTCTTCGAGAAGGGCCAGCACGCCACCTCGATCTGCGGCACGCTCGGCGCGGCGGTCGCGGCCGGGCTGCTGTACGACCTGGACGCCGCCGGCATCGCGCACGCCGTCGGGGTGGCGGCCAGCATGGGCGCCGGCGTCCTCGAGGCCAACCGCACGGGCGGCACGATCAAGCGGGTGCACTGCGGCTGGGCGGCCCACTCGGGCGTCACGGCGGCCGTGCTCGCGCTGGAGGGGCTGACGGGGCCGCCCACGGTGCTGGAGGGCCGGTTCGGCTTCTTCCAGGCGTGGCTGGACGGCCGGTTCGACGCCGAGGCGCTGCTGTCGGATCTGGGCGAGCGGTGGGAACTCCTGCGTACGGTCTACAAGCCGTATCCGACGAACCACTTCACCCATCCGGCCATCGACTGCGCCCTCGCCCTGCGGGCCGGCGGCCTGTCCCCCGACGACATCGAGGAGGTCGAGCTTGGGGTCGCGGCTCCGGTGCTGCGGACCATCGCCGAGCCCCGGGCCGACAAGGTCAGGCCGGAGTCGCCGTACCACGCGAAGTTCTCGGGACCGTACACGGTCGCGGCGGCGCTGCACGGCGGCGGCGGGCTGGGGCTGTCACTGGACGACTTCGCCGCCCTCGATCCCGAACGGCTGGCGCTGGCCGAGCGGGTGCGCTGCGTGGCGGACGAGCGGGCGACGGAGATCTTCCCGCACGCGTTCGCGGCCGTGCTGCGGGTACGGCGCCGCGACGGCTCGGTGCTGGAGCACCGGGTCGACTCCTCACGCGGTGGCCCGGAACATCCGCTGACGCCGGAGGAGCTCGCGGTGAAGTTCCGCACGAACGCGGGGCGGGCGCTCGATCCCGACCGCGTAGCGGCCCTCGTCACAGCGGGCCGCGGCCTGCCCGAGGCCCCAACCGTGGCACCGCTCCTCCGGCTGACGATCGCCTGAACCACCTGGGTGGGGATCGGCATAGGGTGGTGTCCCTGCTGCCCCGACAGTAGGCCGGTTACCGCGAGGTGGTCCACCGCGGTCCGTCAGGGGTGTCCTCGACGAGTACGCCGCCGATGAGCATCGCCGCCCGCAGCGCGTCGGCGACCTCGTAGCGGCCCTGCCTGCGCAGGTCGTCGCGGAGCGCTAGGAGGGCCTCGACGAGGGCGCGCAGGTCGGCGGTGGTGGCAACTTCGGCGAGCCGGGCGATCAGCAGCCGCATGAGCTCCCGGGCCTCCTCGACGCCGCCCGCGTCCTCCTCGGTGTCGGCCGCCCACTTGACCAGCTCGGCCTCCAGGTCGAGGACGGCGCGGGCCGCGGCGCCCAGGTCGGGCGCCGCCGCCGCGAGCTGGAAGCGCCGCTCGCAGGAGCGGATGGTCTCCTCCAGCGTGATCTGGGCCGGCGCGGGGACGGCGGCGGGGCGGGGCGACGGCGCGGCGGTGACGCGACCGCCTTCGGCCAGGCGGCGGACCTCCCCCAGACCGATGTGGGTGCCCGCGGGCAGGACCGCCTGCGAGCCGGGACGTCGTACGGTCAGCCCGCCACGGCCCGCCACCTCGACGGTCTCGGCGTCGAGGTCGATGACGACCGCGGTGTGCTCGTCGATGCCGAGAACGGCCGTGCCCGGCGGCAGCTCCCGCTCCATCCGGCACAGCCGCCGCTCGCCCAGGTAGCAGTAGCGGGTGTCGTGGGTGCCGCCTTCGGCGTTGTCGAAGTGCGGGATCAGGACCGCCCGCAGGCCGAGCGCCGCCAGCAGGTCAAGGCCCTCGCGCCAGTGCGGCTCGGCGCCCACCTTGTAGATCTCGTAGACCGGCACCGTCGCGAGTCCGGCCGTGCAGGCGGCGGCCGAGGCCAGCACGGTCACGCCCTGGCGGGCGCGGACGCGGGCCCGCAGATCGCCCGCTGTAGGCGCGGCCGTCCACTGATCGAGGGCGTAGGTCGGGCTGCCGGGGCCGGAGAACACCCAGTCGGCTCCGGCCGCTCCGGTCGCCACCTCGACCTCAAGGCCGACACTCCGGGCGAAGTAGCGGCGGGCACGGGCGGAGATGTCGGCCGCGTTCTCCTGGAAGGCGTAGGGGGTGTCGAGGAGCACGGCCCGCGCGCCCGGCCGCAGCCGCCGCGCGGCGGAGCGGTGGACCTCCACCATGGTCGGGCTCGTCTCGCCCGACCCCATGAGCACCAGCAACCCGGGCATGGCTGTCCGCCTCTCTCTTCGCGCCTCCCCACTTACGGCCTTCTGCGAATAGTTCGCTTCTGCATACTGCTGGCAGTAGATTGTCGGGAGTGACGGGAAGACACGTCGTCTCGGTCGAGACGCTCATGCTACGGGCGAACACCGACAGTGAGTGGGCGTACCGGCACGCCACCGCCGTACCCGCCCCCGGAGAGACCCCCGACCAGGCCGCGCGGCGGGTCAGCGGGATCCCGGCCGACGCGCCGTCCACCGTCGTGCACTCCACGAGTTGGCGCTGCCACCCCGAGGGCGAGATCGTGCTCACGTACGCCGTCTGCCCGGACCCGGAGCCCTGGCTACCCGCGATCGACCTGCCCATGCTGGAGATCGTCGCCGGCGACGCACCCGCCACGCCCGCGCCCGGCCGCGTCGAGGTGGCGAACGTGGTGGCCCACGCCATCCGGCACCTGGCGTTCCTGACGACTGAGGACCCCGTCGTACGGCAGGCACTGGCCCACCACCCGGAGATCATCACAGCCCTGGACCAGCCACAGCGGTGCGTCACGGCCCCTTGAACACCAGCCGGCTGGCCGCCCTGGACGGGGTTGTCCCTCCATAGGACCTAGCCACGACGGACCGTCTCCTTCCGCTCACCCGAAGGGGGTGTCCCACCAAAAGGACATCAGCCACCACGGACCGTCACACGGATTGAGACGGTCGTGTGACGAACCGCCCTAGGCGGCGCGACGGGACACCCGACGGCCTAACGACTGCATCGGCTTCTCGACGAAGCGGTAAGCCAGGGCGCTGGCCAGCAGGACCAGCACCATGGCCAAGGTAGCCATCCCGAGTTGCAGCGGCAGCGGCGACCGCCGTAGATCCCCGCTCACCTCCACGAAGAACTTCAGCAGCGGATGATGCACCAAATACAGCGAGTAGCTGATCAGCCCGAGCCAGGTCAGCACCCGCGGCACCCGCCGCCCCCGCAGCGCCATCCCTCCCGCGAAGGTGGCCGCCGCCAGCGCGATCGTGGTGATCCACACGTCCGGCTCGACCCACCACCATCCCGCCTCGATCGCCCAGATCGGGGCCAGCGCGACCAATCCGGCGGTCACCGCCACCGGCCACAGCCCGCCCGTGCCGCGTTCCCAGCGGTGGATCGCGGTCCCGGCGAACATGACGCCGAGCACGGCCACGCCCATCCACGGCACCCGGCTGCCGAGGACCAGCAGCGCCACCGCCATCAGGCCCAGCGCGCACGCCGCCGCCGTACGGAACCTGCCCGAGATCACGCACGCCAGCCCGGCGAAGAAGGCGGCCCCGGAGGCGTACGCGACCCAACCGCCCTTCAGCAGCGCCCCGCCGACCAGCAGCCCGACCACCACCGAACCGGCCGCGAACAGCACCGCGTACAGCCCGCTCCGCTTATGCAGCCGGGTCACGAACAGCGCGGTGACGAGCAGGTAGAACACCATCTCGTACGAGAGCGTCCACATGGTGTCGGCCACGCCCCCGACGCCCACCACGTCGAGCAGCATCGTCGCGTGCCCCGCCACGGCCGTGCCGTCGCGGGGCACCTCCGCGCGTACCGGCACCCACCAGGCCGCCGCCAGCACCAGGGCGGCCACGGCGAGGTAGAGCGGGTAGAGGCGGAAGGCGCGGCTGACCCAGAACGTCCGCACATCGCCGTGCCGCTCCAGCGACGTCGGGATGATGTAGCCGCTGACCAGGAAGAACACCAGAATGCCGTAGACACCGAGACTGAACCAAAAGGGCCGGAGCGCCGGCAGGAACCAGGGCAGCAGGTGTTCGGCGACCACGGCGAGCGCCCCGATGCCGCGCAGGGCGTCGAGCCAGGCGAGGCGCGCGGGGGCGGGGGCCGTGGTGGGTGTGGTCGTGGCGGGGGCGATCGACACCCGCCCAAACCTACCCTGACCCGCACCGGTAATGCCCTGTCGTCAGCGATGGCTGGTCAGCGGGGCGTGATGGTCGGCGCCCGCCGGGCCGTGCGGGTCGGTGTGTACGGTGGCGGCGCGCAGTCTGGGCAGCTCGTGGATGAGGCGGTGCTCGGCGGCCACCGCCACGGCGTGCGCGTCCACGAGGGAGAGTTCATGGCCCACCAGGATCTCCACCTCGGCGTGCAGCGCGTGGCCGATCCAGCGCAGCCGTACGGAGCCGACGCGTTCCACTCCCTCGACGCCGCCCAGGATGGCTTCGGCCTCGTCGACGATGGCCGGGTCGACGGCGTCCATGAGCCGGTGATAGATCTCACGGGCGGCGTCGCGCAGCACGAAGCAGATGGCGACGGTGATGAGCAGGCCGACGATCGGGTCGGCGAGGGGGAAGCCCAGCGCCGCGCCGCCCGCGCCGATGAGCACGGCGAGGGAGGTGAAGCCGTCGGTCCTGGCGTGCAGCCCGTCGGCGACCAGCGCGGCGGAGCCGATCTCCCTGCCGACCCCGATCCGATAGCGCGCCACCCACTCGTTGCCGAGGAACCCGACCACGGCCGCCGCGGCCACCCACCCGACGGCCCGCATGTCCTGGGGGTGGAGCAACCGCGTGACCGCCTCGTACCCGGCCAGGACGGCGGAGGCGGCGATGATCAGCACGATGGCGATGCCGGCCAGGTCCTCGGCCCTGCCGTACCCGTAGGTGAAGCGGCGGGTGGCGGCCCGGCGGCCGAGCGAGAACGCGATCGCGAGCGGAACGGCCGTGAGCGCGTCGGCGACGTTGTGCAGCGTGTCGCCGAGCAGCGCGACGGAGCCGGACATAACAACGATCACGGCCTGGACGGCGGCGGTGACCAGCAGCACACCGAACGAGACGGCCAGCACGCGCAGCCCGCGACTGCTGCCTTCCAGGGCGGCGTCGGTCTTGTCGGCACTGTCGTGACTGTGCGGCGCGAGGGCATGCCCGGCCTTCGCCAGCAGCCCTCTGATCCCACCCCGCCCGCGCTCGCCCTCATGCCCATGACCGTGTCCGTGTCCGTGCCCATGCGCAGGTTCGGGTGAAAGGCCTGAAGAGGTGGAATCGTGCTGACCGGTCATAGCACCTCATTTGCCCAACAAGTCGCGTGCTCTACCGCGGCCCCCGAGCCATCACCACCCGACGTGGTTCTTGCCGGAGACGAGCGAACGGGCGATCACCAGCCGCTGGACGTCGTTGGTGCCCTCGCCGATGGCCATCAGCGGCGCGTCCCGGTAGAGCCGCTCGACCACGAACTCCTGCGAATAGCCATATCCACCATGAATGCGCATCGACTCCAGCGACGCCTTCAACGCCACCTCGGAGGCGAAGTATTTGGCCATCCCCGCCTCCATGTCGACCCGCTTCCCACTGTCGGCCTGGGACGCCGCCCAGTACGTCAGCAGCCGGGCCGCCTGGATCTCGGTCGCCATGTCGGCCAGCTTGAGCTGTACGGCCTGGAAGTCGGCGATGGGCTGCCCGAAGGCGTTGCGCTCGCGGGCGTAGCCGAGCGCGGCGTCGTAGGCGGCCTGCGCGACACCGACCGCGCGGGCGGCGATGTTGATCCGCCCGATCTCCAGCCCGCCGAGCACCTGCTGCATGCCGCGCCCCTCGACCCCGCCGAGCAGCGCGTCCACGGGCACGCGCACACCGTCGAGCACGACCTCGCACGTCTCGGTCCCCTTGTAGCCGAGCTTGGGCAGATCCCGGCTGACCCCGAACCCCTCGGCCGCCGGATCGACGAGCAGCACCGACATCCCCTTGTGCGCGGGTTCGGTGACGGACGTCTTCACCAGCACGGGCAACGGATCGGCGTGGCGGGCGTTGGTGATCCACGTCTTGGTGCCGGTCACGACATAGTGGTCGCCGTCGCGTACTGCCCTGGTCTGAATGCCCTGCAGATCCGTCCCGGCCCCGGGCTCGGTGAGCGCGATCCCGGTACGGCGGGCTCCGGTCGCCAGATCCGGGAGATGGCGCGACTTCTGCTCCTCGGTGCCGTGCCGAGCGATCATCCAGCAGGCCAGCGAGTGAGACCCGATGGTGCCCGCGACCCCCATCCAGCCCCGGGCGATCTCCTCGAAGACCAGGGCGAACGACACCATGTCCGCCCCGAGTCCGCCGTACTCCTCGGGCACGCTGAGGCCGAAGAGCCCCATCGCCTTCATCTTGTCGACGATCTCCGTGGGGTAGCGCCCGGAGTGCTCCCACTCGATGGCGACGGGCATGATCTCTTTGTCGACGAAGGCCCGCAGGGTCTCCCGGAAGGCCCTCTGCTCGTCGCTCAGCTCGAAATCCACCGGCTCCTCCTCAGCGTTGCCACGGCCGGGGCCAACGATACGCGCGTTGGAGAAGCGTCCCCTCGGACAAACCTCGCCGTACGTGTCAGCGGGGCTGAGCCGACCACCGAGGACAAACCTGGGCATACGTGTCAGCGGGGCGAGGCGACCACCGAGGACAGTTTGGAGACCACGGCCACGATGCGCGCGGCTCGTTCGAGTTCGGCGCGGTGGAAGTGCGGTCCCGCCGCGCGGGCGACGACCACGTGCAGCCCGTGGGTGTCGACCGGCAGCAGCATCAGCCGCAGGTCGTCGGCCGCGCGCGTGGCGGCCCTGAGCGGCGGCTCCAGCAGTTCGAACACCTCCGGCGCGCCCAGACTGGCATGCCGTACGACGTCGCCCGCCAGCGCTATCGACCACTCGGCGCCGCACAGCCCCGGCAGCGCGTCCACCAGCGTCGCGATCCCCCGCGACGGCTCCGACGCGACGTGCATGAGCAGGTCGTAGTCGGGCGCCGAGCCCGGGAGGTCCTTGGTCGGCCAGACCCCCTCGACGCGTACGCCCGGGACGGCCGAGAGCCGGTCGCGCACCTCGTCCGGCGTCACCTTCCCGGGCCAGGACACCGTGAAGTCGTCCACCGCCCGGCCCGTCTCCCGTTCCAGCACGGTGACCTGCAAAATGTCGGCACCCAACGCACCGAGTGACCGCGCGACCTGGCCCAGCCCCCCGGGCCGGTCCGGCAACGACACCCTCAGTCTGAGCAGCATGACCCGCCCCCTTTCCAGAGGCTCTCACAGTGCCCGTGGAAGGTTTCCAGCATGTTCCACGGATATGTCACGCATGCTGCACTTATATCCAAGGATGGTCCGCTAATCCGGGTTTTGGGATAAAGGTTCGCCCAGCGCCACCTGCGGAAAGCCGCAGGCGGCGCCCAAGAACGCGGAGATCAGGCGAAGACGTCCTGCTGGTAACGACCCTGCTCTTCGAGCGCGGCCAGCCACGCCTCGCCGTCCGTCCCGGTCTTGTCCCGGTGGATGGCGAGCAAGGCCCGCCGTACGGCGGGCGCCATGCGCAGCCCGTCCCCGCAGACGTACACGTGCGCCCCGGCCTCCAGCAGCTCCCACACCGCCTCGCTCCGCGCGGCGATCGCGTCCTGCACGATCCGGTACGGATGCCCGGCCACCGCCGAGTAGGCCACGCTCACGTGCACCCCGTCAGCCGACGCCCAGCCCTCCACCTCATCCCGGTAGAGCCAGTCATGCGAAGGATGGCGGCACCCGGCGAACACCTCGGCCCGCCCGGTGGCCCCGGTCAGCGCCCGCTCCTCCAGGAACCCCCGCAGCGGCGCGAACCCGGTGCCGGGACCGACGAGGATCACCGGCGTGGCGGGGTCCTCGGGCAGCCGGAACGGCGGCGCGGGCACCCGGATGTAGCCGTAGAAGCTCTCCCCGGGCGCCAGCCCGGCCAGGTAGGCCGAGCACATCCCGCGATATTCGCCGCTGCCCGACCACGCAGGGCCCTCCACCAGCCCGACCGTGATCCTGACCAGGGCGGGGTCGGCCAGCGGCGAGGAGGAGACGGAGTAGTAGCGCGGCCGGATCGGCCCGGCCATCTCCAGGAAGACCGGCAGTGGCAGCTCGATCGCCGGGAAGCGGTCGAGCAGCGCCAGCGGGGAGACCCGCTTGGCCAGGATCTCGTCGGCGTAGTCGGCGGTCAGCGCGTCGAGCTGGCTCCGCGTCCACGGGCACGAGGTGTGCGCGGCCAGGGCCGCCAGGTCCGACCTGGTGGCCACCTCCTGCAACTCGGCGAACTCGGTCAGCAGCAGCCCGGCCGTCACCGGCGTGTCCACGGGAAGGTGCGTGGCCCCGCCGGTGCGCAGGCGTACGACCTGCTCGCGCGGGACGCGCAGGCAGCGCAGTGCCCACTCCACCAGCTCCGGGTCGTTCTTGGCGAAGGCGGCCACGTGGTCGCCCGCCGAGTAGGTCACGCCCTCGGGCAGCCGCGCCACGATCGAGCGCACGCCGGGCCGCGGCGCCTCCAGCGAGAAGTCCCACAGCCCGGCCGGGTCGCCGGTCAGCTCCTCGTTGGAGACCACGGTCAGCGGGAACGCCCGCGCGGACACCACCGCGGGCCGTACCTCCGCCTCGCTGAGCACCTCCATCTGGTAGCGCGGCCCCGCGTCGGCGGCCGACGCGCTGTACTCCTCGGCCGTCGCCGCCCACAGTTTGGCGGTCCACGCCGACACGTCGCCGTCGAAGTCGCCGTCGGCGTCGGCCTCGCCCCGCTCGATCAGGGGTACGGCACCGGCCGCCGTCAGCTTGGCGAAGGCGCGGCGGGGGAAGTCCTGGTACGTGGGCCACTGGGTGTTGCCGCAGCCCAGCAGCGCCAGCCGTACTCCCGACAGGTCGGGCAGTTCCTCCAGCGCGTCGAAGTGCTGGGCGTTGTCGGGCGCCTTGCCGTTGTAGGAGGAGGCGACCACCAGGAGTAGCCCCTCGCTCGGCGGGACCAGCTCGTCGAGGGTGGTCAGCGTGGTGGCGAAGCCGGCCCGCCCGGCGCGCTCGGCCAGCCGCTCGGCGATGTCGGCGCAGGTGCCCAGGTTGGAGCCGTAGGCGACGGTGAGCGCGACGCCGGTGACGGCGATGTCCTGCTGCTCCTCCACCTCGATCGGCTGCCCGAGCACGGTGACGCGCTCGTGGGGACGGCGCTCGCGCACCCGGACGGTGAACCCGTCGGGCTTCAGGGTGAGCGTCTGCTTGATCTTCATCTTGTAGACGGCGGGGTCGGAGACGGCGAAGCGCCGAAGGATCATCGCCAGCGCAAGTCTGGCCTCGGTGAGCGCGAACTGGCGGCCGATGCAGGCCCGCTCGCCGTTGCCGAACGGCTTGTAGGCGCCGGGGTGATGGTCACGCTTGTTCTCGGGCAGCCAGCGGTCGATGTCGAACTCGTCGGGCCGGTCCCACGCCCTCGGGTTGCGGTGCAGCGACGGCAGCAGGACGATGACCGGCGCCCCCGCCGCCACCTCGTACTCACCGCCGAGCGTGGTGTCCGCGATGGCGTTCACGGTGAAGGCCGGGATCGGGGACCAGACCCGCAGCGTCTCCTCCAGGATCCGGGAGATCACATCCAGCTTCATGACCGTCTCGTAGGCCGGCGGCTCGTCGCCCGGCAGCAGCCGGTCGACCTCGTCGTAGGCCCTGGCCAGGGTGTGGGGGTCGCGCAGCAGGTTGTACAGCGCGAAGGAGAGCAGGCCGCTGGTGGTCTCGTGTCCGGCGATCAGGAAGGTGAGGACCTGGTCGCGGATGTTCGCGTCGGAGAGCCGGGCGCCGGTCTTCGGGTCGGACGCCTCCAGCATCAGGCCGAGCAGGTCCTTGGCGGCGGCGCCGTCCTCCGCGCGGCGCCGCCTGATCACGTCGTCGACCAGCTCGCGCATCAGCTCGATGTCGGCCCGGTAGGCGACCTCCTGCTTGCGCTTGAGCTTGGTGACGAACGGGAGCTGCTGGTTGCGCAGCATCGCCTCGGTCAGCGCGCCGCCCATCGCCGTCAGGAACGGGTGCAGCTCGGGCGAGTCGAAGGAGTCGAACCGGTAGCCGAACCCGGTCAGCGAGATCGTGTCGAGGGTGAGCCTGGTCATGTCGTCGGCCACCGGCAGATCCTGCCCCGGACGCCCCGCCCAGGACTCCACGAGCCGGTCGGCGACCTCCAGCATCTGCGGGTAGTACGCCTTCATCGACCGCTGGCTGAAGGCCGGCATGAGGATCCGGTGCGCGTGACCCCAGACGGGCTCGTCCGGCCTGGCCGTGAACAGCCCGTCGCCGGCGAAGTCGCGGACGATCGACAAGGGCGGGTTGATCTCCTTGCGGAACCGCGTCTCGTCGCACGCCTCGGCCACCAGATCCGGATCGTGGATCACCACGACCTGGCGGCCGAGCAGGTCGAGCTGGTAGATGCCCTCCGGGTGCGCCCGCGCGACCTCCTCGAAGTAGGTCATGGGCGAGTGGGCGGGCACCTGGAACGCGTTTCCGACGATCGGCAGCCCCCGGGGGGCGGGGATCTCTCTCATCAGCACTCCTTTCGGGTAGCCATACACCGTATGGCTCACGCTACCATACGGTGTATGGCAGTGAGCGCGCGCAGGGGAACCCCGCTGACCCTCGAGGAGATCTACACCACGGCGTTGCGCATGGTGGACGAGGTGGGCGTGGAAGGGCTGTCGATGCGCAAGCTGGCCGCCGAGCTCGACGTCAATCCGATGTCGCTCTATCACCACGTGGACAACAAGATGGCGCTGCTGACGCAGATCTGCGACACCAACGTCCAGCGCCTCGATCTCCCGCCGGACGAGTCGCTGCCCTGGCAGGAGCGGCTGCGCATCCTCGCGCGCGCCTATCGCCGGCTCACCACCGACCACCCGGAGATGTGGCGCTATGTGTACGCCCACCCGGAGATCACCGCCGACCGGGAGGGCGGCCTGTGGGGCGTGCTGTTCCCGATCCTGGAGGCGGCGGGCGTGCCGCAGGGTGAGCAGCGGCGCACGGCGGACGTGCTGTACGGGTTCGTGGCGGGCCTGGTGTTCGCCGAGACGGCCGGGCACATCGGCCAGGGCCAGGACGCCGAGGAGGCCGACCGCACCTTCGAGGCGGCGGTCGACCTCATCGTCCGCGGCCTGGGCGGCTGACCCACCGCTGGGGGCCTGGCTGACCAGCCACCGGAGGGCCGTCCCACCACCGCGAGCCGGGGCCATACCACCGTGATAGGGGTCGTTTGCCATCTATGCCAATCCCTACCAACCGCTAGCTTGACAGGCACCCCCACAAAGGAGTGCACATGCGGAGTAAGCGCTGGCCTCTCTTAGGCGCCACCATCGTGGCGGCCTGCCTGGCCACCACCCCCCTCACCCCCGCCGCGGCGGCCTCCCCGTCTCCCGTCCCGTCGGAGTCGACCCCGCCGTCCGTGATCGACTCCCTCGAGCGCGACCTCGGCCTGTCCGAGCAGCAGGTCATCACCCGGCTGGCCAACGAGCAGCGCGCGGCGGCCACGGAGGCCGCACTGACGTCCTCGCTCGGCGCCTCCTACGGCGGATCCTGGCTGACCGCCGACGCCGCCAAGCTCATGGTCGCGACGACGGACCCGGCCACCACCGGCTCCATCGAGGCGAAGGGCGCGCAACCCGTGCTCGTCTCGCGGACGCTGGCCCAGCTCACCGCGGTCAAGGACCAGATCGACCGGGCGTCGGACCAGGCCAAGGCCGGCGCGTCTCTGTGGTACATCGACGTGACCACCAACAGCGTCGTCATCGTCGCCGGGCAGCAGGCGGCCGGTGACGCCCTCGCCGCGGCCGCCGGCGTCGACAAGAACGCGATCCGCGTAACCGTCTCCGGCGAGCAGCCGCGGACCCTGATCAACATCGTCGGCGGCGCCCCCTACTACATCGGCGGCGCCCGGTGCAGCATCGGCTTCGCCGTCACCAAGGGCAGCACCCCCGGCTTCGTCTCCGCCGGGCACTGCCGGGTAGCCAACAACACCACCAACCCGACGGGCACCTTCCAGGGCGCCTCGTTCCCGGGCAACGACTACTCCTGGGTCGCCGCCCCCGGTAACACCGCTACGCCGTACGTACGCGGCGCGGGCGGCGCGAACGTCACCGTCCGCGGTTCCACCGCGGCCGGCGTCGGCTCCTCCATCTGCCGCTCCGGTTCGACCACCGGCTGGCACTGCGGGACCGTCCAGCAGCTCAACGCCACCGTGAGGTACGCGGAGGGCACCGTCACCGGCCTCACCCGCACCAACGTGTGCGCCGAGCCCGGCGACTCCGGCGGCTCGTTCATCTCCGGCAGCCAGGCCCAGGGCGTCACCTCCGGCGGCTCCGGAAACTGCAGCAGCGGCGGGACGACCTACTTCCAGCCGGTCAACGAGATCCTCAGCGTGTACGGGCTGACGCTCCGTACCGGCTGAGAACAGCCCTTCCCACGCACCCTTGCGTGCCCGGTGCCCTCGGCGCCGGGCACGCTTCACGTGCGCCCGGCACACGGCCGGTACGTGACATTCCCGCCGCAGACGCAAGGGGTCGCGGCGCTGGCCGGGACGACCGTCCCGATGCTGGATCCGGCGGTGTCCGGCCGGATCACCAACGGGTTCCTGGTCACCACCTCGCCGGTGCCCGCCCGGCTGTCCCGATTCCTCACCACCACCGGGCTCAACCTGCGGCCCGACGGCGGCGGGCGGCAGCTGCTGCACTCCCCGCACCTGGACGACCGGGCGGACGACCCCGCGGCCGACGTGCCAGGCGCGGTCCTGGACGAGATCATGGGGCTGCTGCCGAACGTGCTGCGGGCGACCGAGGGCGCCACGGTGGAGCGCGCGGTCGTGGGCCGCCGGGCGATGCCCGGCGACGGGCTGACCGTGGCCGGGTTCGCGGAGCGGGGCGGCGGGTGTACACGGTGGCCACGCACAGCGGGATCACGCCGGCGCCGCTGCTGATGGATGAGGTGGCGGGCGAGCTGTTCGGGGAGGAGTCGGCGCTGCTGGCGCCGTTCCGGCCGGGCCGCTTCACGGACGGCACGGCCGGCCCCGCCCCGGCCCCGGCCCGACGGCCCGGCCAGCAGTAGCCGGGTTACCAGCGGTGGTGGACCTGGGGGCGGATCAGCTCGTCGTAGACGGCGGTGACCGCCGCCCGGGTCTCCTCCGTGAGCGCGGGGAGCCCGGCCGCGGCGGCGTTGGCGCGGGCCTGCCGCGCGTCGCGGGCCCCGGGGATGACCACGCTGACGCCGGGCTGGTCGATGATCCACCGCAGCGCGAACTGGGCGGTCGTCATCCCCTCCGGCACCAGCGGCTTGAGCCTGGCCACGGCCCGCAGTCCAGTGTCGTAGTCGACACCCGAGAACGTCTCACCGACGTCGAACGCCTCCCCGTGCCGGTTGTAGGCGCGGTGGTCGTCGTCGGAGAAGCGGGTGTGCTCGTCGTACCGGCCTGACAGCAGGCCGCTGGCCAGCGGGACCCGGGCGATGATCCCGACCCCGGCCTCGGCCGCCGCCGGCAGCACCTCCTCCAGCGGCTTCAGCCGGAAGGCGTTGAGGATGATCTGCACGGTGGCGACGTTCGGCCGGGCGATCGCGGTCATTGCCTCCGCGCAGGTCTCGACGCTCACCCCGTAGGCGGCGATCCTGCCCTCCTCGACCATGGTGTCGAGCGCGTCGTAGACCGCCTGGTCCGAATAGACCGGAGTCGGCGGGCAGTGGAGCTGCACCAGGTCGAGGGTGTCCACGCCGAGATTCTTCCTGGACCGGTCGTTCCAGGCCCGGAAGTTGTCGAGGGTGTAGGCCGACACCTCCTGCGGCACCCGGCGCCCCATCTTGGTGGCCACCGTCAGGCCGGGGCGTTCCTTGATCAGCTGGCCGACGATGCGCTCGCTGCGCCCGTCGCCGTACACGTCGGCGGTGTCGATGAACGTCACCCCGGCGTCCACGGCGCCGTGCAGCGTGGCCAGCGCGTCATCCTCCCCGACCGCGCCCCAGTCGGCGCCCAGCTGCCACGCCCCGAGGCCGACCACGCCGACCTGCCTGCCCGTCCTGCCCAGCTCACGCTTCTCCACAATCCCGATCGTACGGGCGCTCACCTCCCCAATAGACAAGACGCAACGGTGCGTCTAATCTATGGGCCATGACAAACACCCTGCACTCTCCGCTGGTCCGTACCGTGCTCGACCGGCTGTTCGCCGCCGCGACGCTCGACGACGACGCGCCGTGCGGGCCGCTCCCCGGCGGTTCCCTGGAGACCGCCACCGCGCAAGAGCGCGCCGACGCCCTGGCGGCCCTGTACCTGCCGATCTCCGCTCGGGGCGGCGACCTTCTCTACACGCTGGTGCGGGCCGCCCGCCCGGAGACCGTCGTGGAGTTCGGCACCTCGTTCGGGATCTCCACGGTGTACCTGGCCGCCGCGGTCACCGACAACGGCACGGGCCGGGTGTACGGCACCGAGATGAGCGCGACCAAGGTCGCCACCGCCCGCGCGAACCTGGACGAGGCCGGGCTCGGCGGCGTGGTGACGATCCTGCCCGGCAACGCCCTGGACACCCTCGCCGAGGTGCCAGGACCGATCGGCCTGGTGCTGATGGACGGGTGGAAGGAACTGAGCCTGCCGGTGCTCCGGCTACTGGAGCCCCGGTTGGCGCCGGGCGCGCTGGTGGTGGCCGACGACGTCACCTTCGCCTCCATGGCCGACTATCTGGACTACGTACGCGATCCGGCGAACGGATACGTCAGCGTCGCCTTCCCGGTGGAGGACGGCATGGAGATCAGCTGCCATACCGGGGGCGCCCCGACGTACAGCTGACCCGACGTACAGCCGAACGGATCGGACGACGCTCAGGCCGGAGCGTCGGCGCCTCCCAGGGCCTAAGGGCCAGCGCCCCCCGAGGCCGGAGCGCCAGCGTCTCCCGAGGCCCGGGTGTCGGCGCCTCCCGAGGCCCGGGTGTCGGCGCCTCCCGAGGCCCGGGTGTCGGCGCCTCCCGAGGCCGGGCGGAGAAGGGCCCCTTCGATACCGGCCGTCAGCATGACCACCACCGACTCGAACAGCACGTCCGGCGGCTCCACGACGACCTCCTCGCCGATCCGCCCCAGATGCGGCCGGCCCTCGGCGGGTGGTGCCGTCGCCACGGCGGCGGGGAGCAGCCCAGCGGGCGGGCGGTCGTGCCAGGTGTCCCAGATCTCGGCGAAACCGGCCACCTGGAGCACGGTGATCGTCCAGGCGCGGTAGGCGTTCTGCGGGCTCAGCCCAAGCGCGAGGAAGAAGCCCACCAGCGCGTCGTCGGCGTCGAGCAGGCCGGGGGTGGCCAGGTGGGTGAGGTTCTCGGCGTGGGCGAGCGCCAGCAGGCCGGGGTGGGCTCGGTACCAGGACCGCAGGTCGAGGCAGTAGTCGCGGAGGCTCTCACGCCACCGCCCCGGATCCAGGCGCGGTTCGGGACGGTCGGCGTGGCAGATCGCCAGCACCTCGCGCAGCAGGTCATCGCGATCGCTGACGTAGTTGTACAGGGCACGCGGCGACACATGGAGCTCGGCGGCGACGTTGCGCATGGTCAGCTCCGTGGGACCGCCCCAGCCGAGAACGCGCAGCGCGGCGCGGGCGATCCGTTCCTTGGTCAGGGTGGGCCTGCCCATACGGACTTCGGGGCGTCGGCGGCGGGCGGGCACCGAGCCATGCTAGCCGGATCCGTTGAACTTCACACACCGTTGACTTTAAGCCGTCTCCCCCTCCACACTTAGCCGACGCTTACCAAGGAGGAAACGGCATGCGGTGGTCTCTGGTCGTCGAATACGGAGTGGGATTCGGGCTGGTGATGAGCGTGCTCTTCACCGTGACGATCTTCGCCGGGACGTTCGTCAGCCGCGATTTCCTGCTGAACGACTACCCCCCGGCCATCCAGGAGCGTTACGCCAAACCCAAGAGCGCGCGCGGCCGCCGGGTGGCGACCTGGGTGGGGGTGCTCTTCTGGGGGCTGTGCTGCGCACCCCTGACGGTCGCGGCGATGCTCCGCCTGCGCGCGGACCTCGGCACCGACCTGGGCTTCGGCCCGGCCGCCGTGGCGGGGGCGCTCATGTTCCTCACCCTGTCGGTGTACGACCTGGTGGTGCTCGACTGGATCGTCTTCGCCGGACTGCGCCCCCGCCTGATGGTGCTACCGGGCACCGAGGGCATGCGGGAGTACCGGGACCTGCGCTTCCACGCCGTGGCCGCCCTCAAGGGCAGCCCGCTGATCCTGGTCGTCGGCTTGCTGAGCGGAGGTGTTGTCGCGGGGCTGGAGGCGATCGCCTGACCGTCGTCAGATGGGCCGCGGCGTGGATGCACGTGTGAAACGCGACCAGGACGCGGCGACGGATTCCCCTCCCCGGCTGCGGATATCATCGCTTGAAAGGGTTTTCTCGGCGGCATTCCCGAGCCACCTCCAGCGAGTCACACGAAGGACGGCGCATGGCCAGGGGCGCGAGCGGCAGGCCGGCGACCATCACCGCGGTCGCGAAGCAGGCCGGGGTCTCCATCTCCACGGTCTCCCGGGTGATGAACGGCAACGCCCACGTGGACCCGGCGATCGCCGAGCGGGTCCGCGCCGTGGCGAGCGAGCTGCACTACTCGGCCAGCCCGCTGGCCCGTTCGCTCGTGCTGGGCCGCACGCAGCGCGTGGCCATCCTGGTGCCGGACCTGGAGAATCCGACGTTCCAGAGCGTGCTGCGCGGCCTGACCCGCGCCGCCGCCAGGGACAACTACCACGTACTGGTGGCGGACTCCCTCGAAACGGCCGACGAGGAGGGCACCCTGGCGCTGGAGGCGCGCCGCTGCTGCGACGCGATCGTGCTCTGCGCGCCCAGGATGCCGGAGGACAGGCTCAGGGTCCTGCTGCCCGAGCTGGCGCCGGTCGTCCTGATCAACCGCGAGAGTCCGTACGTCCCGGCGCCGACCCTCACCGCCGACTACGAGGCGGGCATTCAGCCGCTCGCCCGGCACCTCTATCAGCTCGGGCACCGCCGGATCGCCTACCTGGAGGGCAATCCCGACAGCGTCTCCAACACCCGGCGGCTGACCGGCCTCGCCCGGTTCCGCGCCGAGCATCCCGACGCCGATGTGCTCGGCATTCCGTGCGGGGTCACGTTCGAGCGCGGGCACGCCGTGGCGGACGCGGTGCTCGCGTCGGGGGCGACCGGGGTGCTCGGGTTCAACGACCTGGTGGCGATGGGGCTGCTCAGCGCGCTGAACGAGCGGGGCGTACGCGTGCCGGAGCAGTTGTCGCTGACCGGGTTCGACGACATCCCGTTCGCGAAGTACACGACGCCGCCGCTGACCACGGCGTCGGTGCCGGTCGTCGAGCTGGGCGAGGAGGCGTGGAAGCGGCTGCACGCGCTGCTCAACGGCGACAAGCCGGACCACGACCTCAGCTTCCGTCCCCGCATCGAAGTGCGTGGCAGCACGGGTCCCGTCCCCGGCCTTTGATGCGCCGTGCCGACGGGCGTGTCCGGCCGTCAAGCGGATTGCTCAGCGGAGCCGCGTTGGTGTCGGCGTTGCCGATCCATCCGCACGCCGGGTTCTTGCACGCGAACCGCGACTGCGTCTCGCGCGATCCTTTCGTGGTGGTGTGGCAGCGGTGGCACTCCTGGCTGGTGCCGCGCGGGTCGACCGTGGCGACCAGACCGCCACGATCGGCGGCCTTGTAGGTCAGCAACTCCACCGTCCGGCCCCACGCCTCACCCGCGATCGAGCGGTTCAGGCCCCGCTTCTGGGCGACGCCCCGCCCCGGCTGCCGCACCGTCCCGGACGCCGAGGCCATCATGGCGGTGATGGTCAGGTCTTCGACCACGATCGCGCTGAACTGCCGTGCGAGGCCGGTCGTGTTCTGATGCTGCCAGTCGACGGCTCGGCGCTTGGCTGTCGCGCGGAGCCGGGCGATCTGGTCATAGGTGCGACGCTCCCGCTTGGAGACCGGGGCACCTTTCCTGCGGCTGGCACGCTGACGGGCGCTTTTGCGCTCCAGACGCAACAGCCGCTCACGCTGCCCGCTACTGAGCCACGGACCATGCCGAAGATGCTCCCCGTTGGACAGAGCCAGGGCGACCGCGATGCCCCGGTCCATGCCTGCCTTCGGCCCAGTGTGCGGCACGGGGGCGCGCACGAGCAGCTCGGTACGGAAGACGATGGTCCACCCGTAGGCTTGTTTCACCAGGCGAGCCCCGGTGATCCTCCCGCAGGGTGCGCCCTTGGCGAGGCCGGGCAGGTCTTTGGTCCACCGGAACCTCACCCGCCCGAGTTTGGGCAAGTTCACCGCACCCCACCTGCGGCTGATCCGGGTGATCCGCAAGTCACGGGCCTGGGGGACATCCACGGCCATCCGGCACCCCAACCGGGCCTTGAACGTCGGCCGCTCGGCCGGGTGGTCGGGATTGAAGAAGTTCGCCCACGCCTGCCGGTAGGTCTTCAGCACGGCCTGCGCGGCCTGAGCGGGCAACTGCCCCATCCACTCGATCTCGTGGCGGGCCTGGCGAATCGCCGCGTCGCACTCCTTCAATGACGCGAGGCGGGCCTGGCGGAAGGTGGTGAACTCATGGAGCAGGTTCCACACGGCACGCGCGGTGTGGGCTTGACCGTCCAAAGCGGCCTCCTGGGCCGGGCTGAGGTCGAGTCGCGCCACGTGCGCACGAGTCCGCTTCACCTGCTCCACGCGCTGATCGTATCGTTTGGTTTATGTCACCGCGATGGAATCCGAACCCCGACGTGAGAAGGGGACGACATGTCGTTCACACCCTTCATGCCCATTTGGTGTTCGTGACAAAGTACCGGCGTGGGGTGTTCACCGACGAGATGCTGATCCGCTGCGAGGAACTCATGCGCGAGGTATGCGCCGACTTCGAGGTCGAACTGCGCGAGTTCAACGGCGAGCACGACCACGTCCACCTGCTCATCCACTACCCGCCCAAACTCGCCCTGTCCAAACTCGTCAACTCGCTTAAAGGGGTCTCGGCCCGGATGCTTCGTAAGGAATACAGCGCACACGTCCGCGAACACCTCTGGGGCGGACATTTCTGGTCTGGTTCCTACTTCGCCGGGTCGGTCGGCGGGGCGCCGCTCACCGTGCTCAAGCAGTACATCGAGCAGCAGAAACGACCGGTGTGAGCGAAGCTGCCGACAAAACCTGAAAGGTCAGGGCACGCTCGCGCCCTAGCGGGCACTCCCGCGTGGGCCTTCACCCTCGGTGTAAACGCCGGAGCACTGGCCCACATTCTGGTAGATGGTGAAGCGGCTGACTCCGAGTGCGGCGGCCGCCGTTTCGGGTGCCTGCTTGACCAGGAAGAACCCGCGGCGTTCCAGCTCGGCGAAGCCGGAGCTGCTGTCAACGCGCGCGGGGATGGATGGTCACCGGGCCGAAGACGGCCGTGCCCTCGCCGGGCGAACCGGGCGGGGCGGCCGCGAACAGGCCGAGTTCCGCCGAGATCCACCGTCCCTGCTCCGCCTGGAACCCCTCGAATCCGGTGACCCAGCCGTCACCAGCGCCACTCTCATCAGCGCCGCCGTTGCCACCGCGGTGGCGGAAGCGCAGCACGCAGACCCCCGCGCCGTCGGAGTCGATCCGTAGCCCGACGATCGCGGTCTCGTCGGGCAGCCGTGCGCTGAACCGTGTCACCTCGCCCTCATCACCGTCCTGGTACGTCCGGACCTCGACGCTGAGCCCGTCACGGTCGCGCGCCAATCCCACGTACGCGTAAGAGGCGCCGAGCACGACCACTCCGGCCCTGGCCCCCGGCTCATCCGCCGCAAGCCGGAGTGTGGTGGTGAACCGCGCGGCCACACCGGGCATCTGCTGGCCGAGCACCTGTGCCAGGTTCCGCAGGTTGCCCCGGTCGTTGGGCACCGCGCGCAGTCTGGCTTGACCGTCGCCGTCCAGACGGAGCAGGCCGGGAGCCGGATTCGCCTGCCAGTACCACTGCGGCCCCAGCTCCCCCGCCCGGAAGTCGTCGTCCCGCCCCGGCTCCGCCTGCCCGGCACGGGCCGGGCGAGGGGCCAGCGCCGAAGCACGAGCCGAGGCCGGGCGAGGGCCCAGCGCCGAAGCACGGGCCGGAGCCGGGTGCGGTCCCTGCGCCGGGTGCGGTCCCGGCGCCGGTGCCGAGTGAAGGACCGCCGCCGAGGCGCGCGCCGGGGCCGGGTGTTCCAGGACGGGATGTCCCTCCACCCCCATCACCGGCCACCCGTCGTCCCCCCAGCGCATCGGCTGTAGGTGGACCACCCGGCCGAACACGCCACGGTCCTGAAAGTGCAGGAACCAGTCTTCGCCCTCCGGCGTGGTGACCCAGGCCCCCTGGTGCGGCCCGTTGACCGGCGTGTCACCCTGCTCCAGGACCACGCGGTCCTCGTACGGGCCCGCCGGCGACCGTGACCGGAACACCGACTGCCAGCCGGTCGCGACACCCCCGGCCGGGGCGAAGATCCAGTACCAGCCATCGCGCTTGTAGACCTTGGGCCCCTCCAGCGTCGAGTAGCCGGGCAGGGCGTCCCCGTCGATGACGGTGACGGGCGTGCCGATGATCTCGCGGGCGTCCGGCGTCATCTCCACCAGCGACAGCCGGTTGCTGATGCCACTGCGACTCTTCGCCCACCCGAACACCAGCCAGGCGCGCCCGTCGTCGTCCCAAAGCGGGCAGGGGTCGATCACGCCAGGCCCGGGGAGCAGGAGGTGGGGCACCGACCACGGCCCAGCCGGATCCGTCGCCGTCAGCACATGAACCCCGTGGTCGGGGTCGGGGTAGAAGATCCAGAACAGGCCGTCGTGATGCCTGATGGAGGGCGCCCACGCCCCGCCGCCGTGCCGGGGCACCGTGAAGTGCTCCGCCGGTGGCACGGCGGGCAGCGCGCGGCCGATCAGCTCCCAGCGCAGCAGGTCGGGCGAGCGCAGGACGGGCAGGCCGGGGGCGCGGTTGAAGCTCGACGTGACCAGGTAGTAGGTCTCACCGACACGGATGACGTCCGGATCGGGCCAGTCGGCGTTGAGCACGGGGTTGCGGTACGTGAGCCGCCCGGCCGGTTCGTCTGCCATGTGTCCAAGCTCCCGCAGCCAGCTGAGAAAACGTTTCCCCGCTATTCTGGCACGCCCTCCGTCGCCACTCCGATCCAGATCCGATTCAACGGTTCGGCCCCTCGGTCCGTCTATGCCGTGACGGACCAAGGAAAGGCATAGGCCATTGGATGAAATTTCGCGCTTCGAGGACTTCGTCGCGGAACGGGCCGATGCCCTGCTGCGCTATGGATACCTGCTCAGCGGCAACCCGCACGACGCGGCCGACCTCACCCAGGAGGCGCTGATCCGGCTGCACCGGGCGTGGCCACGGGTGCGCCAGAAGCAGGCTCCCGAGAGCTACACCAGGATGATCATGGCCAGGTTGCACATCAGCGTCTGGCGGATGCGCAGGCGCGAGCGGCTCGACTGGGCGCTGCCCGAGACCGCCCAGCTCGACGTGCTGCCCTCCGGCATCGAGCAGGACCTGTGGCAGGCGCTCGCCGGCCTGCCGCGCAAGCAGCGGGCCGTACTGGTCCTGCGCTATTACGAGGACCTCGCCGACGAGGAGATCGCCGGTGTGCTCGGCATCTCCCGGGGGACCGTGCGCAGCCACGCGTCGCTCGGCCTGGCCAAGCTCCGTTCCACCGTGCCCCACCCCTCAGCGATCGACGGGAGCCCCGCATGACCGACCAGTTGGAATCCCACCTGCGTTCGACCCTCGGCCACGCCGCCGAGCATGCGCCGAAGGCGCCGTCCGGGCTGCGTGCCGAGGTCGTGTCGCGGTCGCGGCGGCGCAGGACGCGCACGCAGGCCCTCGTCGTGGCACTGGCCGTCACCGTCGTGGCCCTGCCGGTCACGCTGACGGTCACCGGCGGGCAGAAGGGTGACGACGTCGCCACCGGCACCATCGACCCACGCCGCAGCTGGGACGTCATGGAGGGCAAGACTCCGATGGGCGACCGTCTGCTGATCGACAACCCGTCCGAGGAGCGGCCCCTGACCCTCTGGTACGCCAAGGGTAAGACGGGCACGGTCCTCTGCCAGTCCTACGAGAGCAGGACCGGCGTCACGACGCAAGGATGCGGCAAGCCGCTCGACAGCCGGAAGGCCACCAAGCAGAGTTCGACCGACCCGTTCCCCTATCCGTCCACGGGCGTGGTGATGCACTTCGGCACCGCGCGGCCGGAGGTCGCCCGCGTCACCGCCGTGATCGAGGGCGGCGACCAGGTGACCGGGACGATCCACCTCCCGAAGGGCGCTCCCCAGGGCATCTGGACCGTGTCCACGCCCACGAGCGAGACGGTGACGGCGTTCGAGTTCGCGGATGCCAAGGGCCAGATCGTGGCACGGATCAAGAACGAGCCCGCCATCTTCCCCGAGGAAAAGGCCCAGCCGGTCGGCCCCGCCGTGCGGATGCCGGGAGGCCTGTCCGTAGGTCTCTACAAGGTGCCCGGCGAGACGCTGCTCTGGAAGCTGAACGGACAGACCGTCGTCATGAATCTCGTCGATCCCGACCACCTGATGACCGACAGGGACGGCAAGAAGTACCCCGTGGAGCTGGCTGAGCACGACAAGCGCTGGTTGGGCATCGCGAGCGCGAAGACCGCCCGGGTCACCCTGCTCTTCGGCGACGGCAGGTCCGTGTCGGCCGCCACCCGGCCGGACCCGTGGAACCTCGGCATCCGGTTGTTCGCCGGGACCTACGATCGCGCCCGCAACATCAGCTACGAACGCTTCCAGATCATCGGCTACGACGAGGCGGGCGTGCAGATCTGGCAGCAGACGCACGAGAAGCGCTGAACGAGTGACCGCCCGGGCGGTCACATCACAGCTGCCCGGCGGGGTTGGTGAGCAGGCGATATCCAGAATTACAGGCTATATCCCGAAATACAGGGAGGTTCAGCGCTGGTAGGCGCCGGCGTTCGGGGCGGCGGGCAGGCCCGCGATGTCCGTGCCGCCCGACGCCCGGCCGAACCACGCGGCACCGAGCCGGACGCCCCGGCCCAGCGCCGGCGAGCCGGGCCGCAGGTGCAGGTCCGTACGGGAGACGAAGCGCGGGTCCGCCCTCACCGACTTGGGCCCCAGCTTGAACGCGTACGTCCGCCCCTTGTACACGCCGCCCGCGTCGTCGGCGCCCTTCCCGTCCTCGTACCCGGCCTCACCGCCGACCGAGATCGCGTTGTTGCGCAGCTTGAGTATCGACGGTGAGCAGCCGCCGTGGCAGGACCAGCCGATCGTCGCGCGCGCGGGCAGGTAGACCGAGTTGTGCACCGCGATGGTCCCCGTCACCGGGCCGACGATGTGCTGGGGGCCACGGGTGATCAGGAACGATCCATGCTTGCGCGAGGAGGTGACCACGTTGAAGGCGAACACGTTCCCGGCGGCCGTCTTGCCCTTGCGGGCGCCGAGCTCGGTGAACGTCTCGTTGTCGCGGGCGGTGTTGTGCGTGATCAGGTTGCGGTCGCCGTCGAAGATCTCGACCGCCGCCCCGTCGAAGCCGTAGTCGTTGCTCGCCGCGTAGCTGCCGGTGATGGTGTTGCCCGTCACCGTGTTGTCGTCGCCGTTCAGCAGCACGCCGAACGCGCCGGAGTCGTTGTCGGGCTCGGAGTCGTTCACGCTCATCCGGGCGTTGGACGTCAGCGTGCTGTCCCTGATGACGTTGCGGGAGCCGGTGGGGGGGACCAGCACTCCGGCGATGTTGCGGTCGGCCCGTACGCCGACGAGCTCGTTGCCGTCGCCGCTCAGCTCGAACCCCGCCCATTGGCAGCCGGAGGCGCGCAGGCCGCTGATGCGCCAGTGGTTGCCGGTCACGACGACGCAGTTGCCGTCCATGCCGGAGATCTTCGCCATGGGGCCGGTCCCGTACGGCTGGATGACGATGGGTTTGGCCGCCGTGCCCTTGGCGCTCAGGGTGAGCGTGCCCGTCCACTTGCTGCCGCGTTTGACGCTGACCGCGTCGCCGGGTTTGAGGTCGGCGGCGCCGATCTTCTCGAGTGATTTCCAGGGTTTGGTGGCGCTGGTCCCGGCAGCCGAGTCGTCGCCCATCCGCGAATCGACGTAGTAGGTGGTGCCCGCGCGGGCCAGGGCCGAAGCCGGGAGGGCGGGCGCGAGCGAGGCGATGACGGCCACGGAGAGCAACCTCATGCGAACACACCACTATCTAGTTTAAATCTGAACGATGGGGGGCCGCCCACGCTAGCGCGTCACCGCGCGAGGCGCCAGACACGCAGCGAAGGGCCATCACCCGGCAACACATCGGTGTCAGAAGCGTTATAAACCCCTGCCGCCCGCATGGGAAGGGAAATGGCCTGGCCCGGCGCCCTGCGCGCGCACACCAGCAGCGACTCCTCGGCGCCCTCCCGGAGAAAGACCAGGCAGTCGGCGTCGGCGTGCAGCCACCGCAACCCGCCGTGGCGCAACGCGGGCTCGGCCCGGCGCAGGCCGAGCAGCTCCCGGTAGGCGGCCAGCGTCGCGAGGTCCTGGTCGGCGGGCCGGTCCCAGGGCATGGGGGTACGCGCGTGCTCGCCGTTCACCCCCGTCAGCCCGAACTCGCTGCCCGCGAACACCATCGGCGTGCCCGGCAGCGTGGCCTGCAGCCCGAGCGCGACGAGATGGCGCTCCGCCGAGCCGGTCACGGTGCGGATGCGCGGCGAGTCGTGCGAGTCGAGCAGCTGCCATGAGTGCGCCTGCGAGCGCCACGACAGGTGGGAGGCGAAGGCACGGAACGTCGCGTACGTCTGGAGTCCGTCACGCGACGGCACCCCGCCGGGCACGCCGAGGAAGTTCGCCAGCTCCAAGTCGGGCGAGCGCAGCCAGGCCCACACCGGCCGGGTGAAGCCGCCGTAGTTCATCGTGCCGTGCCAGCCGTCGCGGTCCAGGTCGGGCGAGGCGTCATGGCAGTGCTCGGCGATGAGCGCCGCGCCGGGCCCGATCGCGCGCCGCAGCAGGGCGGCGATCTCGTGGTTGTGATCGTCGCGGCCGTGCCTGCCGGTCATGTTCGCGACGTCGACGCGCCAGCCGTCGAGCGGGCCCAGCCACTTCTTCAGTACGGCCGGGATCCGGGCCCGTACCAGGTCGCCGCCCCAGTTGAGCTTGGGCAGCGACTTGACGCCGTACCAGGACTCGTAGTCGCCGGTGGCGGGATCGAAGTAGAACATCTCCCGCTCCGGCGCGCCCACGTCGGACATCGCGGCGGTGAACCAGGGGTGCGTCCGGCCGCAGTGGTTGGTGGTGATGTCGCCGATCAGCCGCATGCCGCGCGCGTGCAGCGCGTCGGCGAGCCGGTGCAGCGCCTCGTCGCCGCCGAGCAGCGGGTCGACGCGGTCGAAGTCGGCGGCATCGTAGCGGTGGTTGGAGCGAGCCGGGAAGATCGGCGTCAGGTAGACGGTGTCCGCGCCGAGCGCCTGGACGTGGTCAAGCCGCTCCACGATGCCGTCGAGGTCGCCGCCGTAGAACTGCTGGGACGTGCCGGGGCCCGAGGGGATGACCGGGTCGCGGTCCCAGTCGCGCGGCAGCGCCCAGTCCGGCAGCTCCCGCATCGGCCTGGACCTGGCGAAACGGTCAGGGAAGATCTGGTAGACGATCGCGTCGGCCAGCCACGGGGGCGGCGTCTCGTGAGAGACCAGCCGGAAGTCGGTGGCGTCGGTGACGTCGTGCGTGACGAGCCCGGCCGCGGTCAGCCACGCCTGGCCGCCCTCGGTGTGCAGGAGGAAGCGGTAGGGGGTGACCGGGTTGGCGGCGACGAGGTCCGCACGCCACCAGACGTCCGTCTCGCCGTAGCCCCCGACGGCGCCGGGGGTGTCGGGCGAGGCGGCGGTGAAGCGGGGTTCGCCGTCGCGGACCGTACGGACGTGCACGCCGGTGATCCCGGCGGACAGCGGCGCCCGCAGCCGGACCGTCACCGTCGAGCCGGGCGCCGGCGCCTGGGTGGAGACGTACAGAGCGGAGCCGTCGTGATGCGGCTCGCCGAGGAAGCGCAATGAGACCTATCCCTTGACGGCCCCGGCCGTGAGCCCGGAGACGATGTACTTCTGCAACCACAGGAACACGCCGACCGTGGGGACGGCGGTGAGCAGCGTGGCCGCCGCGAACATGCCGAAGTTGGCGTTGCGCTGGTCGCCCGCGATCATCCCGTACATGCCCACGGCCAGCGTCTTGCTCTCCGGATCGCGCAGGAAGACGTTGGCCATGATGAACTCGCTCATCGTGCCGATGAAGGCCAGCAGCGCGGTGACCGCGAGGATCGGCGTGACCAGCGGCATGATGACCCGCCAGAAGATCTGCGCGTGCGTGGCGCCGTCGACCGTGGCCGCCTCGTCGAGCTCCTTGGGGACGGTGTCGAGGAAGCCCTTCATCAGCCACGTGTTCACGCCCAGCGCGCCGCCCAGGTAGAGCAGCATGAGCCCCCACACGGTGTTGAACCCGAACGCGGGGTAGAGCTCGGTCACCTTGGTGAAGATCATGAAGATCGTCACGATGGCCAGGAACTGCGGGAACATCTGGATGAGCAGCAGCGCCAGCAGCCCGACCCGGCGCCCACGAAAGCGCATCCGGCTGAAGGCGTAGGCGGCGAACATCGACAGCAGCAGACTGGCGAACGACGACGTCAGCGCGACGAACACCGAGTTGAGGAACCACCTGGCGAACGGGTACCGGTCGGAGGTGAACAGGTCGGCGAAATTCCCGAGGCCGGCCCCGGTGGGCAGCAGGTCGGTGGAGGCCAGCGTGCCCAGCGGGTTGATCGCGGCCGAGACCACGAACAGGATCGGGAAGACCGCGAACGCGCACACCACCAGCACGAACACGTGCCGCAGCGCGAGTCTCATGCGTAGACCTCCTCCTGTCTGCGGGTCCGGCGGAAGGCCACCGCGGAGATGATCGCCACGATCGCGAAGATGAACACCGAGATCGAGGCGGCGAAGCCGAACTGGGCGCCATAGGTGCCGAACGCCAGCCGGAAGGTGTAGGTGATCAGCAGGTCGGTGGCCCCCACCTGCGGGCTCTCCGCCGGGAACGGGCCGCCCTCGCTGGTGAGCGCGATCGCGTTGAAGTTGTTGAAGTTGTAGGCGAACGACGAGATCAGCAGCGGCGTCAGCGCCACCAGCAGCAGCGGCAGCGTCACCTTGCGGAAGCCCTGCCACGGCGTCGCCCCGTCGATGGAGGCCGCTTCGGTCAGCTCGCGCGGGATGGCCTGCAGCGCGCCCGTGGTCACCAGGAACATGTACGGAAAGCCGAGCCAGAGGTTGACCAGGATGACCGCGAACCTGGCGGTGGACGGCTGCCCCATCCAGTCGACGTCCAGCCCGAAGAGCTGGTTGATCAGGCCGAAGTCGCGGTTGAACATGTCCCGCCAGACCAGCAGCATCGCGAAGGCGGGCATCGCGTACGGCAGGATCAGCGCGATCCGGTAGAAGCGGGTGCCGCGCATGCGCGGATGGTGCAGCGCCAGCGCCACCGCCATCCCGAGCGCGAACGTGGCCACCACGGAGGCCAGCGCGAACACAACGTTCCACCCGAAGACCCCGATGAAATATCCGGAGATCGTGGGATTCGTCAGGACACGGGTGAAGTTCGCGAAGCCGACGCTCACCTGCCAGCCCTGCGCGAGGTGCGCGCCCGAAGCGTTGACGAAGTAGCCCTGCCCCTCGTCGGCCTTCCACCGGTCGCCCTCGCCCTGGACGCAGTCGCAGCGCGCGTCGTAGACCAGCGCCGAGCGTCCCTCGACCGCGCGGCTCAGGCCGTTCGCCTTGATCAGGCCGCCACGGGTCGGCACGGCCAGCGCCGCGACCTGCTGCGCCCTGGCCGCCGCCTGCGGCGCCGTCAGCACGGTGAAGCCGGGCGCCCGCAGCACCTTGCCCGTAATGCCCACCTCGGCACCGGTCACCGGCGCGAGCCCGGCCGGGTCGCCCGCCTGGACCTGCTTGGTCTTCGGGTCCACGAGCAGGAAGACCAGCCGGTCGCCCTTCAGCGCCGCGGTCAGGCTGTACTCGGGCGAGCCGGGCGCCTGGCGTACGGAGCCGGTCTCGATCGCCGTGATGGCGGCCTGCTTGTCGCCGCGGTGGCCGTCGCCGAAGTTCGTGAACGCCGTGCTGACGGTGTAGAGGACCGGGAACACCTGGAAGGCGATCAGGAAGACGGTGCCGGGGATCAGGTACTTGGCCGGGATGAAGCGGCGGGTCAGGTAGAGGTAGGCGATGACCGCGGTGGCCAGGCCGAGGACCGCCAGGGCGGGCCACGACCCGGCGGCGACCAGGGGCGGCGCCGCGTACACCAGGAGCGCCGCCGCCACCGCGAGCACCACGACCCTGCTGACCAGGAACGCCGTGGTGATCTCACGGCGGGGCCGCGGGGGAGCATGGGATCCCGCGGCCGCACGCACGTCCAGGGACATGACGTCAGTTCTTGAGCGAGCTGTCGATGGCCTTCTGCGCGGCCTCGGCGGCCTTGGCCGCGTCGCCGCCCTTGACCACCGCCGCCTCGGCGATGCCGAACGGCTCCCAGACGGCCTGCATCTCGGGGATGGCCGGCATCGGCATACCGTTCTTGCCCGCGTCCATGAACTTGCCCGCGTCGGGGTCGGTCGCGCCGACCTCCTGCAGCGCCTCGGTCAGCGCCGGGGGCCGCGGGTCGGCCGCGTACAGGGCCTTGGCCACGTCCTTGTTGGTCACGTAGTTGGCGACGAACTCCTGCGCCAGGGTCTTGCTCTTGCCCTTGGAGGCCACGAAGAAGGACTGGACGCCGACGAACGGGGTGGCGGGCTTGCCGTCCTTGAACGACGGGACGGGCGTGATGTCGTAGCTGATGCCGCCCTTCTTCACATCTCCCATGGCCCAGGGGCCGGAGATCAGGAAGGCGCACTTGCCGCCGGCGAAGCTGGCGACGTAGTTCTCGTTGGTGATGGACGTCTTGAGCGCGCCGTCACCCTTCTCCCCCAGCTCCTTCAGCTTGCCGAACGCCTTGACCGAGTCGGGCGAGCCGAGCAGCACCTTCTTCGGGTCCGGGTCGCCGGAGGCGGTGGTGCCGAACAGCGAGCCGCCGCCCGCCGCGAAGATCGGGTAGACGTGGAAGGCGTCGCCCTTCTGCGCCACCGGCAGGCAGAGCACCTCTTTGACCTTGCCCGCCGCCTTGAGCTCCTTGCCCTTCTTGACCATGTCCTCGAGCGTCGCGGGGGCGTCGGGGGCGAGCTTGGTGTTGCGGATCAGCGCGATGTTCTCCACCGCGTACGGGGCGGCCATCACCTGCCCGTCGAAGGTGACCGCCTTGATGGCGATCTCCGGGAACGCCGCCTTCTGCGCGTCGGTGAGGTTGACCGGGTCGATGGCGCCGTTCTGCACCAGGTTGCCGATCCAGTCGTGCGCGCCGACCATGATGTCCGGGCCGCTGCCCTGCTGGGAGGCGGTGAGGAAGGTCTGCTGGTTGTCCTTGCTGATCTCCTTCACCTCGACGGTCACGCCGTTCTCGGTGCCGAACTGCTCGGCGAAGGGCTTGAGCGCCTTGACCCGGTTGGGGTCGGCCCAGATCACCAGCTTGCCGCTGCCCTTGTCGGCGGGGGCCGAGGAGGAGGCGGCGGCGGAACCGCTGGGGGCGGCAGAGGGGGTGCCGGGCTGAGAACCACCGCAGGCCGTGGCGGCTAATGCCAGGGACGTGAGAGCGGCCACACCCAGGGCTCGCTTGCGCATGGGACCTCCTGAGGTCACGGAGGGAGCAATTGACCGCTTTCGCGGCTTATGTTTCCGGGACGTTAGCGACTCTTTGCAAAATTTGGAAGAACTTGCGAAAGAGCGTTACCCGATCCAGACGCGCTCGATACTCCCTTGACCTCGCCAACCGAACGCCGGGGAGAAGTGGGGCCCCATCTGCAACTTTCCGCAACTTACACTTGACCCCACTGAACCATGCAGGCCATCCTGCACCAGACATCACGGACAATCCCCGAAAGGACCCCCATGCTCGGCAACGACGACTGGTGGCGGGACGCCGTCGTGTACCAGGTCTACCCACGCAGCTTCGCCGACGCGAACGGCGACGGTATGGGAGACCTGCCGGGCGTGCGCGAACGCCTGGACTACCTCGCCGAGCTGGGCGTGGACGCCATCTGGCTGAGCCCCTTCTACACCTCGCCGATGGCCGACGGCGGCTACGACGTGGCCGACTACCGCGACGTGGACCCGATGTTCGGCACGCTGTCCGACCTCGACGGGCTGATCGCCGACGCGCACGAGCTGGACATCAGGGTGATCGTGGACCTGGTGCCGAACCACTCCTCCGACCGGCACCCGTGGTTCCAGGCCGGCCTGCGCGACCGCTACATCTTCCGGGACCAGCCCAACGACTGGGAGTCCATCTTCGGCGGCCCCGCCTGGACCCAGGTGGCCGACGGGCAGTGGTACCTGCACCTGTTCGCGCCCGAGCAGCCCGACCTCAACTGGGACAACCCGGAGGTGCGGGCCGAGTTCCGCGACATCCTGCGGTTCTGGCTGGAGCGCGGGGTGGACGGCTTCCGCGTCGACGTGGCGCACGGCATGGTCAAGGCCGCCGGGCTGCCCGACGTGGGGCCGAAGGAGGGCCGCCAGGCCGAGATGCTCGGCGACGAGCGGGTGCCGTACTTCGACCAGGACGGCGTGCACGAGATCTACCGCGAGTGGCGGCCGATCCTCGACTCCTACCCCGGCGGGCGGATGGCCGTCGCCGAGGCGTGGGTATCCTCCCCCGAGCGGCTGGCCCGCTACGTCGGCCCCGACGAGCTGCACCAGGCGTTCAACTTCGACTTCCTGCTGGCCGACTTCCACGCCAAGTCCTTCCGCGCGGTCATCGAGAAGGCGCTGGCCGAGGCGGAGCTGGTGGGCGCGCCGACCACCTGGGTGCTGTCCAACCATGACAAGCCCCGGCACGTCACCCGCCACGGCGGCCTGGCCAGGGCCAAGGCGGCCACGCTGCTGATGCTGGCGCTGCCCGGCTCGGCCTACCTCTACAACGGCGAGGAGCTCGGCCTGCCTGAGGTGCTCGACCTGCCCGACGAGCTGCGGCAGGACCCGGCGTTCCTGCGCAGCGGCGAGAGCCGCGACGGCTGCCGGGTGCCCATCCCGTGGACCACCGCCCCCGGCCTCGGCTGGCAGGACCCGTGGCTGCCGATCCCCGCCTCGTGGGCGGCGCTGTCGGTCGAGGCCCAGCACGACGACCCCGGCTCCACGCTGAACCTCTACCGGGCCGCGCTGCGCCTGCGCAAGGCCCACCCGGCACTCGGCGGCGGCACGCTGACCTGGCTCGACTCGCCCAAGGACGTGCTGGCCATCGAGCGCTCACCCGGCCTGGTCGTCATGCTGAACACCAGTGACGAGCCGGTGGAGGTGACCGGCGAGGTGCTGCTGTCGAGCGGCCCGCTCACCGCCGATGGCACCCTGCCGCCCGACACCACGGTGTGGCTCCAGCGCTGACGCGAGACTGTCGGACAATGGGACAAACTTTCCCCTTGTCCGACATATCGGGGTAAATGCCGTTAGTAGCCTCGATTTGATGTCACGCCTATGGGCGAGTTCTCTACGCGGCCGCGTAACGCTGGTGGCGGCCGCCGTGGCTACCGCTGTGCTGATCCCCGTGGGGACCGGCACGATCGTCGTGGCCAGGTCCGTGGTCGAGGCGAACGTGTGGAAGCAGACCAGGGACACCGCCGAGCAGGTGGCGGCCGAGTGGCGCGTGGGCGACCTCCCGCTGGGCGCGGCGATGCCGCTGATCGATCCCTCCGTCGACCTGATCCAGGTCGTCACCCCGAGCGGTCAGGTGGTGGCGACAAGCGACGCGGCCCGCAACCTGCCGCCGCTGAGCGACGTCTGGCCCACCGCGGACAACCGGGTCATCAGCACCACGAACTGTCTCCCGAGGCAGTGCGTCCACCTGACGGCCGTCCGCGCGTCCCCGTCCCCGGCCGCGAACGTCGTGTACGCCGGGCGCACCACCCCTGGCCTGCTGGACACGAGGATCCTGGAGGCAGTCGTGCTCACCCAGGTCCTCGTGCTCATCGCGCTGGCCACCTGGACGACCTGGCTGGTCATGGGCCGGGCGCTGCGGCCGGTGGGCGCGATGCGGGCCGAGCTCGACGCGGTCAACGCCAGTGACCTGAGCAGCCGGGTGACCCAGCCGCCGGGCAAGGACGAGGTCGCCCAGCTCGCCAGGTCCGTCAACGGCACGCTGGCCCGCCTGGAGCGCTCGGCATACCAGCAGCGCCGGTTCGCCTCCGACGCCTCGCACGAGCTGCGTACCCCCATCGCCGGGCTGCGCGCACAGCTGGAGAGCGCCCAGCTCTACCCCGAGGACACCGACTTCATCGCGCTGGTGGACAGCGCGCTGCGCGACACCGACCGGCTCGAAGCGATCATCTCCGACCTGCTGCTGCTGGCCAGGATCGGTTCCCGCGTGGACGTGGTGAAGGAGCGGATGGATCTCGCCGCCCTCGTCCGCGACGAGCTGTCGGCCCGCAACGATCGGCTGCCCG
Organism: Nonomuraea sp. NPDC052129; assembly: GCF_040680095.1. NCBI lineage: Bacteria > Bacillati > Actinomycetota > Actinomycetes > Streptosporangiales > Streptosporangiaceae > Nonomuraea > Nonomuraea sp. NPDC052129. The sequence continues at coordinate 31,001 of NZ_JBFAVX010000024.1, read as the reverse complement.
TCAAGCTGATGCTGGAGGAGGGCGTCGTGGTGGAGGGGGTACGCCTGCAACTGGCCCGGGTGCTGACGAACCTGCTGGACAACGCCCAGCGGCATGCCGAGAGCATCATCAAGGTGGCGGTCACCAGGGACGGGGACATGGCCGTACTGGCCGTGGAGAACGACGGCGTGGAGATCGCGCGGGCCGACCGCGAGTCCATCTTCGAGCGCTTCACCCGCCTGGACGCGGCCCGCAGCCGCGACTCCGGCGGCACCGGCCTGGGCCTGGCCATCGCGCGCGACGTGGCGGTGGCGCATCGCGGCGAGATCCATGTCGAGGAGTATTGCGGCGGCGCCCGCTTCGTCCTGAGGCTGCCTGCCGTGTGACATGATCCACCTCCCGTTGGTCACCTTGTGACATGAAACGGTGGATTTACTGGTCGTTTGTCCGAGATCATGGGCACATGACGGAACAAGCGCCGCAAGGTGTGGACCCGCACATCCCTAACGCGTCGCGGATGTACGACTACTTTCTTGGTGGCAAGGACAACTTCAAGGCCGACCGGGATCTCGCCGAACTGGTGATGAGCGTCCTCCCCGAGGTCAGAGAGGGCACGAGGCAGAACCGCAAGTTCATCGGGCGAGTGGTCGAATACCTGTGCCGTCAGGGCATCACCCAGTTCCTCGATCTCGGCTCCGGCCTCCCGGCCGCGGAGAACGTGCACGAGGTCGCCCACCGGTTCGCGCCGGACGCGCGCATCGTCTACGTCGACAACGACCCCGTGGTGGCCGCGCACGGACGCGCCCTGCTGGCCGACCCGAAGAAGGTCGCCATGGTGCTGGGCGACGGCCGCGAACCGGAGAAACTCCTGCAGCATCCCGAGGTGCTGTCGCTGCTGGACTTCGACCAGCCGGTCGCGGTGCTCATGATGTTCTTCCTGCACCTGGTGCCCGATGAGGACCGGCCGCAGGAGTTCGTGGCCGCCTACCGGGACGCGCTGGCGCCGGGCAGCTACCTGGCCATCTCCCATGTCGGCAACGACGTCGTGCCGGAGCAGGTGGCCAAGATCGTTGAGTTCTACCAGAAGGCCAACTCGCCTTTCTGCCCGCGCCCTGGCACGGAGATCGCCCGGTTCTTCGGTGACTTCGAGCTGATCCCGCCGGGGCTGGCCAGTGGCCTGGGGCCGGAGGTCGGCTGGCCGTTCAACGACCCCCAGGAGACGATCTTCCTCGACGACGAGATGGCGCGAATGGGCTACGCGGGCATCGGCCGCAAGCTCTGACCCATCTGACGACGGATCAGAGCTTGCGGCGACCAACGGCTCAGACCGGCGACATCTCCCGCCGCTCGTCGTCCGCCGCGGGCGGCTCGGGCCGCTCGTCCTCGTCCAGCAGCGTCGACTCGTCGAACGGCGCGTTGCCGGCGAGCACCTCGGCGGCTCGTTCCTTGTCGAAATCACCTGTCCAGGTGGCGACGAGGATGGTGCCGACCGCGTTGCCGGCGAAGTTCGTCAGGGCGCGGGCCTCGGACATGAACCGGTCGATGCCGACGATGAGGCCGACGCCGTCGACCAGCGCCGGCCGGTGCGACTGGAGAGCACCGGCCAGCGTGGCCAGGCCCGCTCCGGTCACGCCCGCCGCGCCCTTGGAGGCGATCATCATGAACAGCAGCAGCGCGATCTGCTCACCGAACGACAGCGGCGCTCCGGTGGCCGAGGCGACGAACAGCGTGGCCATGGTCAGGTAGATCGCGGTGCCGTCGAGGTTGAAGGAGTAACCGGTCGGCACGGTGATGCCGGCCACCGTACGGCTCACGCCGAGGTGCTCCATCTTGGCGATCAGCCGGGGCAGCGCGGCCTCGGACGACGACGTGGACAGGATCAGCAGGAACTCACGCCCCAGGTAGCGGAAGAGCGGCCACATGCCCACCTTGGCCACCATCCACAGCAGCGGGCCGAGCACGAGGCCGACGAACAGCAGGCAAGTGATGTAGAAGGCGACCATGATGATGCCCAGGGCCTTGAGCGCGTCCAGGCCGGTGGCGCCGACGACGGCGGCGATGGCGCCGAACGCGCCGATCGGCGCCGCCCACATGATCATGGCGAGGATGCGGAACACCAGCCGCTGGATGTGCTCGACGGCCGTCAGGATCGGCGCGGCCTTGGGTCCCATGGCCAGCAGCGCGAACCCGACGAGGAGCGCGACCAGCAGCGTCTGCAGCGTCTGTCCCTCGGTGAACGCCGACACCAGCGTGGTCGGGATGATGCTGAGCAGGAAGTCGGTCGATCCGGCGGCGGCCCCCTTGGCCGCCTCTGCCTCCGCGGCCTGCTTGGCCGCGTCGGTGAGGTGCAGCCCTGAGCCCGGGTCGATGAAGTTGCCGACCACGAGTCCGATGATCAGGGCTACGGTGGACATGATGGTGAAGTAGCCGATGGTGAGGCCACCGACCTTGCCGACCTTGGCCGCCTTACTGACCGAGCCGACGCCGAGCACGATCGTGCAGAAGATGATCGGGCCGATCATCATCTTGACGAGGTTGACGAACGCGGTGCCGAGTGGCTTGAGTTCCTTGCCGACGTCCGGCCAGACGAATCCGACCAGGATCCCTAGCAGCACCGCCACGATGACGGCCATGTAGAGAAGGTGGGTGCGATCACGACGCATGGGACGGTCTCCGGTCGTATGGACGAGACTGCTAACCATGCGAATATGCGCTCTGTGGTGACGCAGGTCACCATTGCGTAAGTTTCGTACACTGAAGAGATTCCCATGAGCCGATGGACCCTGGCCGGCCAGATGCTGGCCCTGCAACTGTTCGTTGTCGTCCTCACCCTGGTGAGCGCCGCCACGCTCGTCTCCGTGCTGGCCGGCAACCTCGTCACGGCCGAGGCGGCGGCCCAGGCCAGGGCGGCCGCCACCGCGGTGGCGGCCTCGCCCGACGTGCGGGCCGCGCTCGACGCTCCGTCGCCGACCAGCCGCCTGCAACCGTTCGCCGAGCAGGTACGCGCCCAGACGGGCGTCGACTTCGTCACCATCATGAAGCCCGACGGCACCCGCTACACCCATCCCAACCCGGCGGAGATCGGCAAACGCTTCCTCGGCCACATCGACCAGGCCCTGCGCGGGCAGACGTTCACGGAGACCTACACCGGCACGCTCGGTCCGTCCGTGCGGGCGGTCGCCCCGGTCCGCGCGAACGGCGCGACCGGCCCGGTGCGGGCGCTGGTCAGCGCGGGCATCAAGGTCGAGCGGGTGAGCGCCAGGCTGCGCGGCCTGCTCTTCTGGACCGGGCTCATCGCGCTGGTCGTGCTCGCCCTCGGCGCCGCCGGCACCTGGCTGGTGACCGCCCGGCTGCGCAGGCAGACACATGGGCTCGGCCCGGCCGAGCTGGGCCGCATCCACGAGCACCACGACGCGGTGCTGCACGCCGTACGCGAGGGACTATTGCTGGTCGGCAAGGACGGCACGCTGACGCTCTGCAACGACGCCGCGCGGCAGCTGCTCGGTCTGCCCGCCGACGCCGAAGGGCGGCACCTGGACGAGCTGGGCCTGTCGGAAGTGCTGGACGCGGGCCAGGAGGAGCGGGTGCACCTGGTCGGCGACCGGGTGCTGGCCGTCAACGGTGCGGCCAGCAGGCTGGGCACGGTGGTGACCGTTCGCGATCACACCGAGCTGCAGGCGCTGGCCGGGCAGCTGGACGCCGAGCGCGGGTTCGCCGAGTCGCTCCGGTCGGCCGCCCACGAGTCGGCCAACAAGCTGCACACGGTCATCACGCTGGTGGAGCTGGGCCGTACGGAGCAGGCCGTGGCGTTCGGCACCGCGGAACTGCGCGCGGCGCAGCACCTGACGGACCGGGTGATGGGCGCGGTACGCGAGCCGGTCCTGGCCGCGCTGCTGCTGGGCAAGAGCGCGGAGGCGGCCGAGCGCGGCGGCGAGCTGGTGATCAGCGAGGACAGCGAGCTGGACGACCTCGGCCTGGACGCCGGGGAGCTCGTCACGATCGTCGGCAACCTCATCGACAACGCGATCGACGCGGCGACGCGGGTCGAGGTGCTGCTGCGGGCCGGACCGGACGGCTTCCTCATCAGGGTGGCCGACGACGGGCCCGGTCTGATCGCGCCCGACGCGTTCCGGAAGGGCTGGACCACCAAGGGCGACGGGCACGGCCTGGGGCTCGCGCTGGTGGGGCAGGCGGTGCGGCGGCTGGGCGGCTCGATCGAGGTGGACGGGTCGGTGTTCACCGTACGACTGCCCGTTCCCGAGCCCGCGACGGAGCCGGTCCGATGATCTCGGTGCTGGTGGTCGAGGACGAGGAGATCACCGCGGAGGCCAACCGCATCTACGTGGCCCGGGTGCCGGGCTTCGAGGTGGCGGGCGTGGTGCGCTCGGGCGGGGAGGCGCTGCGGTTCCTGCGGCGCACGCCGGTCGATCTCATCCTGCTCGACCTGTACCTGCCCGACATGCCAGGGCTTGAGGTCTGCCGGGCCGTACGGGCGGGCGGGCTGCTGTGCGACGTGATCGCGGTCACCTCCGCGCGCGATCTGGCCATGGTGCGCTCGGCGGTGTCCCTGGGCATTTCCCAGTACCTCCTCAAACCGTTCACCTTCTCGACACTTCACGAGAAGCTGACCCGCTACGCCCGGTTCAAGGAGGAGGCCGGCGAGATCGTCGGGCAGGGCGACGTGGACCGGGTGCTCGGCACCCTGCGCGGCCGCTCCGAGCTGCCGAAAGGCATGGCTCGCGACACCCTCGACGTGGTCGTCGCCGAGCTGCGCGGGCGCCCCGCGGGGATGTCGGCGCAGGCCGTGGGGACGGCGGCCGGGGTCTCCCGGGTGACGGCCCGCAGATACCTGGAACACCTGGTGGAGCTGGGGATCGCGGTACGGATGCCACAGTACGGCGGAGTGGGCCGTCCAGAGTTGCTCTACCGGATCCCCCCGGAAAGTTAATTAGGGGGATGCTGCTCGTTCAATCCGTGCCTCTAGCTTCGGGATGCAATCCGTAAGCACTGAGGAGTCACGTTGCGAGTCCTGGCCGTTGTTCCCGCCCGCGGCGGTTCTGCGGGTGTTCCCCTGAAGAACCTCGCGCCGGTCGGTGGTATCCCCCTGGTCACCCGAGCCGTCCGCGCCGCGCTGCGCAGCGAGCTGATCGACCGGGTGGTGGTCAGCACCGACCACGCGGGAATCGCCGAGGCCGCCAAGGAGGCGGGCGCGCTCGTCGTGGACCGTCCGGAGGAGCTGAGCGGCTCGACCGCCTCCAGCGAGTCGGCGGTCCTGCACGCGCTCGACACGCTCGGCGAGGACCCGGAAGTGGTCGTGCTCGTGCAGTGCACCAGCGCGTTCATCGACTCCGAGGACCTGTCGGCGGCCGTGCGCAAGGTGCTCGACGGCGAGGCCGACGCGGTCGTGTCGGGCCTGCCGACGCACGAGTTCCTCTGGACCCCGGCCGGCGCCGGGATCAACCACGACCCCGCGTTCAGGCCGCGCAGGCAGGACCGCGAGCCGCAGTTCCGCGAGAACGGCGCGTTCTACGTCATGCGCACCTCCGGGCTGCGCGAGCACGGCCACCGCTTCTTCGGCACCATCGCCGTGCAGCCGGTGCCCGTGCGGCACGCGATCGAGATCGACGACCCCGAGGACCTGGAGCTGGCCCGCGCGCTGGCCCCGTTCGTGGACCTGCCCGAGCCGATCGACGTCGACGCGGTCATCACCGACTTCGACGGCGTGCACACCGACGACCGCGCCTACGTCGACTCCGACGGCCGCGAGATGGTGCTGGTCAGCCGCTCCGACGGGATGGGCATCGCGCTGCTGCGCCGCTCCGGGGTGAAGGTGCTGGTCATGTCGACCGAGCACAACCCGGTCGTGGCCGCCCGCGCCCGCAAGCTGGGCGTGCCCGTACTGCAGGGCATCGCCGAGAAGCGGGTCGTGCTGCGCGACTGGCTGACGATCGAGGGCCTCGACCCGGCCCGCGTCGCCTACGTGGGCAACGACGTCAACGACCTGGGCCCGATGGCCGAGGTGGGCTGGCCGATCGCGGTGCCCGACGCGCACCCGCGGGTCCGGGCGGCCGCCAGGGTCGTGCTGTCCAAGCCGGGCGGCGAGGGAGCCGTACGCGAGCTGTGCGACCGCGTCGTGGCGGCCCGGCCCGAGGAGCCCACGCCCGAGACCAGGCAGCGGCCCAGGTTCGGCCCGGTGGCGGTCGGCGAGGTGCTGGTCGGCGACGGCGAGCCCGTCTACGTCATCGGCGAGATCGGCATCAACCACAACGGCGACCTCGACCTGGCCCGCCGGCTCATCGACGTGGCGGCCGACGCGGGCTGCCAGGCGGTGAAGTTCCAGAAGCGCACCCCGGCGATCTGCGTGCCCGAGGCGCAGAAGGGGCAGATCAGGCAGACGCCCTGGGGCGAGATGACCTATCTGGAGTACAAGGAGCGGACCGAGTTCGGTTACGACGAGTACCGCCAGATCGCCAAGTACTGCGACGAGCGCGGCCTGCACTGGTTCGCCTCGCCGTGGGACGTGCCCTCCATCGACTTCCTCGAAGAGATGGACGTCGTGGCGCACAAGATCGCCTCGGCCAGCGTCGCCGACCATGAGCTGCTGCGCGCCCTCGCGGCGACGGGCAAGCCGCTGATGCTGTCGACCGGCATGTCCACACTCTCCGAGATCGACCAGGCCGTCGAGATCCTCGGCACCGACAAGCTGATCATGATGCACGCCACCTCCACCTACCCCCTCCCGCCGGAGGAGGCGAACCTGCGCACGATCACCACCCTCAAGGAGCGCTACGGCGTGCCCGTCGGCTACTCCGGGCACGAGCGCGGCTTGCAGATCTCGCTGGCCGCGGTGACGCTCGGCGCGGTCTGCGTGGAGCGGCACATCACGCTCGACCGGACCATGTGGGGCTCCGACCACGCCGCGTCGCTGGAGCCGTCGGGTCTGGAGCACCTGGTGCGCGACATCCGGATCATCGAGCAGGCCATGGGCGACGGCGTCAAGCGCGTCTTCCCCGGTGAGGAGGCCCCCAAGGCCCGCCTGCGCCGCGTCACCGTCTGACGAGCGCGATCTTGACCACTCTGTCCGTCATCGTGCCCGTGCGTGACGGCGAGCGTTTCATCGCCGACGCGCTCTCCTCGCTCTGCCGCAACGCCCGGCGCGACTTCGAGTTCATCGTCGTGGACGACGGTTCGGTGGACGCCACCGGCGCCATCGCCGAGGACTTCCGCGCCGACCTGCCCGGCCTGTCCGTCCTGCGCAATCCGGCGCCGGTCGGGCTCGCCGATGCGCGCAACACCGGGCTGTCGGCCGCCTCGGGCCGGTACGTCACGTTCATGGACGGCGACGACTGGCTCGCCCCCGGCTACCTGGCCCGGCTCGTCGAGGCCATCGACGGGCTCGGCTGTGACTTCGTCCGCGCCGACCACGTACAGGTCGAGGGACGAAAGCGGGTCGTGCACCGCGCTCCGCTGGCGCGGCGGGGCGTAGTGCTCAACCCTCGGGACGCGATCCTGCCCGCGAACGTGCGGACCATGGTCGACTACCCCTACGCCTGGGCCGGGATCTACCGGCGCTCGCTGCACGACCTGCTGCACTTCCCCGGCTCGCTGCACACCGCGGAGGACCGGCCGTGGATCTGGCGGCTGCACAGGGAGGCGGCCTCGTTCGCGGTGGTCTCCCTGGCCGGGGTGTTCTACCGGCGGATGGTGTCGGGGTCGCTCACGCGGGTGGGCGACGAGCGGCAGTTGCACTTCTTCGACGCCTTCGAGCTGGTGTTCAAGGACCTCGAGGAGGAGTTCCTGCCCAAGGCCGTACGGAACTTCTGCGCGCTGCTGGCCCACCACCTGGAGATCGCCGACCGCTTCACCCCGCAGCTGCGCGCCCGGTTCGAGGAGCGCGGCGCGGAGATGGTGCGCACGCTGCCCACCGGCCTGGTGGCGGACGTGGTGTCGCGGATGTCCGTGGAACGTGAGGCCACTCTGCGGGCCCTGCTGCCCGACCTCCCCCCGAACCCCCACGTGCGGCCGCGCCGCGAACGGGAGGACTCATGACGACCGTCTTCTACGCCTCGACGCTGTTCGGGGCGATGTCGCTGGCGGCCGGGATCGACGACGGCCGCTTCGCCGAGGGACGCCGGGTCCTCATCGTGTCCAACAACGCGGCGATCCCCGAGGTGACCCTCCCGCTCGACCGGACGCCGGGCTTCGCGGTGCTGCGCTCCCGCTTCGACGAGATCCACTCGTGGAACGACCTGATCGCGCCGCTGCACCCGTCGGACTGGAAGGCCCGCGTCATCGAGGTGCCGATGATGGAGCGGCTGATCCGCGCCCAGCTGGGGCTCGAGGACGCGGCCGAGCTGGTGCTGGAGTCGATCGCGGTGCCGCCCGCCCGGACGATCGCCGGGCTGGTGCGCGACTGCCCGATCACCGTCTACTCCGACGGCCTGATGAGCTACGGCCCGACCCGCGACCCGCTGCCCGCCGAGATCTTCCGCCGCATCACCCGCCTGCTGCACCTGGACCTCGTGCCGGGGCTGGAGCCGCTCCTGCTCAGCGAGTACGGCGTGCCGGCCCAGATCCTGCCGGACGAGGCGTTCCTGGCGGTGGTCCGGCAGGTGGCGACGACCGCGCCGGACATGCTGGCCGGGCAGGCGATGATCCTCGGGCAGTACCTGTCCGCGCTGGAGATCGTCACGCCCGAGGAGGAGGCGGCGCTGCACGAGACGATGCTGCGCGGCCTGGTCGCCCGGGGCTACTCGACCGTCGTGTTCAAGCCGCACCCGGCGGCCGGGCGCAGGCACGCGCAGCTGCTCAGAGCCGCCGCCGAGCCGCTGGACGTGCGGCTGCTGGTCGCCGGGGAGAGCGTCCCGGCCGAGGTGTGCTTCTCGGCGCTGCGGCCCGAGCTGGTCGTGGGCTGCTTCTCGACCGGCCTGATCACGGCCGGGCGCTACTTCGGGCTGCCGGTGGCCTCGTACGGGACCGATCTGGTGCTGGAGCGGCTGGCCCCGTACGAGAACAGCAACCGGGTGCCCGTCACGATCGTCGACGCGCTGCTGCCCCGCATGTCGGCGGACGGCACGATCGAGCCGGCGCCGCGTGGCTACCTTCGGGAGCTGGTGCGGGCCGTGGGTTACTGCATGCAGGCCGAGACCTATCCGGAGCTGCGGCCGGTGGACTTCGACTTCGACCCGCGCTACTTCAAGCGCAAGCGCCTGGAGACGCTCGGGCTGACGGCCAAGCCCACGGCGCTCACGCGGCTGCGCCGCAAGATCCGCTCCGCGATCTGAACGAGCGGCGCCCCCGGAGGACAGCGTCCTCCGGGGGCAACGGCTTTAGGACAGTGCCCGCAGATACCGGCGCATCCGCCGCTTGGCCCGGTAGCCGACGCGCAGCATGGTGGGCGGCACGTCCAGGCGCATCCTGGCCCGGCGGCGGGCGGCGGCGTGCTCCGGCCCGTCGAGCAGCGACCTGGCCGGAACCCGCGGGCCGCCGGTCACCAGGCCGCCCAGCAGCCCGGCCCAGTCGTTGCGCTCTACAGGGTGGAAGTAGTTGGCCGCGCACCACCCGGCGTCGGCGGCGCGGAAGCCGCCACCGGCCAGCTCGTCGAGCGTGCCCAGCAGCCCGCTGTCCTCGAACACCAGGTTGATCATCTCCGCGCTCACGCCGAAGTCGCTCAGCACCAGCAGCGGCACGTCCTGCGCGATGGCCTCCAGCGCCGCCGTCGAGCTGACGGTCACGAACCCGGCCGCCTGCGCCAGCTGGTCGTGCATCGAGCCCGCCTCGAATGCCACCCGCCCTGGCTCGCCGAGCTCGCGCCAGAGCCGCTGGTAGTGGAAGCGCTCGTTGTGCGTCTGCCGCTCGTCCTCCAGGGCGCGCAGCTTCACCACCACGTCCAGGTCCGGGCGGCGGGCGGCCAGCTCGGCCAGGGACAGCAGGATGCGTTCGCGATCCTCGCGCTCACGCGGCACCTTGGCCTGGGTGGCGAACACCACCCGGTTCCCGCCGCCGCGCACGGCCCGCGGGCGCAGGAACGGCAGCCGGGCCAGCCCGACCGCCCCTCCCCCGCCGAGCTGGGCGGCGATCCCGGCGAACTCGGCCACTTCCCGCTCGCTGTGCACCACGAACAGGTCGCACCCGCTGCGGAACAGCCACGCCTTCTCCGTCGCGGGCACCGAGATGCCCGGCAGCCCGGTCACGAACACCGGCCGCGGCCGCAACCCGGCGAACGCCTCGGCCACCAGCACGTCCACGACCGGCCCCGTACAGGCCACGATGATCGCGTCCGGCCGTGTCCGCTCGGCCAGACGCCGCACCGCCCGCGCCGGCATCAGCGGCGGCGCGGGACGTCCGCCCACGGCGGCGGCGATCTGCTCGGGCGAGGGCGCGATCGGCGTGCGCACCACCGCGAGGTCCGTCTCGCAGCCGGGTGGCAGGTCGTCGAGCAGGCAGGCCGCCCACTTCAGGTACGAGTCGGAGTCGGCCACGGCCAGCACTCTCAAGTGGTCACTCCAGTCAAATACGGGCAGACGCCCAGTCGTATGGGTTGAACGCCCGTCTTAACCGGCCGTTCCAGTCATGTCCGGAATAAGCCGGTCACCCGGCGACTCCGATCAGCTGCGGGATGAGCCGGTCATCCGGCGACTCCCATCAGCGGCGAGATAAGCCGATCATCCGGCGACTCCGGTCAGATGGGAACGCAGGTCGGGGGCCGCCCTGCTGGTCCACCAGTCGTCCGGCACGTCCACCGCCTCGACCGCGACGCCGCGCGGGCCGAGCAGCACGCGCAGCGAGGTGATCGCGGTGGACGGCAGGCTGAGCACCCGCTGGGCGGGGTCGAGGCCACGCAGCGTCAGCTCGGCGGGCACGCCGGCGTCGTGCACGGTGATCTCGGGCCGCTCGCGGATGACCGCCACGTCAGCGGGGTCCTCGCGGCGATGCGGGAAGTAGGCGAGCGGCTCCTCGGCGGCCCGCTCCATCAGCCAGCTCAGGTAGCGGTCGCGGTGGACCAGTCCGTTCCTGACCAGGGAGGTGCCGAGCACGACGGTCCGCTCGGCCGGTCCTGGCCCGCTCAGCGGCTGCTCGCGTAGCCAGCCGAAGTCGTGGCGGACCAGGTCGACGCCCGCCGCGCGGACGGCCGCCGCCAGCTCGTCGGTCACCGGCAGCGCGGTGAAGACCGACACCCGGCTCGCGCGCAGCCTGATCGCCGCCGCCAGCCCCAGGGCCGCGCGCAGCTTTCCCGGGTGGGCCCGCGCCCGCAACAGCGGTTTGTACGGCCCTTCGGCTAGCAGAGACAGCAACCGGAGCGTGGCCAGCCCGTCATCGACGATCACGATGCGGCCCGGATGGGAGACGAGCCAGCGCAGCTGAACCCGGCCGGAGAAGGCGTCGCCGACGGCGTGCGGGGAGCGCGGCATGCGCTCGCGCGGCTCGGCCAGCTCCAGCCCCTCGGGCAGAGCCAGGCCGGACAGCTCCCGGCGAGTGGCCTTGAGCGCTCGCAGCCCGGCACGCGGCACGACGACCGTGGCAGGCCCGAGCAGCCCAGCGCGGTGTGCCTCTATGGCGCACAGCATCTGAAGCGGGGACTCCACCCAGGCCGACGCCTGTTTGCCCACTCTGTTACCCCCGCGGGGTGATAGCCCGATCACGACCGCTTCAAGCTAGCCCGGCCGCCTTAAGCCGCCAGAAACGGGACATGAACAATGGGACCCATGAACTCGCTACTACTCAACAGCGACGGCGTGCAGGTGCCGCAGCTCGGGTTCGGCGTCTGGCAGGTGCCGAGCGACGAGGCCGAACAGGTCGTGACGGCCGCTTTGGAGGCCGGTTACCGCCACATCGACACCGCCAGCGCGTACGGGAACGAGGAGGGCGTCGGCCGGGCCGTACGCGCCTCGGGGATCCCGCGCGAGAAGCTGTTCGTCACCACCAAGCTCTTCAACAACGACCACGAGCGGGCGGAGGAGGCGTTCGACGAGAGCCTGTCCCGGCTCGGGCTCGACTACGTGGACCTGTACCTGATCCACTGGCCGGTGCCGTCGCGGAACAAGTACCTCCAAGCATGGCGCAGCCTGGAGAAGATCTACCGTCAGGGACGGGCCAAGGCGATCGGTGTGTCCAATTTCACCATCGAGACTCTCACCCGGGTCATCGACGAGGCCGACATCGTTCCGTCCATCAACCAGATCGAGCTGCACCCGTACTTCCAGCAGCGCGCGCTACGAGAGTTCCACGAGGCCAACGGCATCCTCACGGAGGCGTGGAGCCCGCTGGGGCAGGGCAAGGGCCTGCTCGGCGACCCGGCGCTGGCCGTGCTGGCGGACAAGCACGGCAAGACGCCCGCCCAGATCGTGCTGCGCTGGCACATCCAGCTGGGCAACGTGACGATCCCCAAGTCGGTCACGCCCGCGCGGATCAAGGAGAACTCCGAGGTGTTCGACTTCGTCCTCGACACCGAGGACATGGCGGCCATCGGCGCCCTGACCAAGCAGGACGGCCGGATCGGGCCCGACCCGGAGACTTTCAGCTGGATGGGGTAAGTCCCTAGGATCTTTCCCCATGAAGGATCTCGCATGGGGCATAGCGGCCACGGGTGTCATCGCTGCAAAAGTCGGGGCGGTCATCGCCGCTGAGCCAGGAATGCGGGTGGCCGCCGTCGGTTCGCGCGACCTCGGCCGCGCGCGGGCGCTGGCCTCGGAACTGGGCGCCGAGTCGGCGTACGGCTCGTACGCGGAGCTGTGCGCCGACCCCGGCGTCGACGCGGTCTACGTGGCGACCCCGCACGCCCAGCACCTGGAGGTCGCCGAGGCGGCGATCGCGGCGGGCAAGGCGGTGCTGTGCGAGAAGCCGCTCGCCGCGTCCGTCGCCGACGCCGAGCGGATGGTCCAGCTCGCCCGCGATGCCGGGGTGTTTCTGATGGAAGCCATGTGGACCAGGTTCAATCCGCTCATCCAGCGGGTGGCCGGCGATCCCCGGTTCGGGGAGATCCGCTCGGTCCAGGCGTCGTTCGGCTTCAAAGCTCCCTACGATCCCGCGCACCGGCTGTGGGCGCCGGAGCTGGGCGGCGGGGCGCTGCTCGACCTGGGTGTCTACTCGTTCGGGCTGGCACAGCTGCTGCTCGGGATGCCCTCACGGATGCACGTCACGGGCTCGCTGGCGCCTTCAGGGGTGGACGCGGAGGCGGGCGGGGTGCTGGTCTATCCGGGCGGCAGGCGGGCTCTGGTGGAGTGCTCGCTGCTGGGCCCGTACGCGAACGACGCCCTCGTGGTGGGCACCGACATGCGCGCCCACATCAAGGCGCCGTTCTGGGCGCCGGAGCGGGTCGTGCTGAGCGGGCCGTCGATGGAGACGGAGGAGCTCGAGCTCGATCCGGCGGACAACGGGTACGCCGGCGAGGTACGCGAGGTACGGGACGCCATTGCCGAAGGCAGGACCGAATCCGCGATCATGCCACTTGACGAAAGCCTTGCCATGATGGGGCTTCTGGCCGACGCGAGGGCGCAGCTCTCTTAGCTGGGGATTCATCTATTTGTAAGACCCTTGCCTCTTGCATTACCTTTGTGGTCATATGAGGCATACGTCCGGTTTGTCCGTTCGTTGCCAGACCATCGCACAAAGGCATCACAGGACCGTCCTGTGACCGCTGAATCCGCCTCGCGCGGAACCGGGGACCCACCGTCCTTTGGGGTGTATCGGCACGTCACGTGCCGTAGGACAGCTTCCACGTCCGAACCCGTCAGCTAACCCGGTAAGCGGCATGGAAGCAAGGAGTTACCCCCTCGATGGCCAAGTCCCATCTTTTTCGCGCCACCAAGTCGACCTTCGCTCACGCCATCCTCGGCGTGAGCGTCGCGGCCGCCGCTTTCGCCGGCCAGTCCGCCGCCCACGCGGACACCGCCACCGCCCACGCTGCCGCGGCTCCGGCGCACGCCGCCGCGAAGAGCCACCCGGAGAGCGAGATCAAGGCCAAGGCCACGGTCTCGCGGGTGTTGGCGCTGGCCAAGGCCCAGGTCGGCACCACTGAGAACGCCTACGGTGGCGGCACCAAGTTCCAGAAGTGGTACATGAACTCCCCGCGCGCCCTGGAGACCCTCAGGCGCGACGGCGGCACCCGGGCGGACTACCTGAACGCCGCCTGGTGCTCGATGTTCGTCTCGTGGGTCGGCGACCAGTCCGGCGCGCGCAGCATGATCGGCTGGGACGCCTACACGGTCGAGCACGCGAAGTGGTTCGCCCGCAACAACCACTGGGGCACGACCCCGAAGCCGGGTGCCGTGGTGTTCTTCTCGTGGGGCGGCAGCAAGAGCCTGGACGACATCGAGCACGTCGGTTTCGTCGTCAAGGACAACCACGACGGCACGATCTCCACGATCGAGGGCAACACCGGCAACGGCAGCGTGCAGCAGCGCGTCCGGCCGACGTCCCAGGTGGTCGGCTACGGCTACCCGAGCTACGGCGCCTGACGACTTCCTGATCGAGGGCTCTCCTGCCGACGAGCGCGCGTCCTTCTGGACGCGCGCTCGTCGGCGTCTTACGCTCCCGTACCGGCTGCCGAAAAGCCCACCACGTTGGGCTGAACAGCGCATGGCTGCCTTATCTGCCCATCCGACCGCAACCCCCCAAGTTTGGGGATGTCACGGGCCTGCCGTCACCTCAGACACTGACGGTGGCCGGACAGCGAGCCGGTTCTCGATACTGAGGAGGGGACATGTCACCGACGACGCAGCAGGACAACTGGCGCTTCTGCAACAAGTGCTACACCCTTTGGTGGAATGGCCGCCCCGACAACGGGCACTGCCCCGCAGGCGGTGCCCACGAGGGACACGGCAGTTGGAACTTCTACCTCCCGGCGAACCCCGCCGAGCACATCTAACGCAAGGCCGGACCCCCGGCCGGTCTCCCCGCGACACCACGGTTTCGCGGGGAGTTCGGCGTTGGACGATACTTTCGGCGATCCGGCGATCCGGCGAGTCAGCCCAGTTGCTGGGCGTTCAGGCCGGTGAGGCGTTCGTAGGCGGGGCTTTCGTCTGGGTAGACGACCTGGATGTCAATGGGAAGGGCTGTCCCGGGGTCGACGCTGTGTCCGCCGCCTTCGGGGGAGCCGAGCAGGACGGCGCCGTCGGTGCCGTTGCGGAAGATCTCGCCCCAGAAGGTGTCGACGAAGCTCTTGGACAGCAAAGTTCCCTCCGGCAGGCCACCGAAGCCCACGGCCCATTTCATGACGCGGGTGTCCTCGGCGTGCATCGTGAGCCGGTAGGAGTAGATGTGGCCCGAGCCTTCCGCCCAGTGGCCTCGCAACTCCTGGTCGACGCGCAGGTTCCCCACGAAGCGGGCCGCCAGCGCGGACTGGGCCTGGTCGTTCCAGGAGCCGTTCGGGCTCTCGGCCATGGGGATGTCCGACAACCTCGCGATCGAGGCCCCACGCTCCACCGGCAGTGAGTGTCCCTGCTGGTTGGCGGCCGAGAAGAGCGCGTTGTCCTCGACGGTGTTGTTGACGACGGCGCTCACCCCGTCACCGCTGTGGTCGAACCCGTACTCGGAGAAGTCGTTGGCATGCGCGCCCGTCGGAATGGCCAGGATTTTGTCGCCACGCCCCGGGGTCTGGCCCGCGTTGAAGTTGTTGGCCCGGTAGAGACAGAAGTGCCCCTCGGGACACGCATCGGCCCCCTGGCCGTAGATCAGCTTCGGTTCCTTGTCGTCGCTCATCGCACTCCCTAACCGTTGACGGTCGGCGCGGCTGCCCTGGTGGCAGCCACCGGGTTCTGCGGACCATGGTTGTCTGGGGTGCCGTTCGAGGACGGAGCCCAGAACATCGTGACGACGGAATCGGCGCAGAAGCCCAACAGATACGCTATGCGCCGCAATCACTACTCTGTGTAATGACACGCGAGGTTCGCCGTTCGACTATCCGCAGCCCCTGGAGTCAGGACTCGAACAGCCCACAAGTCACCCGACTTCCGCCTGCTGCCTGCGGCGGCGGTCGCCTTCATGGTCCTGATCGGCTCCGGCGTGCCCGCCCGCGCGGCGGACGCCTCCGCCATGACCGGCACCGTCCTGCGGCAGGGCAGGACACTGGCCATCTACACGCTCCCGTACTACCGCGAGACCTGGCGAAGAAGCGGACTACGGCGGATCCCAAGCCCGGATCATGGCCAGGAAGCTGTCCGGGTCCTCGCTTGGAACGTAGATCGCCGATCCTTTCCGCCGGAGGGCTGAGGCTCCGGTCTTGTTCGCAGTGCCGATGACCGCTGCGACGTCTCCTGGTGAAGAATTTCTGCTCACGTGTCGATTCGGGGTCTGACCGTTCGACGCGTTCATGAGAGTGAAGGAGGCGGATCGTGAAGTTCATGATCGTAGGGAAGGCGAACGAGGCGACCGAGGCCGGCGAACTGCCCAGCCAGGAGCTCGTCGATGCGATGGGCGCCTACAACGAGAGCCTGGCCAAGGCGGGGGTGCTGCTGGCCGCCGAAGGGCTGTACCCCAGCTCCCACGGTGCGCGGATCGCCTACACCAAGGACGGCAAGGCGACGGTGCTCGACGGGCCGTTCGCCGAGGCCAAGGAGCTCATCGCCGGGTTCTGGCTGATCCAGGTCAAGTCCCGGGAGGAGGCCATCGAATGGGCGCTGCGGGTGCCGGTTCCCGGTGGGCATGAGGGGGTCGGGCTGGATGTCTGGCAGGTGTTCGACGCCGCCGACCTGCCGGACGAGTCGATGACCCCCGAGGAGGCCGAACGCGAGGCGGCATTGCGCGAGCGCCTGACGGGTTCCACTGAACGATAGAGGCCGTCCCCGGCCGCGAGCCCGGCTCTCCCGCTTGCGGGTCCATCTTCCTGTTTGCGACCCGACTCGCCCGGACTCACCCCCGACCCCAGCCCCAGCCCCAGCCCCAGCCCCAGCCCCAGGCCCGAGCTTGCGGGAGCTGGGGCGGGCTGGTCTTATGGCCAGGTGATGGCTTCCGATACGCATCGGGCGATCGAGACGGTATGGCGGATGGAGGCGGCGCGGCTCATCGCCGGCCTGGCCGGGCTGGTGCACGACCTCGGCCTGGCCGAGGAGCTGGCCCAGGACGCCCTGGTCGCGGCGCTGGAGCAGTGGCCGGAATCGGGGGTGCCGGGCAATCCCGGCGCCTGGCTCATGACCGTCTCCAAGCGCCGCGCCATCGACCTGCTGCGCCGTCAGGAACGCTACGCGCGCAAGCTTACCGAGATGGGCCGCGAGCTGTCGGACGAGCCAGGCGCCGACGAGGAGCTGCCCGGCACGGACGAGATCGAGGACGACCTGCTGCGGCTGGTGTTCACGGCGTGTCATCCGGTGCTGTCCACGGAGGCCCGGGTGGCGCTCACGCTGCGGGTGCTCGGCGGGCTGAGCACCGACGAGATCGCCAGGGCGTTCCTGGTTCCGGAGCCGACAGTGGCGCAGCGGATCGTACGCGCCAAGCGGACGCTGGCCGACAAGCAGGTGCCGTTCGAGGTGCCGCAGGGCGAGGAGCTGGCCGGACGCCTGTCGTCGGTCCTGGAGGTCATCTATCTGATCTTCAACGAGGGCTACTCGGCCACGGCCGGTGACGACTGGATGCGGCCCGGACTCTGCGAGGACGCGCTGCGGCTCGGCCGGGTGCTGGCCGGGCTGATGCCCAAGGAGCCCGAGGTGCACGGCCTGGTCGCGTTGATGGAGATCCAGGCCTCGCGCGCGGCCGCCCGGGTGGGACCGTCCGGCGAGCCGATCCTGCTGCTGGAGCAGAACCGGGGCCGCTGGGACCGCCTGCTCATCCGCCGTGGCCTGGACGCGCTCCAGCGGGCCGAGGATCTCGGCGGCGACCTGGGCCCGTACGTGCTGCAGGCCGCCATCGCCGCCTGTCACGCCAGGGCGCTCACCCCTGAGGAGACCGACTGGCGGGCCATCGCCACCCTCTACGAGGCGCTGGCGCGGATGTCGCGGTCCCCGGTCGTCGAGCTCAACCGGGCGGTCGCGCTCGCCATGGCGTACGGTCCGGCGGTCGGACTGGAGCTGGTGGACCAGCTGGTCGACGAACCGGCGCTGAAGGGCTACCACCTGCTGCCGAGCGTACGCGGGGATCTGCTGGTCAAGCTGGGGCGACAGGGTGAGGCGCGCGCCGAGTTCGAACGGGCGGCGGCCATGACCCGCAACGCCCGCGAGCGCATCCTGCTGCGAGAGCGCGCCGCCGCCTGCTGATCCCTGTCGCCTGCTGATCGCCGCCAACGCGCCGTACGGACGCCGCAGCAGTCGCGACCGCGAGCCCCACTGCGCTCGTGACCACTGGCGTGACCACGAGAAAAGCCCGCAGTGTGTGGGCGACATGCCCAGGAAGCAAACACAAACGAGTCCCTTGTGATGGGAGCGCTCCCAAACGGCTCTTTGCGCCGTAAGTCACCAAAAATCCCCTTTCAGAATGAGAAATCGCACCATTGGTAACGGTTGCGTTTCAGCGCATTGACGGGCACAGGCCATAAGTGCACCCTTTGTGGGAGCGCTCCCAAGGATTTCCCACCGCGGCCCGGAGCGTGTGTCGCGGTGCACCTCCCCACCCATTCACCCGAGAAGGGGTCCACCATGTTGAACCGCAAGCGTCGCGGCGGTCTCGCCGCGGCTTCCGCCCTGGCGGCGGCGGCCCTGACCGTCGCATCCTGCGGCTCCGGCGGCACTCCGGCGGCCAGCAACGCACCCGCGTCCTCGGCGGCCGCCGAGCCGGTCACGATCCGGGTGCAGACTTTCGGCGGCGGCTCGAACTTCGGTTACAAGAACGCCATCACGAAGTGGAACGCCGAGCACAAGGACATCCAGATCAAGGAAGAGCACCTGACCGACCAGTTCGAGCAGCAGTACTGGCCGCAGATGATCCAGTGGCTGCAGGCGGGCAACGGCGCGGGCGACGTGGTCGGCATCGACGAAGGTGGCATGGGCCTGGCCAAAGCGCACCCGGAGTGGTGGGCGGACCTGAAGGAATTCGGCCTGGACGCCCGCAAGGCGGACTTCCCCGCCTGGAAGTGGGAGAACGGCCTCACCGCCGACGGCAAGCTGTTCGGCCTGGGCACCGACATCGGCGGCATGAGCATCTGCTATCGCTCGGATCTGTTCAAGAAGGCCGGGCTGCCCTCCGAGCGCGACAAGGTCAGCGCCCTGTGGCCCGATTGGGACGCCTTCATGAAGGTCGGCCAGCAGTTCCAGGCGAAGGTGAAGGACACCAAGTTCGCCGACGGCACGAACACGCTCTACCAGGTGGTCCTCTACCAGGAGGCGGCCAAGAACGGCAACGTCACCTATTTCGACAAGGACAACAACCTCATCGTCGACAAGAACCCGGCGGTGAAGGCGGGCTTCGACTTCGCCACGAAGATGAGCCAGCAGGGCCTGACCGCCAAGCTGCGTAACTTCACCGACGAGTGGGCGGCGGGCACCCAGAAGGGCGCGTTCGCCACGGTCGGCTGCCCGTCGTGGATGCTCGGCGTGGTCAGCGGCAACGCGGGCGACGGCGGCAAGGGCAAGTGGGACGTGGCCGCGGTACCCGGCGGCGGCGGCAACTGGGGCGGCTCCTGGCTGTCGGTGCCCAAGCAGAGCAAGCACCCGAAGGAAGCCGCCGCGGTGGCGGACTACCTGACCAGCGCGCAGACCGAGGCGAGCATCTTCACCGACTTCGGCAACATGCCGAGCAACACGAAGTCGCAGCAGGACGCGGCCGTGCAGGGCGCGAAGAACGAGTTCTTCAACAACGCACCCATCGGCGAGATCTTCGCCAAGTCGGCGTCGACCCTCCAGCCGGTCTTCCTCGGCGTCAAGCACGCCCAGGTCAAGAACGCCATCGAGTCGGTGATCCAGGGCATGGACGACGGCTCGGTCCCCTACGGCAAGGCCTGGCAGCAGTTGGTCGACGACGCGGTGAAGGCCGCGGGCTGATCTTCCCCGCCCGGCCCGCCATGAGCGGGCCGGGCTACTGCCGCCGAAAGGTCTCCTATGAGTATCGACACCCTTCCGACCGGCCGTCTCTGGCGTTCCAGACTGGACGTCAAGGTGATGCCGTACACGCTGGTGTCCCCGTACTTCATCCTGTTCGCCGCCTTCGGGCTCTTCCCGCTGGCGTTCACCCTCTACTACTCGCTCTACGACTACGACCTGGCCGGGACCACGAAGTGGACCGGGCTGGGCAACTACGCCAAGCTGCTGGCCGACGAGGACTTCTGGAACGCCGTGGTCAACACGGTCGGCATGTTCCTGCTGGCCACCATCCCGCAGTTGCTGCTGGCGCTGTTCCTGGCCAACGCGCTGAACAAGCGGTTCCGGCTGCGCCTGGCGATCCGGATGAGCGTGCTGCTGCCGCTGGTGACCTCGGTGGTCGCGGTGGCGGTCGTGTTCACCCAGCTCTTCGCCCGTGACTGGGGCCTGGTCAACTGGATCCTCAGCTGGTTCGGCGTGGACGCCATCAACTGGCGGGCCGAGCGGGTCCCGTCGTGGCTGGCCATCGCCACCATGGTCGACTGGCGCTGGACCGGCTACAACGCGATCATCTTCCTGGCCGGCATGCAGACGATCCCGCGCGACCTGTACGAGGCCGCGGCCATCGACGGGGCCTCGCGGCGGCGGCAGTTCTGGCAGATCACCCTGCCGATGCTCCGCCCGACCATGATCTTCGTGGTGCTCAACTCCACGATCGGCGGGCTCACGCTGTTCTCCGAGCCGACGACGTTCTACAACGGCAACGTCGACGGCGGATCGCAGGGCCAGTTCCAGACGGTCGCGATGTTCGTCGTCAAGCAGGGCTTCCGCGAGTTCGACTACGGGTACGCCGCCGCGGCGGCCTGGCTGCTGTTCCTGCTCATCCTCATTGGCGCGCTGATCAACTTCCTGTTCGTCCGCAGGATCGGGGGCACCAAATGACCAACTGGTCGCCGACCCTCATCACCCGGGTCATGCTGGCGCTGGCCATCGTGCTGTCCGCCTTCCCGCTGTACTGGATGCTGGTCATCGCCTCGCGGACCAACGCCGACGCGGTCGCGGTGCCGCCGCCGTTCCTGCCCGGCGGGAACCTCGGCCAGAACATCGTCGCCGTGCTCAACAACGAGGACGCCCACTTCCTGCTCGGCCTGACCAATTCCTTCATCGTGGCGAGCGTGGTCACCGTCTCGGTGGTCATCATCTCGACGCTGGCCGGCTTCTCCTTCGCCAACCTGTCGTTCAAGGGCAGGAACGTGCTGCTCCTGGCCGTACTCCTGACGATGGCGGTGCCGCTGCAGCAGATGGGCGTGGTGCCGCTCTACCGGCTGATGGTGAGCCTGGAGTGGACGGGCACCCTCAAGGCGGTCATCCTGCCGTACCTGCTCAACGGGTTCGGCGTGTTCCTGATGACCCAGTACACCCGCCAGGCGGTGCCGATGGAGCTGGTCGAGGCGGCCAGGGTCGACGGCGCGGCCACCCTGCGGATCTGGTGGAACGTCGTGCTGCCGGCTGTACGGCCGGGCATGGCGGTGCTCGGGATCAACACGTTCATGCTGATGTGGAATGACTTCATGTGGCCGCTGATCGTCCTCACTCCGGACAATCCGACCGTGCAGATCGCGATCACCTCGCTGAACGCCAGGTTCTCCACCAACTACACATTGATCTTCGCGGGAACGGCGCTGTCCATCATTCCGCTCATCGCGGTATTCGTCGCATTCGGCCGCCAAATCGTCGGCGGACTCATGGAAGGTGCGGTCAAGGCGTGACGACACAAGAGGAACAGACGCGTGCCGGGCTGCAGTTCCCCACGGGGTTCGCGTTCGGCGCGGCCACCTCGGCGTACCAGATCGAAGGCGCGGTCGCCGAGGACGGGCGCGGCATCTCCATCTGGGACACCTTCACCAAGACCCCGGGCCGCGTGCTCAACGGGGACCACGCGGACGTGGCCATCGACCACTACCACCGCTACCGGGAAGACGCCCAGATCATGGCGGAGCTGGGCCTGACCGCCTACCGCTTCTCGGTCTCCTGGCCCCGGATCCAGCCCGACGGGTCCGGCAAGATCAACCAGAAGGGCCTCGACTTCTACAAGCGGCTCACCGACGAGTTGCGGCAGCACGGCATCGACCCCTGGCTGACCCTCTATCACTGGGACCTGCCCCAGGCGCTGGAGGACAGGGGCGGCTGGCCCAACCGCGACACGGCCTACTGCTTCGCCGACTACGCGGCGACCGTGCACGAAGCGCTGAAGGACCACGTACATACCTTCAGCACCGTCAACGAGCCATGGTGCACCGCGTTCCTCGGCTACGCCTCGGGTGAGCACGCCCCGGGCCGTCGCGAGCCGGAGAACGCGATCAGGGGCGCGCACCATCTCAACCTCGCGCACGGCCTTTCCGTACAGGCGATGGGCGCGAGGCGGGTCGGCGGCTGCGTGAACCTCTACGCGATCACCCCGGCCACCGACAGCGAGGCGGACCAGGACGCGGCGCGGCGCATCGACGGGCTGCAGAACCGGTTCTTCCTCGACGCGCTGATGACCGGCCGCTACCCGCAGGACGTCCTCGACGACCTCGGGATGGACCTGGACTTCATCAGGGACGGTGACCTGGCGACCATCAAGGCGCCGATCGACGTGCTGCTCGTCAACTACTACAGCCGCTTCACGGTTTCGGGAGCACCAGGCGGCAGGGCCTCGGCGGCGGCGGCGCCCACGGATTCCGCCTCGCCCTGGGTGGGCAGCGAGCACGTGTCGTTCGTCGACGGCGGCCGGCCGGTCACCGCGATGGGCTGGGAGATCGATCGGGGCGGCCTGGTGGAGGTGCTGACCAGGGTGGCGCGGGACTACCCGGCGATCCCGATGGTCGTCTCCGAGAACGGCGCGGCCTTCGAGGACGTCCTGGAGCACGGCCGGGTGCACGACTCCGAGCGGGTGGCCTACTTCGAGGACCACCTGCGCGCCTGCCGCGACGCGATCGACGCCGGGGTGCCGCTGGAGGGCTATTTCGCCTGGTCACTGATGGATAATTTCGAGTGGGCATGGGGCTACGGCAAGCGTTTCGGCCTCGTGCACGTGGACTTCGAGAGCCAGCGGCGCGTGCTCAAGGACAGCGCTATCTGGTACTCGGAGATCATCCGGCAGAATAGGCGTCATGAACCGACCGACTCTTGAGGCAGTCGCTGCTCTGGCCGGAGTAGGCCGTGGCACGGTGTCCAGAGTCATCAACGGCTCACCCAACGTGAGCGAGAAGGCCCGCGACGCCGTGCAACGGGCCATCCAGGAGCTGGGCTACGTCCCCAACCGCGCGGCGCGGGCGCTGGTCACCCGGCGCACCGACACGGTGGCGCTGGTGGTGTCGGAGTCCGAGCTGCGCGTCTTCGACGAGCCCTACTTCGCCGGGACCATCAGGGGCATCGGCTCGGCGCTGGCCGAGACGGGCCTCCAGCTGATCCTGGCCATGGCCCAGTCGCAGGAGGAGCACGAACGCCTGGAGCACTACCTGACGGGGCAGCACGTCGACGGCGTGCTGCTCCTGTCGCTGCACGGCGCCGACCCGCTGCCCGGCCGGCTGGAGGCGATGGGCGTGCCGACCGTGCTGGGCGGCCGCCCGGTCGGCCTCACCCCCTACAGCTACGTCGACATGGACAACCGGGCCGGCGCCCGGCAGGCGGTCAAGCACCTGCTGGGTCTCGGCAGGCAGCGCATCGCCACGATCGCCGGGCCGCAGGACATGGGCGTGGGCGTCGACCGGCTGGCCGGCTACCACGACGCGCTGCTCACCTTGGGAGCGCGGGAGCTGGTCGCCTATGGCAGCGACTTCTCCGAGGAGAGCGGCGCGGCGGCGATGCGCGAGCTGCTGGCCGAAGAGCCGGAGCTCGACGCCGTGTTCGCCGCCTCGGACCCGCTGGCGGTGGGGGCGATGCGGGTGCTCAAGCTCGAGGGCCGGGCCATCCCGGGTGACGTGGCGGTGGTCGGGTTCGACGACTCCAAGGTCGCCTTGCACGCCGACCCGCCGCTGACCACCGTGCACCAGCCGGCCGAGGAGATGGGCCGCCAGATGGCGCGGCTGCTGGTCGCGCGGATCAACGGCGAGGCGCTCCGCCAGCCCGTGGTCATCCTCGACACCCACCTGGTGCGCCGGGAGTCGGCCTGACCTCGGGATATCCTTTGCTCGACCCCCTGCTCAACCCCCGAGAGAGGATCCTTCCGTGCCCCAGCTCGCCGCCGCCGGATACACCGCGCGGATCAGCCCGCGCGGCGCCGCGCTCAGGACGCTCCGCCACGGCGCGCGCGACCTGATCACGAGCTGGCCCGCCGAGGGCCCGGTCCCCTATTTCGCGGGCACGATCCTCGCCCCCTGGCCGAACCGGGTGGGCGGAGCCCGCTATCCGTTCGGCGGGCGGACGCACGAGCTGGCGGTGAGCGAGCCCGAGCGCGGCCACGCCCTGCACGGGCTGGTGTCCGGCGTCGACTGGCAGGTCGTGGAGCTGCTGGCCGCCGAGGACCACCACGCCTTCGTACGCCTGACGCACACGATCACCCCCACGGCCGGTTACCCGTTCACGCTGACGCTGCGGGTGCTCCACCGGCTCGACGAGCACGGGCTGACCACCACGGTCACCGCCCGCAACGACGGCGCCGACGCCGCCCCCTACGGCTGCGGCCCCCATCCCTGGCTGCTCGGTGACGACCTGGAGCTGCCCGCCGCCAAGGTGCTGGTCACCGACGAGCAGCTGCTGCCCCGATCCCTGGACGACGTGTCCGGCTCCCCGTACGACTTCCGCAAGGCCAGGCCGCTCGACGGCGACGTGATCGACCACGCGTTCACCGGGCTGGCGGCCGGAGAGGCCCGGGTCGGGGGCGTACGCATGACGTGGGACCCGGCAGTGCTGCCCTGGGTGCAGGTCTGCACCAGCGGGCAGCTCGGCTACGAGGGCGTGGCGGTGGAGCCCATGACCTGCCCGCCCGACGCGTTCAACTCCGGCACCGACGTGGTGGTGCTCGAACCGGGCGGCGAGCACGTGGCCAGCTGGACGATCAGCGCCGCCTGACGCCCACAAGCAGGTCCCGTGGCGAGCTGGACGATCAGCGTCACCTGACCCCACAATCGGGTCTCGTGGACAGCAGGACGAAACGGCGTCTATCGCCTACCGAGCTCGACGATCTCGCCCGGCGCGCGCTCGGCGCGGGCGTGACCCGATCCACCGAACTCACCGACGGCTACGCCAACGCGGTCTGGCGGCTCCTCCTCGACGACGGCCGCGACGTGGTACTCAAGCTGGCTCCCTCCCCCGAGCTGGACCAGCTCAGCTACGAGCGCAACCTGCTGCGGATGGAGGCGGCGGCCTGCGAGCTGGCCGTCGCCGCGGGCGTGCCGGTGGCGACGCTGCTGGCCGCCGGGTTCGACGATCCGGTGCTCGGCGGCGACTACCTGCTGTTCGGGACGCTGGACGGCGTGTCGTGGAACGATGTGCAACCGGACGGCGACGACGCGCTCCGCCGCGAGCTGGGCCACCACCTCGCCAGGTTCAACGCGGTGACGGGTGAGGTGTTCGGCTACCCGCACGCGGGCATCACCGGCCGAACCTGGCGCGAGGCGTACCTGGCCATGGTGGGGGCACTACTGGCCGACACCGAGCGCTACCCGACGCCGCTCCCCCGGCCCGCCGCGGAGATCGGCGCGCTGCTCACCGCCGCCGCGCCCGTCCTGGACGAGGTGACCACGCCGCACCTCGTCCACTTCGACGTCTGGGCGGGCAACGTCTTCCTGGATCTGTCCGGGACGCCCAGGATCCAGGCGATCATCGACCACGAGCGGGCGTTCTGGGGCGACCCGCTGGCCGAGTTCGTCACGCCGACCATCTTCGGCGAGCTGCGCGACGACGACCCGCTGCTGGCCGGGTACCGCGAGGTGACCCCGCTGGAGCTCACCCCCGCCGCGCGGACCCGGCTCGACCTCTATCGTGCCTACCTCTACCTGATCCTGCTGGTGGAGAACGGGCCGCGGCAGTATCCCGAGTCGGAGTACGCGCGGGCCCGCGACCTGTCCACCACCTCACTCACGGACGTCCTGGACCGCCTCGTAGGAGGTGCCCCCGGCTCCCGCGCCTAGCTTGCCGCACTGTCCCGCGCCCACGCCGGTGACCTTGTTGGGCACGTCCAGGTCCACGGGCGCGGGCGTGTTGCCCGTACAGGCGAGCGCACCCTTGACCGTGGTGCCCGAAAGGATCGGCGCCGTGTTCGAGGTCAGCAGGGCGGCGCCGCGGATGTCGGCGCCCACGACGGCCAGCGATCCGGCGCGGTCGACCGTCAGCGCGCCGTCCACCCGCGCGCCGAGGACCTGCACCGAGGCGGCCCGCGAGGCGATGAGCGCGCCGGAGAGCCGGCCGCCGGTGACGACCACCGAGGCTCCCGCCCGCACGGTCACCGGGCCGCTCACCTGCGCGTGGTCCAGGCAGGTGACGCCGTCGGCGACGGTCAGCGGTCCGCGCTGGGCGCCGGTCAGGGTCCGGGTGCAGGCCGGTGGCGGGGCGATCGTGGTGACCGTGAAGCTGCCCGCCCTGCCGTAGTTGCCCGAGCCGTCGATCGAGCGGTACTCGATCGTGTGCCGCCCCCTCGGGAGCTTGCCGTACACGAGGGAGTCGATGGTCGTGCCGTCCTCGGTGAACGTCCACGGCAGGTCGGAGGAGGTCGGCCAGCCGAAGTAGTTGAACCAGCCGTCGCCGTCGACCCTCGACTCCGAGACCACGTAACCGCCCTGATCGTCGGTGCCGGTCAGCTTCATCGAGAACGGCCCGTTGTAGACGTAGGTGCCGCCGGACCTGACGAGCGGCGGCGACAGCTCGTAGCCGGTCTTCGGCGAGGTGGCGTCGACCGTCCAGGTCAGCGTCCGGTCGCCGACCGTCGCGGTGAGGGTGTGCGTGCCGTCCGACGGCTTCAGCGCGCCGAGGTCCAGGTCGCTGTCGCCCTCGCCGACCCGCTTCCCGTCGAGCGCCCACGCGACCGCGGGAACACTCGCCGCCGGGTGCGTGGTCTCCACGTACACGACCTCGGTACGGCCCAGCGGCCGGTCCACCGAGGTGGCGGAGACGATGCCGGGGGTGACGCCGTCGGGCGGGGTGGTCAGGGACGTGTCGACGGTCCAGGAGCGGGAGGCGGACATCGCGGTGCGGATCGCCGGGTCCCTGACGAAGTTCGTCGGGTCGGTGACCGTCGCCTTGACCGTGTGGGTGCCCGGGGTGAGGCCGAGCTCGCGCAAGTCCAGGGCCGTGCCTTGTTCGGCGGGCCGGTCCGTGCCGTCGACGTTCCAGGTGACGGTGAGCGCGTGGCCGTTCGGGCGCATCGGCTCGACCCAGAGCACCCGGTCGGCGCCGACGGGCGCGGCCGACGGGGTGGCGTCCTGGATCACCGTCGTCTTGCCGGTGATCCGCTGCGCCATCACCTCCCGGCTCACCTGGTCGTAGTAGTAGCCGAGCGTCTTCATCATCGAGTGCCGGCTCGGCCGCCAGACGCCGGTGGTGGCGTACATGCCGGCCTCGTAGCGGCCGATCGGGCCACCGGACTCGCTGGGCTCGCCGAGCCAGCGCCACCACTTCTTCTTCTGATCGAGCATCTGCTGCTCGGTCAGCAGCGTGTGGTGGGCGGAGGCAGGCTCGGGCCCCGTGTACGCGCCGCCGGGGACGCCGCGCTGGTAATAGTCGTACTCGTCCTGCAGGCCGCCCAGGGAGTGGCCCAGCTCGTGCGGGCTGATCAAGGCGGACATGGAGTTGCTGCCGGAGGCGGTCGCGTAGGAACCGCCCGCGCCGCCGTACGTCCCGCTGTTGGCCAGCGCGAGGATCTGCCGGTTGGCCGAGGTCGTGCCGGTGACCAGGTTCGCGTAGCGGATGGCGGCGGTGTTGTCCATGGTGATCAGCCGCTGGACGCTACTGGGGTTGCACTGGCCCCAGAAGCCCATGCTGAGCGGGGTGGTCTTCTTCGGCGAGGTCAGGGCGGGGTCGCAGCTGACACCCGACTCGCCGGAGACGATGTCCACCCGGTAGACGTTGATGTAGGCGCGGTAGGACTTGTACGGCTCGATGGACCACATCACGTTGAGGTGCCGGTCGACGTCCGCCCGGAACTTCGCCTGCTCGGACTCGGTGTAGCCGTCGCCCATGATGACCAGGTTGAACCGTTTGGCGGGCGTACCGGTGACCTGGACCGGCACGACGGTGGCAGCGCCGGGCGCGGCGGCTGCGTCTGCGTTGGCTGGGGGGATGTATAAGACGGCGGCGGCCAGGACCAGGGCCGCGGATCTACGCATGATCCGCATTATCGGCCTGTTGCGGATCGGCGTCTCATCCCAAAGCCGATAAATCTGGCAGGGATCAGGCTGTGGAGTCAGGGCGCCGGTCCAGGAGTCCCGCCCCACGAGACCGTTTCTCGGGGCACGGGTCATGCCATGCCGTAGAGCGTCTCCAGGTCGACCAGTTGGATATCAGGGTCAGCATGTGCGGCCGCGTATGCCTTGTCGTTGAAGCCGGCGCCGCTGAGACACATGAGTCGGGTGCTGGTGGTGTCGTAGCGTCCCGTCTGGGCGATGAGGTCGCGGATGTGCTGGAGGCGCTGGATGTGGGCGATGCCCATGGTGTCATTCCATTTGGCCTCGCCGATGGCCAGGAGCGGTGATCGGGAGCCGTCGGGGATGCCGATGACCGCCACATCCACTTCGTGTCCTACGCGGACCTTGTGATCGTGCACGACACCGTGTCCGACCCGAGCGGGCAGACCGCCGATCAGTTCTGGGTCGGCGTGGTGGAGCGCCCAGTCGCGGCAGACCTGTTCGAAATGAGGGCCGAGGACGTTACTGGTGAAGCGGCGGCGGCTGGCCTGCCAGACTCGGGCTGCGCTTCCGGGGCGTTCCAACTGGTCCCAGACCGGTCGCATGATGGCATGGTAGAAGCCGATCAGCGGTTCGGCGATGCGGTAGGTGGGGCGATTGTCGCGGAAGGCGTCGGCATCCCGGTGCAGCAGGCCGGCGCCTTCGAGGACGTTGATGGGGTGCGCGATGTCGGTGGCCTTGCGTTCCAGGTACCCGGCCATGCCCCCGCGGGTGGCGTTGCCGTCGGCGACCGCGGCCAGCACGGACAGGTACAGGGTGGTGTCTCGCAGGTCGGGCTCTTCCGCGAGCAGATAGCGGGCCTCGCGGAAGAGAGGGGTCTCTGGATTGAGGACGGTGCGGACGACCCAGTCGTCGAAGTCGTCGGCCCCGTTCGGGGTGTCGCCGCGGGCGAATTCCCGCCGATACGCGGGCGTACCGCCGACGATCGCGTTGACCTGCAGGGCCAGACGCGGGTCTGTGATGTTCCAGAATTCGGCGGCCAGGCGGTGGTCGAGAGGGCGGACGACCAACTCCAGCCCTGCCCGGCCTCGCAAGGGGGCATTGCCGGACAGCAGCCTGCCCATGAACGACAGCGCCGAGCCACACAGCAGTAGCCGGGTGCGGGAGCCGCTGCGCTGGTCGCGCAGGGTCCGCAGCGCCTCTTGAATGATCGAGGGGAGCTCCGGATTCGCCTTGGCGAGGTACGGGAATTCGTCGATCACGACGGGCACGGGCCGCTCCGCACCCAGTGCGAGGAGCGCATCGACGGCCTCGGCCCAGTCGGAGAAGTGGTACGGACTGGCAGGTCGCACATGCGCGGTGAGCGCGGCGCTGATACGCCGCAGGGACTCGGCATCGGCGGCCTCGGTCGCCCCGAAGTAGAACCCGCCTGCGGCACGGCAGGCCGCGTCGAGCAAAAAGGTTTTGCCCTGCCGGCGCCGTCCGGAGACCACGCCGAGCGTCGCGCCAGGCTGTTCATCTTCGATGAACCGTGTCAGCGCCGACCATTCGTAGTCGCGGTCGAACATCTCGACGGGCTTGTCCATGCTCCCCCGATCTCAGAATATAGAACCACACATCTATAAACTGTACCTCTATATTTAGGTCCGGCGAGGAGCGGTCTGTTTGACTCGCGGACGGGGAAGCCGGCAAGCGCGATAAATCTGGCGAGGATCAGGGCATGAACCGTTCTTCAAATTCGCTTTGAAGGCCTGGGATTCTGCTCTGGGCTCGTAGTCCGTGCTGTGCCGGTGGAACGTGATCCGTGGGATGGGTCGGTATCTGGCGGGCGTGTATCGCTCATGTGTTCTACCCAAAGACGTCAACTCTTGGTAGCGTTACGGTCACGCATCGTGGTGGCGGGGGGTGGGCGGGGTGCAGGTTGGGCTCCAGGTCGTGCGGTGCACGTGTCGATGTCGCCTGGTCATCCATGACCTGATGGGGGCGGTGGGTGAGTAGGCTCACCGCGACAGCCTCCTGCACCGCTTACGCGGCGGTGGTGGAGGCGAGCGGTGAGGTCGTCGCGCAGGCGCTGCTGGTGCGGCGGGTGGCCTGGCTGACCGCTCTGGCACGCGAGGTGACCGCCCGTCTGGTGGCGGCCCGGTGGAATGCGGCTGATCTGGACGCTTTGGGGTCCGGGGTGGGGTTGGACGGGCGGGTGTTGCCGTCGAAGGGTTGGATGGCTGTTCGGCGGCTGGGCTGGGGTGTGGGCCCGCCCTCGGGTGTGTACGTCGGTGATCGGGTGTTGCGGTGCGCGCAGGAGCAGGCCGCCCGCTTGTTGCGGCTGGCGTTGCACCGGCGCCGTCTGGTGGCGGCGATCGTGGCCACCTGGCCGCAGAATACGGGTGCGCGCACCGATGCCGAGTGGGACGCGTTGCGTGCGCTGCTGCCGGACGGGGTGACGGCGGCCGACATCCGGAACCGGACCCGGCAGATCCGCGCCTACCTTGACGAGCATCGCACTTTCTCGGCCGATCTGACCGAACTGGAGGAGCCGCCGAACGTCGCGGCGCAGGTCGTGCTGGCGGCGGCAGACCGGCAACTGGCCACCCTGGAGCGCACCGGCGATGACGGCGCCCGGCTGCGGGTGCGGCTTCCGCTGGTCGAGTTTCCCGCGTCCGGTCGGGACTGGGCGTGGCATGTGCTGCCTGTCGTCTTGCCGCCGACGGTGCCGGCTGAGGCGGCGTTGTGCGCCCCTACCGTGCGGGTGGTCAAGGGG
>NZ_JBFAVX010000023.1:0-191073 GCF_040680095.1 Nonomuraea sp. NPDC052129 | reverse complement strand
GCATCGGCGAGCCACTCGCAGTACGGGTCCTTCTTCGCCTCGGCGAGCTGCCCGCACTGCTCGGCATAGTCGATCCACCCTCCGCGCCGCCGGTACTCCCGCCGCTGTTCGAGACCGGTGTTCCACACCGCCCGGCAAATGCCACCCAGCCTTTCGGCGAACGCCTGCTGCCCGAAGTCGAACTCCAGGCGGTACTTCCGGCCCGCCAGCATGCGCAACACCCCCTCTTCCACAGGATGCTCACGTCTCACCGACTCGAACACATTATCATCTGGTCTATGAGCCAGGAAGTCGAATATCGACGAGGCAGACACGTGGTTTCCGCGATGCACGCCCATCTGGTCTTTATCACCACATATCGCGGCGGCGAAGTAGCTGGGTGACCAGAAGGGGCCGTGCATGATGGCGCGGTTGACGCTGCCGGTGAACTCCTTGCGCGGGTAGTGCGAGGAGACGCCCTTCAACGAGTTGACGAGTTTGCTGATCGCGACCTTGGGCGGGTAGTGGATGAGCAGGTGGACGTGGTCGTGTTCGCTGTTGAACTCGCGGAGTTCGGCCTCGAAACTGTCGCACACCTCGATCATGATGTCTTCGCAGCGGCGCAGCATCGCGTCGTCGTAGGCGTTTCTGCCTGTGGCGGAGCGCCACTATCGATCATTAAGGCGTATATCGAACAGCAGCGCCGCCCCACCTGAGGCTCCACATCCGCGCTCCGCGCTCCGGGATGCCCGCCTACGGCGGGCCATCCCCCAAAGAGGGACCGCATTCATCCCCGGCCTGAAGGCCGAGGCTTCCTGCGGACCTTCGGTAACGCGGTCGTACGATCTCGCGACTGTGGCGTCCGGCCGTCGGATTCGGCACGCGACTCGCCGCCCTGACCGCTCGATGACCCGTTTTTCGCGCGGTACGCGAGTACGTCATCCATGTCGACTCCCCCAGCCGCGGGTGAACCCGCATTATCGGAAAAGTCCGGACATTTACGCGTAGCTCGGCGGATCAGTTGCCTGGGCTTGTCGTTGGTGCCGTTCGTGTTACTCGGGGCGATCGTTATGACGCCCGTTTGGCTCAACGACTATCGGCTGGCGCGCATGGTGGACGCATCCAGGAGTATCCGCCGCCGCCCGGAGCGGACTTCGGGTACATCGACCCGCAAGTGGAGGTGACCGGCGACTCCGGCGACTGCTGGTACACCATTCGCTTCGAGGTCTCCACCGACCGGCCCGTCCAGGAGGTGCTGAACCACTACCGCCAGGCGAAGATCGAGGATCCCGACGGAGACCTCGATGACTTCGAGATCATGGCCTGGACGCCGTTTGACGAGCCTGGCGTTCAACCGGACGAGACTTCTGCCACGAACCAGGTGATCGTCCACCTGGACGGCATGTATGACGGCGGATTGAGGGACATGCGCTGCTGGTGAAGCGGCGTCACGTACGGGTGACGAGTTTGTCGAAGGCGCGGTCCGAGAGCAGCCGGTGCAGACTCAGCAGGAGCTTGGCCATGTAGCCGACGGCGTACCGCGGCTTGGGGGCCTTGGCGTCGATGGCCGTGCGAATGGACTGGGCGACCACCGAGGGGTCCGAGGCCTTGTTCTTTCCGGCGAAAGCGGCTTCCGCGCGGTCCGCCATCGCGTTCGCGACGGAGGCGTAGGCGCCTTTGCCGGAGACCTCCCTCAGGTCGTGGGGCGTGCTCGACTCGAATTCCGTCTTGATGAGGCCGGGCTGGACGACCACCACCTTGATGCCGAAGCGGCCGACCTCCTGGCGCAGGGTGTCGGAATAGCCTTCCAGGGCGTGCTTCGAGGCGTGGTACCAGGCGCCGAGCGGGAGCGAGATCACCCCGGCGATCGAGGAGACGTTGACGATCGTGCCGGAGCGGCGCTCGCGCATCCCCGGCAGGACCAGCTGGATCAGCCGGGCGGGCCCGAACATGTTGACCTCGAACTGGTGACGCGCGGTGTCGAGCGGCACGTCCTCGGCGGCCCCGTACACGCCGACGCCGGCGTTGTTCACCAGCACGTCGATGCGCTGCTGCTCGGCGAGGATGGTGTCGACGACGCGGCGCAGGTCCTCCTCCTTGGTGACGTCCATCGCGAGGGAGTGGCCGCCGGCCTCGCGGATGTCCTCCATCCGGTCGACGCGCCGGGCCACGCCGTACACCGTGTGGCCGGCACGCAGCAGTTCGAGTGCGGTGGCGCGGCCGATGCCGGCCGAAGCGCCTGTGACGAGGCAGATCTTGGCTGCCATGGAACGACCTTTCATCTGGGGTACGCGGCGTAGAGCCATTCCCGGTAGGGCGGTATCAGGGCTTCCGAGGCGGCGATGATCTCCGCGGCGGCGGCCGCGATCACCTGTGCGTCCGGCTGCTCGGCCGGCTCGTACGCGTGCCGGACGATGTGCGCGAGCACCCTGGCCTTGGCCTCAGCGTCCGGCTCGTCGGGCACCGTGATCACGGTGCCCAGGAGGTAGAAGCTCGCCTGCGTCGCGGTCAGGCCGTAGATCAGGTGCTCGACGTCGTCGCGGAGCAGGCCGTGACGGATCATCACCTCGTGGAAGCGCGCGGTGGCGAGCAGTTCGTGGCTGCGCGTCGCGCTGTCGGCCATCCTGCCCTGAAGGAGCGGCAGGTTGCCGGTGAGGAGCTCCCGCAGCATCGGCCGGCGGCAGCTCACCAGGAACAGCGTGCTGAGCATGCGGTGGGGCAGCACCACGGCCGGGTCACGGCGCAACTCCTCGAGCAGCGTCTCGACGTAGATGATGGCCTCGCGCACGAACAGGGCCTCGAAGAGCTGCTGTTTGGTACGCCAGTGCAGGTAGACGGTGCCCTTGCCGATGCCGGCCCGCTGGGCGATGTCGTCGATCGTCACCTTGCGAACGCCGAGGCGCACGGTCAGCTCGGCCGCCGCGTCGAGGATCCGGTCGGCGCGGTCGGCCGCCTCGCTCGGTCTGCCCAGCGCCATCGTGAGACCTCCATCTGACTTGTTGACCAGCTTAGCAAAAGAAGTCAAAAAGTCACACGGCCCCATGAAGAAGGCCGGTGAGGGGAGCCCTCACCGGCCTGCTTCAGTACGAGTACGACGCTACTTGGCGCGCTTGAAGATCTTGTTGCCCAGCCACACGATCGGGTCGTACTTCCGATCGGCCACGCGCTCCTTCATCGGGATGAGCGCGTTGTCAGTGATCTTGATGTGCTCGGGGCAGACCTCGGTACAGCACTTGGTGATGTTGCAGTAGCCCAGCCCATGCTCCTCCTGGGCTGATTCCTGCCGGTCCGCCACGTCGTACGGGTGCATGTCCAGCTCCGCGATGCGCATGAGGAAGCGCGGCCCGGCGAAGGCGGGCTTGTTCTCCTCGTGGTCGCGGATGACGTGGCAGATGTTGTTGCACATGAAGCATTCGATGCACTTGCGGAACTCCTGGGACCGCTCGACGTCGACCTGCTTCATCCGATATTCGCCCGGCCGCACACCCTCCGGCGGGGTGAAGGACGGGATTTCGCGTGCTTTTTCGTAGTTGAACGAGACGTCGGTGACGAGGTCCTTGATGACGGGGAACGTACGCATCGGCGTGACGGTGATCGTCTCGTCCTCGGTGAAGGTGGACATCCGCGTCATGCAGCCCAGCCGGGGCTTGCCGTTGATCTCCATCGAGCAGGAGCCGCACTTGCCGGCCTTGCAGTTCCAGCGGACCGCCAGGTCCGGCGCCTGCGTGGCCTGCAGACGGTGGATGATGTCGAGGACGACCTCGCCCTCGTTCACCTCGACGGTGAAGTCCTCGAGCTTGCCCTCACCGCCCTCACCGCGCCATACCTTGAACTTTGCCTTGTAGCTCATGACTTTGCGATCCCGTCGAACTCGGTCATCTCTTCGTCGGTGAGGTATTTCGCCAGCTCGTCCCGGTCGAACAGCTTGATCAGGTGGTCGGCCATCGTAGGCTGCACCTTCTCCTCGACCGAGACGGACGAGCCGTCCTCCGTCGAGCAGACGAGCAGCTTGCGGCGCCAGGCCGGGTTCATGCCGGGGAAGTCGTCGCGGGTGTGCCCGCCGCGGCTCTCCTCGCGCAGCAGCGCGGCCCGCGCCACGCACTCCGAGACGAGGACCATGTTGCGCAGGTCGATCGCGAGGTGCCAGCCGGGGTTGTAGATCCGCGAGCCGGCCGCGCCGACCAGCTGCACCCGCTCCTTGAGCTTCTCCACGGCCTCCAGGGCCTCGGAGACCTCTTCGGCCTTGCGGATGATGCCGACGAGTTCGTTCATCGTCCGCTGGAGCTCGTGGTGCACCTCGTAGGGGTTCTCGCCGGAGCGGCCCAGCGGCGCCAGCGCCTCGGCGTGCGCCTCCTCCACGAGCTCCTGGGCCACCTGGGGCCTGGCGGGCAGGCCGTCGATGTACGCGGCGGCTCCGGCGCCCGCTCGGCGGCCGAAGACCAGCAGGTCGGACAGCGAGTTGCCGCCCAGGCGGTTGGAGCCGTGCATGCCGCCCGAGACCTCGCCCGCGGCGAAGAGCCCCGGCACGGCCGCCGCGCCGGTGTCGGCGTCGACCTCGACGCCGCCCATGATGTAGTGGCAGGTCGGGCCCACCTGCATGGGCTCGGCGGTGATGTCGACGTCGGCCAGCTCCTTGAACTGGTGGTGCATCGACGGCAGCCGCCGCTTGATCTCCTCGGCCGGCAGCCGGCTGGACACGTCGAGGAAGACGCCGCCCTGGGGAGAGCCGCGCCCCGCCTTCACCTCGGAGTTGATCGCCCGAGCCACCTCGTCACGCGGCAGCAGCTCCGGGGGGCGGCGGTTGTTGGCCTGGTCGGTGTACCAGCGGTCGCCCTCCTCCTCGGAGGTGGCGTACTTGTCCTTGAACACCTCGGGGATGTAGTTGAACATGAAGCGCTCGCCGTCGGAGTTGCGCAGCACGCCGCCGTCGCCGCGGACCGACTCGGTGACGAGGATGCCGCGCACGGACGGCGGCCAGACCATCCCCGTGGGGTGGAACTGGATGAACTCCATGTTGATCAGCTTCGCGCCGGCCAGCAGGGCCAGGGCGTGGCCGTCACCGGTGTACTCCCAGGAGTTGGAGGTGACCACGTAGGACTTGCCGATGCCGCCGGTGGCGAGCACGACGGCCGGCGCATCAAAGACCACGAAATTTCCGGACTCGCGCCAGTAGCCGAAGCCACCCGAGATGCGGTCGCCGTCCTTGAGCAGGCGCGTGACCGTACATTCGGCGAAGACCTTGATGTAGGCCTCGTGATCGCCGTGCGTCTCGAAGTCCTCCTGCTGCAGCGCGACGACGCGCTGCTGCAGCGTGCGGATCAGCTCCAGACCGGTGCGGTCGCCGACGTGGGCCAGCCGGGGGTATTCGTGCCCGCCGAAGTTACGCTGGCTGATCTTGCCGTCCTTGGTGCGGTCGAACAGCGCGCCCCACGCCTCCAGCTCCCAGACCCGGTCGGGGGCCTCCTTGGCGTGGAGTTCGGCCATCCGCCAGTTGTTCAGGAACTTGCCGCCCCGCATGGTGTCACGGAAGTGCACCATCCAGTTGTCGTCTGAGTTGACGTTGCCCATCGCGGCGGCCGCGCCGCCCTCGGCCATGACCGTGTGGGCCTTGCCGAACAGCGACTTGCAGACGATCGCCGTCCGCTTGCCCTGCTGCCGGGCCTCGATGGCGGCCCGCAGTCCGGCGCCGCCCGCGCCGATGACGACGACGTCGTATTCGTGACGCTCGATTTCCACAGAAAGATCCTTAAGCGAACGGGAAGGCGATGATGCCCTTGGCGACCAGGCGGACATAGAGGTCGGCGCCCATGACGGAGAACATCGAGGCCCACGCGAGTGGCTGGTGCTTGGCGTTGAGCTTGGAGACGAACGTCCAGGCCCGGTAGCGAAGCGGGTGCCGGGAGAAGTGGTTGAGCCGGCCCGCGGTGATGTGCCGGCACGAGTGGCACGACAGCGTGTAGGCGACGATCAGGACGGCGTTGGCGATCAGGATCCACGAGCCCAGGCCGAGCGGCTTGTGGACGACCGCCAGGATCGCGTCGTAGCTCAGGATCGCACCGATGACGATGGCCGCGTAGAAGAAGTACCGGTGGATGTTCTGCATGATCAGCGGGAAGCGCGTCTCACCGCTGTACTTGCCGTGCGGCTCCTGAACGGCGCACGCGGGCGGCGACAGCCAGAAGGACCGGTAGTAGGACTTCCGGTAGTAGTAGCAGGTCAGCCGGAACCCGCCGGGCAGGCCGAGGATCAGCAGACCGGGCGGCAGCGTGTACCAGTCACCGATCGGCGCCCAGCCGAACAGCCGCGCGCCCTCGGCACACGAGGTCGTCAGACACGGCGACGAGAACGGGGCGATGTACGGATCGATGTAGTAGCTGCTGTCAATGATCGCCCA
The DNA here is from genome assembly GCF_040680095.1 of Nonomuraea sp. NPDC052129. Taxonomy (NCBI): domain Bacteria; kingdom Bacillati; phylum Actinomycetota; class Actinomycetes; order Streptosporangiales; family Streptosporangiaceae; genus Nonomuraea; species Nonomuraea sp. NPDC052129. The sequence goes on along the minus strand of NZ_JBFAVX010000023.1, from coordinate 184,700 downwards.
CACGCCGTAGACGAGGAAGGCGCTGAGCGCCAGGAAGGTCAGCAGCGGGGCCAGCCACCATCTGTCGGTGCGCAGCGTGCGCACCTTTATCTGCGCACGCTGCCTTCTGACAGGAGCATCGGGCGTCGTTTGGGTCATCGCGGACCTCTCCACCTCCCGCGGACCCTGCTCGCAGGGAATCCGGGTCGTTCGCTTGGCGCGTGCACGGCGGGGCATGGCCTCCGCTCGCAGAGCGCTTTGGTGGGGGATACGTTACGACGACCGCCTCGGGATTTGTGAGGAGGGTCACTCACTTTTTCGATGACTCGCTGTGATTCCTGTCACGTACCCCTGTCACGTGGGCTGCCCTTTGCTCGGCAGCTTAACCACAGTCACGAAAAAATCATCTATTTGGCGGACAACTCGGATAAATTGCTCAAAATCTACCGGCTTGGAGACGTACGCATTCGCGTGCAGCCGATAGCTGTGCAGGATGTCCTCCTCCGCCTCCGAGGTCGTCAGAATCACCACGGGGATCGTGCGCAGCTCGGCGTCGGCCTTCACCTCGGTGAGCACTTCCAACCCGCCCATCCGGGGCAGGTTCAGGTCGAGCAGGATGAGGTCGGGCGTCGGCGCGTCCTGGTAGCCGTCCTCCCGGCGCAGGAATGCCATCGCCTGCTCGCCGTCGTTGACCACGTGCAGGCGGTTGCGGACCTTGTTGAAGTCGAACGCCTCCTTGGTGAGGAGCACGTCACCCTGGTCGTCCTCGACCAGGAGCACCTCGATCGGCCGCCAGTCAGTCGTCATCTTCGTCTCCAGCCGCGGGCAGGGTCCAGCGGAACGTTGCGCCCTTGTCCTTGTCGGCGCTGCTATCTCCGCTGCCTCCGCCGTCTCCGCTGTCGAGCCAGAGCTGGCCGCCGTGATATTCGACGATCTTGCGGCAGAGCGCGAGCCCGATGCCGGTCCCTGGATAGACGTCCCGTGGATGCAGGCGCTGGAAGATCAGGAAGATGCGGTCGGCGTACTTGGCCTCCACCCCGATCCCGTTGTCCGAGCAGCTGAACTCCCACATCCGCCCGGCCCGCTTGACGCCCATGTGCACCCGCGGCGGCAGGTCGGAGCGGAACTTGACGGCGTTCTCGATCAGGTTCTGGAAGAGCTGGGTGAGCTGGCCACGGTTGCCGACGACCTTGGGCAGGGCGTCGCGGGTGACGACCGTACCGGTGTCCTCGATCGCGGCCGACAGGTTGTCCAGGGCCGTGGTGAGCGCCGCGTCCGTGTCGGTGACCACCCGCTCGCCGGTGACCCGGCCCACCCTGGAGAAGTCGAGCAGGTCGTTGATGAGCAGTTGCATGCGCTTGGCGCCGTCGACCGCGTAGCGGATGTACTCCTTGGCCCGGTCGTCGAGCCGGTCGCCGTACCTCTGCTCCAGCATCTGCGTGAAGCTGGCCACCTTGCGCAGCGGCTCCTGCAGGTCGTGACTGGCGACGTAGGCGAACTGCTCCAGCTCCCCGTTGGACCTGCGCAGCTCGTCGGACTGCTCCTCGGCCCGCCGCCAGGCCGACACGATGCGCGCACGCATGGAGTCGACGTGGCTCGACAGCTCGGCCAGCTCCGCCGGCCGCGCCACACTCAGCCGGTGGTCGAAGTCGCCCGCCGCGACCTTGCGCACCTGGTCGGTCAGCTGGGCGATGGGCTTCAGTACGGCGTAGCGAACGATGAACAGCAGCCCGATCCCCATCGCGGCCATCACGGCCAGCAGTACGACCAGGGCCACGTTCAGCCGGTCGAGCTGGACCGCGACGTCGGGCCGCAGACCCCGCCCCCGTACGTCGGCGACCAGCTTCATGATCAGCGTGGCCCCCAGCACGAACACCACGGCGCTCACCACGCCGACGGCGAGGAACCACCGGCCCACCGGCAGTCTGCCGACGCCCGTCGCCGGCTTCGGCGGGGGCAGCGGATGGATGCTCACTGCGACCTCCTGCTGACGCGCACCACGGCGAGGTCGTCGCTGAGCGTGCCCACGTGCCTGATGAGCCGGTCGAGATCGATCGAGCCGTGCTCGCGTACCAGGTCGACCAGGCCGTCCACGCCGAGCAGCTCCTTTTGCTCGCCCACCGCGGCCTCGATCAGGCCGTCGGTGTAGAGCATCATGGACCATTCCTCGCCCAGTGGCACGTCGAGGACGGTCCATTCGGCATCGGAGAAGATGCCGAGCGGCGGCCCGGAGGGCGCGCCGGGGACCACACCGACGACTCCGTCACGGACGAGGACGGGCGGCGGGTGTCCGACCACCCGCATCCTGGCGTTGCGCAGGTCGGGCGTGATGGTCGCCATGCACAGGGTGGTGAAGATCTCCGGGGCCTGGCGTTCGGCACAAAGGACGGCGTCGAGCGTACGCAGCAGCCGCTCGCCCGTCTGCCCGGCGAGCACCAGCGTGCGCCAGGCGATGCGCAGCGCCACACCGAGCGCGGCCTCGTCGGGCCCGTGCCCGCAGACGTCGCCGACCACGATGTGCACCGCGCCGTCGGGCGTCTGCACGGTGTCGAAGAAGTCGCCGGCCAGCAGCGACCCCTGGGTGCCCGGCAGGTAGCGGGTGGTGTGCTCCAGCGCGTCGGTGCGTAGCAGGGCGACGGGCAGCAGCCCGCTCTCCAGCCGGGCGTTCTCCTTGGCCGTCAGCTCGGCCGCGACCAGCCTGAGCTGCGCCAGATCGGCCCGCTTGCGCTCCATCGCGTAGCGGATGGCCCTGGCCAGCAGCCGCGCGTCGACGTCCTGCTTGACGAGGTAGTCCTGCGCTCCGGCCTGGACCGCGGCGACCCCCACGTGGGCGTCGCGCAGCCCGGTGAGCACCAGTACGGCCGCGTGCGGCGCCGCCCCCAGCACCTGCTCCAGCGCCTCCAGGCCGGTAGCGTCGGGGAGCGTGAGGTCGACGAGTACGCACTGGATCCGGGCGTCGAGCTTGGCCTTGCCCTCGGCCAGGCTGCGTACCCAGGTGATGTGCGGCGGTGCCTCGGCCTGCTTCAGGAGCTCCTCGACGAGGAACGCGTCACCGGCGTCGTCCTCGATGAGGAGCAGCGTCAGCGTTTCGTTGAGAGTTGCCGTCACACGCGCCTCTTCATAGAAGTTGGGCTGTTGGGGATTATTCTGCGATGAGCTCGACCCCTTGCGGAAGCGTGTGCTCATGACCGGCTTCGACGACGAAGGAGAGCAGGGTCGTACGGAAGGCCTGCGCCGCCCTCGTCGGCTCCACGTCCTTGCGGTGGGCCAGCGCGATGGTGCGGCTAAGCCCCGGTGGCGCCAGGGGAGTGCCGGTCAGCCCCGGCCGCCCGTCGAGCACCATGGACGGCACCACGGCCAGCCCCAGCCCCGCCTCCACGAACCGCAGGACGGCGTCCATCTCGCCGCCCTCCACCGCGAACCTGGGCTCGAACCCGGCCTGGCGGCAGGCCGCCAGGGTCGCCTCGCGCAGGTCGTAGCCGCGCCTGAACATCACCATCCCCCGGCCGCGCAGATCCTCCATACGTAGGTACGGCTTGCGTTCGGGCTTGTGCGAGGGCGTCACCACGACCAGGTTCTCGCGCAGGATCTCCTCGGTCACCAGGGACGGGTCGTCCCCCTGCAGCGGCGTGATGATGAGGGACAGGTCGAGTTGCCCGCGGGCCAGCGCCCTGACCAGGTCGCGTGAGCCGTCCTCCTCGACCAGCAGCTCGATGCCCGGATAGGCGAGGTGGAAGCGGGCCAGGGCGTCGGCCAGCAGCCCGGCGCACAGTGACGGGGTGGCGCCGAGCCGTACCCTGCCTCTGCGCAGTCCGGCGAGCTCGGCCACCTCCTGCCGGGCGGTGCCGGCGTCGGCCAGCATCCGGCGGGCGAGTGGCAGCAGCGCCTCTCCCGCCGGGGTCAGGGTGACGTTGCCGCGCGCCCTGGAGAACAGCGGGGCGCCGAGGTCGCTCTCCAATGCCTTGATCTGCTTGCTGAGTGACGGCTGGGCGACCCGCATCCGCTCGGCGGCCTGGGTGAAGTGCCTGGTCTCCGCGACTGCGACGAAGTAGGCGAGCTGTTGCAGCTGCATGTGATTTTCCTCGCACCGGCTCGTGGGATTTCCTTACGCCGGCCGTACAAACCAAGCATCATAGCCGAAGGCTATGGAAACCAGGCCCGTCATGACTTGGACGGATCATGGCTGGATATCTAGCGTCGGAAGACGTGACAGCCACGATTGAGCGAGGCGCCGCTACCGCGCCAGTCTTGAAGCCCACGCCGAAAAAGCCGACCCCCAGCGGAAAGCGCGGCGGATTCCTGCGCTCGTCCAACGGCAAGAAGGCCATCATGGCCGTCACGGGCGCCGCGATGGTGCTCTTCTTGATCCTCCACATGCTGGGCAACCTCAAGATCTTCCTCGGCAAGGACTCCTTCAACGAGTACGCCGAGGCGCTCCGCACGCTGCTGGAGCCGCTGGCGCCGTACCGGACGGTGCTGACGCTCCTGGAGGCTGGCCTCGTCGTCGCGGTGGTCCTGCACATGTGGGCCGCGATCTCGCTGGCGCGGCGGGCCCGCCAGGCCCGGCCGGTGAAGTACGTGGCCAAGAAGTCGCAGGCCAAGGGCTACACCACGCACATCATGAGGTGGGGCGGCGTCACGATCCTGCTCTTCCTGGTCTGGCATCTGCTCGACCTGAGCTTCGGCGTGGTGAACCCCAAGGGGTACGACGCCGCGCCGGCCGACCGGCTGATCGCCGGGTTCGACCTGTCGCGCTGGTGGGTCACGCTCTTCTACGTCGTGGCCGTCGTCATGGTCGGCCTGCACCTGCGGCACGGCATCTGGAGCATGTTCCAGACCCTTGGCTGGGCCACCCGTTTCAAGGCCCTTCGCCCGGTCGCGGCGCTGGTGTCCGCAGTCCTGGTCATCGGCTTCCTCGCGCCGCCGCTCGCCGTCACGTTCGGAGTGATCAAGTGAAGTACACCGAAGGCCCGGAGATCAAGGACGCCAAGGCGCCCGCTGGCCCCATCGAGGAGCGGTGGGAGAAGCGGAAGTTCGCCGCCAAGCTCGTCAACCCGGCCAACAAGCGCAAGCTCAACGTGATCGTGGTCGGCACCGGCTTGGCGGGCGGTTCCGCCGCCGCGACGCTGGGGGAGCTGGGCTACAACGTCAAGTCGTTCTGCTATCAGGACACGCCGCGCCGCGCGCACTCCATCGCCGCGCAGGGCGGGATCAACGCCGCGAAGAACTACCGCGGCGACGGTGACTCGATTTATCGCCTTTTCTACGACACGGTAAAGGGCGGTGACTTCCGGGCCCGCGAGTCGAACGTCTACCGCCTCGCCCAGGTCTCCGTGAACATCATCGACCAGGCGGTCGCCCAGGGCGTCCCGTTCGCCCGTGAGTACGGCGGGCTGCTGGACACCCGCTCGTTCGGCGGCGCGCAGGTGTCGCGTACGTTCTACGCGCGCGGCCAGACGGGCCAGCAGCTGCTGCTCGGCGCCTACCAGGCCCTGGAGCGGCAGATCGCGGCCGGAACCGTGGAGATGTTCACCCGGCACGAGATGCTCGACGTGATCGTCGACGACGGCCGGGCGCGCGGGATCATCGTCCGCGACATGGTCACCGGGGAGATCGAGCGGCATGTGGCCGATGCCGTCGTGCTGGCCTCCGGCGGCTACGGGAACGTGTTCTTCCTGTCCACGAACGCCAAGGGCTGCAACACCACGGCGATCTGGCGGGCACACGAGCGCGGCGCGTACTTCGCCAACCCCTGCTACACGCAGATCCACCCGACCTGCATCCCGGTGTCGGGCGAGTACCAGTCGAAGCTGACGCTGATGTCGGAGTCGCTGCGCAACGACGGCCGCGTGTGGGTGCCGCTCGTCGGCGGTGACTCCCGGGCTCCCGGCGACATTCCTGAAGACGAACGCGATTACTACCTGGAGCGGATTTATCCGGCTTTCGGGAACCTCGTCCCTCGGGACATCGCCTCCCGCGCCGCCAAGAACGTCTGCGACGAGGGTCGCGGCGTCGGACCCGGTGGACTCGGGGTCTACCTGGACTTCGCCGACGCGATCAACCGTCTCGGGCGGGCCGCCGTGGAGAAGAAGTACGGCAACCTCTTCGAGATGTACGAGCGCATCACGGGCGAGAACCCCTACGAGGCGCCGATGCGCATCTACCCGGCCGTCCACTACACCATGGGCGGCCTGTGGGTGGACTACGACCTGCAGTCCACGATCCCCGGCCTGTTCGTGATCGGCGAGGCCAACTTCTCCGACCACGGCGCCAACCGCCTCGGCGCCTCGGCGTTGATGCAGGGCCTGGCCGACGGCTACTTCGTGCTGCCCACCACGCTCGGCGACTACCTGGCGGCCGGGCCGTTCGGGGAGGTCTCCGAGGACGCCGTGGCCGAGGCCGAGATCAAGGTACGTACCAAGATCGACAGGCTGCTCGCGGTGAACGGCACGCGTACCCCCGACTCCTTCCACCGCGAGCTCGGCAAGCTCATGTGGGACTACTGCGGCATGGAGCGCACCGAGGAGTCGCTGCGCAAGGCGCTGGAGCGCATTCCGGAGCTGCGCGAGGAGTTCTGGCGGGACGTCAAGGTCTCGGGCACCGCCGAGGAGCTGAACCAGGTCCTGGAGAAGGCCGGGCGGGTCGCGGACTTCTTCGACCTGGCCGAGCTCATGTGCCTGGACGCGCTGATCCGCACCGAGTCGTGCGGCGGCCACTTCCGCGCCGAGTCGCAGGACGCCGACGGCGAGGCCCTGCGCGATGACGAGCACTTCGCACACGTGTCGGCCTGGGAGTTCTCCGGGGACGGACCGGTGCTGCACAAGGAAACGCTCGAGTACGAGTACGTCAAGATGACCCAGCGGAGCTACAAGTGAACTTGACTTTGAAGGTCTGGCGCCAGAGCGGCCCGTCAGCTCCCGGCAAGATGGCCACTTACCGGGTTGAAGACGTCTCCCCGGACATGTCCTTCCTGGAGATGCTCGACGTACTCAACGAGCGCCTCATCCTCTCGGGCGACGACCCGGTGGCCTTCGACCACGACTGCCGCGAGGGCATCTGCGGCATGTGCGGCATGGTCATCAACGGCGTCGCACACGGCGAGCAGCGCGCCACCACCACCTGCCAGCTCCACATGCGCCACTTCGAGGACGGCGCCACGATCACCATCGAACCGTGGCGCGCGGCACCGTTCCCGGTGGTGAAGGACCTGGTGGTGGACCGGTCGGCGTTCGACCGCATCATCCAGGCCGGCGGCTTCGTCTCGGTCCCGGCGGGGTCGGCGCCCGACGCCCACAGCATCCCGGTACGCAAGGAGGACGCCGACGACGCCTTCGACGCCGCCACCTGCATCGGGTGCGGGGCCTGCGTGGCGGCCTGCCCGAACGGATCGGCGTCGCTCTTCACGGCCGCCAAGATCACCCACCTCTCGCTGCTTCCCCAGGGCCAGCCGGAGCGGCTGACGCGGGCCAAGGCGATGGTGGACCAGATGGACGCGGAGGGGTTCGGGGGGTGCACGAACACGGGTGAGTGCACGGCCGTGTGTCCCAAGGGGATCCCGCTGGACACGATCGCGCAGATGAACAGCGACTACCTCAAGGCGAACGCCAAGTAGGGAGCTGCGGGCCGTACTACTTGTTTTTTGTACGGCCCGCCCGTGCCGGCCGGCCGGGCTGCCAGGCGTTGGCGCCGTCAAGGTGCGTCGGCCACCACCATGAACAACGTGCAACTGACCAGGAAGGGCCCGGAGCCGAGGTCGGTGGAGTCGTCCAGGTAGCCCGCGTGCACAGCCCTGGAGCGGGTGCGGCGCAGGCCGAAGAGCCGCTCGGCCGTCTCCAGGTCCCGGATCACCGGGCTGAACACCGTCGCCGTCCGTACGGACAGTCCGGCCTGTTCGGCGAGGCGGGCGAGGCTCCGTCCGATGGCCGGGTTCCTGATCACCTCTGTGGTGATGTATCGGACGAGGCCCGGGCCGGCCGGTGAGTCGATCAGCAGGCCGTGCCAGTCGGGTTCGGCCATGGCGATGGTGGCGCCCGGCCGGGCCACGCGGCGGAACTCCGCCAGCACCCGCCCCGGGTCGGGCACGTGCTGCAGCGTCCGGTCCGTACGCGCCCGGTCGACGGTGCCGTCGTCGAGTGGCATCGTGTGGGCGTCGCCGACGCGGATCTCCACGTTGGTACGGTCGGCCAGCCGTAGCCGGGCCTGGTCCGCCATGGCCGGGTCGTGGTCGAGGCCGATCACCGTACCCGAAGAGGTCACGCCGTCGGAGAGGTCGGCCAGGTCGGTGCCGGGGCCGCAGCCTATGTCGAGCACGGTCTGGCCGGGCCGCAGCTCCATCATGGTCAGCAGGTCCCGCTTGTACGCGCGGCCGGGGGCGCTGGCGGCGAGTTGGTCCAGGTACGCGATGGTCGTCATGACCATGAGCCAAGCAGGTCGGTGTGCGGTTTCCGGGGAGAGCGTGTCAAGATCCGGTGCACGGGCGTCTTCAGGTCATGGGCGTTGCGGCTGCCTCCAGGTCATAGGCGTTGGCCGATGGTGAGGCCGACCGACCAGTGGCGGAGGAGTCGTCCGTCCGGGCGTGCGGCGAGGAGGCGGCGTATCTCACGGTAGAGGTGTTCCCGTTTGGCCGGCTCCATGGCGATGTGGCCGGAGAACGTGTCGAGCAGCGCGATGTATTCGTCTACCGTGTAGCGCAAAGCCCATACGTAGAGTCTTGTTCCGACCACTGTGAAGTGTCCGGAGGCATCGAACTCGGTGGCGATGGGGTCGGGCCGGTTCTCCGGCGGTGGCGGCGGCCACGGGCTGCCATCACCTTCGCCGATCTCGTCATAGACCTTCTGGATTTCGGTGAAGAACGGGTCGAAATCTGCCGGGAACGCGTGGTCGGCGTTCCACACGGCCAAATGGCCGCCCGGGGCGAGCAGCTCGGCTGCTTTCGCGTACTTGACCTCTGGGTCCACCCATTTCCACGCCGTGGCCGCGTACGCGAGATCGAAGCGGGCCCCTGTCGGCGGCTCCCAGTCTTCGAAAGACGATGCGATCACGGAAACGTCGGCGAATTCGGCGAGGCGGCGCCGTGCCTCCGCCGCCAGGGCATCGCCGAGTTCGACCGCGGTGATCCGGAAGCCCATCCGTGCCAATGGCAGCGTGGCTTTCCCCGGACCGCATCCGACTTCGAGCAGGTGCGCGGGTGGCGTGATCGCCGTGATCGCCAGCAGGTCGGAATACAGCTCGGCCGGGTAGTCGGGGCGGGCGTCCTGATAGGAGTCAGCTGCGCTGTCGAAGGTGGCTCGCAGCCGAAGATCGCGGGACATTCTCCAATCCTGACAGCGCGGCGACACTGCTGTCATCGATGCACCCAGCTCTGATCGAACGCCGCGTTGCTACCCTTCCGCATTCGGAGGTGGCGGCGGTAGGCCCGACTTAACCCGACTTAATGGGAGGCGCCGCGACCGCGTTCCTGCTTACGCTCGGGCGTCATGGACTACCTGACGACCAACCGGGCCAACTGGAACGCACGGGTCCCGATCCATGTCGACAGCGACTTCTACGATGTTGACGGTTTCAAGGCCCACGGCCGGAGCGTCCTGAGACCCTTCGAGGTCGCGGAGGTCGGCGACGTGTCCGGCCGCCGCTTGGTGCACCTGCAGTGCCACCTCGGCCTGGACACGCTCTCCTGGGCCAGGCTCGGCGCCGAGGTGACCGGGCTCGACTTCTCCGACGCCGCCATCGAGCAGGCCAGGGCCATCGCCGCCGACTGCGGCCTGCCGGCGAGGTTCGTCACCGCCGACGTGTACGACGCGGTCGAGGCGCTCGGCGAGACCTACGACATCGTCTACACCGGCCTCGGTGCCCTGGTGTGGCTGCCTGAACTCACCCGCTGGGCGGAGGCGGTCGCCGCGCTGCTGGAACCGGGCGGATTCCTCTATCTCTCGGAATTCCACCCCTTTCCCCAAGTCCTTGATGAGGAGACCGGCACGACGATCGCCTACGACTACTTCGACCGGGGTCCGCACGTCTGGGAGGAACCGTACACCTACACCGGTGGCCGGCTGATCGAGTCCCACACCTCCGTGCAGTTCCAGCACAGCATCGGCGACGTCGTCAGCGCGGTGGCGGCGGCGGGCCTGCGTGTGGAGTTCCTGCACGAGTACGACCACACGCTCTTCCGCCGCTTCGCCACGATGTCCGGCGACCACACTGGCTACCGCCTGCCGGAGGGCGCGCCCAGGGTTCCGCTCATGTACTCCCTGCGCGCCTCAGCCGGTAGTGCACCTCCTCCAGCGGCGGGTCCGGCCGCCCCAACGATGTGATCCCGAATCGCTCGCAACCGTCGCGCCCGCGGGTTGTCGGCCAGCGCTGTAGCCCCACCTCGACGTCCCGACCACAGATGTTCGAGACCTTCTTCGGCCGCCGGGGCGTCTTCAACGCTCCCGTCGGCGGAGGTGATCGGTTATTCGCAAGATGGGTCCGGACGTCGCAAGATTCGCGCGGTCATTGTCGGACTCGTTGAGTACCATCCGCGGGATGGAGATACCTTTTGTCCGACTTGAGCCCTGGTCGCAGGGCGACCTTGGGTTGCTGCGCCGCCTCAACGCTCCTGAGATGACCGAGCACCTGGGCGGTCCCGAGACCGAGGAAGAGGTGGTCGGGCGGCACGAGCGCTACCTCAAGCTGGATGATCCGGGACTGGGCGCCATGTTCAGCGTGGTCGTCGAGCCTGAGCTGGAGACGGTCGGCTCGATCGGCTTCTGGGAGCGCGAATGGCAGGGTGAGACCGTTTATGAGACGGGCTGGGGGATCTTGCCGGAGTTTCAGGGGCGGGGCATCGCGACGGCTGCCGCCATTGCCATCGCGACCAAGGCTCGGGCGGAGGGCAGGCACCGGCACCTGCACGCCTACCCATCGGTGGAACATCCGGCGTCCAACGCGATCTGCCGCAAGGCCGGGTTCACCTTCGTCGGGGAGGTCGACTTCGAGTACCCGGTGGGTCATCCGATGCGCTGCAACGACTGGCGACTGCGACTGCTCTGATCGGTCGCCCGCCGCTCTGGTGCCCGCCTGCATCGGCGTCAGGCTGCGCTGGCTCAGGAAGCGGTGATAACGACTGGAGACCGTGATCGCGCTGATCGGTCGCCCGCCGCTCTGAGGTCCGCCCGTATCGGCGTCAGGCCGCGTCGGTCCAGGAGGCGGTGACGTCGAGGCGCTCGCGCCACAGTTTCTCGCCGTCGCCGCCCGGCTCCCACCGGCCGGTGAAGTCGAGCAGGGCACGGCAGCGCGCCACCATGGCCGCGTGACGGTCCGGCCAGGGCGGCACCGGGCCGCCGTACGCGTCGAAGAAGGACGCCAGGAGTGGTACGTGCTCCGGGTGGTGCATCCGCACGATCCACTCGCACCACGCGAGGTCCTCGATCGGCTCGCCCGGGTGCGCCCACTCCCAGTCGAGGATCGCCGCCGTCTCGAACGTGGCCGGGTCGAACAGCAGGTTCTGCGGCCCGTAGTCGCCGTGCACGATCCCCAGCTGGTGGATGCGGGCGAGCGTCTTCCCGCACCCGGCGAGGACCTCGGTCACGCGGCCCTCGTCGAGCAGGTCCTGACCGTGCGCCCCGCGTACGTAGCGAGTGGTCACGCTCGTCGGGGTCACCCGGTGTACGGCGGGCACAGGCAGCCGCCCGCGCAGTCGGCGCAGGAACCTGCTCTCGGTCTTGAGACGGATCGCCGCGTCAGGACCTTCGTAACACTTGACGACCCATGTGTCGTCGCCGACCGTGCTGTTGGTGTACCCGTGCTTCACAGGGATCGATTCTGGCGTACCGGGAAGATCCCCGGAATCACCTGAGCCAGCCTCGATACACGGTGTAAGACCGGGTCGGCGGTAGGATGGTAGGGAAACCGCAGGCACCGGGCGGCTGAACGGCAAAAGCACGACGATGTGTCAGCCCGATGCGAACATGCGTCCTGTAAAGCGCTTCGGCGTGTCCCCGCTGCGTGCTCCCTGCTCCGCGCTCGTGGCCGGGTGCAAGGACAATCCGGCCGCAGCCGTCCGCCCGGGTGATCGGCGGCAGGCGTCCGCCCGGATGATCGGCCGCCGGACCGCCTCCGACGGAGCGCCTCCGTCAGACGGCCTTGGCTGGGGGTGCCTTGGCGGAACACCGATCTGGCGGGGGCCGGCGATCCAGGTCGGTGCGGTTCACCGCGGGCAGGTCGTACACGTGCAGCCGTCCGCCAAGACAACGGACCGGTTGATCTGGTCGGTGAGTACCGTTGCGGTGCTCAGGCCGGAAACCGGTGGACCTGGGCGATCAGCATCGTCGCGGTGTCCGAGTCGGAAAAATGGTTTGCCGGGTCAGCCGGCGCCTTGTCAACCTTGATGAGCTATGCGATCCCTTCCAGAAGCCGATTTCGGCATGCCCGACATCCGCAGCCCGCTCCGGTACCTGTGGTGGAACGCGCGTGCCCAGGCCCCGGCATTGCTGGGTGGCATCGGCTTCGCCACCGCCTGGTGGCTGTTGCAGGCGCTGGTCCCCGCTGTGCTCGGCAAGGGCATCGACGCCGTCACGGCCAAGGACACCGACGCGCTGCTGACCTGGTCGGCGATCATGCTCGTGATCGGCGTGCTGCAGGCGTTCACCGGGATCATGCGGCACCGGATGGCGGTCTACAACTGGCTGGCCGCCGCCTACCGCACCGTACAAGTGACCACCAGGCAGGCCGCGCGGCTCGGTGCCACGCTGCCCAAGCGGGTCTCGACCGGCGAGGTCGTCAGCGTCGGCAACTCCGATATCTCCCACATCGGCAACTCGATGGAGATCCTGCCGCGTGGCACCGGCTCCGTCGTGGCGATCATCGCGGTCACCGTGATCCTCATCTCCACTTCGCTGCCGTTGGGGCTGCTGGTGATGTTCGGCGTGCCGCTGATGGCCGTCGCGATCGGGCCTCTGCTCAAGCCGCTGCACAGACGTCAGAAGACCCAGCGCGACCTGATGGGCGAGCTGTCCACCAGGTCGGCCGACATCGTGGCGGGCCTGCGGGTGCTGCGCGGCATCGGTGGCGAGCAGGTGTTCGCCGCCCGCTACCGCGAGGAGTCCCAGCGTGTAAGGGCTGCGGGCGTCAACGTGTCCAAGGTCGAATCGCTGCTCGAAGGCGCGCAGATCCTGCTGCCCGGAGTGCTCATCGCGGTCGTCACCGGGATAGGCGCCTCGTTCGCGATCGGCGGCGAGATCTCCGCCGGCCAGCTCGTCGCCTTCTACGGTTACGCGGTCTTCCTGATCGGCCCGATGCGTACGCTCACCGAGGTCGCCGACAAACTGACCAAGGGCCATGTCGCCGCCCGCCGCGTGGTGCGCATTCTGTCCATCGAGCCCGAGGTGTCAGGGGGCACCGGCACCAGTGAAGGCGGCGTGCTGCGCGACTCCTACAGCGGCGTCACCGTCCAGCCGGGCGTCATGACCGCGATCGCGGCCGCTCTGCCGGAGGACACCATCGCCATCGCCGACCGGCTCGGCCGCTACGCGGACGGCGACGTCACCTTCGGCGGGGTCGACCTGGCGACGCTGCCGATGGCCGAGATCCGTACGCGCATCCTGGTCGCCGACAACGGCGCCCGCCTGTTCACCGGCAGGCTCCGCGACGAGCTGGACGTCCGCGGCGACTCTTCTGGCGAGCGGGTGGAGCAGGCGCTGTATGCCGCCTGTGCCGAGGACATCATCGAGGCCCTGCCCGACGGGCTCGACGCTCTGGTGGCCGAGGCGGGCCGGGAGTTCTCCGGCGGGCAGCAGCAGCGGCTCCGGCTGGTCAGGGCATTGCTGGCTGATCCGGAGGTGCTCATCCTGGTCGAGCCGACCAGCGCCGTCGACGCCCACAGCGAGGCCCGCATCGGCGAGCGGCTGGCCAAGGCCCGCGTCGGCAAGACCACGCTGGTATGCACGACCAGCCCGCTGGTGCTCGACCGCACCGACCACGTGATCTACGTCGAGAACGGCAGGGTGCTCGCCGAAGGCACGCACCGCGACCTGCTGGCGACCTCGCCGGAATACGCCGCGACCGTGACGAGAGGGGAGGACTGACGATGGCCCGCGAGATTCTGCCGGTCGCCGACCAGAGACAGGTGCGCGCCTACGCCAGGCGGCTGACGCTCAAGTATCCGCGTCAGCTCACCGTCGTGCTGGCCCTGCACGGGTTCGCGGCGATCGTGGGCCTGGCCGTGCCCTGGCAGCTCGGCAATCTGGTGCAGAACGTCCAGGATGGCGGCCATGTCAACGTGCTGCTCTTCGCCGTCGGTATCGGCGCGTTCCTGTTCGGGCAGGGCGCTCTGGTGCGTTACGCGGTGCTCGCCTCGGCCAAGCTCGGCGAGAAGGTCCTCGCCGAGCTGCGTGAGGAGTTCGTCGACCGGGTGCTCGGCCTGCCGCTGTCGACGGTGGAGCGGGCCGGCTCCGGCGACCTGATCACCAGAACCTCCCGCGACGTCGACTCCCTCTCCCAGACCGTCCGGCACGCCGTGCCCGAGACGCTGATCGCGATCGTCACTTTCACGATCACCGTGGGCGCGATGGTGCTGGTCAGCCCGCTGCTCATGCTGCCGATGCTGATCGCGGTGCCGCTGCTCTGGATCTCCACCCGCTGGTACCTCAACCGCGCCCGCGACGGCTATCTGCGCGAGAACGCCGCCTACGCCGACATGACCGAGGGACTGGCCGAGACCGTCGAAGGCGCCAGGGCCGTAGAGGCGCTCGGCCTCCAGCGGCGGCGGGAGGCGCGGACCGCGAACGACATCCGCGGCTCGTTCGCCGCCGAACGCTACACGCTGTGGCTGCGCACGATCTGGTATCCCGCCGTCGAGCTGGGCTATGTGATCCCGGTCGTCTCGACCCTGTTCATCGGCGGCTTGTTCTACACCAACGGCTGGGTGTCGCTGGCTCAGGTCACCGCCGCCACCCTGTACGCGCAGCAGCTCATCGACCCGCTCGACCGGTTTCTGATGTGGATCGAGGAGTTGCAGGTGGGCGGGGCCGCCATGGCCCGGCTGCTCGGCGTGGCGAACGTACCCGACGACCGGGCCGCCTCCACCGCGCGGCCCGCGGGCGAACTGATGGAGGCCGACGACGTCCGCTACGCCTACCGCGAGGGCCGCGACGTGCTGCACGGCGTGTCGCTGACCGTCCGGCCGGGGGAGCGGCTGGCCATGGTCGGCCCTTCCGGCGCGGGCAAGTCGACGCTCGGCAGGCTGCTGGCGGGCATCCACGGCCCGCGTACGGGCGCGGTGTCGGTGGGCGGTGTGCCCTTGGTCGACCTGCCCCTCGACGACCTGCGCGGCCACGTCGCGCTGGTCACCCAGGAGCACCACGTCTTCAAGGGCACACTCCGTGACAACCTGCTGATCGCCCGTCCGGAAGCCGACGACACCGCTGTGCGCGCGGCTCTCGCGGCGGTCGATTCGCTCGACTGGGTGCTCGCCCTGCCCGACGGACTCGACACGGTCGTCGGGTCCGGCGGGCTGGCCGTCTCTCCTGCCCACGCCCAGCAGCTGGCGCTGGCCCGCCTGGTGCTGGCGGACCCGCACACGCTGGTGCTGGACGAGGCCACCTCGCTCATCGACCCCCGAGCCGCCCGGCACCTGGAGCGGTCGCTGGCGGCGGTGCTCGACGGTCGCACGGTGATCGCCATCGCCCACCGCCTCTACACGGCGCACGACGCGGACCGGGTGGCGGTGGTCGAGGACGGACGGATCAGCGAGCTCGGGTCGCACGATGAGCTGGTGGCGGAGGGCGGTTCGTACGCGGCTCTGTGGAGTAGCTGGCACGGGACCCCGGCCACCACCCGCTCCCTCGCAACGGAGGAGTCGGCAGAGTGGCTGGCACAGCACTCCTGACCGCCGACTCCTGGCCACCGACTCTGGGTGACCGGCCACCGGTCGTTGGCTCTCGATGGGCGGCCTTTGGGGGTCGATGAGTCGGCTTCCGGGGGTGGTCAGCACTTCGCTTCAGAGGACGGCAAGGTGCGGTCCGTCAAGTAGCGGAACATGTGATTGCGGGCGCACTCGTTGAAGGCGAAGAGTGTGTGTCCTGGGCCCTCATGGCGGATGGTGGCGCTGCCTGGCACCTGCGTGAGAATCCGGGCGACCGCGTCGGACTCGCGCCAGGCACCAGCGCCCAGCATCGGCGGCAGGCCCTTGGGGAGGGGCGCTGGCGGGTTGGTCACTGATACCGGCCAGCCGATGCAGCCGAGCGTGCCCGTCGCCAAAGTGTTGGCCGCGCCCGCGTTGGGGGCGATCTTGCGGAGTCGGGCGATCGTCTTGTCGAGCTCGGCGCGGCCGGCGGCGCGCGGCCAGTCGGTGCATTCGGTGACGCCGGTCGACTGGTCGGGGTAGCGGGAGCCGCGGGCGGGGACGAAGCCGGAAGCGTCGCCGCGTACGGCCTTACGGAGGGCCTCCGCCAGCTTGGGATAGCTGTCGGGACCCTGGTGGGCGAACCCCATGGCGAGGGATTGCAGGTCGCCCCCCGTATAGGCGATTCCTGCAGACTTGGCCGGAACCGGGGAGCGGTCGGCCTTGGCGACCAGGCCGCGCCACTGGGCGGACAGCTCTCGGCACTTGCCGGCACCGGCGCACCAGGTGAAGAAGCGGTTGAAGGACGTCTCGTTGTCCTTGGCCATGTTGACCATGTCGGTGGTCCAGTCGGTGCCGCTGTGGCTGATCGTGCCGTCGAGCACCATGGTGCGCACCTGGCCGGGGAAGAGCCGGGCGTAGTCCTGCGCGTAGATCCCGGCGTAAGAGGCGCCGTAGAAGTTGAGCTTGCCGTCGCCCAGGGCCTTTCTGATGGCCTCCATGTCTCTGGCGTGGTCGGCCGAGCTCATGTTGGCGAACAGCTCGGGGTCCTTGTTGCGGCAGGCTTCCGCGTAGCCGCGGTTGGTGTCGGAGAGCCGTCCGAAGTCGGCGTCGTCTTTGGGGAAGTCGGGCAGCGGGATTCGGGTCCAGGTGCAGGCCAGCCCGGTGCTGAGGCCGCTGAACTGCGTGCCGTAGCCGCGGGTGTCCCAGGTGATGACGTCCATCCGTTCGCGCAGCTTGGCCCAGAGGTCCGCGTAGGTCTGGGTCAAGGCGATGCCGGGGCCACCGGGGCCGCCGTAGGCCACCAGGACCAACCCTTCGGAAGAAGTGCCGGTGGCCTTCAACCGGCCCAGCTTGAGGGTGATCTTGCGGCCGTCGGGTTTCTGCCAGTCGGCGGGGACCTGGAGGTCGGCGCAGGTCATCCCAACTTTGTCGTTGGGGCAGGCGGACCAGTCGAGGGTGGCCGCCTGCTGGGACTGGACGCCGGAGCCGAGGAGGGCGATGGCGATGGAGAGGGAGATGTGCTTGAGCATGCGCACGACGATCCCGCAGCGGGGGTTCCGGGCACATCGGACCAGGGGCTGGTCTGGGGGGAGGCGAATCAGCCCGTGGCATGTCATGCCACGGGCTGATGACACCTGCGACGCGGCCCACCCCGAGTGGTCGACCGACGAGTGTCACCTACAGCGCAGGAAGCCGGGCCACGGCCCGCCCCAGGCGGTCACACGCCCAAGGACCTCTTCAGGAACTCCACCTGCAGCAGCAGCAAGTTCTCCGCCACGACCTCCTGCGGCGTCATATGGGTGACCCCCGACAGCGGGAGCACACTATGCTGCCGCCCCGCCGCCAGCAGCGCCGACGACAGGCGAAGCGTGTGCGCGGCCACGACGTTGTCGTCGGCCAGACCGTGGATCAGCAGCAGCGGCCGCTCCAGCTTGGCCGCATCGCCGAACAGCGAGGAGTTGTCGTACACGTCCGCCTGCTCGTCCGGATGCCCCAGGTACCGCTCGGTGTAACACGTGTCGTACAACCGCCAGTCCGTCACCGGCGCCCCCGCCACCGCGGCGTGGAACACGTCGGGCCGGCGCAGCACGGCCAGTGCCGCCAGGAAGCCGCCGAACGACCAGCCCCTGATGGCCACCTTCGTCAGGTCGAGGTCATCGGGGTATTGCTCAGCCACCCCCTGCAGGGCGTCGATCTGGTCCTCTAGCGGGGGCGTGGCCAGGTCGTTGAGTACGGCGCGTTCGAAGGCGGGGCCCCTGCCCGGGGTGCCGCGGCCGTCGGCCACGATGACGGCGAAGCCCTGCTCGGCGAACCACTGGCTCTCCAGGTAGCCGCCGCGACGGTTGAGCACCCGCTGCGCGTGCGGCCCGCCGTACGGATCCATCAGGACCGGTAGCTTCCGCGAGCCCTGCTCGTGCCAGGAGGGCAGTACCACGGCGGTGGAGAGGTCGCGGCGGCCGGAGCGGCCGAGTGAGACCCGCAGGTCGAGGCCGGGGCGCTCGGCCAGCGAGGGGATCGGGATGGCCATGCCGTCACGCCGTACGACCGTGGTGGACACGCCCTCGGCGTCGAGGCTCTGCTCGGTCAGTACGCCCACGCCGCCGGACATCCGCCCAGAGAACACGCCGGACCGGGTCGACACGGGCAGCAGCGAGCGGCCGTCCCAGGTCCACAACTGGATCTCGGTGGGGTCGCCGCTCGCGCTGAACAGCACGCTGTCGTGGTCGACGTCGAGCACCGCGCGTACTTGCAGGGTGGGCGGAGTGACGGCGCGGTCCCCCACGAACAGGCGATTGCCGCCGTCGGCGGCGGCCACCCAGACCAGCGAGCCGTCGTCGAGGTGGGCGGGCACGCCGGCGACGACGTCGACCCAGGCCGGATCGGTGTCCTCGCGGACCAGCGTGGACACGCCGGTCGCCGGATCGACCGCGAACAGACGCAGGCTCTTCTGATCACGCGACATGGTCACGATCGACAGCGCATGGGAGCTCCAGGCGGCCGTCGTGAGGTATTCGTCCTCGTACGGCACCGCCACGCGCGACCCGTCGACTCCGAGCACGAACAACTGGGTCACCGCGTTGGGCGTGCCGGCGGCCGGATAGCGCTGGGCCGTCGCGGGCCGGTCCGGGTTGGCCGGGTCGGCGATGTGCCAGGTGTGAACCGGAGCCTCGTCGGCCCGTTCGACCAGGAGCGCGTCGCTCGACGGCGACCACCAATGGCCGCGCATCCGGTCCATCTCCTCGGCGGCGATGAACTCGGCCAGGCCGTACGTGACGGTCGGCGACTCGGGCTCCGCGAGGGCGTGGTCGTCACCTGTCGCGAGGGTGTGCACCCGTAGGGCACCCCCGCTGACGTACGCGACCCGCTGGCCGTCGGGGGAGATGCGCGGGTCGATGACCGCGCCCGGCGTCTCCAGCCGCCGGGTGTCGCCGTTGGGCAGGTCGGTGACGTACAGGCCGCCGGCCAGCGCGAAGGCGGCCCTGGTCACCGAGGAGTCGGTGCTGTAGCCGACCACGCCGCCCGCCTGCTCGCGGCTGCGCTCGCGCCGGGCGCGCTCCTCGGGCGGGAGGTCGCCGTCGTCGGCGTCGAGCGTACGCGGGTCGATCACGAGGCGCTCGACGTGAGTCTCGGTGTCGAGTTCCCACAGGCACGTCACCGGGTCGGTGCCGGACTTCGTACGCAAGAACACGACTTTGCCGCCGTCGGGGGAGATCGTGAAGCCCCTGGGCACTCCGAGGGTGAACCTGCGGGTCCTGGCCGACAGGCGCGGGAAGCTCTCACTCATGCCCTAATCCTGCCAGTACGCTCGAACGCATGACTGACCGACGGCTGCTGCTGGTGCACGCCCACCCCGATGACGAGTCGATCGGCACCGGCGCGACGATGGCCAAGTACGCGGCGGAAGGCGCGCACGTCACGCTCGTGACCTGCACGCTCGGCGAGGAGGGGGAGGTCATCCCCCCGGAGCTCGCCCACCTGGCCGCCGACCGCGACGACACGCTGGGCACGCACCGCATCGCCGAACTCGCGATGGCCTGCAAGGCGCTCGGCGTCGAGGACCACCGCTTCCTGGGCGCGCCGGGCCGTTGGCGCGATTCGGGCATGATGGGCGTCGCCTCCAACGACCGGCCCAACGCGTTCTGGCAGGCCGACCTCGACGAGGCGGCGGGGGAGCTGGTCAAGGTCATCCGCGAGGTACGGCCCCAGGTCCTGGTCACTTATGACGACAACGGGTTCTATGGGCATCCCGACCATATTCAGGCACATCGCGTTTCGCGGCGGGCGTACGAACTCGCCGCCGACCCACGCTTCGGCGAGGGTGCGCCGTGGCGGATCACGAAGTTCTACCACACGGCCGTCGCCAGGTCGGTGATGCGCCGTACGGCCGAGGCGCTGCGCGCGGCCGACGTCGACTTCCTCGTCGAGGACGTCGACGACATGCCGTTCGCCAGCCCCGACGAGGTGATCACCACGGAGATCGACGCGCGGCCGTGGGTCGGCAACAAGCTGGACGCCATGCGCGCGCACGCCACGCAGATCAGTGTGGACGACCCGTGGTTCGCGCTCTCGAACAACATCGGCCAGGAGGCGCAGGGCGTCGAGCACTACATCCTGGCGCTCGGCGCGCCCGGCCACGCGATGCCCGGCGCGCCGATCGAGGCGGGCGGGATGGGAGCGCCGCACAACCGCGAGAACGATCTCTTCGCGGGCATCCACTGACCGTCGCGGATGATCTGGTTTCTGGCCTCGCGGACGGTCTCTTGGCGGGCGGTCACTGACCTCGCGAATGATCTCTTCGCAGGCATCCACTAACCTCGTTCTTCATGGAGCAACGCAGCCAGGCCGAGTCGGCGTTGGGTGGGGCCGCCTACGGCATGCTGTTCGTGTTGGGGCTGGTCATGGGCATCGTGGGCGGGTTCACGCAGGCGATTTGGCACGTCGGTCCTGTCCCGTTCGTCGGGATGATCCCGGGCTCGGCGATCGGCTGGCTGCTCGCGCTCTTCGGCGTCTGTTTCGGGGCGGGCAAGCTCATGGGTTCGCGCCTCGGGGTGTCGGTGACGGCGCTCGGGTGGCTGCTGGTGTCCATGCCGTTCTCGCTCAAGCTGTCGCAGGGGGACCTGGTGATCTCCGGTAACGGCCCAGCCGGGTTCGTCTACCTCTACGGGGGCATGGCGGCGGTGGTCGTGGCCTTCTGGCTGGCGCCCTCGTCGGGCGGCGGTTCCTGGTTGTTGCATGGCCAGCAGCCAAGGAACCCGACTTAGAGGCATAAAGTAGCGATCGTGCCCCATGGTTCCACAGAGCAGCACATCGATCGGGACATCTACCGCAAGGTGGTCGGCCGATTCGCCACCGGAGTCGCGATCGTCACGACCAGGCTCGACGGGATCGATCACGCGATGACCGTGAACTCGTTCACGTCCGTGTCACTGGACCCGCTGCTCGTACTGTTCTGCGCGGAGAAGGTGGCCCGCTTCCACGACGCCGTGATGGAGGCGGGTGTGTGGGGGGTGTCGGTGCTGCCGGCCTCCATGGAGGACGCGTCGCGGTTCTTCGCGCATCGGGGGCGGGAGCTCGACGGGCAACTGGAACGCTGGGCGCACCATCGTGGCGAATCGGGCGTGGCGCTCTTCACCGACGCCGTGGCGACGCTGGAGGCCCGGACGACCTCCGTCCATGAGGGCGGCGACCACTCGATCGTGGTGGGTGGGGTTACCGCGCTCGGTGCCCGCGCTGACGACCGTCCGCTGCTTTACCATCAGGGCCGCTACAAGACGTTATCAACTACCACCGACTGAAGCTGGTGGTTCGCTCTCGCGGTCCCGTCTGGCTGAGGGGAGGCCGGTAGCGTGTGGCTGGTTGATGGCAGCCCAGCCCGCTATGCCGCGGGTGGCGATGTTGCGGGCTGCGATGTGGTCGGCGTGCCCAGCGAGGCCGCACCTTTTGCAGACGAACCGGCCCCGTGCCGGCCGGTTCGCCCGGCTGATGTGCCCGCATTCCGGGCAGGTCTGGGAGGTGTAGGCGGGGTCGACCAGCAGGAAGGCGATCCCGGCGCGGGCGGCTTTGTAGCGGGTGAGGGTGATCTGCTGGGCGAAGGCCCAGTTGTGCAGGGTGCGCCGCTGGAACCGATGAGCCCTTACCCGGCCGCGGATGCCCTGCAGATCCTCCAGGGCGACCCCACGGCCGGTGCGTTCGGCTTCACGCCACAAACGTGCTGATTTGGTGGTTGAGGTCGGTCATCATCCGGTGTTCACGGCCGGACAGGCGGCGCAGCACTCGCCGCGCCGCCGAGGTCCCCTTCTTCTGCAGGCGTCGGCGTTGGCGATGCCGCCGCTCCCGCAGAGTGCGGACGTGGCCGTTGCCGCCGATCGGGCCGGGGAGGGCAGGGCCGGGCAGCACCACCCGGTCGGAGGTGACCGCCAGGTTCGCCACCCCTTGATCCACCCCCACAAAGCCATGAACCGGGTCACCCACCGCTGGCTTGGGCAGGGTGACGGCGACCTGCAGCAGCCACACCCCGCGCCGGCAGATCAGGTCGGCCTCCCCCTCGGCAGCGCATCCATGGCCTTGAGATCTTCGGGCCGACTGGTGTAGGGCACGCTGACGCGGCCGGTGGGGGTCCACAGCGACACCGTGCGGGCGTCACGGTTGAAGCTCATCAACCGGGCGTCGTAAGGGACGGCGCCCTGCGGCCGGAAGATATGAGCGCGTTTCTTGCCAGCGCGCCGGTTGGCGTAGGCGCCGGCGACCCGGGCGATCGCCCGCACAGCCGCCTGTGCGCCCAGCCCGGCCACCTGCGCCCGCACCTCGTAGTAGGCCAGCCGCTGCAACTCCACCACAGCGAACACGCGATGCTGCCAGGCCAAGCGGGACACGACGGTGGCCGCCTGATTACACAACAGCACCGCCGCAGCCAGCGCGTCGGCCTGGGCCGGGGTGGGTGTGAGCCGCAGTTGCACGATCGTGGGCAGGCCGTTGCGTTTGGTGGCGGAGCGGCGGATCGCCATCGAGCACCTCCTGTCACAGCGTCCTCACTCACCGCACACATTACCGAACGTGACCTAGCCTTTCCATTCTGTTTTCGAAAGGAGGGGTGGCGCTTCCTCCCGGTTCTGAAGGACCGAGTCTCCGCGTCACCATTCAGATGAGCATCCTTTACGGCTGGCTCGGTGGGGCCCCACCCGCTATGCCTGGCTGGGACTGTCCAAGGGGAACATCGGTCCATCTGTGATCACGGGATTGACCTGTGACTTAGGCATGTATTATCCGAGCATCTTCGGCTGGTTGGCCCGTTTATAGCCAGGTCTGTGTCCGTGCGCCCTGTGTGACCGCCGACCCGGCGCCGGAGGGGCAGCCGGGTCGGCGGGTCGGGACTATTGGGCCTCGGGAGCTGGGGTTGTGTCCGTTGGCGCCGGTGCTTCGGCCGCCGTGTCCGTGGGCATCGGTGTTTCCGCCGTGGGGGTCGCCGACAGCGTTTCCGCCGCTGGCGGGCACGTGGGGACCGGGTCTGCAGCGGACTCGGTCGATGTCGCCGTCTCGGTGGCCGTCACGGACGCTGTGTTCGACGCCGTCTCGGGCACTGTTTCGGGCACTGTCTCGGAAACCGTGTTCGACGCCGTGACCGACGGGGTCGGAGTCGGGGTGGGTTCTGGAGTTGCCGAGGTTGTCGGGATTGCCGAGTTTGTTGGGGTTTCTGGGTTTGTTGGGGTTTCGGTGGGGGCCAACGGTTCTGCGGTGTTGGGTTGGCAGGTGAAGGTGACCGTGGCGGTGACGGTGGCCGCTGGGGCGGCTTCAGTTACCGTGGCCGTGGCCTGCTGGGTGACCGTGGTGGTCGCCGTGGCAGTTTCGGTCACTGCCGCGGTCGCCGTATTGGTTGCCGAATCGCTGGTGCCAGGGGTGCCGGTGATCGTCGCCGTGGCCGTCGCCGTTGGGGTGGCTGTCACGGTGCGAGTGGGCCAGGGTAGGACCTTGACCTTGATGCCGGGTTTGCCCTTGACCTTGTAGCTACCCTTGCCGATCTTCTTGCTCGTCTGGCCGGCGCCGGTGGTCACGGGGAGGTCGGTGGCCGTCGTCTTGCACGACTTGGCCTTGCAGACCTTCTGTTTCACGCTGAACCTGGCCGCTCCGTCGTACTTGATGGAGACATCCAGATACGAGACGCCCTTCTTCTTGACGACCTTCGTCTTCGCGGTGTACTTCCCGACTTTAGGGGTGGGGGTCGTCGTCGGGGCGGCGGCGGGTAACGCCACCTCTACGCGGAGAGGAGGGCCAGTGGAATTGAGGGGATCGGACGCTGACGTCTGGGTGATCGCGACTCCGCCGACTCCGGCCAAGGCCATGGTGCCGACCAGCGCGCCCACGATGGT
The DNA here is from genome assembly GCF_040680095.1 of Nonomuraea sp. NPDC052129. Taxonomy (NCBI): domain Bacteria; kingdom Bacillati; phylum Actinomycetota; class Actinomycetes; order Streptosporangiales; family Streptosporangiaceae; genus Nonomuraea; species Nonomuraea sp. NPDC052129. Next base: position 160,535 of record NZ_JBFAVX010000023.1, on the reverse strand, counting down.
GAATCTCATAATCCTGCTCTTGGGGGAGATTTCAGGACGCGGATCATTATTCCGTCTTGTCAAGATTGGTCAAGGCTGAAACGCATGAACAGGCGCTATCGGTTCCGGCGGGCGGTGAACTACGTCAACCTCTCCACCCCGCTCGGTCTGCTGATCTCCGTCGTAGGCGGTGCCACGCGGCAGAGTGGGCCCAACGGCCTCGTCCTCGCGTTCGGCTACCGCTACCGCTTCCCCATCGCGGGGGCCTTCACCGTCGGAAATGTCGTCCTGACCAGGCGAGACTCGCTGGAAGACCAGCTCATCCGGCACGAGGGCCGGCACGCCACCCAGTGGGCCTGGTGCGTCGGCCTGCCGATGCTCCCGCTCTACTTGGTGGCCATGCTCGTGTCCGTAGTGGTCTGCGGGCACCAGGCCTCGTACAACGTCTTCGAACGGCTGGCCGGACTTGACGACGGCGGATACCCACGCGCACCCCTCTGGTGGAGAAGGGGTGGGGGCCGGGATCGGTTGGGGTGAGCCGCGCGCCTCTGGTGGGGCGGGGCTGGGGCGATTGGGGTGATCCGTGTACCCCTCTGATGGGGAAGGGGCGCAGGTCACGATTGGTCTGGGTGACTGATCCGCTACGTAGGGCAGAGCGACGCGTATGACGCAGACGATCGAGGTTCCGCACTGGCCGGACAGCTTCAAGGACCGCCTCACCGCCCCCCTCCCCGAGTTTCGTGAGCTGCTGAGCGTCACCTGGCACGGCGCGTTCCGTCCGGACATCGGTGACGCCGACCAGATTCCGGTGCTGCGCAACGGCGGTCTTCCTCGGGCCGCCACCGGCGAGACCATGGTCACCTGGGTGGGTCACTCCACATTCGTCCTGCAGATCAGAGGGTTAACGATCCTGACCGATCCGGTGTGGTCGCGCAGGATTCCCGGTGTACGGCAGCGGCTGACGCCTCCGGGTGTCGCCTGGAGCGACCTGCCGAGGATCGACGCCGTGGTGATCAGCCACAACCACTACGACCACCTGGACGCGCCCACCATGCGCAAGGTGCCGAGGGACACGCCGATCCTCGTGCCAGCCCGGCTGAAGCCCTGGTTCGACCGACGCGGCTTCACCCAGGTGACGGAGCTGGACTGGTGGGAGTCCACGTCGATTGGCGGCGTCACGTTCGACTTCGTACCCGCCCACCACTGGAGTCGGCGGACCGTCTGGGACACGTGTAAGACGCTTTGGGGTGGGTGGGTGATCGACGGCTCGGTCTACTTCGCGGGCGACACCGGCTATGGAGACCGGCTGGCGCAGATCGGGGACAGGTTCGGTGGGCTGGATCTGGCGCTCATGCCGGTGGGGGCGTATGAGCCGCACTCGTTCATGAAGGCCGCGCATGTCAACCCCGAGGAGGCGGTGCGGGGGTGTCTGGACGTCGGGGCGCGGCGGATGGCCACCATGCACTGGGGCACGTTCGTGCTGTCGGGGGAGCCGCTGCTGGCGCCGATCGAGGCCGCACGGTCCGCCTGGCGCGCCCAGAGCTTGCCACGAGAGGGTCTGTGGGATCTGGCGATCGGGGAGTCACGCTCCTTCGTCTCCTGACGTGTGTGGGCTGCGCGTCTGCGGGCGGAGGAGCGTGCCCAGAGTCAGGGCGCCGATGGCCAGGCCTGAGATCGCGCCCGCGCAGAGCACCGAGGCGGTTGACGGGCTGACGATGGTGATGCCGAAGAGGGCCAGGGCCGAGACGATCGCGGAGACGGTGATGTACGTCCAGATCGCCAGCCGTACGACGCGCAGGCGGGTCTGCTCGGACGGCTGGGTGCGCAAGAGGAGCCAGGCCAGGGCGGGCAGGAGCAGCACACCGTGCATGAGGATGGCGTGGGCGGGTTTGAGCGAGCCGGCCACCGTGTAGGCGAGCTGCTGGGAGCCGGTCATGGCCTCGAACACTCCGCGGGCGATCATGATGCCCCCGAAGGCCATCGCCGCCAGGAACGTGCCGAACCCGGCCTGGACGGCCAGACGCATGCTGGGTGATCCGGCCAGACCCGTTCTGGGCGATCCGGCCAAACGCACGCCAGCCGACCCGGCCAACCGCACGATGAGAGATCCGCCGGGATCCGTGCTGGATTCGGTGAGATCCGTGCCGGGCGACCCGCCGAGACCTGTGCTGGGCTCAGTGAGACCCGTGGTGGGGGAGCCGCCGTGACCTGTGCTAGGTGGCTCGCCGGTATCCGGGTGAGATGGGCGGAAGGCGGAGATGGTCATGAAGATTGCTACGGCGATCAGGGTGAAGCCGCCGGCGGCCAGTGTTCTGGCGATGAGCGAGTCCACGTCGGTGGACATGTTGAAGTGCGAGGGCACGCCGCGCCACGCCTGCACGCTGATGAGCGCGACCTCCACGACCGAGGCCACGGCGAAGACGCCCAGGAGGACGTTGCGCCTGCGTAGCTGGATGAACTGTGACACCCAGGTGAGCGAAAGCACGCTCAACCCGAACGAGACCCCGAACGTGAACGGTTTGCGCCACGACACAGGGCCGTCCCACGGGCCACCGTCGACCACGAGCACGCCCAGGTGGACGAGCCCGGAGACGATCAGGAGCAGTCCGATCAGGTACCAGAGGCGAGTCATGTTCGCCATGGTGACGTGGAGGAGGGGGCGCGGGCGTCAGCCCAGGGTCTTGATTCCGCATACGGCTGTGGTCGTAGCGGCCAGGTCAGGGGATGAGGCACAGAGGTTAGGGAGCGCCCCACCAGATCAGGGCGCAAAGGGCAAAGGTCAGGGAGTGAGGCGCAAGGTGTGGACGGCGGCCTTCTTGACGGTTGCCGGTTTTGAGGACATCGGGAGCAATTGTCCCTTCGCCCACAGCGGTGCCTGGTCCCAGTAGTTGTCGTGGAACGCGTGCCCCGAAACCCCCGTCAGGTTGATCCATCCAGACTTGTCCAGATCGCCCAGATCGACGATCATCCGCATTGACGGCACCGAAGTCACCGCGTAGTCGCGCTGCGCGTTCCAGCCGGTGGCGTTCGGGGCGTCCTTGCTGCCCGGCACCTCGAACGGGCCCCGGTTGAAGAGTGCCTCGATGGGCGCTATACCCGATGTGCCGAGTGAGCCGTTGGTGAGCGTCAGCTGGTGCAGGTCGCCCCAGCGCCAGGCCGTGACGTCCGTGCCGAGTCGGTCGGACACCTCCTGGTAGGCCGAGGCCAGTGCCTGCTGGACGATGTCGTCGCGGGTCTCGGTACGGCCCTTGGTCGTGGTGTCATCCCAGTACGGGTCGTCGGGGGTGTCGAGCAGTCGCTTGACCACCTCGTACCAGCGGTCGCCGCCGTTTGGCCTGGCACCGGCGGGCAGGTCGTCGTCGAACGTCAGCTTGAGCAACTGCCGCCAGACCGCGTTGAAGTACGCCGCAGGAGCCGAGTCGACGCCCTGTGAGCCGTCCCAGTCCTTCAGCAACTGCCTGGCCTGTACGGCCGGACCCGCCAGAGGCACTCGCATCAGGGCGGGGACCAGGGTCTTGGCCAGGCCGTTCTGGGTGTCCTGCTGGATCTTGGACATGGTCGTGGCGTCGACCTTGCCCTTCGCGATCTCCTGGTTGAGCCGGTCGATGATGCGCTGGGAGCGATAGCCGTACGCCCAGTCCTTGGTCAGCAGCGGCCGGTACTGCCTGGGGTCGATGACGGCGTTGTTGGCCGTCACGATGTAGCCGTCGGAGGGGTCCTCCATGGAGGGCAGCTGGTCGTAGGGGATGGGGGCGGTGCGCCAGTCGTACTCGCCGGTCCAGCCGGGCACCGGCCATGTGCCGTCGCCCTTCTGGCGTACGGGGATTCGGCCGGGCGCCTGGTAGCCGATGTGGCCCTCGGTGTCGGCGTACACCAGGTTCTGCGCCGGCACGTCGAAGAGCGCGGCCGCGGCGCGGAACTCCTGCCAGTCGGTGGCCGAGTTCAGCGCGAAGATCGCGTCGACCGTGGTGCCGGGCGTCAGGGCGGTCCACTGGAGGGCCACGGCGTTCGCGCCGTCGCTCGGTTTGACGTCGCCCATCACCTCGTTGATCAGTGGGCCGTGCCGGGTGCTCCTGACGTTCAGTGAGACCGTGGCGCCGCCGGCCACCTTGATCTCTTCCTGCCGGGTCTCCAGCTTCACCGACTCGCCCTTGTACAGGTACGTGTCGCCCTTGACCCGCTCCAGGAACAGGTCGGCCACGTCGGGGCCCAGATTGGTGAAGCCCCAGGCGATCTTGCCGTTGTGGCCGATGATCACGCCGGGAACGCCGGAGAAGCTGAATCCGGTCACGTCGTACGCGCAGGATTCCGTGATCTTCCGGCAGTGCAGCCCGACCTGGTACCAGACGGACGGCATCTGCGCCGACAGGTGCGGATCGTTCGCCAGCAAGGGCTTGCCGCTGGCCGTGTGCTCGCCGGAGACCACCCACGAATTCGACCCGATGCCCTCGCGGTCCGCGGCGCTCATCGTGCCGGGCACCGCGTCGAGCGCCTTCGCGGCCTGGGCGAGCGCCCTGGCCGCGCCCTGGCCTGGTGTCGTGGCCTCCTGCGGCGTGGTGCCGCGTGGCGTGGTGCCGCGTGGCGTGGTCTTGCGTGTCGTGGTGCCATGCGGAGTAGTGCCGCGTGGAGTGGTGCCGCGTGGGGTGGTGCCGTCCGTTGTGGTGCCGCGTGGAGTGGTGCCGTCCGTTGTGGTGCCGCGCATGGAGGTGTCGCGTGCGGGCAGACGGTCGCGCTGGTCGAAGCGGTCGTCGGCGATCGTGCCCTGGGTGACGATCGGCATATGGCTGTCGTACGGGTAATCCGGGTAAAGCTGCTCAACCCGGGCCCGAGGCAGCTTGGTAAGCGCCAGGGCGCGGTCGATCTCGTCTTCCATGTTGGAACGCAGGTCCCAGGCCATGGCCTTGAGCCAGGCGACGGAGTCGAGCGCGGTCCACGGCTCGGGCTTGTAGGACCCGTTCTGCACCTTGAGCACCGAGTATTCGAGGCTCCGGTCGGAGGCATTGGGGTTGGCCTGGAGCCAGGCGTTGACGCCCTTGGCGTACGCGTCGAGGTAGCGGCGGGTACTTTCGCCCAGCTCGGGCAGCTCCTGCTCGGCCACCTTGCGCCAGCCCATGGTCCGGATGGCCTTGTCGTTGTCGAGCGTCGCCTTGCCGAACAGCTCCGACAGCCGCCCTGAGGTCACGTGCCGCCGGAAGTCCATCTCCCAGAACCGGTCCTGCGCGTGGACGAACCCCTGAGCCATGAACAGATCCTCGGCCGTGTCCGCGTAGATCTGTGGAATTCCCGCTTTATCGCGATAAATCTCCACATTCCCGGTTAAACCGGGTAGCCGCACGGCTCCGTCCACCTGAGGGAACGACCGTCGCACTGTGTACACGAGCACCCCGGCGAGCACCAGCGCGAGGACGAGGACCACGGTCAATGCCCGCGCCACCCACCGGAACGGCCAGGGCATCCAGGCGTAGGGCCGCAACCTCACGAAGACCTCCATCTCTCGCGCAGCCCCTCAAGTCTGACAGCCCACGATCACTACTCCCGCCCCACGAGCCCCTCCTGAAACACCGGCGCCTACGGGGTTCCAGCACATGGGACGGCCAGCCAGGGGCAACGGCGCCGGACGGGCGGGGACAAGACGTGGAGACTTGCCGGTAGGCGGGTCAGTGAAGCATCAAGCATCCTGACCGCTGCGTAAGCAACACGGGAATCCTCGCCTCTTCAGGGCGAGGAGCACGTCAATCCCACACCTGTCCGGAAGGCGTATCGGAAACCCGGACACCCATGCTCACAAGGGACTCCCGCAGTCGGTCCGAAGCCGCCCAATCCCCCGCCTCCCGAGCCCGCGCCCGTTCGGCCAGCAGCTCCGCCGCCCCCGGCGGCAACGCCGGCTGTCGAGACCGCCCGATCTCGACGGCCAGGTCCAGCCCCAGCACCTGGTCCAGATGCAGGAACGACTCCAGCTTCGCCCCCGGCGCCACCGACTCGTCCCGCTCCAGCTCCCGCAGCGCACGCAGCGCGGCCGGCGTGTCGAGGTCGTCGTCGAAGGCCGACTCGGCCCGCCGCACGTAGTCGGCCGCCATCGGCGCGCTGGGCGACTCCGACCACTCCGCCACCCGTGTCCGCCACCGCCGTACGGTCCTGTCGGCCGCGTGCAGGGTGTCCCAGGTGAGGTTGAGCTGCTGCCGGTAGCGGTGTTCCAGGAACGCCAGGCGTACGGCCAGCGGATCGAGGCCCGCCTCGGTCACGTCGGACAGGAGCACCACGTTCCCGGTGGACTTGGCCATCTTCCGCCCGTCGAACAGCAGATGCTCCCCGTGCACCCAATGACGCACCACCTCGTGGCCGGCGGCCGCGTTCGACTGGGCCCGCTCGTCCTCGTGGTGGGGGAAGCGCAGGTCGATGCCGGCGGTGTGGAGGTCGATGCGCTCGCCGAGGAAGTGCAGCGACATGGCCGAGCACTCGATGTGCCAGCCGGGGAAGCCGCGGCCCCAGGGGGCCTCCCAGGACAGTTCGCCGTCGGAGGGCTTCCAGAGGGCCCAGTCGGCGTGGAAGCGCTTGTGGGGGTCGGTGGCGTCGGGACGGAGGGAGTTGAGGCGGTTGCCGGAAATTTCGCCGTAAGTGGGGAAGGACGTGGCGTCGAAGTACACCGCTCCGTCCGGCAGCGCGTACGCGTGTCCCCGCTCGATCAGCTTGGCGATCAGCTCGATCATCAGGTCGATCGTCTCGCTCGCGCGGGGCATGTGCTCAGGCGGCCGCATGTTCAAGGCGGCGGTGTCCCGCTTGAAGGCGTCCTCGTAGTAGCGGGCCAGGTCACGCGGCGAGCGGCCCTCGGCCCGCGCCCGCATGAGCACCTTGTCCTCGCCGGCCTCCGAGTCGTCGGCCAGATGGCCTACGTCGGTGATGTTCTGGCAGACCACCATGCGGACCCGCTGCCGCTCCAGGACCCGCCGGATCAGGTCGGACAGCAGCTGGGAGCGCAGGTTGCCGACATGCGCGTGGCGATAGACCGTCGGCCCGCAGGAGTACATGCGCATGGCGCGGGCGGGGGCGATCTCCTCGACCTGCCTGGCGCGCGTGTCGTAGATCCGCAACATCCCCCGAGCCTAGCCCCCGGCCTCCAAGGAACGTCAGCCACCCAAAAAGCCGACGATGTCCCGGTCCCCCCGCTCCCGCAGCCGCGCAAGCACCTCGTCACGCGTCGCCGTGTCCGGCAACCCGATGCGCGCCCCGATCAGCCGCAGCCCCTCCAACTCCGAGGTGACCGGAGCGGTGTAGCCGATCAGATAGAGCGCCCGGTTCAACGGCGGCATCCCCGGAGCCGCCGCGGGCAGGTAGCGGGTCAGCAGCTCGCCCCCGTCGGACACGGTGAGGAAGACGTGGTCGCCCTCCCCGGCCTTGAAGTCCGCCAGCACGTTCCTGATCGACCCCATGGTCGGCTGGTTGTGCCAGCTGACCACCACGTCGCCGGACGGCGTCGCGGCCGTGAGCTGCCCGCCGGGGGCCATCCCCAGGTACGCCGCGAACCCCGTCGGCAGCGGTGACCCCGACCCGCGCAGGTGCTCGGCGTTGACGTCGACGCGGTGCCACCAGCGGCCGTCGCGGCTGCGGAAGCTGCGCCGGGTCTCCGACACGTCCCTGCGCGGCTGGTACGGCTCGGCCTCACCAGTCGGTGAGGTGCCCGCCACCCGGATCCAGCCCCGCTGCGTCCGCTCGAACCCGGGACCGCCCGAGTAGGCGCGTACCGAGCTCTCGCTGACGTCGTAGCGGGAGGTGAGGTTCGAGACGATCGTGCTGACCGACGCCTCGCCGCCGGCGCGCTCGATCTCCCTGGCGATCATCTCCCTGATCCCCAGGTATTCGTCGCCGCCCCATCTGGTCAGCCCGTACTTGTTCCGGTCCACGCGGCGGAAGCGCTCGTCGGCGGTGAGCTGGTTGCGGATGCCGACCAGGCTGTAGTCCTCGCCGATGCGCTCCTGGATCTCCTCCGGCGTCATCGGCCGCCCGGCCACCGCCAGGACCGCCTCCGCCTTCTCGTTGATGCTGCGCGGCCATGGGACCACGTGCTGGTCCAGTACGCGCAGCTGCGGCACGGCCAGGATCCACCGCTCGGCCACGTCCTCGCGGATGCCGAGCTGCGTGACCATGGTGACGGCCTCGCCGATCGGCCGCGGCCCGTCGGTGAACAGCTGGCGCGTCTTCTCCCTCAGCTCGTCCGCGCCGCCCGCGATCAGCCAGCCGTCGGCCTGCTCGTACCCGGTCAGCAGCGTGCGGACGAACCGCCAGGCGGGGATGCCCAGCGTGCGCAGCTCGCCGCGGTGCCACGGCACGGCCGCGGCCAGGTCGTCGGCGGGTACGGCCGAGCCGAGCCGGCCGCGCAGCCAGGTGACGTGTGCGACGAGCGAGACCGCTTCCGGGCCGCCCAGCCAGGCTTCGACATGGTCGCGCAGGTCGCGTTCGATCTGCCGGATCCGCTCCCGGGTGACCGAGAAGCGCTGTGCCAGCTCGTCGAGTGTGGCCCGCTGCGAGGCGTACAGGCGGTCGCGGGCGATCGCCCGCTGCCGCTCGTCCAGCGCCGCGAACAGGGCGTCGATCAATTCGGGCAGTGGCTTGTCCGGCCGGGCCACGGTCGCGGCGACCGGTTCCGACGGAGGTTCGAGCAAGCGCTCGAACACCCCGCTGAACAGCTTCTGCACGACGTCCTTGCCCAGCATCTCCGGCGTACGCTCGGCCTCGGCGGGGTCGGAGAAACGCAGCAGCGGCAGGATGTCGCCGATCAGCAGGTGCCCCCAGCAGGCCACGGCGAGATCGGCGAGATGGCCCGCCACGGTCTGCGTTGTGATGACGGCGCACGCGCGGTCGAGGGGGATCGTCTGCCACCACGCCTCGGGAAGCTGGGGCTCCTCCACGATCGGCGCTATCTGCACAGGAGAAGTCCAGCGCAGCGGTGGCGCGAGGTCGCTCAGGCTGAGGTTCATTGAGGTCCAACCGGCAATGGGAAGATATCCGCAGTTCAGACTATGTGATCAGAGTGACAGAAAGGGGCTACCTCTTCCTGAATGGGAGATATAGAGCATGGATCGAGCCCGCGTGCAGGCTACATACAGCATGCTCCGTTCCCGTTGCAGTGCTCTCGCCCGGGCCCCCGGTTCCTCGGGTGGCGGTTCGGGCACCACGCCCTCCGCCACGCCGATGAGCGCGACCCGCTCGAACTCCAGCCCCTTCAGATTCTGGAACGCCGACACCCGCACGTCCGCCCGCCCGAGCGCCTTGCGCGCCTCACGGACCAGCTTCGAGGTGCGCGCGCCGACGGCGATCTCATCGGCCGGGACACCGTCGTCCAGCCAGGAGACGACCGTGGCCACCAGCCCGGCCAGCTCCGCCTCCGGCGAGTCGTACGCCCTGAGCACCGGCCGCTCGCCGTTGCGCAGCGCGCGGAACCCGTACAGCGGGGACATGCCCCTGACCAGCCCGTCGACGGGACTGCCGCCGCGCAGCCGGACCGCGAACGACAGCAGCTCGTGCGGCAGCCGGTAGGACACCTTGAGAGTGTGCTGCAGGGCCGGGATGCCCACCGAGCCGAGCGTCACGCGCGTGTCGGTGATCCGCTGGTGCGGGTCGCCGACGATGAACAGGTCGTCGTGCGCCCGCGGCGCCACCGCCCGCAGCAGCCGCCACTGCGACGGGCTGATGTCCTGCGCCTCGTCCACCACGACGTGCCGGTACGGCTTGCGGCCCGGCTCGATGTCGTCGAGCAGGTCGCCGGTGGCCCTCGACAGCAGCCGGAGGGCCTCGTCGGTCAGCTCGGCCAGCGTACGTGCGCCGGGGCCGATCAGCGCCGGACGCTGGCCCTCGGCGCTGGCCACGATGCGCATCGCCAGCCGCTCGGCGTTGTCCACGTCGACCCGCTTGCGTGTCACCCCGTCGTCGATCAGCCGGTCGAGCCGGTCTGACAGGTCCTCGCCCAGCCCCTGCGAGTACGTCACCAGCAGCACCGGCCCGCTCCCGTGCGCGGCCAGGTGGGCCGCCCGGTGCAGCGCGATGATCGTCTTGCCGGTGCCCGCCCCGCCGATCACCAGCACCGGGTGCTCGTAGCGCGCGGCGCGGGCCAGGCGGTGCTGTTCCGGACGCGGGAAGGCGCACCATTCCGGCGCGTCGAGGATCCGTTCCAGCTCCACCTTGTCGGCGGCGAACACCGCACGGTCCGGACTGCGGCGCAGCGCCGCGTGGAAGTCGTTTACATCGATCAGGTCGGCGCCCTCGTCCGTGGCGCGGCAGGCGTCCAGCTCCCGCCAGGCTTCGGCGAGCGTGCCGCCCCGGGCCAGCACCGCGAGCGGCACGTGTTGGGTCGGGGGGAGCAGCGGTTCGAGCGCCTCCACGTCGGCCTCGTTGCTGATGAGCCGCACCAGTGGCAGCGCACGCACGTCGATGCCCAGCGCGAGCAGATCACCATCGCAGATCGGGGCGAACAACCCTGAAGCACTCGCCGATCGCCGTAACGCGGGCTCGACCCGTTCGAGCGCCTCGGCGTCCCACTCCTCGACGACGCCGATCACCGGGTTGATCCCGTAGCGATAGCGCTGCGCGTACGACCAAGCCTCGGGATCCGGGAGCACGGTACGCAGCCAGTACACGTCCCGCTGACGCACCACCACGCCCCGGTGGCCCGAAGTGAGGCGGAGCGTCGCGATCCGCGGGTCCCTGGCGCCCCTGACCCGCTCGGGGTGCGGGGCGCCCGATACGTTCAGCAGCAGGCGGCGGAGTGCGACCACGGCGTCCCTGCGCACCGGCTGTGCCAGTGCGCTGAGGTCCCGGGGGAAGTCCGGGGCGATCGCCAGCCGCGGCACGGCTCAGTCCAAGAGTTGCAGCAGGTCGCGGTCCCCGCGTTCGCGGAGCCTGGTGAGCAGGTCGGGCAGTCCGACAGGTCCGGTCATCCCGATCCTGGTGGCGATCACTCTGGCGGCCTGGTCGCGGGTCCCGCCGGGGGCGGTGTAACCGACCAGGCGCAGCGCCTTGGTGATCTTCTCGGCCCCCTGCGCGGCCACCGGCAGGTGCCTGGCCCGCAACACGCCCTCGTCCGACAGCGTGAGGAACAGGTGCCCGCCCTCCTTCGCGCCGACGTCCGCGAGCAGCCGCTCGACGGATTCGAGCACCGGCCTGCCGTGCCAGACCATGGTCAGCTCACCGGCCGCGCTCCGTACGGTCCTGCTCTCTCCCGGCGACAGCCCGAGGTACGTGGCGAACCCCGTGGGCAGCGCGCACTCGCCGCCGCCGAGCTGCTCGGCCGTCACGTCGATCCGCAGCCACCACCGGCCGTCCGGCTGGCGGAAGCACCGCCTGGTCTGCGAGACGTCCTTCAGCGGCTGGTACGGCTTGGCCGGCTCGTTCGACGCCCCGTTGCCCTCGCCCACCACGACCTCGGCCGGAGCGAACGCCTGGAACTGCGGCGTCCCCGGCGGCGGCGACGGGATCGGCGGCACCTGGGCGAACGCGGATGCCGGGGGGACCTCAATGATTTTCGGCTCCGAAGGAGCCGGCGGCTCAGACGGCCTGGCGGGCGCCTCCGACGGCAGCGTGGCCAGCACGAACTGCCAGGCGGGGACCTCCAGCGCGCGGATCTCCTGGGCGTGCCAGTCGGCCGCGCCGATCAGCTGGTCCCTGGGGGCGGCCGGGCCGATGGTCCGGCGCAGCTCGTCCAGATGCGCCCGGTATGGGGCCGCCTCCTCGCTGGCCAGCCACTGGCCGAGGCGGGCCCGCAACTCGGTCTCGGTGGCGGAGATGTCGGTGGGCGGCACGGCGAACAGCTTGGCGAGCTGGTCCACGGCGGACGGCTGGTCGGTGAAGACCCGGTTCTGGGCGACGGCCCAGCTCTTGTCGTCCAGACCGGCGAACGCGGCCTCGATCAGCTCGGGCAGCTCGTGCCCCGCGGTCTCCGCGGGCTCCGGCTCCTCTGGCTCGGCCGCCTCGAAGTCCGGTGTGTCGTACTTGGGTTTCGCCTCTTCTGGAGCGGGCTCCGGTACGGCTTCGGCGTTCTGTGGTTCCGGCTCCGCGCCCTCGGCTTCGAGCGCGGCGGCCTCCTCGGCGGCGGGCTCCGGCGCGGGCTCGTCGGCGGCGTCCAGGACGGGCTGGGGCTCGGACTCGGACTCCGGCTCCGGCTCCGGCTCGGCGGCCTCGTCGACGACCGGCTCGTCGTCGGCGTCGAGCACCGGCTCCTCAGCCTCCACGGCGTCCTCGGCCTTGCGGGCGGCCACCGCCTCTTCGGCGTCCGGCGCTTCCTCGCGCTCCGGTGCCTCCTCGGCGATCGGCGCCTGCTCAGCGATCGGGGCCTGCTCGGCGACGCGAGCCTCCTCGACGACCGGCTCGGCGCTCGGCCGCGCCTCCACCGGCAGCGCGACCGGCACGGCTTCGGGAGCGAGGGCAACCGGGGCTGGGGCTGGGGCTGGGGCGGATACCGGCGCCGACGGGCGCTGGAGCTGGGGTGCGAGGTGTAGCAGGGCCGCGGAGAACAGCGTGTTGAGCACCGGACGCGCCTGGATGAACGGCTGGTCCACCAGCTCCCTGCCGGTCAGCGCGAGCAGCCCCGACCACGACCCGGCGCGGTCCAGCGCGATCGCCACCTGCGGCTCGTCGGCCTCGTCCGGATCCAGGACGTGCAGCGCCGGCAGTACGTCGCCCACAGCGGCGGCCGGCCAGTGCTCAAGCGCGATCTCCGTGAGCAGCTCGGCCAGTGGCTCGGGGCCGATGGCCGCGAGCACGAGCGGCATGGGCAGGCTGCGCCACCAGGCGTCCGGAAGCTCCGGCTGCCCGGTGAGCAGCGTGATCGTGGACGCGTCGCTCCACCTCAACGGTGGTACGAGGTCGCTCAGGCAGAAATTCATCCCGTTCCGTTCACCAGCCCCTCACGCCGCCGTATCGTCGCAAGGCTCCTCAACTTCGTCAGCGGTGCAGCCTTACTCTCTCCGCCACTCTTTCCGCCGCCCACGAACAGACCATAGTCCGGCAAAACTCCCCTACGCATCATCCACTACGTATCAGCGCCGGACGGCGGCGAAGCGTAGACGGACGTAGTCGGCCATCCAGCCCGTCTCCCTGCGCAGAGCGGGTGCGGCGAGCTCGTTGACCCGCTGGAGCAGCGGCTCGACGATGTCCTTCGGCAGCCCTTCGATGACCGAGGACGCGAACATGCGTACCCAGTCGGCGGCCCCCTGCGGGCACTCCTCGAGCGGCGTCGGCCGGTCGAAGTACTCGAGCAGGCGGACCACGAAGCCCTCCTGCTCCAGCCGGCGGGCGTACTCGGCCGGCGTGGGGAAGTACCAGGGCAGGTCGGGCTCGCGCAGACCGTACTCCCGCCAGGCGGTGTGCATGGCGGCGGTGAGCTCCGCGCAATTGCCCGCGCCGCCCATCTCGGCCACGAACCGGCCGCCGGGCGAGAGCGCCTCGTGCACGTTGGCGATGACGGAGACGGGGTCGCGGCTCATCCAGTGCAGCGCGGCGTTGGAGAAGACGGCGTCGTAGGCCAGCGCCACGCTGAAGTCGTGCCCGTCGCCGACGATGAAGTCGACACCCGGATAAAGGGCCAGGGCCTTCTCGATCATGGCGGGGGAGCCGTCGATCCCCAGGACGTCGGCACCCCGCGACGCGATCTGGGCGGTCAGCACCCCGGTGCCGCAGCCGAGGTCGAGCACGCGCTCTCCCGGCCGCGGATCGAGCAGGTCCACCAGGGGCGCGCCTTGCGTCGAGACGTAGCCGAAACTGCCGTCGTAGGCGCGACTGCTCCACCGCTCCAAGCTCGGTGTGTCGTATCGCAAGACGATCAGCTCTCATTCGTCAGACAAGGGCCCCCTGTGGCCGTGCTGTCTGTTCACTTTAGAGGTTGATTGTCTCCGCGACATATCAAGTCACAATGGTCTCATCGCACACTTTGCGTCCATCGCTTCTTGAGGTAGGACTTTCCGGCATCTGTCTGCGGAATCGTGAGGAGCACCGGCGGCCCGGGGGCGACAGGCATTTTGGCTGCCTGCTCGGCGTCGAGCGTGCCGCGCATCAGCATCGCCTCGCCGCGGGCGGGGCGGGCCCAGCCCTTCTGCAGGAGGTTCTGGCCCTCGTCGGAGAACAGGAACTCCTGCCAGAGACGGGCCGCGGCGGGATGCGGCGCGTCCTTGCTGATCGCCTGCACGTGGTAGTCGCCCAGCGGCGCGTCACGCGGGATCGTCACCTTCCACGCCTCCGCGTCGCGGGCGCTGCGGGCGGCGTTGAGGTGGTCCCAGTCCACGATCACGTTGGCCTTGGCCGGATCGGTGAGCCGGCCCGCCTGCCTGAGCTTCGCGAACAGCTCGACACCGCGCTGCGGCTGTGGCGCGCCCGACACCAGCGAGGCGGCCATCACGCCGTCGAAGGCCGCCACCGAGTGCAGCGGGTCGCCGTCGAGCGCGACCAGGTAGCCCGGCTTGGCGGCCAGGTCGGCGAAGGAGGCGGGGGCGGGGACCTTGCGCGGGTCGTAGCCGAGCGACATGTAGGCGCCGTAGAGGCCGTACCAGGCGCCCGCGGGGTCCTTGATGTGGTCGGGCAGGTCCTGCCAGCCCTGCACCTTGTACGGGGCGAACTTGGCGGCACCGGCCACCGCGACGTCGAGGGTGAGGTCGAACACGTCGGGTTTGAGCTGGGCGGCGGCGTCGATCTCGCGCCGGCTGCTGGCGCCGGGCTCGAGCTCGTTGACCTTGATGCCGTACTTGTCGGTAAAGGCGTCGATGATCGCGCCGTAGTTGACCCAGTCCCGGGGAAGCCCGATCACGGTGAGCGAGCCTTCCCGCTTGGCGGTCGCGGCGAGGTTGTCGAGGGTCGTGAAACCCTGCTTCATGGAGGCGGCCTTGACGTTCACCGGCGGCAGCGGCTTCTCGGCCGGGGACGACGACGCGCCGCATCCGGCGCTTGCGATGAGGACGGTTACGGCGGCGCAGATACGTACGGTCACAGAACGAATACTCGCCGTTACTTCCGTTCAGGTCGAGGAGGCGCGGCCGGAACGACCTTGGCCGCCACCAGCACCTCTTCGGAGATCTCCACCAGAGTGCCGTCCCTCTTGCGGACACGCAGCACGCCGCCGTCCCAGGATTCGAGAATCCCGACGGCGTCACGGAAGCCTTCCGGAACCCGTCTGCGGGTGGTGATTCGGGCGCCGACGTCAGCGGTTGTGATCGCGATCACCAGGCGAGCGGCCACGAGTTTGCCACCCTCCGTTTCGGCCAGTTGGCAAGCACGGCAATACTAGGGCTAGCAGACCGCCGTCAGAGTCATGCCATGGTGCGGAGAGAAGGAGCTCGAGGTGACCTACGTCATCGCGCAGCCTTGCGTGGACGTCCTGGACAAGGCGTGCATCGAGGAGTGCCCCGTTGATTGCATTTACGAGGGCGAGCGCATGCTTTACATCCACCCCGACGAGTGCGTGGACTGCGGCGCTTGTGAGCCAGTGTGCCCCGTCGAGGCCATTTTCTACGAAGACGACCTTCCCGAGCAGTGGAAGGAGTACTACAAGGCGAACGTCGACTTCTTCGAGGACCTGGGCTCGCCCGGTGGCGCCTCCAAGGTCGGCAAGATCGACAAGGACCACCCGGTCATCGCCGCGCTGCCGCCGCAGGCCGAAGAGCACTAGCCCGCACCCCGCAGCGGGGCGCCCGATACGGCGGGCCCCGCTGCCGGGCGTACGGCGCGCACGCCTGAGAGGTGGAGACGTGCACGCCTGAAACCTGGAGAACCGTGAACAACCTGCCCGACTTCCCTTGGGACCGGCTGGAGCCGTACAAGGCGCGTGCGCTGGCCCACCCCGACGGCATCGTCGACCTGTCGGTCGGCACGCCCGTCGACCCGGTGCCGCCGCTCGTCCAGAGCGCGCTCGTCGAGGCCGCCAACAGCCCCGGCTACCCGCTCACCCACGGGACGAAGGCGCTGCGCGAGGCCGCCGCCGGCTGGCTGCGCCGCAGGCACGAGGTCACCGTCGAGCCGAGCGACGTGCTGCCGCTGATCGGCTCGAAGGAGTTCGTCGCCTGGCTGCCCAGCTACCTGGGCGCCCGGCGGGTCGTCTTCCCCGAGCTGGCCTATCCCACCTACGACGTGGGCGCCCGGCTGGCCGGAGCGGAGGCGACGGCCTCCGACGGCCTGCTCGCGCTGGGGCCCCAGCACGTGGACCTCGTCTGGGTCAACTCGCCCGGCAATCCCACGGGCCGGGTGCTGCCCGTCGAGCACCTGCGCAAGGTGGTGGCCTGGGCGCGCGAGCGTGGTGTGGTCGTCGCCTCCGACGAGTGCTACATCGAGCTGGGCTGGGAGGAGCGACCCGTCTCCATCCTGCATCCCGACGTCTGCGAGGGCTCCCACGAGGGGCTCCTCGCGGTTCACTCGCTGTCCAAGCGCTCCAACCTGGCCGGTTACCGCGCCGGGTTCGTGACCGGCGACCCGGCTCTGGTCAAGCGGCTCCTGGAGATCCGCAAGCACGCGGGGATGCTCATGCCGGCCCCCGTACAGGCCGCCATGACGGCCGCGCTCGGCGACGACGCGCACGCCGAGGAGCAGCGCGAGCGCTACGCCAGGCGGCGCGTCCAGCTGCGGCCGGTGCTGGAGAAGGCGGGCTGGAGCATCGAGCACTCGACCGCCGGGCTGTATTTCTGGGCGACGGACGGGACCAGTTCCTGGGAACAGGTCAGTAAGCTCTCCGAAATCGGTATTTTGGTTGCTCCGGGGGAATTCTACGGATCGGCAGGTGGGCGGCATATCCGCATCGCCATGACCGCCACTGATGAACGCATCAGTGCGGCGGTGCGCCGCCTCCAGTAGGATCCCCCGCGAAGCAGGGCACACATAAGTTGATAACGGCGTTTGCTGAGGCAGACCGCGAGTGGAGCGAGCTGATCGATGAGCATGACCTTCGTGGTCGTACTCGGGCTGAGCATCGCCACCGTCCTCCTGCTGCTGGGTGCCTTCCTGGCCACCATGCGCCAGGACAGGAAGGGCCGCGCGACCGCACAGCCGGTCGAGATCGCGGCCACCGAGGCCCCGCTGCCGGCACCGGTGAGCATGTCCGGGTACACCGGATCCGACTATGTCGATCCCCGTACCATCAAGGTCGGTGACCGGATAGAGGTCCACGGATCGCCCGCGCGAGTGCTCGGTGCCATGTACATCTCGTGGCAGGGCATGCAGTGGGTCGAATACCGGCTGCGTGACAGCTCCCGCCGCATGCAGTGGCTGTCGGTGCAGGTGCGGCAGGCCGAGGGTGAGCCGTCGCATCTGGAAGTGCTCATCTGGACCGAAGTGCCCACCGAGGGCATGGTGCCCGCCAAGAGCATGCTGATCATGGAAGGCGTCGAGTTCCATCCGATCGAGCGGGGCACGGCCGCGTTCAGGTCGGAAGGCAACACCGGCAACGCCGAGCGGGGCCTGCTCGACTTCGCCGACTATCGCGCCTCCGACGGGCGGCTGCTCTCCTTCGAGCGGATCCAGGGCGGCCGATGGACGGCCAGCTACGCCAGGCCGCTGCCGCCCGGCTCGATCAGCATCGTCAGCCGCGCCACTTCCTAGGGCGGATCCGTCTAGGAGATGTCCACCTTGCTGTCGGTCGCCTTGCCGCCCGACTGCCAGCCCTCCAAGTTCATGTCGTTGGTCCAGGTGGCGCCGTTGAAGCCGACGTGCTTAAGTCCGTACTTCCGCGCGTGGGCCACCGACCAGGCGGCGATCAGCCAGCCGCGCTTCCGCGTCGAGATGGACGGGTCGCCGAGCGCCCGGGTGAGCTGGCGCCGCGCCTCGGCGGTCTTGGCCTGGGGCGCGGGCGTGCCGGTCTTGGGCGGCGGATACCAGCAGTGCACGGCCTTGGGGACACGCCCGGTGAACGCCGCCGCGAGGATCTTGGCGTCCTCTTCGTGCTGGGCGTAGGCGTAGCCGCCCGCGGAGCGCTGCACGGCCTGGGCGGCGTCCTCCAGCGGGATCTTCCGGTAGTTCTTGACCTTGACCAGCGCGGCGAAGAACCGGTTGGTCGCGTAGACGGGGTCGAGGAGCTGCTTGCGCTTGCCCCACCCCTGCGACTGGCGCTGCTGGAACACGCCGACGGAGTCGCGGTCGCCGTAGTCGAGGTTGAAGAGCTTCGACTCCTGCAGCGCGGTCGCGTAGGCGATCACCACTGCCCGCTCGGGCAGCTTGCGGCGCTCTGCGACGGCCGCGATGGTGGCCGATATCTGGGCCTGCTCGATGTCGAGATCCCGGTCGCCCACGGGGGTCTTGACGCTGCAGTGGGCTTCCGGAACGGCCAGCGGCTCCGTCTTTTTGAGCAGGTGAAAGAGGCCGACGGAGATCCCCACCGCGAGCAGCAGAACGATGACCGCGATGGTGATGACTCCGCGGGAGAAGCGCAGGCGCACCCTGAAAAACCTACCCGGCCAGATAAGCTCCGTGGCCATGAGGCACGTGAGCGGTGTGTCACCGATCGTATCCGCGGTGGACGAGCTGTGGGCGCGTCGCGGGGAGCTGTCACCCCGCGACCTCGACGCGCGCAAGGTGGTGGTGAGCGCGATCGACCTGCTGGACAGGGGACAGGCACGGGCCGCCCGGTTGTCCGACGGCGAGGTGGTCGTGGACGAGCGGGCCAAGCGGGCGATCCTGCTCAGTTTCCAGGTGCTCGGCCTGGCCAGGTCGCAGGTGGGCGACTTCCAGCACCACGACCGGCATCCGCTCAAGACCACATTCGACGGGGTGCGGGTGGTGCCGGGAGCGATCGCGCGCTGGGGCTCCTATCTGGCGCCAGGCGTGGTGCTGATGCCGTCGTTCACGAACATCGGGGCGTACGTCGGCGAAGGCACGATGGTCGACACCTGGGCCACGGTCGGCTCCTGTGCCCAAATCGGGAAAAACGTCCATTTGTCGGGCGGTGTGGGGATTGGCGGTGTGCTGGAGCCGCCCAACGCCGTCCCGGTGATCGTGGAGGATGACGCGCTCATCGGCAGCCGTGCGATGCTGGTCGAAGGCGCCCGGGTGGGGCGCGGCGCCGTCATCGGGGCGGGCACGATCCTGTCGGCCTCCATCCCGGTGATCGATGTGCGGACCGGCGAGGAGCTGGCCCGCGGCCGCGTACCCGACTGGTGCGTCGCCGTCGGCGGCACCCGCCAGAAGGAGTTCCCCGGCGGCACGTTCGGATTGCCCTGCGTGCTGGTGATCAAGCGCCTGGAGCCGGGGCAGCGCCACGACAAGGCAGCGCTCAACGAGGCACTGCGCGAACACGGAGTGAATACCTGATGCTGGACCTGACGCAGGACGTACGGACGCTGACCGCGGCCATCGTGGACATCGAGTCGGTGAGCGGCGACGAGAAGACGCTGACCGACGCGGTCGAGCGGGCGCTGGCGGCGTTGCCGTACCTCAAGGTCGACAGATCGGGCGAGACGCTCGTCGCGCGCACGGAGCTGGGCCGCGCCGAGCGGGTGCTGATCGCCGGGCACCTCGACACGGTGCCGGTCGCCGGCAACCTGCCCAGCCGCGTCGAGGGCGACCTGCTCTTCGGCTGCGGCACCTCGGACATGAAGGCGGGGGTGGCGGTCGCGCTCAAGCTGGCGGCCACCGTCCCCGCGCCCAACCGTGACGTCACCTATGTCTTCTACGACTGCGAGGAGATCGAGGCCGAGCGCAACGGGCTGACGAGGGTGGCGCGCGAGCACCCCGACTGGCTGGCGGCCGACTTCGCGGTCCTCATGGAGCCCACCGACGGGGTGATCGAGGGCGGCTGCCAGGGCACCCTGCGGGCCGAGATCACCGTGGCCGGCAAGCGCGCGCACAGCGCCAGGTCGTGGCTCGGGGTCAACGCCATTCACGGCATCGAGCCGGTCCTGGCCCGGCTCAACGCCTACGAGGCCCGGCAGCCCGTGGTCGACGGGCTCGCCTACCACGAGGGGCTCAACGCGGTCGGCGTGCGTGGCGGCGTGGCGGGCAACGTGATCCCGGACGAGTGCGTGGTCACGGTCAACTACCGGTTCGCGCCCGACCTGTCGATCGAGCAGGCGCAGGAGCACGTACGCGAGGTGTTCGACGGGTTCGAGGTCCGCTTCACCGACGGCGCCCCGGCGGCGCGGCCCGGCCTCACCCACCCGGTGGCGGCGGCCTTCACCGCCGCGGTCGGCGGCACGCCGCGGGCCAAGCTGGGCTGGACGGATGTCGCGCGCTTCTCCACACTGGGGGTTCCGGCCGTCAACTACGGTCCCGGTGACCCGAACCTGGCGCACCAGCAGGGGGAGTACGTGTCGCTTCCGAAGATCGTGGAGAGCGAGCGGGCTCTGCTGAACTGGCTGACAAAGTGAAAGTGGCTTTCCTCGCCGGCCATTTGGCGGGGAAAGCCACTTTCAGTCCCGAGCAGCACCCTCGGCAGTTAGACGCAGGCAGGTCGAAATCTGGTTCCTGCTTCTTACAAGATTTTTTACGCGGGTTCTTAGTGCCATCTACCAGGGCATTTGCCTCAGAGGCCCTCTAATGGTGACTAGTCCTCGTTGTGCGCGGGGTCGCCCGGCGTTGGGCTAGCGTGACCGCATGAAACAGACACGTCCGGAACGCCGTCAGGGGCAGGCCGTGATCCGCGGCAGTCTCGCGCTACAAACCACCCATGATCAGCGGCTGCTCGACCGCCAGGGCCCCGCCGACTGGGTGCACATGGACCCGTGGCGGGTGCTGCGTATCCAGGCGGAGTTCGTGGAGGGGTTCGGGCAGCTGGCCGAGCTGCCCCCTGCGGTGACCGTCTTCGGCTCCGCCCGCACGGCCGAGGGCTCGGCCGACTACGGCATGGGCCGCGCGCTCGGCCGTGCGCTGGCTCAGGCCGGATACGCGGTCATCACCGGCGGCGGCCCCGGGGTCATGGAGGCGGCCAACCGGGGTGCTCTGGACGTGGCGGGCGCCATGTCGGTGGGGCTCGGCATCGAGCTGCCCTTCGAGCAGCGGATGAACGACTACGTGGACCTCGGCATCGAGTTCCGCTACTTCTTCGTCCGCAAGACGATGTTCGTCAAATACTCGTGCGGCTTCATCGCCCTGCCTGGTGGGTTCGGCACGCTCGACGAGCTGTTCGAGGCGCTCACGCTGGTGCAGACGCAGAAGGTGACCTCCTTCCCCGTCGTGCTGATGGGCTCGGAGTTCTGGGGCGGCCTGATGGACTGGATCAAGAGCACGCTCCTGGACACCGGCAAGATCGCCAAGCAGGATCTCGACCTGATCACCGTGACCGACGACGTCGAGGAGGCGGTGCGCATCATCGTCGACGCCGACCTCAAGCGGTCCGAGCAGCTCCGGGCGGAGCAGGGCGCCGTCGCCGCCCAGCCGGCCGAGCCCCAATAAGCTCAAATATGTGAATATCTGCGTGTTTTGCGCCTCAAGTCAGAAGATTGATGAGAAGTACCTCCAACTCGCCACAGAGGTCGGCGCCGAGCTCGCCCAGCGTGGCCACACGCTGGTGAGCGGCGGCGCCACCGTCTCGTGCATGGGCGCCATCACCGCCGCCACCCGCGCCTCCGGCGGCCGGACCATCGGCGTGATCCCCCAGGTCCTGGTCGACATCGAGGTCGCCGACACGGGCTCCGACGAGCTGATCGTCACCACCGGCATGCGCGAGCGCAAGGCCGCCATGGACGAGCGCTCCGACGCCTTCCTCGTCCTGCCCGGCGGCATCGGCACGCTGGAGGAGCTTTTCGAGATCTGGACGGCCCGCGTCCTCGGCATCCACGACCGTCCGCTGGTGATCCTCGACCCATGGGGTCTGTACACGCCGCTGCGGCAGCTCATCGAGAACATGTACGACGCGGGCTTCACCCGGGCCAACGTCTTCGACGCCATCTCCTGGACCAACACGGTCGAGGAGGCGTTCGCGCACCTGGAGGCCGCCGGCAAGCCGGTTCGGCCCAGCGTCGAGGAGCTCGGCGAGGCCACCGGCTGACCCGTCCCGGGGAGTCCCAAGACGCAACAGGCGCGGCAAGTGCGGGACTCGTGCCTCGATCGTATGAGTACGATGCCAATGTGCTGGTCGTACTCGCCATTGCCGCGCTCGCCATTCTGGCCTGCGTGGTCCTGGTCTCCCTCGGAAGGGGCGGGGAGCTGACCGAGTTCCCGCCGGATGTGCCGCCTCTCGACCTGCCCGAGCCCGGGCAGCTCACGGCGGTGGACTTCATGGCGCTGCAGCTGCCGGTCAACCTGGTCGGCTATCACACGCAGAGTGTCGATGAGACCCTGCGCAGGGCGGCGACGGCGATCAGCGCTCGGGACACCAGGATCGCGGTGCTCGAACAGCGGGTCTCCGAGCTGCTGTCGAGCCGGCTGTACGCGCGCCAGGAGGTCTACGCGGCTCCGGGCGCCGGGCTGCGCACCGACCACGAGCCACCGGCCGCGCCCCGGGACCTCTCCCAGGAGGGGGATTCGGCGGCCGAGCCGCACGACCTGGGAGACCAGCACGCCGAGCCGTCCCCGGACGAGCCGCAGGACGTGGCGGTGGTGCCAGACCTGCCCGACCTGCCGGACGTGGTGGCCGAGCCGGACGCTGTGGGGAAGCCGGAAGACGACGCCACGCCATCCGAGGCGCCGGCCGATCGCACGGCCGCGTTCGACGCCTCGGCCGCGGCAACGGAAGACGAGCCGGTCCGCGACGGTGAGCCGGTTCGCGATGGTGAGCCGGTCGCGGTCCAGCCGAGCGACGACGGTGAGCCGATCACGGCCCAGCCGAGCGACAACGGGCTGGAGCGCGAGAGTGAGCCGGTGCGGGTGGCGCCGGGCGAGGACAGGGACGAGAGCAAGTGACGCAAGTGACCGAAGTGATCCGCTGTACCTGGCCGGGGATGGCGGACCCGATCTACATCGCCTACCACGACGAGGAGTGGGGCCGCCCGGTCCGGGGCGACGACGGTGTCTTCGAGCGGGTCTCCCTGGAAGCCTTCCAGTCGGGCCTGTCGTGGCTGACGATCCTGCGCAAGCGCGAGAACTTCCGCGCCGCCTTCGACCAGTTCTCCATCCCCAAGGTCGCCGCGTACACCGAGGAGGACGTGACCCGGCTCCTCGGCGACCCCGGCATCGTACGCAACCGCGCCAAGGTGGAGGCGACCATCGCCAACGCGCGGGTCGCACTAGACCTGCCCGGCGGCCTGTCCGACCTGGTCTGGCAGTACGCCGACGCCGAGTCCCCGGTCCCCAGGTCGATGAGCGACGTCCCGGCCATCACCCCGGCCTCCAAGGCCCTGGCCAAGGACCTCAAGAAGCGCGGCTTCAGATTCGTCGGCCCGACCACCGCGTACGCCCTCATGCAGGCCATCGGCCTGGTCAACGACCACATCGAGGGCTGCGTCGCCCGGCAGGAACAGCCGTAGCGGGGCGGATTCAGCGGCCGTGAAACGTCGGCGGCTCCTTGGCCAGGAAGGCCCGCGTGGCGTCGAGGTGGTCCTGGGTGGCCACGCACTCGTCCTGTAGGTCGGCCTCCACGGCCAGGGTCTCGGGCAGTGAGTGCGTCGCGGCGTAGGCCAGCGCCCGCTTCGTGGCCGCGTACGCTCTGGTGGGTCCCGCCGCCAGTCGTACGGCCAGCTCATGGGCGGTCTTGAGCACGTCGTCGGCGGGCACCACGCGCGTGACCACGCCCAGTTCGAGCGCGCGGGCCGCGCCGAGCGGCTCGCCGAGCAGCAGCAGCTCGGTCGCCCGTCCCAGACCCACCAGGCGGGCCAGCGTCCACGACGCGCCCGAGTCGGGCGCCAGGCCCACCCCGGCGAACGCCATCGCGAACTTGGTCTTGTCCGAAGCCACTCGCAGGTCGCAGGCGAAGGCCAGCGAGGCGCCCGCCCCGGCGGCCACGCCGTTGACCGCCGCCACGACCGGTTTGGCCATCGTGGTGATCAGCTCGACGATGGGGTTGTAGTGCGCGCGGACCGTATCGGCCAGGCCGCGGCCCGCCTCCAGGTTGTCGGCGTGCTCGCGCAGGTCCTGGCCCGCGCAGAAGGCCCGTCCCGAGCCGGTGAGCAGCACCGCGCGCACCTCGGGGTCGGCGGCGGCGCGGCGCAGCGCGTCGAGCAGGGCCGCCTTCACCTCGGCCGTCAGCGAGTTCATCGCCTCGGGCCGGTCGATGGTGATGGTGGCGACGGCATCGGTCACGTCATAGCGGATCAAGGCAGCTCCCTGTCGACGAACGCGGCGGCCGCGGGCAGCAGGCGGACCGCCTCCTGCTCGAAGTAGACCCTGGCCTTCTCGCCCGGCCAGGCGGACGGCAGCAGCTCCGGGGGGAGGCCGGGGTCCCGGAACAGGAAGTTGCGCCATCCGTGCACGAGTTTGCTCCTGGTCGCGAACACCTGATCAGCCGGGGCGCCGCCGGGCAGCGCGCCGACCAGGGTGACAGCTTCCGACAGCCAGTGCTCGTACGCCGCGCCGATGGCGGTCAGATCCCAGGCGCGGGCCACCAGCTCGCGCGGGTCGCCCTCAAGCGCCGCGTCGAACCTGTCGGCGCGCACGCCTTCGCCCTCCAGCAGGTTGTCCAGCTCGATCGACGAACGCGGGCCGATCCACGTCGTCTCCGACAGCGCGGCGTACCCCAGGAAGGTCAGGTCGGCGCGGATCCGTTCCCTGCGCGGACGGTCCTTGACCGGCTCGAGGACGATCAGGTGCCACCGGCCACGCCAGCTCAAAGTTCCGGCTCGGTAAATTCTCAAGGCGGCTTCGTCCAGACGTCTGACGCACTTCGGCGTAAGTCCGTAACCGGCGCCCTGGGGCAGCCTGACGGGCTGCAACCAGCCCTGCCGCACCATGCGGGAAACGGCCGTCCGCACGGCTGGGGCGGCGATTTCGAGGGGCTTCATGAGCCGTACGAGCGCGGCCACGGACGCCTGTCCACCGCGCGAGCGCAGGTGGTCTCCATAGAGGTCGAACAGAGCGGCGCGAGCATGCACGAAGTCCAGTTTGGCCGCCTTCGCCAGCATGGACAACGCATTCTGGGAGGAGATCGTTACCCATGAGCGCTCTCGATGCGGGAGAATAGGACATCACAGATGACGTGAATGCGTCGGCCATCCTCAGGGGCGGCCGGAAACCGCGGGCCGCGGGAGCCCAAGGCAGGAAGGGATGCACGCATGGCGGCGATGAAGCCGCGGACCGGCGATGGTCCGCTGGAGGTCACCAAGGAAGGGCGCGGCATTGTCATGCGGGTCCCCCTGGAAGGTGGCGGCCGGCTCGTCGTGGAGATTTCCGCCGACGAGGCGAAGGCGCTCGGCGAAGCGTTGAAGAACGTCGTCGGCTGATAGCTCCCGAGACACAGGTCGTTCCACGGCCCTGGCGTGCGTCCGCGCCAGGGCCGCTGACGTTTGAGGGGGATTTCCGTGCCCATTGAGACCACGGCATCGGTGGTGGCCGACGTACCAGCGGACGTCGAGCTGCTCGCCGTGCCCTATGACGCCGATCTCGCACCCGCCGTCGAGCTGGATCTGCCGACGGCCGCCCTGTTGGCGCACTACGACGCCAAGGGAGAGGCGGGTGAGGTGGTGGAGGTCCCGGTGGCGCGGGCGGACGGGGTCGGCCGGGTGCTCCTGTACGGGGTCGGCGATGGCTCGCCGCGCGCGCTGCGCAAGGCCGCCGCCGCGCTCACCCGTAAGGCCAAGGGCAGGGAAGCGCTGGTCGTGGTGACGCCGGCGGGCGACGTGACGGCCTTCACCGAGGCCGCGTTGCTGGCGGCGTACACCTTCAAGATCGGTGAGCCGGGCAAGCCGTCCGTGCGGGCGCTGACGTTCGTCGGCGCCGACGAGGACGCGGTGCGGCGCGGCCAGACCGTCGCCCAGGCGGTGGCGCTGGCCCGCGACCTGACCAACACGCCCGCGTCGGTCAAGAACCCGCTCTGGCTGGCCGAGCGCGCGGCCGAGCAGGACGTGCCGGTACGCGTCTGGGACGAGGAGCAGCTGCAGGCGGGCGGCTTCGGCGGCATCCTGGCCGTCGGCCGGGGCTCGGCCAACCCGCCCCGCCTCATCCAGCTCTCCTACACCCCGCCCGAGCCGACCGATCGGCATGTCGTGCTGGTGGGCAAGGGCATCACGTTCGACTCGGGCGGCCTGTCGCTCAAGCCGAACGAGAACATGAAGACCCAGAAGACCGACATGGCGGGCGGCGCCGTGGTGATCGCCGTCATCTCCGCGCTCGCCCGGCTGGGCGCGCCCGTGCGGGTGACCGGCCTGGTCGCGGCGGCCGAGAACATGCCTTCCGGTACGGCCCAGCGGCCGAGTGATGTCATCAAGCACTACGGCGGCCGCACGGTGGAGGTGCTCAACACCGACGCGGAGGGGCGGCTGGTGCTGGCCGACGCGCTCGCCTACGCCGATGCCGAGCTCGACCCGGACGCGGTGGTGGACATCGCCACGCTCACCGGGGCGATCACCGTCGCGCTCGGCCGCGGCTACGGCGCCGTCTACGCCACCGACGACGACCTCGCCCAGCGGCTGGTCGAGGCGGGGCAGGCCAGTGATGACCGGCTGTGGCGGATGCCGCTGATCGACGACTACGCGCCGGCGCTGGAGTCCTCGATCGCGGACCTGGCCAATGTCGAGAGCGGTTCCACCTATGGGGCCGGGTCGATCACGGCGGCGTTGTTCCTGAGGGAGTTCGCGGGCAAGCGGCCGTGGGCGCACCTGGACATCGCGGGCGTCGGACGCAGCACCGTGAACGAGGGCGTGCTCACCAAGGGCGCGACCGGGTTCGGGGTGCGCGTGTTGCTGGAGTGGCTGACGCGCTAGGAGTACGTGCGCCGTGGGTTTGGCTGAGGCGCCAGGAGTAGGCGCCGCAGATTTGGCGCTATGAGGCGATCTTGACGGCGGCGAGCAGGCCGTCGCCCAGGGGCATCAGCAGCGAGCGCAGCCGGTCGTCGGACTGCACCAGCTTGCCCAGTTCGCGCAGCGCGACCGTGTCGGGGTCGCGCTGCGCCGGGTCGGCCACGCGGTTGTGCCACAGGACGTTGTCGAAGGCGACGATGCCGCCTACGCGCAACAGCCTGACAGCCTCGGCCAGGTAGTCGGCGTACTCCTGCTTGGCCCCGTCGGCGAAGACCATGTCGTAGCCGCCGTCGGAGAGCCGGGGCAGCACGTCGAGGGCCCGGCCGGTGATCAGCCGCACCCGTCCGCCGGAGAACCCGGCCTCCGCGAACGCCTGCCTGGCCAGCCGCTGGTGCTCCGGCTCCACGTCGACGCTGGTCAGCGTGCCGTCGGGACGCATGCCGCGCAGCATCCAGAGACCGGAGACGCCGCAGCCCGTGCCGATCTCGACGACCGACTTGGCGTTGACGGCCGTGGCGAGGAAGCAGAGCGCCGCCCCGCCCCCGGGAAGGATGGGCGTGGCACCCATTTCCAGGCCGCGCAGGCGCGCCGCGTGCAGGATCTCATCCTCATGATGGAACTGCTCCGCATAGGCCAGAGTGGCCTCTACCGGACTGGTCATCGGCCTCCTCCCCCCACTTTCGTGCGATTGGTCACCGATCGCAGCCTAGGGGAGACACGCCGGGACGGGAACTCAAGACGACCGTGAGGCGTTGCAGGTTTAAACGGGCTTTGCCGGTCCGGAAGGCAGGCAGTACGCACGAAGGGACGAAACCAGGCACTATGGCGGTAGCGGTGGTCCCAATGAGAGGAGTTCTGGTGGACGAAAGTGACCACCAGGCCGATACTCCCGTGTCTGACTGGACGCCTCCCACCTGGGAGGAAGTGGTGCGGACTCATTCCGCACGTGTATACCGGCTGGCGTATCGCCTGACCGGCAATGTCCACGATGCCGAAGATCTCACCCAAGAGGTCTTCGTGCGGGTCTTCAGGTCCCTGTCGAGTTACACCCCCGGAACGTTCGAGGGCTGGCTGCACCGGATCACGACGAACCTGTTCCTCGACATGGCGCGGCGCAAGCAGCGCATCCGGTTCGAGGGTCTCGCCGACGACGCGGCCGAACGGCTGCGCGGGCGCGAGCCGTCACCGGCGCAGGCGTTCGACGACGCGCACCTTGAGCCGGACATCCAGGCCGCGCTCGACGCGCTCGCACCGGAGTTCCGGGCCGCGATCGTGCTGTGTGACATCGAGGGTCTGTCGTACGAGGAGATCGCGGCCACGCTCGGCGTCAAGCTGGGTACGGTCCGAAGCCGTATTCACCGTGGCCGGGCGCAGTTGCGGGAGGCGCTCGATCACCGGGCCCCCCGTAATTCCCAACTCCCCCCGCCATCATTCCCGTCGGGGACCCGTGGGGAGGAAGTCTGATATGTCGCATCTTGGAGAACGCGTTTCCGCGCTCGTGGACGGTGAGTTGAATCACACCGAACGCGACCGCGCTCTAGCCCATCTGACCTTCTGTGGCGACTGCAGGCGGGAGGTCGAGTCGATGCGGGCGCTGAAGTCGCGCCTGCGCTCGCTCGACGGCCCGGCGATGCCGGCCGATCTCACCATGTCGTTGCTGCGGATGTCCGAGCCCGGTGGCCCGTTGCCCCCCAGGGAGCGGCCTTTCCCTACCCGGACGTTCGGCGGAGTGCCCATCCCTGGGCCGCACAGCATCGCTCCGCTGGACAACCGCCCGCGCAGGGACGCAACTGGTGGCGGTTCGGGCCCTGGCCGCGGGGGTAGGCGGCGCGGCGCGTACGTGGCGGTCGGCGTGGTCTCCGCGGCCGTCGCGCTTGGCACCTTCTTCGCCGTCTCGGGGGTCGGTCAGAGCGCCCAGGCGCCGCCGGTCGAGCTGTTCGAGCAGGCGCGGCACACGCCCACTTCGTCGCCCACCACTACTCTGCCCACCGCCACGCCCTGATCTCCCGCCCGCTCTCAGGAATGCCTGGGATACTCGAGTGGCGTAGTCGACGGCGTCAGGGGCATACGATTTGAGTTCGGGAATCTGTCAGGTGTCCACATATGTTGGCTCATTGCCTGACAATTGCTTTACGACTCTCGTATGCCGTTCACGCCAGGATTGCGGTGTCCGAGGCAAGGAGTGGTGAGATCTAGATGACCGACGAGACGCGCCCACCAGAAGGACGCATGCCGTCGGACTTCCCTGAGCCACAGGGGCGGCCGGAGTTCCTGCCAGCCGACGACCAGGCCGAACAGTCTGGATGGCGGTCCGAGACGGCCTCCTCCGAGAGCGGCCGGTGGGGTGACCCGTCAGGCCGCCCCGGAGACACCGCGTCCTATGGCAGCCCCTCCTATCCGCCTCCGGCCTCGTACGCGGCTCCGGCCTCGGGCCAGGGGCCGGCTGAGGAGCCACCGCCGCCCAACAGCACCCGCACCTACGAGAGTCCGTTCTTCGGCAACTCGGCGGGCCCGCCGCCGTTCGGTGGCGGCGACAAGCGCCCGCCCCCGCCGCCCAACGCGCTCGGCATGGGCGCGGGCTGGGCGCCACCGCCCGGCGGCCTGACGTCGGCGCCCGCTCCCAGGCGCGGTCCCGGTACGGGCGTCCTGATCGTCCTGGCGGTCGTCATCGCCCTGGTCGCCTCGGGGCTGGGCAGCGTCGGCACCTACCTGCTGACCAGGTCGGGCGGCAGCGGCACCGACCCTTCCTACAGCCTCGGCCCCATCCCGAGCGGCGCCACGAACCGGCCCCCCGACTCCGTCGCCGGAGTGGCCGCCCGCGCCCGGTCCAGCGTGGTCTCGCTGGAGGTCAACGCCAGCAGCGCCGAGGGCGTGTCGGGCTCCGGCTTCCTGATCAAGGACGGCTACGTGGTCACCAACAACCACGTGGTCGCCCCGGCCGCCAAGGGCGGCGACATCCAGATCATGTTCAACAACCGCAAGACCACGAAGGGCCGCATCGTCGGCCGTGACCCGGGTTCCGACCTGGCCGTGGTCAAGCCGGAGGAGACGTTCGGCACGCCCGAGATCACCCTCGGCAACTCCGAGGACGTGGTCGTGGGCGACCCGGTTATCGCGATCGGCTCCCCGCTCGGCCTCACCGGCACGGTGACGACCGGCATCGTCAGCTCCCTGAACCGCCCGGTCATCGCGGGCGACGAGAGCGGCACCAGCACCGAGGAGCCGGCCTACATCAGCGCGATCCAGACCGACGCCGCCATCAACCCCGGCAACTCGGGCGGCCCGCTGGTCAACGGCAAGGGCGAGGTCGTGGGCGTCAACTCCGCGATCGCCACCCTGAGCCGCTCCATGAGCAGCCAGGGCGGCAGCATCGGCCTCGGCTTCGCCATCCCGGTCAACCAGGCGCGCCGCGTCGCCGAGGAGATCATCACGACCGGCAAGGCCAAGCGCCCGAAGATCGGCATCGTCCTCGACAAGGACTACAAGGGCCAGGGCGTACGCATCGCCTCGGGCCCGACGGAGGGCCGGCAGCCGGTCGACGCGGGCGGCCCGGCCGCCAAGGCGGGTCTCAAGGCGGGCGACGTCATCATGGAGATCGACGGGCTGATGCTGCAGGACGGCAACGAACTGATCGCCCTGATCCGCAGCAAGTCTCCGGGCTCCAAGATCACCATCAAATACCAACGCGCCGGCCAAGACCGCACCGCCACCCTGACTGTTACCGCGGATGACACTCCAGCTCCGACGCCGTCCTGACTTTCAAAAGCTTTTTCTTTCACAGCTTTTACGGCAGGCACGGTGGGCCCCACCCGCCGTGCGGGGCCGGGTCTGTCCAGGGGGACGCTCCTCCGGTGGAGGTGGTCGGCCGCCGCGACGAGACGGTGAGACCGCCCGCGTGGTCTTGGAGACCGCCTACGTGGTCTTGCTGAACCGAGACGGGGGCTGGCGACCTGGCCGGGGCGGTTTGGCCTTAGTCTTGAGGGGTCGGGTTGTCCCCGGTTTGGTTGGACTGCGGTAGGAGCAAACGGTGTTCGGACTCGGGTGGATGGAGATCTGCGCGCTGGTCGTCATCGCGCTGCTCGTCTTCGGTCCCGACAAGCTGCCTCAGGCGGCCTCGCAAGCCGGTAAGACGCTGCGCAACCTGCGCCGGATGGCCAACAGCGCACGCGACGACCTGCGGGCGGGCCTGGGCCCGGAGTTCTCCAACTTCGACCCCAGCGACCTCAACCCCAAGAACTTCGTCCGCAAGCACCTGCTGGAGGACGAGGACGACTGGGTCAACAAGCCCCAGCAGTTGGAGCCCGTCACCACCTCTTACGATCCTGAGCCGGTCGACGAGCTGGGCTACGGCGAATTGCCTCCCTACGACGCGGAAGCGACCTGAGCCGGGGTACGACGCGGAAGCGACCTGAGCCGGGGTACGACGCGGAAGCGACCTGAGCCGGGGTACGACGCGGACGTGACCTGAGCCGGGGTTTCGGTGTGCGGCGCGGTCGTCTACGACCGGACCTAGACCGTGGGGCGCCGGCACGTCACCCCTGGCAATGCGATCCCGCCGCATCCCCGTGATGCCGATGTCCGGCTCGACCGCGATGACATCCGCGGCTGGACTCGCGACGACGAAGTGATCGACACGTAGGTCACACGCGCCTTCCTCTGCCGTCTTGCGGCGGTCAGCCGCTTCCAGGGCTTCACGACCCCGACTCCTGGGAGTGCTGGGTGAGTCAGTCGGGTCGGACGGCACGGTTCAGCAGGGCCATGAGCTGCCGCAGTTCGCTATCGGTCAGTGCTGCCAGCGGGGTCTGCTCCAGCGCCGTCCGGACCAGTTCGTCGCGGACCTCGTGGCCCTTGGCGGTCAGGACCAGGACGCGAGAGCGGCGGTCGGCCGGGTCCACGGCGCGCTCCACCAGGCCCCGGTCGGTGAGCTGGTTGGTGATGAAGGTGAGGTTGGGGGCGTTGCAATACAGGCGTTCGGCCATCACCTTCATCGAGGGTGGCGGCTCTTCCGGGTCGATGGCCCAAAGCGCGTGGAACGTCGCCGGTGTCAGTTGGTGCCCGGCCAGCGCATGCCCGATCAGGTCGTTGGTCCGCATCCAGATCTCGTGGGTCGCGGCCACCACCGCGGTTAGCTCGGGCGTGGTCATGCCGCCATCTTATAGACGTTTCGAGAATTGAAGGATCGTCCTAGCTTCGATGCTTCGAGACTTGAAAAATGCGGGCCTGGTGAAAGAAGACTTTCGCGACGTCACCGTGCTTGATCCTGCTGGCCCGCTCGGATGGTGACCTGCGAGAGCTGCGCGACCGCCGCCTGACCGTCGACCTCCTGCTCAACAACGCCGGCGCGGGCAGCGCGGGTCCGCTGTTCCGGCATCGTCCGCATTCGCCACTTGAGCAATTGTCCTTGTCGTGCCGGACGATGAGCCCCCAGCCAGGCAGGGCCGCGGCCGGGAATCCTCACGTGGTCGCGGCCGTTGTCAGCGATGTGGGGCCGATCGGGTCCCACCCGGACGAGATGCGCCGTACCCGGCCTGCAAAGACGACGCTCCTTGAAGAAAGGGGCTGTCATGGCCTGGCTCATGATCATTGTCGCCGGTCTGTTCGAGGTCGCCATGGCCTATTCGCTCAAGCACAGCAACGGATTCTCCGCACTGCTGCCGAGCATCGGCTTCTTCGTCTTCGCCGTGCTCAGCTTCGGCCTGCTGGCGTTGGCGCTCAGGACTCTCGAAATCGGTACGGCTTATGCGGTCTGGACAGGCATCGGTGCCGTCGGCACGGCCGCTCTCGGCATGATCGTGCTGGGAGAAGACGTGTCCCTCCTCAAGATCGCCTCGATAGCGCTGATCCTCCTCGGCGTTGTCGGTCTCAACCTGGCGGGTGGCAGCCACTGACGCCTTGGCGCCACCGGGGGCGTTGTCGCGGTCGCACACGCCCGTGGAGCTGCGCGGGCGTGCGGCCATGACCCTTTCTAGTTTGCCGGTCCGCTCGCTAGGCATTTCTTCTCTACTCTGTGCTACTGTGTAGTGGTACTCGGTACTACAAAGTACTAGGAGATCGAAGAGGAACCACGATGGACGACCTGACGGAGATGCTGAAGGGCACGCTTGAGGGCTGCGTGCTTGAAATCATCGGCAGCGAGGAGACCTACGGGTACGCCATCACGCGTCGGCTGAACGAACTCGGCTTCGCCGACGTCGTCGAGGGGACGGTTTACACCATCCTGTTGCGGCTGGAGAAGAACAAGCTCGTCCAGGTGACGAAACGACCGTCCGGGGTGGGCCCGCCGCGCAAGTTCTATGCGCTCAACGACGCGGGGCGCCAAGAGCTCACGAGGTTCTGGGCGAAATGGGCGTATGTCACATCACGGATCGACAAGCTCAAGGAGGGCGGGAGATGAACTTCTGGGAGGCCATGACAGGCAGCGATCTCACCAGGGACTGGAAGGCGTTCGAAGTCCGGGCCGCGGCATTGCCGGCCGAATACCGGGCGGCGTGGGAAGAGATCAAGGGTCATCTTTTTCCCTACGGGGACTTCTCGGGACGCAACCTGATGCCGATCCTCGACAGCGCCCTGGGGTTGCTCGAAGAGACAGCGGCCGATGAGCAGAGCATTCACGAGGTGCTGGGTGACGACATCGCGGGCTTCTGCGCGGCGCTGGTCGGCGGAGAAGGGGCTCGGGGCTATCGCGACCGGTGGCGCGAGCAGTTGAACAGGAACGTCGCAAGGAAATTGGGCCGGCTAGGAGGCTGACGTGGGCATCCAAGACATCATCGAGGGCAAGAAGCAGTGGCGGGCGCACATGGCGCGGGTCAAGGCGCTCCCGCCGGACTACCGGATCGTCTACAAGGAGATTCAGAAGTACCTCTTCAAGGTCGGACCGATCGACTTGTTTGACGGGTCCCTGCTCTCAGGGATCCTCGATTTCTTCGAGGAGGGCGTCGCGGCCGACAGGGGAATCCTGGAACTCATCGGCAACGACGTCGCTGCCTTCTGCGACGACCTGATCAAGGACTCGCGCACCTACGCGGACATCTATCAGGAGTCCATCAGCGGGGAATCCGGCACGGCCGAGAAGTAACACCCGTCGACCGGCGCCAGGCGGAGTTCTTCGGGCCCCTGGCCATCGACAGCCCGCTTGCCGCTGCGCGCGCCGAGTCGTGCCGCTTGTCTCCCGCCGAAGCCGGTGTCGCGGTCACCCGCGGCGCTCGGCTGGTGGACACCTGCCCGCAGGTCCAGCGGGCGGCCGACGGTGAGATCCCAGGGGCCCGGCGAGGGCTCTGTGGACGCCGAACCGCCCCTCGGGGGGCGTGCCAGGCCGGCGGGT
Organism: Nonomuraea sp. NPDC052129; assembly: GCF_040680095.1. Taxonomy (NCBI): domain Bacteria; kingdom Bacillati; phylum Actinomycetota; class Actinomycetes; order Streptosporangiales; family Streptosporangiaceae; genus Nonomuraea; species Nonomuraea sp. NPDC052129. Next base: position 126,455 of record NZ_JBFAVX010000023.1, on the reverse strand, counting down.
ATCGGACCTGCCGCGGTGTCGTGTCAGCGTCCGTGTCAGCACGGCAACGGGCTGGTATCAGCGCATTCGGCGATGGTGGATGCCATGAACAGTTCAGCGATTGCACTCGTGATCGCGGGGCGCTCCCGCCTCGGCCGCGACGATCGAACTCTCCAGTGATCCGGCGGAGCCCGTCTTCGCCCATGGGATGACGGACTCGCTCACGAACGGCGATCAAGCCGCCCGCACCCACACGCCCAAACCTTCACTATTCGGTGTTGCTAAGTACTAGTAGTCAGTGTTACTTTGTACTGGTATCCAGCAGCGCTAAGTAGCTGCCCCGGGGGGCTACGAGCGGAACCGCTTCGCCACTGCCATCGAGCGCGCCGCCGGCGAGAAACACCACGACAAAGGACAGGACAGACTGATGACGACACAGCAAGCTGCGGCGATCCAGGTGCAGGGCCTGGAGAAGGCGTACAAGGAATTGCGGGTGCTGCGCGGCGTGGACTTCGACGTGGCGCGGGGCAGCATCTTCGCCCTGCTCGGCTCCAACGGGGCCGGCAAGACCACGGTCGTGAAGATCCTGTCCACGCTGCTCAAGGCCGACGCGGGGACGGCACGGGTGGACGGCTTCGACGTCGCCACCCAGGCCGCGGACGTACGCGAATCGATCAGCCTGACCGGGCAGTTCGCCGCCGTCGACGAGATCCTCAGCGGGCGGGAGAACCTCGTGCTGGTCGCCCGGCTGCGGCATCTCAAGAAACCCGCCGAGATCGCCGATGACCTGCTCGCCCGCTTCTCACTCACCGACGCGGGCGGACGGAAGGTCGCGACGTACTCCGGCGGCATGCGCAGGCGCCTGGACATCGCGATGAGCCTCATCGGGAACCCGCCGGTCATCTTCCTCGACGAGCCGACCACCGGCCTCGACCCCCAGGCCCGCATCGAGGTCTGGCAGGCCGTCAAGGAGCTCGCCGGCCGCGGCACAACGGTGCTGCTCACCACGCAGTACCTGGACGAGGCCGAACAACTCGCCGACCGGATCGCGATCCTCCACGAAGGCCGGATCATCGTCAACGGCACCCTGGACGAGCTCAAGCAACTGCTCCCACCCGCCAAGGTCGAATACGTCGAAAAGCAGCCGACCCTCGAGGACGTCTTCCTCACCCTCGTCGGCACGAAGGCATAAGGAACAACAATGAGCAAGCATTTCTTCACCGACACCACCGTCCTGCTGGGACGATCCCTGCGCCACATCACGCGCAGCCCGGACACCATCATCACGACGGCGATCATGCCGATCGCCATGATGCTGATGTTCGTCTACGTGTTCGGCGGCGCGATCAGAACAGGGTCGGATTCGTATGTGAATTACATGCTGCCCGGCATCCTGCTCATCACGGTCGCCTCGGGCATCGCCTACACCGCATACCGGCTGTTCATGGACATGAAGGGCGGCATCTTCGAGCGCTTCCAGTCCATGCCGACCGCGCGCTCGTCCGTGCTGTGGGCGCACGTGCTGACCTCGCTGGTCGCCAATCTGATCTCGCTCGTGGTCGTGACGCTCGTGGCCCTGCTCATGGGCTTCCGCTCGGGGGCGGGAGTGCTGGCGTGGCTGTCGGTGGCGGGCATCCTGATCCTGTTCACCCTGGCGCTGACCTGGATCGCCGTCATCCCCGGCCTGTCGGCCAAGACCATGGAAGGCGCCAGCGCATTCTCCTACCCGCTCATCTTCCTGCCCTTCCTCAGCTCGGCATTCGTGCCCACCGCCACCATGCCCGGCCCGCTGCGCGTCTTCGCCGAGAACCAGCCGGTCACCTCCATCGTCAACGCCATCCGCGCCCTGTTCGCCCAGCAGCCGGTCGGCACCGACATCTGGATCGCCCTGGCCTGGTGCGTCGGCATCCTCGTCGTCGCCTACGCCTTCGCCATGAACACCTACCGCCGCAAGATCTCCTAGGCCACGTGCGGCAGCCGCTGCTCCTCTCGGAAGCCAGTTGGGCCGGCAGTCCACGCGGGCGGTCTCACCGTCTCGTCACGGCGGCCGGCCACCTCCACCGGAGGAGCGTCTCCCTGGACAGAGGCCGACCCCGTGCGGCGGTTGGGGCCCACCGGGCCTGCCGTAAAAGCTGTAAAAGCTGTCAAAGCTGTAAGGCGCGTTGCGGACGCTAGCCGTTGAGTGCGGCGGAGAGGGTCACTACCGCGCTGACGAGGAGGGCCGCCAGCACCACCTTGCGGAAGCGGTCCGGATCGATGCGGCGGAAGACCGCGTTGCCGGCGAACCACCCCAGCTGCACGATCGGCAGGCCCACCACTCCGATCCAGATCGACTGGGTGTTCACCTCGCCGGCCACGGCGAATCCGACCAGACTCAGCACGCTGGTGCCGGCGAACACCACCGAGAGGGTGGCGCGGAACTTGGTGGGGTCATAGCCCATGCCCTGGAAGGCGGCGACCATCGGTGGCCCATTGGTGCCGGTCGAGGTGGAGAGTGCGCCGGAGATGAAGCCGACTCCCACCAGTACGGGAACATTCCCCGGCACCTTCACGCGCCGCCACACCATCACCGTGCAGCCCAGGACTCCGACCCCGATGAGCGCCGTGAGCACTCGCTCGGACGTCACTCCATACACCCAGAGGCCGAGCGGCATGCCGAGCACAATGCCGGCCATGGCGATCATGGCCACCTTCCACTCGGCGTGGTGACGCTGACGCACGGCGATCGTGACGGTCATGGCCAGGGCGGACATCGTCGTGGCGACCACCGCTGTATGAGGGTCGACCGTGAGGGCCAGTAGGGGAGTGGCGACGAGGGCGTACCCGAATCCGGTCACCGCGTGCACTGTTGAAGCGATCAGGATAATCACGGCGGCAGCTAGCAGCGTGGACACCTGCCACACTTTGCCATGATCTACTGAAATGAACCAGTATTCTCGGAAAATTTGCCTCTGGCGGTTGGTGTTGCGATATATGGAGACTGTCCGGGATGGGGTAGTTACACGTTGGTAAATGGTTGGCCCTTGTACTTCGTCACTTGTCAATAGGAGCGAATGAAATGGGTGGTCAGGAGTCTGCGAGCTACATTGTCAGCCCGGCACTCGATGGTGGCCAGGCCGTCATCTTCGTTCCCGGTCTGGGCGGCCGGACGAAGTTCGTGGAGCGGTGGAACGAGCCGGGCCGGGAACCTGTCGTCCGCCGGGCCAACTGGAGCGAGCCGATGAATGTGCCCTCCGTTGACGAGCGCGGCGCGGCGCTCGCGGCCCTCATCGCGGACTCTGGCGCCACGGATGTCGTGCTCGTGGGCCACAGCATGGGTGCTCTGGTCTGCCTGGAGGCGGCCAAGCATCTGGAGCGACAGCTTCGCGGCACCGTCGTCATGTGTCAGTACCCGCCGCATCGCACGCCTGTCTCGCCTTTGGCGGAGTTGCCGGACCGGGCATTGGCCGAGGAGTTGGAGGCGCCGTCACACATCATGGAAACGGCGGCTCTCCCCGAGTACGCACGTCTCTGGCGGTCTGAATATCAGCTGCTCAATCGCTATCTTGAGACAGATCCGCGTCCGATGCTCAACGCGCCGATAATCGCGGTCGGTGCCAAGGACGATGCGAGCTCCTGGAACACCGAGTGCCTCAATGACTGGAGCCAGTACACGACAGAATGGCTGTCGGTCCACATGATCGACGGCGGCCACCAGATCGTCGAGCAATTGCCTCCCGAGACTCTTCACGAATGGGTCAGGAAGGTTCGTGGCTGAACACCGCTATGACGTCAGTCGGTGCAGTTCGGCGGCCAGCTCGGCCACCGTCGGGTGGTCGAAGATCACCGCGATGCCGACGTCCACGCTGAACGCTCTGCGGATCTCCTCGACCAGACCCACCGCGGCGAAGGAGTCGCCGCCCAGCTCGAAGAAGTCCTCGTCGGGGCGGACCGACTCCACACCGAATTCGGCACACCACATCTCCGTCAGCCGAGCTTCGAGCGACGCCTCGTCCGATGACGCTCCACTCGAGACCCGCTCGGGCGCACGTGCCATGGCCGTCGGTTGTTCGGTGGTGGCGGCGTCGGCGTCGGTGGAGTCTGGCATGTCCTCGGGGGAGTTCTTGAGGACCGCGTCGTCCCCCGACATGGTGATCGCCACTTGCCTGTGGCTGGGCCGACCCAGGAGACGCAGCAACATGCCGACCCCGGTCGCGGGCGTGATCCCGTCGTCGGGCGATGACGGGGCATCGGCGCCTCGCTCCTCACGAGAGGTCTCGGGGGCGACCATGGATTCGTCGACGCGGCGCATCGTGAAGCCCCTGACCTCGACGGCGACGTCACCGCCGGCCGTCAGTACGTCGATGTCCGCCACGATCGTGTCCGAACCGCTCGGGCGTCGGCGGATATGGCTGTAGGCGAGCCCCGGTATCGACCGGTGCACCACGATCGACTGGTACGCGAAGGGCGCGTGCGGAGGCTCAAGGTCAGGATCCCGCGCCAGCGACACCGCCGCGTCCAGAAGGGTGGGATGCAGCGCATGCTCGTCGAGCTCATGGCCGAACGCCTCGGGAAAAGTGAGTACGGCGAGCTTCGTGCTGATGTCCTCCCCGGAGGTCCAGATCTCCTCTCCCGGCCATCGCGGTCCGATGGTGAACAGCCGGTTCTCAGCGTCGTTCACGGGTATCCGCCGCTCAGGCAGCGACGCGCGCAGCCCGTCCAGGTCCACCGTGTCCGCCCCGGCGTCCACCAGCAGGATCTCCCCCGTCGTGTGGACGCGGTAGCCGTCAGGAGAGTCGGGGGAGAGCGGTGCGGTGCGAACGGTGAATCGCCAGAGGTCCTCGTGCGGTTCGAAGCCGACCTCGAGTGACACGGGCTCCGGGGTGGTGATCGGTTTCCGGAAGACCATGTGGCGCAGCTGCGCGGGCCGCCCGTTCGGGCGATCGATCGCCTCGTGGAAGGCGCGCAGGACGAAGTCCACCTGGGCAGTGCCCGGCAGTACCGGTACGCCGTCCATACGGTGTTCGTCCAGGATCGGATAGTTCTCGGCCGACAGCGGGGTCGACCACCAGCGCACATCCGACGGCGTGTCTTGCGGCGGCCGCCCTTGGCGGGCAGCCATACCGACCTCGGCCCAGGACGGCCAGTTGATGGTTATCGAGGCGCAGCCTGCCAAGGGCTGCCGGCGTACCACCGCATCGAGGAAGGCGTTCGCGGCGGCGTAGTCAGCACCGCCGACCAAGCCCCTGAGCGCCGCCCGGCTGGAGAAGGCCACGAAGAAGTCGAGGTCCGCCCGGCCTTGCAGCACCTCGACCAGCGCCAACGTACCGTGGACCTTCGATGCGAGCGTTCGCGACACCTGCTCCCGCGTCCGGAACTGGAGCATGCCCCCTCCCGCCACGCCGGCCAGGTGGAAGACGCCGTTGATGCCCCCGAAGGAGTCCGACGCCTGGTCGATCACCCGTCGCAGCGCGGCCACGTCGGTCACGTCGCATGCCTCGACGCGGCACTCGGCGCCGAGAGCCCGGATCTCGGCGAGCTCGGCGTCGTGCCCGCCTGTCACATGGCGGCCCAGCAGCAGCAACCGTGGTTGCAGACCGGTGTCCGCCAGGCCACGCGCCACGGCCAGACCGAGGCCACCCAGTCCGCCGGTGATGACGTAGGCACCCCTGTGACGCAGGTCGACAGGGCCCGCACCGTCAGGGACGAACTCCCGCTCACCGGGCACCCAACGCCGATCCCCCCGCAGGGCGACGATCTCGGATCGCTTACGGCCGCACAGCTCCGCGATCAGCCGCTCGTCGGTCACGCCGCCCTGGATGTCGACGAGCTTGCACATGGCGCGCGGGTTCTCAAGGATGTAGCTCCGCAGGAGTCCGAGCAGCATGGCCCGCACCGGGTGCACGTTCTCGCCGCCCGTCACGTCCGCGGACAGCTCGGTGACGACCAGGACGTCGCGAGCGCGCTTGTCGGGCGCCCGTCGCGCCGCTTCCTGCAGCAGCTCGACGATCCGCTGGAAACCGGTGTCGAGCTGGTCGTCGATGTCGTTCAGGCCGGGTTCGGCCAGGTCGCCGCCGAGCTGCGTCGCGTCGATGATGAGCTCCGGGTATCGCCGCGAGTCTCTCAGCTCGTCCAGCAGCCGGATGACGTCCGCCTCGTGGCGGGGACGGATCACGAACTCCGAGCTCCGGTCCACTGCGCCCGAAACGTCTCCCGAATAGTCCGCTGCTCCCGAATAGGCGGAACCGTGCCGTACCAGCAACGCGTCATCCCACCCAGCCCTGCCGAGCAGGGCAATCAGCTCGGCGGCGCGTCGCGCGTCGTCGGGCAGGAATACCAGTGGCCGGTCCCAGACGTCGGTGTGCCCGGCCGGCGCGGCCTCCACCCACGTGGGCAGACGGAACACCGCACGGCCCGCTGGTTCCCGCGCCTCGTGGACGGGCGCGGGGGCGCTCGGAGACTCGATCCAGTACCGCTCGCGCTGGTACGGGTAGCCCGGCAGAGGTACGCGTTCACCCGTCGCGGCCAGCGCCGACCAGTCCACATCGGCGCCAAGGGTCCACAGCCGGGCCAGCGCATGAAGGAACGAGCTGCGTTCGGTGGCGCCCTTGGACGGCCCGCTCGGGAGCGTCGGCACCGTCAAATGCCGCTTGGTGCGTACCTGAGGATGTGAGCGCGCCAGGGTGGTGAGCGTCCGCCCGGGACCCACCTCCACCAGCACGCGGTCACCGTCGGACAACACAGCCTCAAGCGCCTGCTTGAACAGGACGGGCTGGGTGAGCTGCCGGCTCCAGAAGTCCACGCTGCTCACCAGGCCGCCTGTGGACGCGGAGTAGAGCTTCCACCGAGGGCGACGTAACTCGATGCCGTCGAGGGCTGACCGGAACTGCTCGGCGTCTTGGGGCGACTCGCCCATCGCTCGGGCGCTCACCAGCCGTACCGCTTCCGGAAGGGTGAACACCTCGGCGAGCGTGGCGGCCGCGAACTCCCCGATGCCGTGGCCGAGCAGCGCGTCGGGCTCGATGCCCAGCGCCAGCCACAGCCGCCCCAGCGCGTACTCGACGCTGAAGAGCGACGGCTCTTCCGGCGCCCGCTCCCAGATCTGCCGCTGGGGCAGACCGCAGGCATCGAAGAGAGCGAAGCACTCGTCGAGCGCCTCGCTGAATGCTGGCTCGGTGCGATAGAGCTCCGCCGCCATGTGGGCGTGCTGCGCCCCTTCGCCCGGGAACAGGAACACGGTGCTTCGGTCTGCCTGCTCCTCCGGGGTGACGATTCGCCTCCCATGGTCACGCACGGCGTTGGCCGCGTCGGACATGCTCTCGACCACCACAGCGCCCCGGACCGGGTGCGGCGTGCGCCCCTGCCGCAGCGTGAACGAGACGCTGGAGAGCGGGTCCGCGCTCTCCTTGAAGAACCGGGCAAGCTGCTCCGGGTACGCCTCGGCCGCGGACGGCGCCCGTCCTGACCACACGATCAGCTGCGTAGGCCCCGGAGCGGGGTCGACTACACGGGGCGGCGGCTCTTCGAGGATCGCGTGCGCGTTCGTGCCGCCGATGCCGAAGGAGCTGACCCCTGCCAGGCGTCGCCGGCCGGCCGATCGAGCCCAGGGCCGCAGCGTGTCGTTGACGAAGAACGGTGAGCTCCCGAGCTCGAGGAACGGGTTCACCTCCGCGAAGTTGACGCTCGCGGGGATCTGCTCATGATCGAGCGACAGCGCCGCCTTGATCAGCGACGTGATCCCAGACGCGTGACCCAGATGGCCTACATTTCCCTTGATCGATCCGATGGGACACCGCCCGGGTACGAGTCCCGACGTCGCCCGAGTACTGAACGCCTTCCTCAGCGCTGCGATCTCGATGGCATCACCCAGTCGAGTCGCGGTGGCGTGTGCCTCCACGTACCCGATGTCCTCGGGACCCACGCCGGCGAGCTCCATGGCTCTCAGCACGACCTCCGCCTGCCGATCGGCGCTGGGCGCGGTGAAGCCGACCTTGTTCGCGCCGTCGTTGTTGACGGCCACAGATCGGATCACCGCGGTGATCCGATCGCCGTCGGCCATGGCGTCGGCGAGCCGCTTGAGCACCACGACGCCGACGCCGCTGCCGAAGATCGTGCCGGTGGCCGCCGCGTCGAAGGGGCGGCAGTGGCCGTCCCGGCTCAGCGGGCCGTCCTGGGCCCACCAGTAGCCGTGACCGACGGGGAACTCGACGTCGGCACCGCCGGCCAGAGCGATGTCGCACTCGTGGAGCCGGAGCGCGTTCACGGCGAGATGTACGGCCACGAGTGAGCTCGAACACGCGGTCTGCACGGTCATGCTGGGGCCGTGCAAGTTCAGCTTGTACGAGACCAGCGTGGACGCGCTGTCAGGGTTGTTCCACATGCCGGCCGCCATGCCGGTGGCACTCCGGAGTGCCTCAAGGTTCCCGAGGACGCGACCGACCCCGTAGCGGTTCGCGGCGACCGACGAGAACACACCTGCCTTACCGAGCCTCAAGGCGTCATAACCGGCGTTCTCGACAGCGGCGTGCGAGGTCTCCAGGTACAGCCGTAGCTGCGGGTCGCACACCTCGGCCTCACGCCGGTTCAGGCCGAAGAACCCGGCGTCGAACAGGTCGATGCCCTCAGGCTCGGCCACCGCCCGCACGTAAGCCTGGTCGTCCAGCGCTTCACGCGACACGCCGCTCGACCGGAGCTCGTCCTCGGACGGGAAGCGCACCGCCTCCTCGCCGGCCACGAGGTTCCGCCAGAGCTGATGGGTGTCGACCGCGCCCGGGAAACGACCGGCCATCCCGATGATCGCGATCGGCTCAACGAGGTTGCCCATATCGTCCGCCCTCCGATTCGCTTGCTGCCGCTCCGTACGGGGAGCGAGCCGTCGCGGGGTCAGGACACGTCGTCCAGGTTCTCCCGCAGGTAGTTGGCAAAGGCATTCAGGGTGGGATAGCGAAAGACCAGCAGGGGAGAGATCTCCGTTCCGAGCTGTACGGAGACCTCCGACACGAACCGCATGAGGGACATCGAGGTGAAGCCGGCCTCGAAGAAGCCGTCGTCAGGGTCGATCCGGCCGTCGCTCCGGCCTTGGCCGAGAGCGGACCGCGCGCTCTCGTGGAGCACCTCCCACAGCGTCGCCGCCGGGTCCTCAGCCTGTGCGGCGTCCACGACCGCCGGTTCGTCCGGCGATGAGTCGCGCACCTCGATGCTCGAGGGCACGACCGCGGGGTCCAGGTGGGCGCGGAGCGCCGCACGAAGCTCATCGCTGTCGACCGCCGTCGTGGAGCTCCGTACGACGGTCAGGCGTACGGATCCGACTCCGCTGCTGTCTTCGACGAACGTCGCCACCGCTTCGGCGACACCGGCGACCAGGGCGGCCGCGCCCTCGATCTCGTCCAGCTCCACCCGCGTGCCGTTGACCTGGACCTGCCGGTCCGCCCGCCGTACGAAGCACATCGAGCCGTCCGGTAGCCGACGGACGATGTCGCCGGTGTCGTACCAGCGGCCGTTAGGGCCGGTAGTCAGCAGTGGGGTTCCGTCCGTGTAGCCGAGTGCGCAGGCGGCGGCTTCCACATGCAGTCGGCCTTCCGGACTCTCGCCGTCGGACGCGTCGATGGGCACGATCTTGACCACAGCATGGTCGAGCGCGCGCCCGATGGGAACCGGGTCCTCGCTCGCCACCCCCTTGCCGGGCGGCACCTGGTGCACGCACACGACCTGCGGCGTCTCCGACGCGCCGTAGCAGTTGGCGATGGTGGCCTGTGGGGCGAACCGTGCCGTCGACCGCAGCGCCGCTGCCGTGAGCCGGGCCCCCACCGAGCAGACCAGCCGCAGGCTGTCGACGGGGAGCCCCGACGAGCCCGCCATGAGCTGGAGGAGGACCGGCGAGCCCTGGAGCACGGTGATGGAATGCTTCGAGAGCCAGGCGGCCAGCAGCCGGGGATCCGCGGCCGTGCGACTGTCGGGAATGAACAACGTCGCACCGGTGAGCCAGGGCGCGATCAGCTCCCGCAGGCTCGGATCGTGGCCGGGCCTGCTGAGAAAGGCGATCCGATCTGATTCGTCCATGGGCAGTTCCTTGAAGAACGCCACACTGGCGGCCTCGAAGGCCGCTCGTCCGACGACGATCCCCTTGGGCCTGCCCGTCGTGCCGGACGTGAAGAGGATATGACTGACTCCTCCCACGTCCTCTTCGTCCTCTTCGTCGAACCCATGGAGTCCGTGGAGCCCATCGAGTCCACCGCCTCCATCGAGGCGCGAGGGTGACGGGACACCGTCGTCCAGCAGTTCCAGGCCGGCCGGGGCGGACGACGGTCCGAAGGCCGCCACGGCGCCAGTGGCCGTCAAAGCTCCACGCACCCGCTCGGCACCCCAGTCTCCCAGGATCGCCGGGACGGCCCCCGCGCTCCAGAGCCCCACGATCCGCGCGACGAACTCCGGGCTGCGGTCCGCCGGCACGCCCACCACGCGGCGCGTCAGGTGGTGACCCCGCACGACGCCGCTGATGTCCTCGCTGAGTGCGGCGACGTCGCCGAAGGTGATGCCACGATCTTCGTGAACCAGGGCGACCCTGCTCAGGTCACGAGGCACCCGTCCGAGAAGCCCCGGCGGGACAGCGCTGGTCGCGGTGCTGGTGGCGGTGTTGGTCGCGGTGTTGGTCGCGGTGTTGGATGTGGTGCTGGTTGTCGTTCTGGTCGTGTAACGGACGGGGCCGGCCGGCTCGTCCACTCGGCTCACGCTAACCTCCCTCGCGGGCATGACGTCCAGCCCGTCGGATCGATGTTGCGTTCACAGCAGCTCATCCCACGCCGAGTGAAAGTACCTGGGGTGAGCGCTGCGTAGTTCGCGCCAGTGCTGCCTGCGGTTCTCCGCCGGCGTGGTGTCGATCTGGCCGTTGGGGCCACCTCCGGTCGCCGCCCACGCCAGGTGCACCAGCGGGAGCACGGTCGAGCCACGCCGGGCCTTACCCAGCTCCGCCCCGGCGCCGGTGACGACCCTCGACAGTCCCACCGAATAGGCGTACTTGATGGGTTCGTAGACCGCCGCGTTGAAGTACACGAACGGGTCCGGCGCCTCGTCATCGAGGCGCCCGAAGTCCGTCACGTACAGCCGGTCATGCCAGCGGCACATGACTCCAGCACCGACGAGACGACCTCGCACACGGCACAGCACGGCCATCGACGAGGCGTCTCCCAGCGCGGACGAGTACGCGGACAGGCGTCGCGTGACCGCCTCCACGCTGTACGCCATCCCGTACTTGGCCCGCACGTTCACGATCATCGGCGCGATGGTCGTGATGGCTTCATGGAGAGGTACGGTCTCGGCCGCACAGTCCTTGGCGAAGAGCCCGACCTCCCTGCGGACGCTGGTGCGGGTGTTCCGTGGCAGCGTCGCCAGATAATCCTCGAAGTCCCCACCGGGGAGCTCCAACTCAGTCTGCGCGACGCTCGCCAATCGATGAGGATCTCCCTCGCCGACGACCGGAGCGAGGTCTTTCCACGCGGAGGCGTCGAGGAACAAGAAGAAGGTGTACGGGAGCCCGCGCTCGACCGCGACGGCGCGGGCGGCATCCCGAAGTGCGTGCAGGACCATTGTCCTGGTCGAAGTCGGCAGGGTGCGGTCCACGATGAGCCGCGTACTGAATCCCGCGCAGGAACCGGCCAGCAGTCCCAGCCGGCCGTCGAGCGAACTCGCGGCGTGCAGCAGGTCTTGGAAGTGGAGCTCCGGCCAGTACAGGTAGTCACCACGGCTGGGGAGCGAGTCATAGAGGGGAAGGGCACCGACGATTCGCGGATGCCCAGATTGTCGGGCGATCAGGTACATGATGGGCCCGTCACCGGATCGCTCAAGAGCCGTCAGCCACGCACGACTCTGGAACATGTCCCGCGGGTCAGCGACGTCATCCCACACGCACCCGGCAACGTCATCCAACGAGGGGACGCGCTCGACCGTCACGAGCCCGGCCGCTTCTGGCGACCTCTCCGGAATTTCCTGATGCTTCATCGAAACCCGGCAGTCATACCGTCACCTGGCCCCGTGATGGAGCCATTCGCGCAGGTCTGGCTCCGCGAGCTCGGCTATCCGACGGTCGTAGTGTGCTCGATCCTCATCGGTGAGGAACTGCTGCCATTGGCCCGACTTGCCACTGCGGAAAAAGCGTTTGTGATCGCGGATGTAGCCCAGCTGCTCGTCGGGTGCGAGTTCGTCCGCGCGATTGCGCATCTGCTGGAACGTGGCGGCCTCGACCAGTTCCGGCCACTTGCGCTCGTCGATCTCGATGCCGAGCCGTTCGGCGAGTCGTCGCATCTGACCGGCGAGATCGTTGGAGAGGTCGGCGTAGTGCAGCAGAATGACATTCGGCTCCGCGCGGCGAACCCATGCGCGGCTCTGCGTCCAGATCAGCGCACGCAGCGAGTCGAGATTGTCGTACGGCGAGTCGTCGTTGTCCACCCAGCGTAATAAGTACTCTCGTTCGTCGAGGAAGTCCCTCTCGTCATGATCGTCGATCTGGACTTCAGCCGCCGCGTTTCCGGAGTGGGCGGCCTGATGGATCAATCGACGAATCACGTCACGCTTGAGATTCTTGCCGTGGCTGCGCAGGGAGATGGCGACATCGCGCGGGTCCCGCCCCACCGTGATGTAGGTGACCTGCGGGTCGACCGGGATGCCGTCGAGCGGAATGTGGGTTTTGATGAAACGGCGGTGTTGCTGCGCGGCCAGGTTGTCCCAAACCTCCTGTTTCGGACGCACGAGCATGTCGATCCACGGCGAGAGGCTCGACAGTGGCCCGGGTAGCTGGGGCGTCTGGAAAATCAGGAGCGCGCAGATCGTCTGGGTCCAGGTGGTGCCGCATTTCGCCGGCGAATTAATGACAATATCGCCGGGCCGGAATTCGAACGCGTCCCACCGGGAGCTGTCTTCCATCGGTGTGAGGTAACGGACTGGATGCGTCGTCATCAACGTGAGTTTAATCACATTATGGGAGTTAAGGAAGGTATGTGATTGCCTGTGTGCATTCAGTGATAATAATGCGCAAATTGATGACATTTCCGATCTGGCTGCAGGGGAATTCCATTCACAGCAAATCCCCTGGTAAGACGTGTGTTATTTATCTGACGGCTCACCCGCTGCGCAGGGAATAGGCGGTCACACTCTTGGGCAGGTCGGCGACGCGTGACAGGGCGCCGGTGTTGATGTTCCAGCCGAGCAGCCTGTCCCCGCTCTCGACGATCACGGTGTCCTGGCCGGTCCAGCCGCGCACGGGGCACCCGCCCTTCCCACACCTCATGTCGGGAGACTCACCCCAGGACAGGAGCAGCGTCCTGACCACCCGTCCCGTGGCGATGTCGGCCACGACGACCACGTCGGCTTCCTTCGCCCGGTCGTGGTCGGCGAACGCGGACCTGGCGACGAGGCCGCCGCGCTGCCATCCGTGGTTGCCCAGGACGCCCACGGGCATGCTGCCCTTGTCGGTGATGTCCCGGACGTTCAGCGCCACCTCCGACCCGCCCTCCTGGATGACCGTCCAGCCGCCTTTGGCGGGCGAGACGATCCTGAGGTCGCGGTAGCCCGCGACACCCGTGAATCCTTTGTACGGCTGCCGCCGCACCTTCCCCGTGGCCAAGTCGAGCAGGTAGTTCGCCTCCTCCTGCTCGACGAGGAGTTGCTCGCCGCGCCAGAGCACCATCTCGTTGAACCCCGGCACCGGGTAGCGCCTGGCCTGGCCGATCACGAGGTCGACGACCACCACCTCGTCCTTCTGCGGGAAGGCGGCCATCGTCCCGTCGGGGGCGAGCGAGTTGGGCTTCAACGGCGTCCCGCCGTTGCCGGCCGAGTCCACGGAATCGCCCAGCTTCACATCGAGAGGGATCCGGCCGCCGGATTTCATGATGTAGATCCGCCCGTCGCCGAACTCGGCCAGCGCGAGGACCGGTCCGGAAACGGTGGTCGTGACGGGGATGTCGGCCCACCTCTCCGGTAGCCCGGTCGCCAGCGTGGGCAGCCCCGCCTCACCGCTGGGCGGCGGCGCTGTGTCCATGGGGGGAGCCGGCGGGATCGTGGCCGTGGGTGTGGGCGTGACGCTGGGATACACGGTGACGCCGCGTTCGACCGGCTCCGGGGACACGACGACCCCCACCACGACGAGAACAGTGACCGTCGCGGCCGCCGCGAGCACCGTCCACCGGCGGCGAGTACGGCTCCGCGTGCCCTGCCGCCACAGCTCGCCCGCGCGGGACGACCCCTCAGGCAGAGTCTCGGCGAGATCATTGAAGAGCTCCCGCAGCCCCTGGTCGGTCATATCAACACCTCTTCCAGCTCGGGAGCGACCTCGCGTAACCGCTTCAGGGCCGCGTGCGTCTGGCTCTTGACCGTCCCGGACGAGACCCGGAGGATCGCGGCGACCTCCCCGACCGGCAGGTCCTCGTAGAAGCGCAGCACCAGCACCGCCCGCTGCTTCACCGGCAGCCTGGCCAGCGCGCGGGCGAACACCACCTTCAGGTCCGACGCTTCCGAGGTGTCGTGATCCGCCTGCTCGGGCGGCTCTCCGTAGGCGAATTCCCGTCGCCGCCGCCACGTGGACGCCACGTCCCTGTACAGGGTCGTACGCACGTAATTGACCGGGTCGGTATGTACTTTCGACCAGCGGCGCGCCAGTTTGATCAGGGCATCCTGGAGTACGTCCTCGGCCAGATGCCTGTCACCGCTGATGAGGATGGCGGCACGCAGCAGCCGCGGGTGCCAGGCGGCGACGAAGGCCTCGAACGCCTCGGAATCCGTCATATAGACAAGACGCCCGAGAGGGGATGAACGGTTGGGGCTTCTACGAAATCAGCAGTTGCTTGAAGGGGCCCACTCTGAGGAGCGGGCCCCTTCGGACGTTGGACGTCAGCGGTTGGGGGACAAGCCCAACTGGAGGCCCTTCAGACTGCTGGAACGCTTGCTCAGCCCGGCGGCGATCGTGCGGAGCTCGGCCGCGGCCGGAGAATCGGGGTCCGTCAGGACCAGCGGCTTGCCCTCGTCCCCGCCCTCGCGGAGGCGCAGGTCGATGGGTACCTGGCCCAGAAGGGGCACCCGAGTCCCCAGCGTCCGGGTCAGAGCGTCGGCCACCGTCTGGCCGCCACCCTCGCCGAAGACCGAGATGCGCTCGTCGCAGTGCGGGCACGGCAGCCAGGCCATGTTCTCGATGACGCCGGCGATCTGCTGGTGCGTCTGCGCGGCGATCGAGCCCGCCCGCTCGGCCACCTCGGCGGCGGCCATCTGCGGGGTGGTGACGACGAGAAGCTCGGCCGACGGCAGCCGCTGCGCCACCGAGATGGCGATGTCACCGGTGCCCGGCGGCAGGTCGAGCAGCAGGACGTCGAGGTCGCCCCAGTAGACGTCGGCGAGGAACTGGTGGAGCGCGCGGTCGAGCATCGGCCCGCGCCAGACCACCGCGCTGTTGCCCTCCGGCTTGAACATGCCCACCGAGATGACCTTGATGTCATGCGCCACCGGCGGCATGATCATGTCTTCGACCTTGGTGGGGCGGTCCGAGGCGCCGAGCATGCGCGGGACGCTGTGCCCGTAGATGTCGGCGTCGACGATGCCGACCTTGAGCCCATTGGCGGCCATGGAGGCGGCCAAGTTGACGGTGACGGACGACTTGCCGACCCCGCCCTTGCCGCTGGCCACCGCGAAGACGCGGGTCAGCGAGCCCGGCTGGTTGAAGGGGATCTCCTTCTCGGGGCCCCGATCGCCGCGCAACGTGGTCTGGAGCTTCTTGCGCTGCTCGGTGCTCATCACGTCGAGCTCGATCTCGACGCCCGTGACACCCTCGAGTTTGGTCACCGAAGTGGCGACGTCGCGGCGGATCGTGTCCTTCATCGGACATCCGGCCACGGTGAGGTAGACACCCACGCGAACGACACCGTCGGCACGGATGTCGATGCTCTTGACCATTCCGAGATCGGTGATCGGGCGACGGATCTCGGGGTCGATGACGGTGGCGAGAGCGGCCGTCACCAGTTCCTGTGTTGGTGCCATCTAAGTCTCGGCACGAGGGAGTGCCGTCCCTCCTTAGTCGTATATGTGTGACCTGGCGCTGCACGCCGGTGAGGATGCCCCTCCATCGTATGAACCAGGGACCCCGTGCGGATAATCCGCGCTGTTTAGGTGTCCGTGCAACGTTCTAAGGTTACTCCGTGACTCTTCTGCGCGACGAGGGCCTCACCACCGACCGCTCCACCGGCCCCACCGGCCCCACCGGCCTCACCGCCGAGGAGCTGGCGGTCTGGCGGATGCTGCAGCGAGCCCAGGTCCACATCACCCGCCATCTGGAGGCCGAGCTGCTCGTGGCCCACGGCTTGCCGCTGGCCTCCTATGACGTGCTGACGCAGCTGGCCGAGGCACCGGACCGGCGACTGCGGATGAACGACCTGGCCGGTCGGGTGCTGCTCTCCCGCAGCGGCCTGACCAGGCTCATCGACCGGCTCCAGCGTGACGGCCTGGTGGCGCGCGAGGCATGCGCGAGCGACGCGCGGGGGCTGTTCGCGGTGCTGACGGACCGCGGCGTGGCCCGGCTGACCGAGGCCACCCCCACTTACCTGCGCGGAATCAGATCCGAGTTCCTCGACCTGCTGGGGCCCGGCGAGATCCGCCTGGTCCGCGAGATGCTCGCCAAACTGCCCATCACCGCCGCTCCCTAAGCGCTGTCGATCCTTAGGCGCCGCCGCGCTCACTGCCGTTCCTTGAGTTGAGCTCCTCCGCCAGTCGCTGCAGCTCCGAGCGGAGATAGTCCCGGGTGGCCACCTCGCTGATCGCCAGCCGCAGCCCGGCGATCTCGCGGGTCAGATATTCGACGTCGGCCTGGTTGCGGTCGGCCGCCGCCCGGTCCTGCTCGTACTGGACGCGGTCCCTGTCGTCCTGCCGGTTCTGGGCCAGCAGGATCAGCGGCGCGGCGTACGACGCCTGCAGGGACAGGATGAGCGTGAGGAAGATGAACGGATAGGGGTCGAACCGTAGGTCGGCGGGCGCCAGGACGTTCCAGGTCACCCAGACCGCGACGAAGGCCGTCATGTAGACGAGGAACCTGGCCGTACCGAGGAAACGGGCGATCTGCTCCGACAGGCGGCCGAACGCCTCGGGGTCGTAGTGCGGGCGCAGCGAGCGGCGCAGCGCGCGTGGCTGGTCGAGGCGTTCAGTCGTCACGGTGTGCCCTCTCGCGCCAGTCCTTGGGAAGCATGTGGTCGAGTACGTCGTCGACCGTCACCGCGCCGACGAGCCTGCCCAGCTCATTCACGACCGGCGCCGCCAGCAGGTTGTAGTTCGCCAGGTAGGAGGCGACCTCGTGCACGGTCAGCTCCGGCCTGATCGGGTCGACCGAAGGGTCGATGGCCGAACCGAGCAGCGTGGAGGGCGGTTCGCGCAGCAGCCGCTGGAAGTGGGCCATCCCCAGGTAGGCGCCCGTCGGCGTCTCGGTGGGCGGCCTGGTCACGTAAACCTGCGCCGCGACGGCGGGCGCCAGATCCTTCTGCCGCATGTGGGCCAGCGCCTCGGCGACCGAGGCCGTGGGCGGCAGGATCACCGGCTCGCTGGTCATCATGCCGCCCGCGGTGTCGTCGGCGTAGGTGAGCAGCCGCCGTACGGGCGCCGCCTCCTGGGGCTCCATCAGCGCGAGCAGCTGGGTGGCCTGCTCGCTGGGCAGGTCGTGCAGCAGGTCGGCGGCGTCGTCGGGGTCCATCGCCTCCAGTACGTCGGCCGCCCGCTCCACCTCCAGTGACCGCAGGATGGCGATCTGGTCGTTGGGCGGCAGCTCCTGCAGGGTGTCGGCGAGCCGGTCGTCGTCCAGGGCGCGGGCGATCTCGATCCGGCGCTTGTCCGGCAGGTCGTGCAGGGCACTGGCCAGGTCGGCTGCCCGCATCGACTCGAAAGCGGCGATCAGCCCGGCGGCTCCCTGGTCCTTCTGCAGGGCACCGAACCCTGACACCTCGCTCCAGTCGACGATCCTCGTCTCCCGCCGCCGCCGGCCCCGGTAGACGGCCACCTTGGTGATCTGCCAGAACGACGGCTTGGTCTCCTCCATCGCCACGTCGTAGACGGTGACCGGCTCGCCGTCGAGCCGCACGGTGAGGTCGAGCATCTGGGCGATGACCAGCGTCTCGGTGTCGCGCTGCTCGAACCTGCGCATGTTCAGCCGGCCCGTGAAGACCACCGCGCCCGCTTCGATGCCGCGCACCCTGGTGATGGGCAGGAAGACCCGGCGCCGCGGCTGGATCTCGACCACCATGCCATGCACGCTCGGCGGATTGCCGTCGTGCGGCCCGACCACGACATCTCTGATGCGGCCGATCTGATCGCCCGCGGGGTCGAAGACCGGGGTCCCCGCCAGGCGGGCCACGAAGATCTTCACGTCAGCAGGCTAACAGTGCCCCTCCATTGCGCTCCGGACGCCTGACGTGTCAGTATCAAACCTATATTACGGTGATTACGAAGTTGGGGTTGATCGTGAAGTACCCAGGGCTCGCGCTGGCTTTCGTGTCCTCGTGCTGTTTCGCGTTCTCGGGCCCGATGGCCAAGTACCTGATCGCCGCCGGACTGGCCCCGATCGAGGCGGTCTGGACGCGCATGGCGGGCGCCGGCGTGCTCATGGTCGTCGTATTGGCCCTGGTCAAGCCGCGTGCCCTGCGGATCCCGCGGTCGCGGCTGCCGTTCTTCGCCATGTACGCGATCGTGGCGGTGGCCGCGGTTCAGTCACTGTACTTCGTGGCCATCACGCGGTTGCCGGTGGGGATCGCGTTGCTGCTGGAGTTCATGGCGCCGGTGATGGTGGTGCTCTGGGTACGTTTCGTCCGCCGGGTACGGCTGGCCCGCGCGGCCTTCGTCGGCGCCATAACCGCCGTGGCCGGCCTAGCGATCGTCGTGGAGGCCTGGCAGGGCCTGCGACTCGACGCCCTGGGCCTGCTCCTCGGCCTGCTCGCCGGAGCCTGCTGCGCGGGCTACTTCCTGATGAGCGACAGCTTCGGCGACGACGTCGACCCCCTCGGCCTGATCGGCTGGGGCCTGATCGGGTCGGCCGTGATCCTGGTGCCCTTCGCCCGCCCGTGGAACATCCCGTGGGACGCCTTCACCCGTACCGTCACCCCCTCGGCGGGCGCGCACACGTTGCCGGTGCTCGGGGCGTACCTGTGGATGGTCCTGATCGCCACGGTCGTCGCGTACATCCTGGGCGTGAACGCGGTCCGCCGACTGACGGCGGCGGTGGGCGCCACGGTGGCCTCACTGGAGGTCATCGGCGGCGCGGTGGTGGCGTGGGCGCTGGTGGGGGAGACGCTGGGCGTGTTCCAGATCGTGGGCGGCCTGATCGTCCTCACCGGCGCCCTCCTCGCCCAAACCGCCACCGAACAACGACCGGAACCGAGTACGAAGCCCAGCCCGGACGACCTTGAGCAGCCGGTCGGCGTGGTGTGAGCTTTGGTTTTAGTGCCGTGCGAGCGTTAGCGGCGGGTGAGCTTCAGTACGGTCGACTCGCGCGCCCAGCGGTCGGTCAGGTGCTCGCTGTCGGGCGCGTTGAGCCGCTCCTTGGCCAGCGCGGCGACGGCCTCGGGCTCCGCCGCCTGGTCCACCACCCGGATCTCGGCCTCGAAGTCGGCCAGTCTGGCGCCGTTGTCCTTGCTGCGCAGGATGACCTGGACGGTGTCGAGCCCCTCGATGCCCGGCAACTGCTGCTCGCCGCCGCCCGTGACGAGGTAGATGGCACCTTCGTGCCAGGCATGCCAGGCCAGGCGCGGGCGGTCGAGGGTGAGCCAGAGGACGCCGGACTTCTTCGCGCCCTCTTCGATGGCCGCTGACATGTCGCTCACGCCTCGACTGTACCGGGGGTTCAAGCGCCGAGGGCGGCGGTCAGGTCGAGTTCGACGAGTTGACCGGCGAAACCGAGCCGGGCAACCCCCAGCAGCGTGCTCGCGGTGGTGAAGGCGGCGGCGAGGGGTGAGTCGAGCAGACGCTGCCATACTCCGCCGAGCGCGGTGGTGTCCTGGCTCACCACCACATAGATGACCGAGCGGACCACCTGCTCCGGTCGTGCGTTCACGGCCGCGAGCGCGGTCATGGCGTTGGCGACGATCTGGTCCACCTGGGCGTCCAGATCTCCGTCGCCGACCAGGGCGCCGGTCTCATCCAGCGGACACTGTCCGGCCAGGAACGCTGTCCGCCCGGCCTCGACCACGGTGACGTGGCTGTAGCCGGGAGTCTTGTGCAGTCCGTCGGGGTTCATGCGGGTTATCGTCATGCGGAGATTGTGGCGGCTCCGGGGTCGGCGGATCATCTGGTTTGTCTCAGGCCTCGCGAAGGTCCCGAAGGGCACTCCCGCCTCCCGCCCGACTGGGGTTGAATGCCGGTGGGGCGAGCCGCCACCTCGCTCAGGGAGCCCACGGACCCTTCGGCAGAACGCCCACGCACTTGGCGGCAGAACGCCCACGTAACCTCCGGCAGAACGCCCACGCACTTGGCGGCAGAACGCCCACACAACCACATTCAACTGCGGTAACGTGCGTCACGTGATGGATCCGTCTCTGTTCCCGCGACGCGCCGAGGCCATGGCACTCGAAGCGTTGGCGGACACGCGAGTCGTCGTCGTGAACGGCGCTCGGCAAGTGGGCAAGAGCACGCTGGCGAGCTTGATCGCCGCGCGGGCGGACAATGCCCGCCAGCTCTACCTGGACGATCCAGCGATCCTGGCCGCAGCCGAGGAGGATCCCGTCGCCTTCATCCAGCACGACGGACTTCTGATGATCGACGAGATCCAGCGCACCCCGCAGCTACTCCTGCCGATCAAACACGCGGTCGATCGGCATCCACGTGCGGGCCGTTTTCTACTCACCGGTTCCGCGCGTCTACTGGGCCTACGTGATCTCCCGGACGCTCTGCCCGGTAGGACGGAGACCATCGAGTTGTGGCCACTGTCCCAAGGAGAGATCGACGGCGCTCCGGACGGATTCGTGGACCATGTCTTCACACATGGCGCCGACGTCGCCATGAACCCCTCCCCACTCCGAAAGCCTGACTACGTGGACCGGGCACTGCGCGGCGGCTACCCGGAGGCGGTCCGGCGGGATCCCGGACGCGGGCGCAACAGGTTCTTCGATTCCTACATCACTGACCTGGTCACCCGTGATGTGCGCCAGATCTCCGACATCAAACGTCCAGCGGAGATGCGCAGGCTGCTCAGCGCCATCGGGGCCCGGATGGGCGGGTTGGCCGTGGTCCAGTCGATCGCCGGCGACGTAGGGCTTCCCAGGGTGACGCTCTCGCGCTATCTGGATCTCTTGGAATTGATCTTTGTCATCAAGCGCATACCGGCCTGGTCGTCGAACCTCACCAGCCGGGCCATCGCTACGCCCAAACTGATCGTCACAGACAGCGGGCTCGGCGGCCGGCTCATCGGCATGTCGCCTGAGCGCGCCAGGGATGTCACGGCGCCCATTGGCCCGCTGCTTGAGAATTTCGCGATCGGCGAGGTAGCCCGTCAGCTCGCCTGGGCCAACGAATCAGTCCAGCTGTTCCACTACCGGAACCGCGACCAGGTCGAGGTGGACATGGTCCTGGAGCACGCTTCCGGCGAAGTGATCGGCCTGGAGGTCAAAGCTGCGGAAACCGTGCGCGGTGATGACTTCAGAGGACTGCGCCACTTGGCCGACCGGCTCGGAGCGCGGTTTCGGGCGGGATTCGTCCTGTACACCGGCGAACAGAGCTTGTCGTTCGGTGAGAGGCTGAGAGCCTTGCCTATGTCATCGCTGTGGATGCTCGGCAGCACAAGCCAATCGTGAGTGCTCAGCCTTCCGGCGTGTCGGCGCGGAAACATGGAACCCCTGACCGACTTCGGCGGCACCGAAGGAATTCCAGCAGGGTGCAGCTCTTGCTCGGCGGTGCACCAGAGTGATCAAGCGTTAGCGATTTGCGCTACGCGAAGTGGAACAGTGCGCCTTCGCCTCGTTCGGCGACCGCGAGGATGAACGTGCGGAAATCCTCGAAGTCCCTTTTGATGAACCCGTAGTCATCTGGTCCCTCGTAAACCTCCTCGAACCGAATGCTCCGCAGCCAGCCAGCCAACTCGAAGATGAGACCCGAATCGAGCTCCATGGCCCGGTCGCGATCCTCCTCCTCGTCTTCGTCGTCGTCTTCAAGGCCTTCGTCCTCGTCGTCCCAGCTCAGGTCGAGATAGTCCTCTCCTATGAACACGTTCACCGGAGCGTCCTCGATCAAGCTGTCCCACAGGTTCAATGAGAAATGCTCGATATAGAAGCTGCGGCGCTGGACGCTCAGCTTCGAGTCGAGCGGAGTCTCGTCGCCCTCTGGAACCTCGTCCAGGAGCTGCGCGGCGTATGACGCGTCCTGCCTGGCGCGGGCCATCTGCTGTTCAGTGACACTTCGGAAGGTTGCTGTAACACCCACGAGATGACCCCTTGTGGTATTTCAGTGGCGACGCGCGCTGGGGCAAGCAGAAGATCAACTGACCATACGGCACGCCGCTCGCGTCCCGCCATTCGCCGGAGACGCCTGAGATCAAGGTGTCGTCGCCCGCACGCCACACCTCCCTCATTCCGGGTGTTCACGCGCCCTTGCGCACCTCTGTGCGAGGGCTCGACTGCCTCGGCATGCTCCAGCAGAACGCCCACGCAATCCCCATTGGACCGCGGTTACATGCGTCCCTCACCGAGGGTCGGCCCAGCCCGGGAACGCCATGTCCATCGAAACGAACTCGTCGGTCCGTCCCTCACGCACCGCCCGTTCGGCGTGGTCGAAATCAGGGTTGGAGACCGCGATCGCATGCGACCGCCAGACACGCAGGAGCTCTTGAAGCTGCTTGAAGTGCCACATTTCGTGGGCCGCGTCCAAGGCAGTGCGATAGTCGCTGAGGAACTGCTCGTGCCACCTCTTCGGCAGGAGACGCAAGATCTCCGCAGGGTCATCCCCGATCTCGTGCAGCGGTTCAGTGGTCATGCCCGCAATGGGTTTCCGTTGTGGAGGTAGGCGGTTCGGCCGGTGTCGGCGGCGGCGATGGCTGCGTGTAGGCGTGCCCAGACGTAGGAGCGGAGCCGTTGTTGTGCCTGCTGTGGGGTGCAGAACTCGAATGCGCCGAGTTCGGTGTCGGCCAGGTGCAGGGCGGCGGTCTGCTGTGCGGTGAGGGTGCCGGCGTCGAAAATGAGCATGAGTGAGTCGTCCCAGGGGCCGTGTGGCGCGACCCAATCGAGGCACACCAACGCCATACCCTCGGGGAGTTGGAGGCCGAGTTCTTCGGCGAGTTCTCGCTGTAGCGCGTCTATCGGGGGTTCGTTGGCTTCGGCCATCCCGCCGGGCATATCCCAGTTGGGTTTGTATGTGGGGTCTACTAGCAGGACACGGCCGTGGTGGTCGCGGATGAGGGCGTCGACACCTACGCGCTTGCGGGCTTGCCGGGCATTGCCTTCGGCTAGGTGCGCCCGCCACGCGGCCGGGTCGCGCTGGTAGAGCGGCTGAGCAGTGGGATCAGTCATGGTGTCATCGGGCCGGTCCGGGGCTGCGTGTCGGTGGTCAGCCATTGATACAACCACAGCCGTTGCAGCAGCGCCTCGGCCAAGGACTCCAGAAAGTTCCGCGCCGGGGCGCTGGCCCGGTGCGGTTGGAGCAGGGCGCGGAGGTCGCGGAGCTGTTGAATCACCAAGTGTGAGCCTAGCGATTGCGTGGAGTGGAGGACATCGGCGGCGATGCTGCACCCCTGCTCTAGCTCGCCCCGTTCGATCATGATCGTGGCCAGGATGAGGTGCCCGAACGCTCGGCTGCGGGTGTGGCAAGTTGCCGGCCGGAGTTCGAGGATGCGTTGGGCGTGGTGTTGGGCTGCGGGAAGATCTCCGAGCTGCCGCATGCAGCGGGCAGCCTCGCTGGCCAGTGACCCCGCGTCAAACGGGCTCACCCACGCTGAGGGCTCCACGTCGTGGGTGCCCTGTAGGGCCTCCTCGGCGCGGTGCAGCAGGGTAAGCGTTTCACGCGGGTGCCCCAGGGTAGCGTGGCCTCGGGCCTGCATCGCCAGCACCCGCGCGGCCAACTCGGGATGACGCGGCGCGGACGCGAGCGCCCGTTGTCCTTCGTGGGCGTAGCCGATGGCCTCATCAGGTTGGGCCTGGTGGTGGGCCAGATGCGCGAGGCTTGCCAGCACGTGAACGCCCAAATGCCGGTCGTTTCCGACGCTGGACAGGTCCTGAGCCCGGCTGAAATGCCGCCGTGCCTGGTCGTCGTGTCCGGCGTCGTGGGCCATCCATCCCGCCATTTCAGTGAGCGCGGCGGCAGCGGTGAAAACCGCCGGGCCATCGCTGTCACGACCCCCGCCGAACAGCCGCGGGGCCATGTTGGCGTGCAAGTAAGCCGTCACGGTGGCGTAGAGGTGCGCGCCGCCGATCTGTGCATCCACCGCTCGCCACGCCTGCATCACCGCCGCATCACCACCGGCGCACCTGGTCGAGGGAATGGCGTCCATAGCGACCGGAACCGGAGGCGGTGGCGGCGCGGGGGCCGGGTGCGGTGGTGGGAGAGTGCGTTGCCGAGGCACCTGAAACCACAACAGGCCGGGTGGGATGTCGAGCAGTCGCGCCCACTGAATCAGCTTGCCGAGATCGCTCACGGCGGGGCCGTTTTCGATGCGGCTCAACTGGGGCTGGGTGACTCCCACCCACGCGCCGACGGCCTCCTGCCGTAGTGGGCGGCCGTGGTACGGGTGGTTGCGGTAGGCGGCGATCACGCGGCCCATGTGCCACTGGCCGAGCGCGGTGCGTATGTCGGGATGATCCCAGAATTCCGGCGGCACTTTCGGCGGCCCTCCGAGCGCACCGGCCGTGCCGCGCGCGCTGGCAGTGCAGGCCGCGCACCGGCCGCTGGTGTTGTCCCGCGCGAGTCGGGTTTCGCATACGCAATAGCGCGCGGGGGCATCCGCCATGTGGGCTCACCGTCACATCCGGGAGGGAGAATCCCTAGCTCGTCGAATGAAACCACGTGCTCACTCTCCGAATCCAGATATGCGCCGAGCGCATGCTGATATGCGTCATTGATCATGGCGGCACCATGGCATGCCAGTCACCGTGAGAGCACCCCACGGGAACAGTACGGAGGCGCTCAGTGACGGCACACCTTGAACCATCGGCACCGGTTATTGGCGGGGGGCGATCGGCGGCGGAGAGCCGCCCTCATGACGGGGCCGATCCAGTCCCCGATCCGGGAATGCCGCCCCGATCGGCTCTCCCAACCGTCCAGACGCGTCGGCTGGCAGTCGGGTACGTGCGGCTACTGCCCGACGCCTCCGGTGACGGCGGTGACCAACTCACCGCGCGCATGCGCGCATTCGCGCACCGGTCCGGCCTGGAACTGGTCAGCGTCTACACCGAGCCGCCGCATGTGTTCCGGCGGGCGGCGTTCGGTGCGCTGATAGAGGCACTGCGCCGCTCCGACATCTGCGCCGTCGTGGTGCCCGCGCCCAAGCACCTGTCGGAGTTCGATGGCATCTACCGGGCAATGCGCACGCTGATTGAGCTGGAAACCCGCTCTGAGGTGGTCATCATGTCCGAGGATGGGGCAACGTCATGAGCCCGAACCCCACGGCGCCGCGCGAGGTCCACAATCGGCAAGGCGTCGTGAGCAGCCGGTACGTGGCGGCCCTGTCTGACACAACACCCAGCACGGAGGTAACGTTGCTGGCGCTGCACACCGCGATCAGTATCGGTGCCCAAGTCGGTAGATTCACCGCCCGACACTGGGGCCTACTTGACCTAGAGGACACCGCCGAACAGGTCGGCACGCATCTGATCGCCCGCGCTGTGGAAACCACTGGCAATCCCGACCCGAATTTCCGCTACACCGATCTGGATCTCGCCACCGTGCGCGCGGTCGGCATCCGAGTCCACCGCCGGGCCGCCGCCTTGATCATCGACGTGTGGGACAGCGACCCCACTACACCACTACCCGCACCGGGCGGATCCCTCGACCACCATCTGGCGGCCGTACATGCTCTGGCGCGCCGGTGGCGCTGGTATCCCGCCCCCTGCGGCGGAAAAGTCATCTGGGCCGAACTTACCCCGCCAGATCACCATCAACCCGGCCAAGCGCCCTACCGCCTCGCCGGAGGTCTTCCCATCATCGAACTCCGTCACGAGCAGGCCGAAACGTGCGCCTGCCATGGGGCGTAACAGCTACTCCGCCCGGTGAACCCCACCAGCTTTGAGGAAGTCCTACGCGGCCTGACCGGACACGGCTTCGTGTTCATCGCCCAACGGGAAGTCTCTATGGTGGGGCGGGCAGCAGACGGTCAAGCCGGTAAATGGGTAACGGGCGGGTGCGATGAGGCGGAGGGGAGGGGACTAGCGTGTGCGCATGCGTTCACGTCGATCTGTTCTCGCCGTACCCGGTAGTAGCCCGAGGTTTCTGGAGAAGGCCCAGACTCTGCCGGTCGACGAGGTGTTCCTCGATCTGGAGGATTCTGTCGCGCCCCTGGTCAAGGATGAGGCTCGCAAGAACGTCGTGACCGCGTTGCGGGAGGGGGACTGGACGGGGAAGACGCGGGTCGTACGCGTTAATGATCTGTCGACGCAGTGGACCTACCGTGACGTGATCGAGGTGGTGGAGGGTGCGGGGGGCAATCTCGACTGCCTGATCCTGCCCAAGGTGCAGGACTCGACCGAGGTCGTCTGGCTCGACACGCTGCTCACCCAGATCGAGAAGACGATGGGGCTGGGGGTCGGGCGGATCGGGATCGAGGCGCAGATCGAGAACGCGCGCGGGCTGGTCAACGTGGACGCCATCGCGGGCGCATCCAGGCGGCTGGAGGCGCTGGTGTTCGGGCCGGCCGACTTCATGGCGTCGGTGAACATGCGCACGATGGTCGTGGGGGAGCAGCCGCCGGGTTATACCGAGGGCGATGCGTACCACTACATCCTGATGCGCCTGCTGATGGCCGCGCGGATGCACGATCTGCAGGTGGTCGACGGGCCGTACCTGCAGATCAGGGACGTCGAGGGGTTCAAGCGGGTGGCCAGGCGGGCCGCGGCGCTCGGGTTCGACGGGAAGTGGGTGCTCCATCCGTCGCAGGTGGAGGCGGCCAACGAGGTGTTCTCGCCGACGCAGGAGGACTACGACCACGCCGAGCTCATCCTGGAGGCGTACGACTACTACACGACCGTGGAGAAGCGGGGCGCGGTCATGCTGGGGGACGAGATGATCGACGAGGCCTCGCGCAAGATGGCGCTCGTCGTCGTGGCCAAGGGGCGGGCTGCCGGGCTGAGCCGTACGAAGACGTTCAGCCCGGAGAGCTAGGGCCCGTAAAAGCCGTCATGGCCTTTAAGCCGTCATGGCCTTTAAGCCATCATGGCCTTTAAGCCATCAGACCTTGAAGCCGATCGTGGTGAAGAACCAGAACGACGACGTGAGCCAGAGCCCGACCAGCGCGGTGAACGCGAGCCCGCCGATCACGGGCAGCGTCCAGCCTGGCGTGCCCCGCTTCGGCAGGGCCAGCATCTTGGCCGTGAACAGCCCGTAGAAGAAGCAGCCGAGCAGGGAGTGCGCGAGCACCCTGGGCACGTCGTACTGCAGCCCTAGGGCGTACAGGCAGTGGAAGGCGACGGGGATGGTCAGCAGGAAGGCCAGCCGGCCCGACCAGCGATGTACGGCCGGCGGAATGGAGACCCCGAGCTTGCCCCACATCGACAGGGCGGAGACGACCTGGACGGCGGCGAGCACGAACGCGCCCGTCGTCAGCCACGCCTTCATCGGCAGCGCGGCGGAGAAGCCGGCGGGGCCGACCGCGAAGCCGGTGGGGGCGTGGATGCGTCCGAAGACGCCGAGGGCGATCGCCACCATTCCGCCGATCAGCAGCGGAACTGACAGGGGGTTGAAGCTGGTCGGCCGGTGCGAGGTGACGCTCATTGCATCTCCTGAATGAAGCCGTCGACGTCCTTCGGGTAGAGGGTGGTGTCGTCGTCGAGCGGCACCGGCGCGGTCGGCTGGTAGGCGTTCAGTTGCGGGATCTGCAGCTGCTTCTCGTCCACGAACGCGGCGCCGACCTGCGTGAAGCCGCCTTGCGGGCGCTTCAGTACGATCCAGCCGGCTCGTAGCTTGGCGCCCCTTACCTGGGCGGTCGCCCGATAGAGGCCGGAGGGCTTGACGACGGTGTTCGCGGCGAAGGTCCACTTCTTGCCGCCGATCTTCAGCCAGCCGGTGGCCTTGCCACCGCCGAGCGTGCCGCCGACGGCCGCGGCGCCGAAGCCCCGCAGAGTGATCTTGCCGTCCTTCTCGTTGCCTTTGAACCAGGCCTCGGACTTGCCGTCACAGAAATAGCCGATGGTCTTGCCGTCGCGGGTGGAGATGGCGATCAAGCCGCCGTTGCCGCGTACGTAGCCTCCGTAGTCCGCTTTGTCGATGGTCTTCGGGGCGGCTTCGGCGGTTTCGGTGGGTTCGGGGGTAATGGTGGCGGCGGTGGCGGCGGGTTCCGCCGAAGGTTCAGCCGCGGCGGCGGTCTCGGTCGCGGGGGGTTCGTTGGAGGTGGCGGCAACCGTTGTGTTCGCCGCCGGTGTCGCGGTGATGCTGGCGACACCCAGCCCGACGGCGAGCGCGGCGCCCGCTGTCAGGGTGATGACAGGTCCCAGCCTTGACATGAACTGCTCCCAGGGTCGAAATGCTTACTCCACCGAGCATCCGCTCAAACTAACGGATCGTCTGTGAACTAATGCTCATCTCCCAGACAGAATGTAGAGATGCAGGAAAATCCTGGACCCCAGCTTCCGTACGGGACGCAGCCGCCGGGCCGGCCGGCCTACCCTTACCAGCCGCCGCCCATGCCCGTGCGAGAGCCGTGGTTCCGGCCGATGCCCAGGGGCGCGCGGTACGACTACCTGGCCCGAGTGGGTGACCGCGGTGCCTGGCGGGAGATCGTCGGGACGCTCCTGGTGGGCGTCGCGTTCTTCGTCATCGGTGCGGTGGTCATAGGCGTCGGCATGGTGCTGGCGACGATTCTCGGTATCAGCTCCTCGCTGACGGCCGGGGAGTTGTTCAGCGATCCGGTGTTCTCGCTGGTGGTGCTGCTGCTCTCGATCGCGGCCGTGCTCCCGGCGGTGTTCGGTACGGTCGCGCTCATCCAGCGGCGGCGGCCCGGGTCGCTCTCCTCGGTCGCCGGGCGGTTGCGGTGGGGGTGGCTGCTGCGCTGCCTGGGTGTGGCGGTCATATCTCTGGCGCTGGGGCAGGTCGCCCAGGTCGCCATGATGACGGTGACCAGGGAGCCGGTTACGGACCTGTTCGGCTGGGCCGGGTGGAGCGCGTTCCTTCCCGCGCTGATCGCGATCGTGCTGCTCGTGCCGTTCCAGGCCGCCACCGAGGAGTACATCTTCCGCGGCTGGGTCATGCAGGCGTTCGGAGCCCATCTGCGGAGCCCGATATGGGGGATCGTGCTGGGTTCGGCGCTGTTCGCGTCCCTGCACGGGTACTCGTGGATCGGGCTCATCGACGTCTTCAGCTTCGGTGCGCTCATGGCGTGGCTGGCGGTACGGACCGGAGGGCTGGAAGCCCCGATCGCCCTGCACGTGGCGAACAACATGCTGGCGTTCGGGATCAGCGCGGCTGCCGGGCATCTGGACAAGGCGCTGCAGCAGGGGAACGTGCCCTGGCAGGCGTTGGTGGGGACCGTGGTGCAGTTGGGGGCGTACGCGGTGGGGGTACTGTACCTGGCTAAAAAACGGTCAGTTAGCGATCTTTCGGGATAAATAGCTAGCTGGTGCCAGGAATCTCGCTAGAGAGGTCTCGCCATCCGGGCTCAGTCGTGTTGCTCTGGATCCAGTGGGTGGGCGAGGATTCCGGAGGTGATCATCTCGGCGAGGCAGGGTAACTAGCACTCATGTGCGATATTTCACGCCGCAGTGACATAAAAAAACGAAATAAGCGCATAAACGTGGACAGGCTGCCCTGGAACGATTCGGCATACCTCTCTCTACCGGGTCGTTCGCTCAGTTCGATCAGTACGTACTAGGAGGTGCGACGCGTGGCCTCCGGCCCCAGCGACCCGCCACGGCGACCGCCGGGTGATGACGACCCACGGCCCGAGGGAGCCGCCGACCCCCATGCCGCCAACGAGCCCCGGATCCGGCACTCTCCGCCGGGCCCCACCGATGATCGGGCTCGTGGCCTGCCTGCGGCCTCACCGTGGGGTATGCCGCCGTTCTCCTCCCCCGTCCCTGGGGACGAGCCTCCGGACCCGCCGAAGGGGCGCCGGCCGTACAGCTCCCCGACCGCGGAACCCGAGACGGAGCCGCGCCGCCGCCGGGTCGTGAACCACCCCGACAAGCTCGTGGCCGGCGGCCCACCCCGGACTGAGCCCGAGCCCCAGACCGAGGATGAGCCCGCCGAGCCCCGTTCCTGGTTCGAGACAGAGGACCAGCCGCAGGACGAGGATCAGCCCCAGTACGAGGCCCCGTACAGTACGCCGGACGACCCGGACGACGAACCCGAGGATGACGAGCCCGAGGTGCGGCGCGTCGGACGCCCGCCCGCCGGCCGCCCCACCAGACCGGACCGCCTCGTCGCGTCGGGCCCGCCGCGTCCCGGCGGCTCCAGCGGCAGGCACCACCGCGGCCCCGCCCCGTCGGCGGTCCGCCGGTCGAGTCCGGTACGGAGGCGCAGCCTGGCCGCGCCGACGGCCATACTCCTGGCGCTGGTGCTGCTCGTGGCGGGCGGCGTGCTCGTGTGGCAGTGGCGCTCCTCCGACAAGCCCGGACTGGCGCTGTCCGAGGGCACGGAACGTTCGGGCGACGAGCTGTTCACGGTGCCGTCAGCCGGTGACGGCTCCGATCAGAAGCTCAACGACATGACCTCGGTGGGCCGTGCGGTCGTGGCCGTCGGCAGCGACACGACGAGCCCGACGCCGCGGCCGCTGTTCCTGTTCTCGCCGGACAGCGGGAAGACGTGGCAGCTCGGCCAGGTCAACGGGTCGACCACGGCGACGGTCCAGCGGGTCGTGGGCGGCGACGGGCGCTGGCTGGCCAGCGGCGGCGACGGGGTGGGCGCCGAGCGCGGCCTGTGGACGAGCACCGACGGGTTCACCTGGGCTGCTGTGGAGCAGAGCGGTCTGTCCGCGTTCAGGAACGGTGACCTGATCTCCGGTATCGCCAGGACGTCGTCGGGATTCGTGGCGGTCGGCCGTACGACGCTCACCGGCGGCGCGACGGGACCCGCGGCCTGGCAGTCGCCGGACGGGCGCGCATGGGAGCGCGTGAACATGGGCGGGCTGGACGTACGCGAGCTCAAGGCGGTCGTGGCCAAGGGGAACACCGTCGTGGCCATCGCCGAGTCCGCCCCGGGCGACGGCTCAAGGGTCGTCCGGTCGAGCGACGGCGGCGCCACCTACCAGGCTACCGGGTTCCAGTTGCCCGAGGCGCGGACCGGGTCGTCGCTGGCCGTACTGCCCAAGCAGTTCGTCCTCGTCCCTACCAGGCAGCGAACGATCACCGGCGACGTACGCGTCTACTGCTCGCCGACGGGCGCGCAGTGGGCGCAGTGCGGCTCGATCCGCGGCCTGAGCGGTACGAGCCCCGGCATCGACTCGCTGATCAGCTACCCGTCGGGGATCGCCGCGGTCAGCCAGGCGGACCTCGGCAAGTACTCCATCCTGACCAGCGTCGACGGGCGCGGCTGGGCCAAGCGGACCGACCTCGGCAACCTGCCGGGCGCCACGCTGCGCGGCTTCACGATCTCCGACTCGGGCACCCTGTTCGCGGGCGGCGACCAGGCCACGGCGGACGTCGAGAACCAGCTCGTCCTCATGACCGCGCCCCCGCGCGGCGACGCGACGCGCGTACGGCTGACCGGCGTCGACGGCCTGTCACGGATCGCCCGCCAGACGAACCGCCTGGCCGGTTTCGACGGCCGGTACGTCGCGGTCGGCTCGGCCTCCGGCGACGCCGGCATCTGGACCAGCCTGAACTGGCAGTCCTGGACCTCCATGAGCCTCGGCGGCACGAACCAGCAGACCCTCGACGACGTCGCCCACGGCCGCCGCGGCTGGCTGGCCGTCGGCAGCACCCAGGCGGACACATCGGTCACCGACCCGCTCCTGGTGTCCTCCGAGGACGGCCGCACCTGGAAAAAGGTGACGGCCTCCGGTGATCTGGCCCGTCCCCAGGACCATCCGTACCTGGCCCTCCACGTCGTGGCCGCCGGCGAGTCGGGCTATGTGCTCGCCGGCGAGGACCGGAACGCGGCGGGCATTCCGGGCGCCGCGCTCTGGTTCACGCCAGACCTGCGCAAGTTCACCCGGTCGAAGAAGCTGCCGCAGGGGGGCTCCGGTGTGCGTGTGTACGACGTGGCCGCCACACAATCCGGATATGTCGCCATAGGCGGCTCGGGCAGCGGCGACCGGGAGAGCGCCGTGGTCTGGTTCTCGGAGGACGGCGTCAACTGGAAGTCCCGCGACCGCGTCTCGCCATCGGAGGCCGGCTCCGCCGGACTGCGGGAGGTGGTGGCGTACCAGGACAAGCTCATCGCCATCGGAACAGCCCAGACACCCGGCTCGCGCCGCGCCTTCGCCGCGGTCTCGGAAGACGACGGTACGACCTGGCGTACGGCCTGGCTGCCGGCCGACCAGGCGGCGGCCGTGTACGACCTCGCGGCGGCCGACCAGGGGCTGGTGGCGGTCGGCTGGCACGGCACACCAGGAGAGGGGGACAGCGCGGTCTGGCTGTCTGAGGATGGTTTGACGTGGAACCGGGTGGACCTGACGAAGGGGCGGCTGGCGGGGGCGGGGATGCAGTGGCTGGCGGCGGTGACGGTGATGGGATCGGAGGTGGTGGCGTTGGGCCGCTCTACGACCTACAACGCCGATCACATGATCCTGTGGACGTCTTCCCTTTCGTCTGACCGCTGACGCAGCAACAGAATCTGCAGCCGGGCCGAATGTGCCCGCGCTGTCTGCCGCATGTCTCGGTTTGCCGACGGCTGCCCCCGTCGGTTCCGGCCGTGACACGACCATGACACGGCGCGGACGAGGCGGGGACACGGCTGGCCGACAGTGGACGGGGTCGGCCGGCGGGCGAGCTACGGAGCGCGCTGCGAGGCGATCCGGCCGCCCGTACCGGGACGACGCTGTACGGCTCGGGCGGCCCCGGCACCACGGCGTCGCCCTCATCAAGCAGGGCGAGACGAACCGGCCGGAGGTGTCGTGCCCGTCCGTCGGACAGGAAGTCACGGCGAAGGTGATCATGAAAAGGGGCAGATGTGGCTGATAGCGGGAAATGGGACCGGCGTTCGCTGTTTCGGGGCGCCGCCGTGCTGGCCGGTGCCGCCGCGGCCGCGCCGCTGCTGGGCGGCGCGGCCACGGCGTTAGCCGGCAGCGGTGACGCGGACGCGCTGTTCAAAGCCGGCAAGTTCGAGCAGGCCGGCCGCGCGTACGAGGAGATCCTCAAGAAGGACCCCAAGAACCTGCACGCGGCCCGCCAGCGCGGCTATGTCGGGCTGCTGGCCAACAAGTTCCCCGACGCCGAGAAATACCTCAAGATGGCCTTCAATCTGGCGCCCGACGACAAGGAGACCAACCGTCTCCTGGGCGACTGCTACATCCGGCAGGACAAGTTCGCCCTGTCCGCACCACACTGGCAAGCGGCCGGCGAAGAAAGCTACGCCAAGTGGTTCGCGGCGGTCAGGGGCAAGGCGTATCAGATCCACGGCGAGACCGCGCGGGTGCCCTTCCAGCAGATGGACCCGATGCCGCTGGTGGAGGCCTCGGTCAACGGCGGACCGACGAAGCGCTTCATGTTCTACACCGGCGCCCCGAATCTGAACATGAGCGCCTCGGTGGCCAAGGAGGCCGGGCTGCGCCCCGTCGCCAGTCAGAAGACCGATTTCGAGGGCATCCCCATCTGGGCGTACTGGGGGATCCTGGACTCCTTCAAGCTGGGCGGCATCGAACTGCGCAACATCCCCGTGAGTTGGTCGGCGAGGGAGTCGGGCGAAGACGTCGACACTGACAGCGACGGCCTGATCGGCGCGTGGGTCTTCTACCACCTGCTGACCACCTTCGACTACGCGGGCCGGCAACTGATCCTGCGCCGCCGCACTCCCGAAACGGCCGCCAAGGCACGCGCCGACGCCTCACGGGCGGGCGCCGAACCCCTGCCGCTGTGGCTGGCCCGTGAGCAATACCTGCATAGCACGGGCAGCTTCACGGGCGTCGCCGGCTCCCGCACAGGGGTGGTGGGCGTGAACTTCGGCGGAATCGGCGAGATCGCCGCGGGCACGAGCGGGGGAACGGCCGAGCAGTTGGGGATCCGCGTCGACTACGACCGCCAGATCGGGACTTTCGCCCACAGCCACCCGGCCATCGCCTACCCCTGCTACCCGAAGGAGATCCGCCTCGGCGACGCCGTCGCCAAGGAGGTCTACTGCTACACGAACCCGAACCAGCCGATCAACGTGCCCTGGCCCTATGGGACAGGGTTCGACACGATGGGCTGGTTTGCCCACTGCTTCTGGAAGCCCTACAACATCACCATCGACACCACCGACATGAACCTCTACATCGCCCGCGGCAAAGCCACCTGATCACCGCGACCGCACGGGCGTCACGGGGGCTACCCGGAACTGCCGACTCCTGAGGTACGGCGTGTGACCGACAAGGGCACCTCGCCGGCGGTCTCTGCGAAGAAATTCGACTGCTGCCATAGAACGGGGCTTGGAGTGACGCTCAGAAGCCCTATGGGCGCCTCTGACGCGGGCGTTGCCGGGCAAGGACAGCCCTCCCCAAGGGAGAGTCGCGGCGGGCTCCCCGCGTCGCTCTGTCGCCCTTTGAGGCGCTGCTGGATGATCTCGAAAACGGCCTCTGACGTGGGCAAATACGGCCCATGCGGCTAAAATTCAAGGACCCGGTCGCATGGGCGGCCGGGGTCTGAGGAGGCCGTGAGTGAACCGGGATATTCGTACGGTGGAAGACGTCCTGTCCATGTTGGACCGCCTTTTCGCCGCGGATGCCGACCGATGGACGCCGAACGCCTCCTCCTGGTGGGACGAGTTCTACTCCGACCGCTCCACGCCCATCCCCTTCTTCGTCGACAAGCCGGACGAGAGCCTGGTGTCCTACCTCGATCGCGGCCTGCTCGCCCCGGGACGAGCCCTGGACCTCGGCTGCGGGCCAGGGCGCAACGCCGTTCACCTCGCCTCGCTCGGGTTCGAGGTGGACGCCGTCGATCTCTCTCCGGCCGCCGTGTCCTGGGGTCAGGAGCGGGCTCGCGAGGCGGGGGTCGAGGTCCGCTTCCACTGCGGCGACATCTTCTCCGTCGACCTGCCGCCCGGGCACTATGACCTGGTCTATGACTCCGGCTGCCTCCACCATCTGCCGCCGCACCGCAGGGTGAGTTATCTGAGCCTGCTGGACCGTCTGCTCGCCCCCGGCGGTCATCTTGGCCTCACCTGTTTCGCCGCCGGTGTCATGGGCTCCGAGTTGCCGGACGAGGAGTTCTATCGCCAGGGTCGCCTGCACGGAGGGCTGGCCTATACGCCTGAGGCGCTGCGCTGGATCTTCTCGGACTACACCGAGATCGAGTCGCGGCTCATGGTCGAGCAGGCGCCCGACGCGCCCGTCTTCGGCGTCCCCTTCCTGCTGGCCGCCCTGTTCCGGCGGCCGGCAGGTAATTGAGGGAGTGCGCGACGGCGATCCAGCGCCGGACCCTGCTCTACGGCCAGCCGGCGCCGGGGACCTCGACCTCGGTGGAGAGGACCTGGCCGGTTCCGGGTGGCACCATCTCGGGCATGCCGCGCCACTCCGCCGCCACGATGAAGAGCGTCGAGCGGTTCGCGCCGCCGAGTTCGCAGGCGAAGGCGCCGCGGTCGAGCTGGATGGTCCGCACCTTCTCTCCGCCTTCGCGGACGCGTACGCACTGCCGGTTGGGCACGTCGGCGTACCAGACGGCGTGCTCGGCGTCGACGCAGATCCCGTCGGGGACGCTGTCA
This sequence comes from Nonomuraea sp. NPDC052129, assembly GCF_040680095.1. Classification (NCBI taxonomy): domain Bacteria; kingdom Bacillati; phylum Actinomycetota; class Actinomycetes; order Streptosporangiales; family Streptosporangiaceae; genus Nonomuraea; species Nonomuraea sp. NPDC052129. Next base: position 90,530 of record NZ_JBFAVX010000023.1, on the reverse strand, counting down.
CCGAGGTCGGCCCACACCCGGCCGTTCGCGAGGCTGCCGTCGGGTCCGATGTCGTACCCCATGAGCCTTTTGCCGTACGAGTCGGCGACGATCAGTGTTGAGTTGTCCGGCGTCACGGCCAGACCATTGGGGAACGAGATGCCGTCGGCCACGTCACGTGCCAAGCCGTCGGGACCGACGTGTGTGACCGCCCCGGGAGCGAACTGTGCACCGCTGAGCATGTCGAAGCCCGCGCGGTCGACGTAGATGTTGCCGCGGCCGTCGATGACGATGTCGTTCCAGCCCTGCCCGATGCCGCTCAGGTCGGCGTGGGTCACCAGCGAACCGTCGGGTTCCATGCGCAGCAGCAGGGCCCGCGCCGAGTCGACGATCATCAGCCGCCCATCAGGCTGCCAGGCCGTGCAGAGGGGTATCGACTCCACCCGGGCCACGACCTCGTGCTTGCCGTCGAGGTCCAGCGCGATCATCTCGTGCGCGGTCCAGTCGGAGAAGTACAGGCGGCCGTCGTGCCAACGCGGCGCCTCGAGCAGTCCGAGGCCGGTGAGCCAGGTACGCAGTTCAGACATCGAAGTCTCCCTTCGCGACGTCTTCGAGCGTGACGCCTATGAGGACGAGGAGCACATATGGAGAGCGAAAGCTCATCACGACCTCCATATGTCAGGGACGTCGAGGCCGAGCGACCCGGTTCGACATCGTGAGCGGACGAATTCTGGCGAAACAACGATTTGCCCGGCCCATCGACCCGTCGATAGCATCGCGCCGGCGCGAGAGACGCGTGATCGCCGTGTGACGAGGGAGGTTGATGAATATGGCTGCCAGCAGCCCTCATCAGCATGCCCTTGTCCGGCCCGCGCGAAGCTAGCGCGGTCCGGGTCGTACGAAACGACCAGGAGTCACACGTGTCATCTTCCCCTTCACCGACCCACCCCGATCTGACCACTGCCCGCCTCATCCTGCGGGCATGGACCGACGGCGAGGCCGCCGCCGTCCTGAACGGCACCCGGCAGGCGCACTGGGCGGCGGATTTCCCAGCCGAGGGCGACAGCGTCATCGTCGGCCTCTTCGCCGAACATCCCGCCTGGCTGGGCGAATACGGCCACCGGCAGGTCATCGAGCGCGAAAGCGGCCTGGTGGTCGGCTCGATCGGCCTGTTCTGGCCGCCCGGCGACGGCACCCTTGAGCTCGGGTACGGCATCGTGGCCTCCCGTCGCGGCCGCGGCTACGCCCCCGAGGCCACCCGGGCCATGACGGCGCACGCCCTCACCGCACCAGGTGTGCACACCGTGTTCGCCAATGTGGAGCTGTCGAACCCGCCCTCGATCCGGGTGCTGGAGAAGGCCGGTTTCCAGCGGTGGAGCACTGAGGAGCGGACAGCCCGGTTCGGTGCCACGATGCCGGACCTGTCCCAGCGCTGACAGAGGGCCGGCGCGGGCTGTGACGGCGTAGCCGGCTGGTGGCCCCTTGGACTGCGCCGGGGGCCACAGTTCAAATATCCGCGGTGACGATCAGGGCCGTTCCCCGGCGACCAGTTCACTGGCGCCGGGGGCGGTCTCGCGGATGAATGTCCCAGAAGGGCCGGATGATCCCGACGCCTTCCTCAAATCGGATGGTAGTCAGGCGTCGCGGGCGCGGTAGGTGTCCTCGATCGTCCGGCCGTCTTCCAGGCCCCAACTGACGACGCGCGCCGGGTACAACAGGATCCGCGCCTGGGCACCCGAGATCGCCTCGGCGCGCCCTCGTACCTCTACTCCGCGTGGTCGCCAAGGCGGCAGGACATCGTCGACGACCAGCGCCGCACGGCCGGTGCGCACCACGTCCCGGAACTTCTTGGACCGGCCGAAATTACGCCCGCCGATCTCGATGACCGTGCCGGTGTCGTCCAGGGACCAGCCGACCGGCACGACGTGCGGCATGCCGTCGGGGCCGACGGTGGCCAGCCGTCCCAGCCGCCGTTCGCCGCGCAGGCCTTGCAGGTCTCGCAGGTAGACGAGTTCGAGTTCGCTGAAGATGCTCATGCGAGAACCGGGGTGCGCCGAACGGCGAGAGGAGAGATCGCGACCCCGATGACCGCTGCCGCGGCACCCAGCCAGAACAGGGTGGTGAACGCGGAATCGGGCACTCCTGCGGCGCTGCCGGAGGTGCTGGAGGCGATCAACGCGGCGGCGAGCTGGCTGCCGATGACGCCGCCGACGGTGCGGGCGATGTTGTTGATGCCGTTGGCGGTGCCGGTCCGGGTCAGCGGCACGATGTCGGCGATCAACTTGGGCAGCGAGCCCATGACGAGCCCGGAGCCCGCCCCGATGACCGCGTAGAACACCAGGTGCTGCCACTCGGCGGTGTGGCCGAAGGCGAGCAGCGCCGACCCCGCGACGAACAGGAGGAACCCGCCCGCCAGCGGCCAGCGCGGCCCGAGCGCCGCCGACATCCGGCCGATGGCCATGCCTGCCGGGATGATGGCCAGCATGCCCGGCAGCATCAGCAGCCCGGCGACGGTGATGGACGCACCGAAGCCGACCCCGCCCCGCTGCTGGGCGAACAGCGGCATCGCCAGATAGAAGAAGTACGACCCCGCGCCGAACAGCAGCGCGGCGAGATGCGTCGCGAGCATCGGCCGGTCGGCCAGCTCGCCGACGTCGACGAGCGCGTCGCTCCTCGCCCGTTCGACGGCCAGGAGCGCGGCCAGCAGCAGCGCGCCGAGCGCGAACAAGCCGAGCACTCGCACCGAGGTCCAGCCCCATGCGGGCCCTTGGGTGAGGCCGAGCAGTACCGCGACCAGGCTGGAGCCGAGCAGTGCCGCACCGGGCAGGTCGAGGCGGCCGGTCGCCCTGTGTCGGCTTTCCGGCACCCACCGCGACACCATCAGCAGGCTCGTCAGCGCCAGCAGCGCGCCCAGGACGAACAGGTAACGCCAGGACAGATGGTCGGCCAGCAGCCCGCCGACGACCAAGCCCGCACCCGCGCCGGCGCCGACGATCCCGGAGACCAGCCCCATCGCGAACGGCAGTCGTTCGCGGGCCAGCGTTTCCCGCAGGATCGCCATCGACAGCGGCACCACCGCCAGCGCCGAGCCCTGAACGACGCGGGCGGCGATGAGCTGCCCGATGTCCTGAGCCAGCGCCGCCCCGGCCATTCCGATCGCGTACGCGACGAGTACGCCGATCATCACCCGCCGCTTGCCGTACAGGTCGCCGAGACGGCCCAGCAGTGGGGTCAGGACGGCGCTGGACAGCAGGAACGCGCTGAGAATCCAGGCCGACCACGTCCGGGTCGTGCCCAGTTCCCGGGTCAGCAGCCCTAGGGCGGGGACCACCACCGTCTGCATCAGGGAATAGCCGAAGACGGTCGTGGCGAGCGCGACCAGGACTCCGTTGGGATTCGGGGCGGCCATGAAGAAGCCTTTCAGTTCGTACAACGAATTATTGGTAGTACGAACTAAATTAGTTGGGAGTACGAACCTTCGTCAACTACACTCGACCCATGGCCACCACGACGGATCTGGGGTTCGCCGCCGCGCTGGTGCGCATGTCGCATCTGGTGCAGCACGAATTCGCCGACGTCAGCCGCGAGTATGACCTCACTCCGCAGCAGGCCCAGCTGTTGTGCATGCTGATCGACGGTCCGGTCGGCATGACGGAGCTCAGCAAGCTCCTCCACCTGGAGAAGTCCAGCCTCACGGGGCTCGTGGACCGGGTGGAGCGGCGCGGACTGGTCATCAGGATCGCCGCTCCTCGCGACCGCCGTGCCTGTCAGATCGAGCTGACCGCTCAGGGTGCGCGGCTGGCCAACGACTCGCATGGGGAGATCACCAGGAGGCTCGACGCGGCGGCCGAGGCGTTGTCGCAGGACGACCGGCAGCGGCTTCCCGTGGTCATTGCGCAGCTTCTGGAGCAGCGCGGCCGCTGAGATTCGGAGCCTCAGGGACACGACGCCAGGGCCCAGCCATCCGCTGGGCCACGGCTCGGTCGGCAACTTCTATCGAGTGGTACGACTTCGGCGTCTACGGATTCCCGTGGTCAGCCTGCGACAGCGTCACCTCTGGCGGGCAGCTTCTTCGCCATCACCAGCTCCCTCAGTCCGTTCGGCAGCTCGTCACCGATTTGCGAAGTGTCCTCGAACCCGTGCCGCCGATACAGTGCGATCGCCTTCTCATTGAACGGCGCGACCGCCAGCTCCAGCACCTCGGCCCCCACCTCCACGGCCCACGCCGCTACGGCGCGTATCAGGTGATCGCCGACCCCACGCCCCCGCGCCTCGGGAACGACCCACATCGAGATCAGTTCGGTCAGACCGTCCCGTTCGCCCGGAATGCCGCTGGCCATCCCCGCGGGCTTGCCGTCGAGCAGGGCGATCAGGTTCCGCGAGCCTGGGATGCTCAGACGGTCCCGCCACCGCTCCTCCCGGTCGCCGTCGCCCTGCCATTCCGCGAGCGGGACTCCGAACGCGTACGGCGCCTCCTCCAGCGCGACGAGCCGAAGCTCCCGCCAGCGGGTCCAGTCATCGACCGACAGCTCCTGCAATTCGATCATCCGGGCAGCCTGTCGCCCCGAACGTCCTGATCGCAACCGCTTTAGGCGGCCCGCTGAAGGTAATTGACACACCTATAGGCATCTATGAAGCTTGTCGTCATACCGGACAGCCGAAAGGGCACCACATGACGGCGACGGCCCCCGACCCCCAGCACACCGACCCCGCCCGCTCCCGCCGGGCCCTGATCGCCGGCTCGGTCGGCAACTTCATCGAGTGGTACGAGTTCGGCGTCTACGGCTATTTCGCCACCATCATCGCCGCCAACTTCTTCACTCCCGACGGCGCGAGCGACATGGAGGCGCTGGTCAAGACGTACGCCTCCTTCGCCCTGGCGTTCTTCTTCCGCCCGCTCGGCGCCGCGCTCTTCGGGCGCCTCGGTGACCGGGTCGGCCGTAAGCCCCTGCTCATCCTGGTCGTCCTGCTCATGTCTGGCGCCACGACGCTCATCGGCGTACTCCCGACTTACGCCACGATCGGCGCGGCGGCCCCGTGGCTGCTGACGCTCGTCCGAATCGTGCAGGGGCTGTCGGCCGGCGGGGAGTTCGGTGGGGCGGTTTCGGTCATGACGGAATTCGCGCCGCATGGCAGGCGCGGGCTGTACGGGTCGTGGCAGTCGTTCACCGTGGCGCTGGGGCTGCTCGGGGGAGCCGGCGCGGCGGCCGTGCTCGCGACCGCGCTGCCCGAGCAGGACCTGGCGGCCTGGGGATGGCGAGTGCCGTTCCTGCTGGCCCTCCCGCTCGGTCTCGTGGCGCTCTGGCTACGGCTGCGGCTTGAGGAGACGCCGTCGTTCGAGCGGGCGCGTACGGCGGGACCGCTCACGAAGCCGAGCGCCGGTGAGGTGACCAAGGCGATCGTGCTGGGTATCGGGCGGCTCATGGGCTGGTCGGCCGCCGGGTACACGTTCCTGGTCGTGATGCCCTCCTACCTCCAGACCACGCTGAACGCCACCTTCCAGCAGGCGCTGGTCGCCACGGTGCTGGCCAACCTGGGCTTCGCGCTGGCGATCATCCCGGCGGGCGTGCTGAGCGACCGGATCGGAAGGCGGCCGGTCATGCTGGCGGGGGCGATCTCGGTCATCGTGCTCGCCTTCCCCCTGCTGAACCTGCTCCAGGACCCCGGCGCTCCCAGCTGGGCCAAGGGGCTGGCCGTCCTGGTGGCCGGGGTGGCGGTCGGCCTGATGGCGGGGCCGGGGCCCGCGATGCTGGCGGAGATGTTCCCGACCACGGTCCGCTACACGGGGTTGGGGCTGGCGTACTCACTGTCGAACGCGGTCTTCTCCGGGTCTGCGGGACTGATCATCACCGAGCTGATCAAGACGACCAAGGACGTCGACATCCCGGCCTACTACGTCGTGGCGGCCTGTGTCGTCAGCGCCGTGGCACTGGTTGGCCTGCGCGGGAGCGACCACCGAGAGGAACTGCGCGGCTGACGGGGCAGGGGACAGATCCCGCATGAAACCGGGGACAGATCGCGCATAAAAGTGGGGACGATCCTGATATAAAACAAGGGACAATCCAGAGTTATGCCAGGTCGGGAGGGTAGATCGATGGATCCGGACGCCCTCGTAGAAAGACATCTGAAGGAGGTGATCTGTCGGCGGGTTGCCAGTCGGCCCGTCGTCGTACTGACAGGGCCGCGCACCGTCGGAAAGAGCACGCTGCTGATCGCCTGCGCGCGCCTGCAAGACGTCCCGGTCATCGATCTCGACGACGTCTCGGTCAGGCGTGCCGCGGACGCCGACCCAGGTCATTTCGCGACCATCCCGCTCGAACCGGTATGCATCGACGAGTTCCAGCATGTGCCCGAGATCCTTTCGGCGATCAAGGCTGAGCTCAACCGCGACTTGCGACCGGGCCGGTTCATCCTCACGGGCTCCACGCGCTATAGCGCGCTACCCCGTCTCGGGCAGGCGTTGACGGGTCGCGCGCATGTCATGACCATCTGGCCGCTGTCCCAAGGCGAGCTCAGCGGTCATCGGGAGACCTTCTTGGATGCCGTGCTCACCGATCCGGAGAGCCTCCTGACGTCTGTGCCGTCGCGTACGTCGCGCGCCGAGTACGAGGCCGCGATGCTCGCCGGTGGTTTCCCGGTCGCCTTGGGTATGCCGGAAAGCGAACGCGGATCCTGGTTCCGCGACTTCCTCTCGATGGTGATCGAGCGGGACGTGCTGGAGATCCGCAAGGTACGGCAGCGCCACGTGCTGCCCGTCATCCTGCGCCAGTTGGCCGCCCGTACCTCCAGCACCGTGAACATGGCAGACATCGCTGCAGTCGTCGGGCTTGAACAACGGCTCGTGGGTGACTATGTCGCGCTGCTCGAAGCGGTCTTCCTCACCCACCGGCTGGAGGCGTTCGGCCGTACGCTCGCCAGCAAGGTCGCCAGGACACCGAAGATCCACCTGATCGACAGCGGCTTGGCCGCGCACCTCCTGGGCATCACGCGCAGGAAGCTGGACCGGCGCGAGCCTGCCACCCTCACTGAGTTCGGCCGAGTCGTGGAGACCTTCGCCGTGAACGAGTTGATGAAGCAGGCGGGCTGGTCGGAGGAACTGGTCGAGTTCAGCCACTTCCGCACGCGGGATCAGCGGGAGGTCGATCTCGTCATCGAGTCGCAGGAGGGATCAGTCGTCGGCGTGGAGGTGAAGGCCAAGTCGTCGATCGAGGAGAAGGACTTCCAGGGGCTGCGACTGCTCAGGGAGCGGCTCGGGTCGAGCTTCGTCGCGGGAGTGCTGCTCAATCTCGGCCGGCAGTCGTTCCGCCACGACGACCGGCTCTACGTCATGCCGATGGATCGGCTCTGGACGCCTGTCCCGGCAGCGCGTCCCAGGACGTCAGCGCCTCCAGCAGGCCGTCCGTGAGCGGCAGTCGTACCAGGTCCTCCCGTGAGCACCAGCGGGCGTCGGCGGCGTCGTCGCCCGCCATGAGCGTGCCGTCCGTGACCGTGGCGCGGTAGTCGCGGATCTCGTACGTCACGCCGCCCGGCCCCGGACGGTCCACGGTGCCCACGAGAGGGCCGACCGTGACGACCAGACCGGTCTCCTCCAGGACCTCGCGGCGCAGGGCGGCGGCGTCCGTCTCTGCGGCCTCCACCCGGCCGCCCGGGATCGACCACAGGCCCACGCCCGGCGGGTGACCGCGCTTGATCAGCAGGAGCCGGCCCGAGGCGTCGCCGATGATGGCGCCCACGCAATTTACGCGCACATGGTCAAGATTACGGCTGGACAACAGCATGCGGCCTTGACGGGGCGGTGCCCTAGGACGCAGCGTAAATAGCTGTGAGAGCGGTACCAACCTGCCCACGGTGTTTTGGTTCACTTCACGGGCCAAGTGCGTGGTCGAGCGCCTGGCGATGTGACGCGCACGGTGATGTCCTGCCCTACCAGCCACCTTGGCCCCCGTCCGCCAGGGCGGTCGAGACGATGCGGAAGAGCTCGATGGTGCCCGTCTGGCTGCCATGGCCTCTGCCGCCCGGCTGGCTCGTCACCGGGTTCGCGGAGGCGGGCGACGAGCGTACGGGGGGCCGGGCCAGCGTGGTCGCGCTGTGCGGCCCTTCGCTGACGCGGGGGCCCGCCGACCTGCTGATCATCGCGGAGGAGCCCGGCGTCGGGCTGGGGGCCGCGTTCGCGGGACTGGACGGGCCCGATCCCGGCGAGGGGTTCGACTCCGGGCCGCCGAACGCGAAGATCGTGGTGCTCGGGCATCCGACCGCGCTGTGGTGCGTCGGCGCGGGCGCCGACCGGGCCGTCTACGCCGGCGAGGCGATGGGAAACTGGCTGTGGACGATCGCCTGGCCCGCCGAGGCCGGATGCCTCATCGCGCTGGCCGAGCTGAGCCTTCACGACCTGCGTGACCTTGAGCTCGACCTGCCTTTCGGCGCCTTCTCGCCGAGGTTGGAGTAGTCCGTACGGACGCCTCTCGACCGCGGCACGGTCAACGAGATTCGCTCTGTCACTCAGACGGACTAGAGTGCGGAGGCGTGACAGCGCGTATCGAGCGAGTGGTGAGCGAGGGTGTCGTCGACGTCGACGGCACCGAGCACAAGGTCGAGAACAACATCTGGATCGTCGGCGACGACGACGAGGTGATCGTGATCGACCCGGCGCGTGACGCCGACAAGATCCTGGAGAAGGTCGGCGAGCGAGAGGTGCTCGCCGTGATCTGCACCCACGGTCTGCCTGACCACGTCGGCGCGGCCATCGAGGTGGCCAGCAGGGACGAGGCGGTGATCGCCCTCCACCCCAAGGACAAGCCGCTCTGGCGGGAGACCTGGTCGCAGACCTGGCCCGACATCGACATGGAGGACGACGGCATCTTCGAGGTGGCCGACGTCCGGCTCGACGTCATGGATACGCCCGGCGTCACGCCCGGCGGGGTCTCGCTCTACTGCGAGGCGCTCGGGGTGGTGTTCAGCGGCGAGACGCTGCAGGCCGACGGGCCCGGCAAGATCGGCGGCGAATACCCCGACCTCAACTTCCAGCTCAACGCGATCGGGGCGCGGTTGTTCACGTTGCCTCCCGAGACGCGGGTGCTGGCCGCACACGGCGACGAGGTGACAGTCGGCGACCTGGAGCCGCACTTCGGCGAGTGGCGCATCAGCGAGTCGGACGACGCGGACGAAGGCCCGCTGACGGACGGCACGAAGGCCGCCGGGATCAGGCTCGATCCGGATGACGACCGGGGTGTATGACCAGCTGCCGCTGGAAGGGATGCCGCGACGGCTCTATTCGTGTACGCCGTCGCGGCTGAACGCCTGGCTCGACTGCCGCCGCCGCTACCGGTTCACCTACCTCGACCGGCCGCAGCCGTCCAAGGGGCCGGGGTGGGCGCACAACAGCGTCGGAGCCAGCGTGCACAACGCGCTGGCGGCCTGGTGGCGCGAGCCCTATGAGCGGCGGACGCCGCTGACGGCGGCCATCCTGCTGAGCAACGGGTGGATCACCGAGGGGTTCAGGGACGCCGACCAGTCGGCGCAGTGGCTCGGGCGCGCCCGCGACCTCGTATCCGGATATGTCGGGACGCTGGATCCGTCGGATGATCCGGTCGGTGTCGAGCGTACGGTGGCCACGCGCACCAAGGTCATCGCCGTGTCCGGCCGCATCGACCGGCTCGACCGGCGGGGCGACGAGCTGGTCGTGGTCGACTACAAGACCGGGCGGCGGCCCCTCACCCAGGACGACGCGCGGTCCTCACTCGCGCTGGCCATCTACGCGATCGCGGCCTCCAGAATGATGCGCACCCCGTGCCACTCGGTCGAGCTGCACCACCTGCCGACCGGCGAGATCGTCGAATGGCGCCACACGGACGAGTCCCTCGGCCGTCACCTGGGGCGGGCGGAGGAGGTCGCGGTCGAGGCCGCCACCGCCGACGAACGCTACCGCGAGGTGATGGGCGCACCGGGCCCGGTACGCCCCCGCTCCTCCCGTGCCGCGTCCGCTGATACGGCTGATGGCAAGAGTGGCGGGACCGTCCCGGAGGCGGCGAGTGGTCCCAAGGAGCGGCCGCACGTCGGGCCTCCGGCGGTGTCGTCCGAGCTGGACACGATGTTCGCCCCCAGCCCCGGCCCGATCTGCGGCTGGTGCGACTTCCGGCGCCACTGCCCCGAAGGCTTGGCCGCCGCACCCGAGCACCGCCCCTGGGACGGCCTGGCCGAATAACACCTGCAACCTGCCACTCGGTCGGTGGTTGTACGACGCCTCCGGCCGGGTGGCCAGGTGACCATGGTGAGACATCCGGTTATGGTCGGATAGTGGGTCGGGTGGGGCGTTTGCCGGTGGCGGTGGCGCTCGGTGCCCTGTTCAACCCCCTGAACTCCTCCATGATCGCCATAGCCCTGGCCCGCATCGAGACGGAGTTCCGCGTCGGCGTCGTCGCCGTCACCTGGCTGGCCGCGGGCTTCTACCTGACCGCCGTCGCCGTGCCGCCCCTGATGGGCGCGCTGGCCGATCGGTTCGGTCCCCGGCGGGTGTTCTGCGGCGGGCTGGTCATGGTGGGCCTGACCGGCGCCCTGGCCGCCTTGGCCCCCTCCTATCCCGTTCTGGTGGTGGCCCGGCTGCTGCAGGCGTTCGGGAGTTGCGCGACGCTCCCGGCCGGGATGGCGATCATCACGGCGACGGCGGAGAAGGGGCGGCCGGCGCCCCGCGTCATCGCGCTGATCTCGATGGTGCTGACGGCCAGCGCCGCCGCCGGGCCGGTGCTGGCGGGGTTCCTGGTCAGCCTGTGGGGGTGGCGGGCGATCTTCCTGGTCAACGTCCCGCTCGCGGCGGTGGCGCTCGTACCGGCGCTGCGCTGGCTGCCCAAGGTGGCCCCCGTACGGCGGCGGCAGGCGTGGCTGCCCAGGCCGAAGCCGGCGTTGATGGCCACCTACGGGGTGTTCGCGATGGTCAACGTGGTGTTCTATCTGGCGTTCCTCATGGTGCCGCTCTGGGCGCAGCGCTCGGCGGGGCTGCCGCCGCACCTCGCGGGATTGCTGGTCCTGCCCATGGCCGTGTCGGCGGTCCTCATGACGCCGGTGGCGGTGGCGGTGGCCGCGCGCGTGGGGATGCGGGCCGTGCTGCTGGTGAGCGCGGGGCTGCTGTTGGCGGGGTCCTGCGTCATGTTCTTTGTCGGGCCCATCGGGGTGGTGCTGGTGACCACGTCGCTGATCGGCCTGGCGTCCGCGTTCAGCCAGTTCGGCCTGAACTCGCTGGTGTTCGTACACGCCGACCGGAACGAGACCGGCCTGGCCGTGGGCCTCTTCCAGGCGTCGCGGTACATCGGAGCCGCCACCGCCGCCTCGATCACGGGCGTGCTGTACGCCCCCGAGACCATGGCTCCCAGCGGCTGGGTCATGGTCACGGCCTCGACGCTCATCCTGCTCGCCGGATTTATCATTCCCGTCGAGACATCGGATGAAGAATCTCGTCAAAAGAGCTAAAAACCAGCAATAGGGAGAAATCCCATGGCATAGCTCCGATCTCAGCCATTGACGCCAAGCTTCCAGAGCGGTCATATCGGGTGTAACCCCTATGGAAGGCAGGTGCGCATGTCCCAGCCGAAGGAACAGGGCAAGACGCGACCACGCAGGATCCATGAGAAGAAGGTCAGGGCCCGCGGCGAGGAGATGACCTGGCACAAGCCCGACTACCAGGTCGTCGAGGCGTCGATGGAAATGACCGCGTACTTCCTGGCCACCAGGTAACCGGGCACCGCCATGCGACTGCAGGTGCTCGGCACCGCGGCCGGTGGCGGCGTGCCCCAGTGGAACTGCGCGTGCCCTGGCTGCTCCGGGGCACGCGCTCATCCGGGCCGCCGCAGACGCCACGCCAGCCTGGCCGTACAACAGGACGACGGGTGTTACGTCGTCAACGCCACGCCCGACATCGCCGAGCAGATCGAGGCGTGCGCGTGGCTGCGGCCGGGGCCGGGGCCGCGCGAGTCGCCGCTGAAGGGCGTGATCCTCACAGACGCCGAGCTCGACCACACGATCGGCCTGCTCAGGCTCAGGGAGGCGGACGAGCTGGAGGTCCGCTGCACCCCGGTGGTACGGCAGGCGCTGCGGCCCCTCGCCGACATCCTCCGCCCGTATGTGCGGATCTCCTGGGCCGACGCCGACCTCATCCCGATATCGGCGAAGCGACCCCGGTACGCCGACTCCCCGGAGGCTCCGGACTGGGTCTCCGCCCTGCGCCTCATGGGAGGAGCCGTGGTGTACGCGCCCGCCATGGGCGTGTGGCCCGAAGCGCTGGACGAGGCCGAGTGCGTCATCATCGACGGCACATTCTGGGACGACGAGGAGCCCCGCCGCACCGGGATCTCGGCGAAGACCGCCACCCAGATGGGCCACCTCCCGATAGAGGCGACCATGGAGCGCCTGTCCCGGTTGCCGGGCCGTCGCTTGTACACCCACCTCAACAACACCAACCCCCTCGTGGACCCGGCGGCCGAGCAGCACAAGGTGCTCGCCGAGCTGGGGATCGAGGTGGCCGCCGACGGGATGGTGATCGACCTGTGAACGGCTTCGAGGCCGAGCTGCGTGCCGTACCGGAGAAGCGCTACCACCACCTGCACCCCTTCAACCAGCGCATGCACGCCGGCGAGCTGACCCGTGACGAGCTGCGGGGCTGGATACTCAACCGTTTCCACTACCAGCGGCACATCCCGATCAAGGACGCGTTCATCCTCGCCAAGCTGGCCACGCCCGAGCTGCGCAGGACGTGGCTGCGCCGGATCCAGGACCACGACGGCACCGTGCCGGACGAGGGCGGCATCGAGCGGTGGCTGCGGCTCGGCGAGGCGGCCGGACTGGACCGGGCCCTGCTGCTGTCGGGCGAGGGCGTGCTGCCGGGCGTATGGCTGGCCGTCGACGGCTACGTGAACCTGTGCCGCCACGGCTCCGCGCTCGAAGCCGTGGCCGCCTCGTTGACTGAGCTGTTCGCGCCGGACCTGATGCGCACCCGGATCGCCGCCTTCGAGCGGCACTACCCGTGGATCGACCCCGAGGGGCTGCGTTACTTCCGCGTACGCGTCTCTCAGGGCCGCCAGGACAGCGGCGAAGCGCTGGCCCTGGTCCTGGAGTGGGCGCGGACCCGTACGGCCCAGGAGAGGGCCATTGCGGCGCTCGGCTACAAGTGCGACGTGCTGTGGGCGCTGCTCGACGCGGTGGACGGGGCCTACCGATGACCGAGCCGACGACCGGGCCGGCGACGGGCTCGACGGCCGAGCCGACGACAGCGGCGGCCACCTGGCGCCCCGTGCTGTCCCGCGCGGCCATGCTGCGCCACGATCCGGTACGGCAGGCCGACCTGCTGATCGTGCCCGAGCGGATCGTCGTGCTGAACGAGGAGGCGGCGGCCATCGTCGGCCTCTGCGACGGCGAGCGGACCGTGGCCGACATCGTCGCCGAGCTTCCCGAGGGCGCGGAGGCCGACGTGGTGGAGTTCCTCGACCGGGTGCGCGCCGAGGGGTGGGTGCGATGAGCGCGCCTTGGGCCATGCTGGCCGAGCTCACGCACGCGTGCCCGCTGCGCTGCCCGTACTGCTCCAACCCGACCGAGCTGGCGGCCAGGTCGAGTGAGCTGAGCACCGGCGAGTGGCAGCGGGTGTTCGCCGAGTCGGCGGCGCTCGGCGTCGTGCACGCCCATCTGTCCGGTGGCGAGCCGCTGCTCAGGCCGGATCTGGCGGCGATCGTGGCGGCGGCTGCGGGGGAGGGGGTCTACACCCAGCTCGTCACCAGCGGCGTCGGGCTCACGGAACGACGGCTCGGCGAACTCGCCGCGGCGGGGCTGCGCAGCGTGCAGCTCTCGGTTCAGTCGGCGACGAGCGCGGAGTCGGATCGGATCGCCGGAGTCGCCTCGTTCGCGTGGAAGGAGCGGGCCGCCGACGCCGTGGCGGCGAGCGGGCTGCCGTTCGGGCTCAACGTGGTGCTGCACCGGGAGAATCTCGACGCCGTCGGCGAGATCATCGAGCTCGGGCTGTCGTGGGGCGTGGAGCGTATCGAGCTGGCCAACACCCAGTTCTACGGGTGGGGGCTGCTCAACAGGACCGCGCTGCTGCCCACCAGGGAGCAACTCGCCCGCGCCGAGGCCACAGTCACGAAATATCGGGAAAAGACGGATGTTGAGCTGATCTGGGTGGTCCCCGATTACTTCGACGGCGTGCCGAAGCCCTGCATGGGCGGCTGGGGCGCGATCTCGATCACCGTCGCGCCCGACGGCCGGGTGCTGCCCTGCCCGGCGGCCTACGCCCTGCCCCTGGAGCCGCCGAACGCCCGTGACCACTCGATCGGCTGGATCTGGGAGCACTCGCCCGCCTTCAACGTCTACCGGGGCACCGACTGGATGGGCGAGCCCTGCGCGAGCTGCCCGCGCAAGGAGCTCGACTTCGGCGGCTGCCGCTGCCAGGCGTACGCGCTCACCGGCGACGCGAGCCGCACCGACCCGGCCTGCCGCCTGTCACCCGACCACCATCTCCTCGACGACCTGGCGAGCGGCGGCCCGTGGACCTTCAGGCGGCCAGCGCCTTCGGCCGGCGGCGTGGATCGGTCAGTCCCCTGAGGCCCTTGCCGGTGTCGTAGCCGGCGGCGGCGAGCCGCTCGCGGGCGGCCCGCAGCATCTCCCTGGTCGCCGGCATGAACGCGTGGTCGTGCAGCGGCTCGGGCAGCGAGTTCATGGCCAGCCGGAACGCTCTCAGCCCGGCCGTCACCGTGGCCCGCGGCACCGCCGGCAGTACCCCGTACATCCGCCTGGCCCACTCCGGCAGCGAGTAGTAGCACAACGCACCGAATGGGAAATAGGCGGGTTTACCGGGCGTGAGCGCCCGCAACTCCTGCGGCAGCCTCGGCCACAGCAGGAACCGCACGGTCGCGGCGGCCTCCTCGGTGACGCGCAGCGCGGGACGTACCCGCTTGAAGTAGGCGTCCATCTCCGCGCACGAGCCCGGCACGTCCTCGGGGTGCAGGCCGACGTAGGAGGCGCTCTTTCGCTGCTCTCGCAGGTAGGCGTCGGCCTGGCGCTCGGTGAGCCCCAGCCCGCCGCGCCTGGCCACCTCCAGGTACGACGAGACCTCCGCGCAGTGCACCCAGAGCAGCAGCTCGGGATCGTCCACCCGGTGCGTCCGGCCGGTGTCGGGGTCGCTGATGCGCAGGCTCTTGTGGATGCCGCGCACCCGCCGGCCGATCTCGTCGGCCTCGGCCGGACTGCCGAACGTCACGCGGCCCACGAAGTCGGCGGTGCGGCGCAGGCGGCCGAACGGGTCCTCCTGGAAGTTGGAGTTCTGCCAGACGCCCCGCATCGCGAGGGGATGCAGCGCCTGGAGCATCAAGCCGCGCACGCCGCCGACCCACATGGCGCGGTCGAGGTGCACCAGCCAGGTCACGCTGTGCGGCGGCTGGACGACGATATCTTCGATGCTCGTCATAGTAAGTACATGGTTACAGATCATTGGATCGAATGTCCAATTGCTGATGCTCCGCGGCGTTCCAGAACCGGACCAGCGCCGTGGCCGTGGTCTCTGGAGCCTCCACGGCCGGCGAGTGGGCCGCGCCGGGCAGCACCACGCACTCCGCCTCCAGCCGGGCCGCCATCTCCGACTGCAACTCGGCCGGCCAGCCGTCGTCGCGCTCGCCGTAGAGGACCAGGGTGGGCACCTCGATCTGCCTGAGCTCGTCGGTACGGTCGGGTGCGGCCAGCACCTGCTCGGCCATGCGTGACAGCGCGGTGGGGGAGTTGGCCAGCAGGCGCTTGTGCAGGAAGGCGATGATCTCGTCGGGCACGCCGTTGGCCAGCGCCTCGGGCTCGAACCTGGTGGACCAGAGGTGTTCGAGCCCCAGGGTGGGGAGCTCCTTCATGATCGTCTTGCCGCTGCGCGCCCGCTCGCCCACGATGCCGGACGGCCCCGAGCTCATCAGCGTGAACGAGGCGAACTTCGTCCGGCCGTCGATGACCGCCTCGCGCGCGACCAGGCCGCCGAAGGAGTGCCCGACCAGGTGCATCGGCTCGCCGCCTGCGCCGCTGAGCGTCTGGGCCAGCAGGTCGACGTCGGCGCCGAGCGCGGCGAACGAGTAGGCGGCCGGGTCGTCGGGACCGGGCGTCTCATACTGCCCGCGCAGGTCGACGGCCACCACCCGGCGGCCCGACTGGGCCAGGGTCTGCAGGATCGCGATGAAGTCTTCCTTGCTCCCGGTCAGACCGGGAACCAGGAGCGCGGGCCAGCGCTCCACCACACCACTGACCGGAAGCGCCTCAAGGGCCGCGAAGGTGCCCTGGGACGTTTCTATCTTTTGTGGTGCAACGCCAGGAGGCAGGTCGAGGAAGCGCGGCGTACTCACGTGAGGCAACAATACCCAGAGGTCAGCGCCTCGACACCGGCATACTCCCCACGCTGGTGCGAAACGGCGCAGGCGCGCACCGCGGGATGCGGTGCGCGCCTGCGTCTATCAGGTGCCTGCGTCTGCCAGGGTTCTGGCCGACGTGCTTGCGTCGGTCAGAGATCCAGCGGTCTGCCAGAGGTCTAGCCGGCGCGACGGCGGTTGCCACCGCCGCCGTTGTTGCCGCCGCCACGCGGCTGGCGGCGCTGCTGCTTGCGCTCGGTGGCCGCGGACGGGGCGATGTCGTCGTCGTCCGTGGCCAGGTCGGGTGACTGGAAGATCACCATGAACGGGCTGGCCGGCACGATGCGCTCCGGCTCCTGGCGCGCCGCGGGCTGCGGCGTGGACAGGAAGCTCGTCTCGGCGATCGGTGCACGCTCCATGACCCGCTCCTCCACGACCTGCTCCTCCACAATCCGCTCCACCGTGGGAGCCTGTTCGACGACCTGACCGCGCTCGGCGGCGGGCTTGCGCGTACGGGCCGGCCTGCGCTCGCTGACCTGAGCCTGCTCAGCGGCCTGCTCAGCGGCCTGCTCAGCGACCGGCTCACGGGTCGACGCACGGGCCGATCTGCGGGCCGGCTTCTGCTCGGTGACCGGCTCGCGCTCGGTGAGCGGGGCCTCCGGGGCGTCGGCGAGGGCGTTCTCGATGGCGGCCGACGCGGCCCCCCTGCGAGTGCGACCGCGCCGTGGCTCGGCGGCCGCCTCGATCTCGTCCGCTGAGATGATGGCGGGTGTCTCCTCCGTCTTTCGGGCGCTCGCCTTGCTGGAGCGACTGGGCACAGGCTCGACCTCCGGCGTCTCGACGGGTGCGGTGCCCTCTTCCGTGGGCATGCCGCCGCGGGTGCGGCGGCGCTGGCGCGGCGTGCGCGCCGGACGCTCCTCCCGCTCGTCACGGCGACCCTCCCGCTCGTCGCGGCGACCCTCCCGCTCGTCACGGCGACGGCCGCCGTTGCGCGTGCGGGTCCTGCCGGTCTCGCCGAGGTCCTCGATGCGCTCCGCCGACAGGCCCGCCCGCGAACGGCTGGCGTGCGGCAGGACGCCCTTGGTGCCCTCAGGGATGTTGAGCTCGGTGAAGACGTGCGGCGAGGTGGAGTAGGTCTCCTCGGGTTCGGCGAAGTCGAGCCCGAGCATCTGGTTGATCATCTTCCAGCGGGTCAGCTCCTCCCACTCCACGAACGTGACCGCGATGCCCGTGCGTCCGGCCCGGCCGGTGCGGCCGGTGCGGTGCACGTACGTCTTGTCCTCGGTGGGGCAGTCGTAGTTGACCACGTGGGTGACGTCGTCGATGTCGATGCCGCGCGCCGCCACGTCGGTGGCGACCAGCACGTCGATCTTGCCACTGCGGAACGCGCGCAGGGCCTGCTCGCGCTGGCCCTGGCCGAGGTCGCCGTGGACGGCCGCGACCGCGAAGCCGCGCGTCTCGAGCTGCTCCGCGACCATGTCGCAGGCCCGCTTGGTCTCACAGAAGACCATGGTGAGCCCGCGGCCCTCGGCCTGGAGCAGCCGGGCGACGATCTCGATCTTGTCCATCCGGTGGACGCGCCAGACGATCTGGCGTACCTGCGGGTGCGGGATGCCCTCGCCGCCCTCGCCGTTCTCATGCTCGGCCCGTACGTGCGTGGGCCGGTTGAGGTATTTGCGGGACAGCGCGACGATCTCACCGGGCATGGTCGCCGAGAACAGCATGGTCTGCCGCTCTTCGGGGATCAGCTTGAAGATCCGCTCGATGTCGGGCAAGAAGCCCAGGTCGAGCATGCGGTCGGCCTCGTCGAGCACCAGCGAGGTGATCTGGCTGAGGTCGAGGTGCTTCTGCTTGACCAGGTCGAGCAGGCGGCCGGGGGTGCCGACGATGACGTCGACGCCGGCCTTGAGCGCTTCGACCTGCGGCTCGTACGCCCGGCCGCCGTAGACGGTCAGGACCCGCGAGCCGAGCTTGCCGGCCGCGGTGACCAGGTCTTCGCTGACCTGTACGGCCAGCTCGCGGGTGGGCACGACGACCAGCCCGCGTGGCTTCTTACGGTTCTTACGCGGTTTGCCGATGCCCTGGAGCATCGCGATGCCGAACGCGTAGGTCTTTCCCGTGCCTGTGCGTGCCTGACCGATCAGGTCCTGGCCGCTCAGCGCGAGCGGGAGTGCCATCTCTTGGATGGGGAACGGTGTGGTGATGCCCTCGGTCTCGAGGGCATCAGCGATCTCTGGTGTGACTCCGAGGTCTCGGAAAGTCGTCAGCGTGGCCTGCCTCAGTCTCAAATGAAGGCGGGCCTGCCGGGACCGACGGGCGGAAAACAAACCCCGTGCCTGGGTCCTCGCGGTAGAGCCAGCCCTCTCGCGTCATCGCGACCGCAGACCCGGAAGCGGGGGGTTAACGGGGAATTCCCCCGAATTAACACAGTGCGGTCGCACTTTCACAGAGCAGTGTACTCGATACCACAACGTTGGCCGAGTTTCCGAATGTTCCCGAAGTACGCTGCCTTCCATGAACGAGTCTCCAGGAGTCGTCGATCTGCTCGGTGTGCTGGCCTATGCCGAGCTCAGCGCCTTCGCGCGGATGACCGAGGACGCGGCCTCCCTGGCCCCCTCCTTGGCCGATCAGGCCGCGCTCAGCGAGCTGGCCGTAGCCGAATATGCCCACTTCGGTCTCCTGCGCGACAGGCTGACGGAACTTGGCGCCGATCCCGAGCAGTCGATGTCGCCGTTCGTCGAGGCGCTGGACGCCTGGCACACCCAGACGGCCCCGGCCGACTGGCTGCAGGCGTTGGTCAAGGCGTACGTGGGCGTGGGCATCGCGCTCGACTTCTACCGGGAGGCGGCCAGGCACCTCGAGCCGTCGATCGCGAAGCTGGTCGACGAGGTGCTCGTGGACGAGGGCCGCTCGGAGTTCGCGGTGGAGCGGGTCAGGGCCGGGGTCGCGGCCGACCCGGCGGTGAGCGGCCGGCTGGCGCTGTGGGCGCGCCGGCTCGTCGGCGAGGCGCTCAGCCAGGGGCAGCAGGTCGCGGCGGCCCGCCCGGAGCTGGCGCTGCTGGTGGTCGGCCCGGCGGTCGACGACCCTACGCAGATCTCCCGCCTGTTCGCCAAGCTGACCGAGGAGCACGGCAAGCGGATGGCCGCCCTCGGCCTCTGAACCGCTCCCGCGCCCTGCGCGTCGCTCCAAGCGAGGGTACGGCGTGTGCCGCCGCACCCTCGCTCAAGCCGCTGGGGGTGTCGCCGTACCCCGCTTGAACCGCTGGGGAGTCGCTAGAGAGTGCCGCCGAAGCCGACGGGCCTCGACTCGTCCTCGCCGATCTCGATGAAGCCGATCGACGCGACCGGCACGATCACGCGCCGCCCCTTCGCGTCGGTGATGGAGAAGACGCCGCGATCGGCGGCGAGCGCCTTTCTGATCTCCTCTTCGACCTGCTCGGAGGACAGCTCGGTCTCGACAACGAGTTCGCGGTGTACGGAGCGTACGCCGATCTTGACTTCCATCATGCTCCCTTTCGACGGGGCTGGCTCCTCCCATCGTCGCCGCTGGTGGGCCAGGAAACGCCGATGATCGCGCCCAGCGAACGGGTTTAAGCCGTACGCGGAAAACCGCTGATGCCGCGCCAGGCCAGCCGGGCCATGAGCTGCTCGGCGGCGTCCTTCGGGATGGAGCCCTGCGTGGTCACCCAGTAGCGGGCGCTCACCTCGGCCATGCCGACCAGTCCGACGCCGAGCAGGTGGGCCTCGTCGCTGGTGCAGCCGGTGTCCTCCTGGATCACCGCGCTGACCATCTCGGCGCATTCGCGCAGTGAGCGCTCCACCCGCTGGCGCACCGGCGCCACGTTGCGCAGGTCGGACTCGAAGACGAGCCGGAACGCCTCGCCCTGGGTGGAGACGAAGGAGTAGAACGCGCTGAATGTGGCCTGGACACGGAGTTTGTTCTCGTGCGTGGAGGCCAGCGCCTCACGGCAGCGGTTGACCATGTCGTCCACGTGCAGGTCGAGCAGCGCGAGGTAAAGCTCCAGCTTGCCGGGGAAGTGCTGGTACAGGACGGGTTTGCTGACTCCGGCCCGATCGGCGATCTCGTCCATGGCGGCCGCGTGATAGCCGTTCTCCACGAACACTTCCTGCGCGGCGCTGAGCAGCTGCCGGCGGCGGGCTAGTCGGGGCAGCCGAGTGCCCCGGGGCTTGGCGTCCGGGGTTGCGGTCACGCTGGTCTCCATGGGGCTCCGAGTCGGCTGTTCGGACATCCTACGTGCGACTCAACGACTCATCAGCGATAGTCGTCATCAGCGATAGTCGTCGTCATCGAGGTCCACCTCGCGATACTGCTCGGCGGCGTCGGCCGGATCGACCTCCAGCGGGGTCTCGCCCTCCGCGTCGCGCACGTCACGGTGCTGCTCGGCGGCGTCGGCCTCGGGGGCCTCGATCGACAGCTCTTCCATTTCGTCGAAGGGGAGGTCGTCCCCACGTACGTCCATCTCCGACATTGCAGTCCCCTTCTAGGTGCGGACGGAACCAGACTACGCCTGACCGAAAAGGTCGCCGTGCTCCTCGACTCTGGCCAGTACGGCGTGTGTCGTGAACACCAGTTCCTCCGGGTGCTCACAGCCCTCGACCTCCTTCCACAGCAGCGGCGTCGAGACCGTGGGCTGTGGCCCGGCGCGCAGTGAATAGGGGGCCACGGTGGTCTTG
Organism: Nonomuraea sp. NPDC052129; assembly: GCF_040680095.1. Taxonomy (NCBI): domain Bacteria; kingdom Bacillati; phylum Actinomycetota; class Actinomycetes; order Streptosporangiales; family Streptosporangiaceae; genus Nonomuraea; species Nonomuraea sp. NPDC052129. The sequence continues at coordinate 69,505 of NZ_JBFAVX010000023.1, read as the reverse complement.
GCCGGGTTGTTCTGGCTCCAGTCGATGAACACCTTGCCGGGGCGCGCCTTCTTGGCCATCACGCTGACCACCTGGTCGCGGTGGGCCTTCTCCAGCACCTGGGCCAGCCTCTTGGCGTACGCCGAGGGCTCCTCGCGGCCGTCCCACTCCGCGTACAGCTGCATGCCCTTGTTCCCGCTCGTCTTCGGGCGGGCGGTGAGACCGTCGGCGCGCAGCACCTCGCGCAGCATGAGGGCCACCCGGCAGCACTCGACGATGGTCGCCGGAGCTCCGGGGTCGAGGTCGAACACGAGCGTGTCGGGCGGCAGCGCCGCGCCGTCGTCGGACACCCGCCACTGGGGCACGTGCAGTTCCAGGGCCGCCAGGTTGGCGTAGTAGACGAGCGACGGCAGGCCGTCGATCACGGCGAAGTCGATCTCGTCGCGGTTCTTGGTGCTGCCCGGCACCGGCAGGGTGGCCCTCCTGACCCAGTCCGGGGTGTGGTCGGGGGCGTTCTTCTCGAAGAAGGACTGGCCGGTCACGCCGTTCGGGTAGCGCTTGACGGTGAGCGGCCGGCCTTCCAGGTGCGGCAGGAGCGCGGGGGCGACGCGGCTGTAGTAGTCGATCACCTCGGCCTTGGTGAAGCCGACCTCGGGATAGAGCACCTTGTCCAGGTTGGTCAGCACCAGCTGCCGCCCGTCGACCCGCACCGGGACCTTCGCTGGGCTCACAGCGTCACCTCCGAAGGGAGCTTGTCCGGGCGCAGCCCGCGCCACACCGGGTGGCGCAGCCGCAGATCGTCGGTCCACATCGTGTAGGCCACCTCCCCGACGAGCTCGGGTCTAACCCAGCGGTTGCGCCACGGGACGACGTTCTGGAAGGGGCTGCGGGGGATCTCCAGCGGGCTCAGGAACGCCTGGAGCTGGTCGAGCACGGCCTCGGTGAAGCCGGTGCCGACGTGACCGACGTACGTCAGGCCCTGCTCCGTGAACACGCCCATGATCAGCGAGCCGATCCCGCCCGACCTGCGGCCTTTGCCGGGCTTCCACCCGCCGATCACGACGTCCCTCGTGCTGAGGTGCTTCACCTTGATCCACGACGGCGAGCGCGTGCCCGGCCGGTACGGCGAGTCGAGCCGCTTGGCGACGACGCCTTCGAGGCCCTGCTCCTGGGTGGCGGCGAGCAGGTCGGAATCTCCCGGGAAGTACGGCGGCGCGCCGATGTCCAGCTCGTCGAGGAGACTGCGCCGGTCGCGGTACGGCAGGTCCATCAGTGTGATGCGGTTGAGGTAGAGCAGGTCGAACGGCAGGTACGTGACCGGGTACAGCTCCAGCATCACCTCTTCCGGGTCGGTGAGGTGCATGCGGTGCTGCAGCCGGACGAAACTGGGCCGCCCGCGCGGATCGAGCGCGACCACCTCGCCATCGATCACCGCATTCTTCACCCCGAACCCCGAAATTTCGGGATACCGGCGGGTGTACTCGACTCCGTGCCTTCCCGTCACCTTCAGTTCACGGTCCAGGTGGAGGATGGCGCGGATGCCGTCCCACTTGACCTCCAAGCCATACCGCTCACGATCTTCCGGTAGTTGTCCGGGTACGGCGAGCATTGGTTCGATGGGGTATGGCATTGGTTGCACCATGACGGGTATGTGCCCATAGGGCGAGCCCGCTAGAGCTGAGGAGTGCCCATGCGCAGCATCTGGAAAGGGGCGATCTCCTTCGGCCTCGTCACGATCCCGGTGAAGCTCTACTCCGCGACCGAGCAGAAGGACGTGACCTTCCACCAGGTACACCGCGAGGACGGCGGCAGGATCCGCTACAAGCGCGTGTGCACGGTCGACGGCGAAGAGGTCCCCTACTCCGACATCGCCAAGGGCTACGAGCTGGCCACCGGAGAGATCGTGGTGCTGACGGACGAGGACTTCGAGGATCTGCCGCTCAGCACCTCGCGCAGGATCGACGTTCTCCAGTTCACGCCGGCCGACCAGATCGACCCGATCTACTTCGCCAAGTCGTACTACCTGGAACCGGACGGCCAGGGCGACAAGCCGTACGTGCTGCTGCGCAACGCCCTGGAGAGCTCGGGGCAGGTCGCCGTCGTCAAGGTGGCGCTGCGGCAGCGGGAGTCGCTGGCCACGCTCAGGGTGCGTGACGGGGTGTTCGTGCTGGAGACCATGTACTGGCCGGACGAGATCCGGGTGCCCGACTTCGGGTTCCTCGAAGAGGACATCGAGGTACGGGCCCAGGAGCTCAAGATGGCCGAGTCGCTCATCACCACGATGAAGGCGGACTTCGACGCGACCGAGCACCACGACGCCTACCGCGAGGCACTGCAGCAGGTGATCGAGGCCAAGGTGGAGGGCAAGGAGGTCATCGCGCCGCCGGAGGGCGAGGAGGAGGCGGGTCCCGCCGTCGACCTCATGGCCGCGCTGCGGGCGAGCGTCGACGCGGCCAAGCGCGAGCGTTCCGGCGAGGCCGCCAAGCCCAAGCGGGCCACCAAGGCGTCGAAGGACGCAGGGGACAAGGACGCGGGGGAGAAGGCCGCCCCCAAACGCAAGGCCCGCAAGTCCGCCTGATCCGGCACCGCAAATGCAAAGGCGCCTTCGGCATCAAATGCCGAAGGCGCCCCGCATTTATCGGAGGGGGAGGCTTGGCCGGAGGAATTCCGCTTCACTGCTCCCCCGAAATGCCATGGGAATTAATTCCCGCCGAGTCCGGACGCGTTGGCGTGGCGACTTTTCCCGAGTGCCTGTGTCCTTTATCGAGAACACAGGCACTCGGTGGTGCGTCCGGAGCTCACCTCAACCGTGTAACCGGTTGCATGGCTATCTCCTCGACGACCGGATCGGCCGTCTGCGAGTTGTTACTGGAGCGCCTCGCGACGAGCGCGCTCCTCTTCCTCACGCTCGAAGTTGAACGAGCGAGCGTTGGCGTCGGCGTCAGAGTCCGTGCGCACGGTGTTCTGGTTGTTGTTGTGCAGGTGGATGTGGACCTTGACCCGGCCACTGCGGCCGTGGTTGCGACGGCCCCAGCCGCCCCAGCCGCCCCAGCCGCCGCAGCGGCGGCCACAGCCCCACGAGAAGGTGGAGGCGCTGGTGCTCGCGGAGGCGGTCGTGGCGCTGGCGGAGGTGGCGGTGGTCAGGGCGCCGAGGCTGATGAGGCCGCCGGACATACCCGTGCTGATCACAAGCCCTGCGATGACACTCTTGAACTTGGGCATTGAATTCCCCCCTAAAGGATCGGTTGCCCTGTTCCAGATATTTGCCGGAGTGAACGGTAAATATCTTGGATGACATTGAATGCGCCATCCGTGCTGATTTATTTCCGACGTTCCGGCGGGATAAACGGCCGTAGTTGTGTTTTGCTATACGCTAACTCTCTCATTGCTCTCATTAAGCATTTATGAAATGAAATGAAATGATTTGTCCGTTTTATGGGGGCAGGTGGTCCGCGATGCGGTCGCCCCGATTCCGGCTCGCGGCGACTGCCCGGAAGTGGGGCGTCGCCGAGAAATCCGGCTAAAGGCCGCGAATCGCGTACCGATAAATGCCAATAAAGGAGCATTTATCCGAAATGTAGGCTGGAGGGCGACGGCGGTTATCGTTGGGGGAGGCGAGGAGGACGCATGACAGCAGCACCGATCCCGCACTGGCCAGGACGGATGTTCGGGTCGGTGCACGTGAGGAAGACCCCCGACGGCGCCCCCGAGAAGGCGGTCTTCGTGCACGGCCTGGCCGGCGCGGCCACCAATTGGACCGACCTGATGGACGAGCTGAAAGACCTCGTCACCGGCTACGCCATAGACCTGCCCGGCGCGGGATTCTCGCCCGAACCCGCGAACGGCGACTACACCATCGCCGCGCACGCCCGCGCGGTGATCGGCCTGCTGGAGGAGACCGGTCCCGCCCACCTGTTCGGCAACTCGATGGGCGGCGCGGTCGCCGTCAGGGTGGCCGCCACCCGCCCCGACCTGGTGCGCTCGCTCGTCCTCATCTCGCCGGCGCTGCCCGACCTCCTGCCCAGGTACGGCCCTATGCGCATCGCCGCCGCGTCGCTGCCCCGGCTGGGCGAGTGGGTGGCGGGCAAGCTCCGGCTGATCCCCGCCGAGCAGCGGATCAGGTCCTCCTTCGCCATGGTCTGGGCGGATGTCGCCGCGGTCCATCCACTACGGCTGCGCGACGCGATCGAGGAGCAGCGCAGGCGCGACGGGCTGCCCCACGCCGGCGCCGCCATGATCGGCTCGGCCCGGGGCATCGTGGCCGAGTACTTCCGCCGCGGCGAGGCGAACCTGTGGCGCCAGGCCGCCCTGATCGAGGCGCCCACCCTGATCATCCACGGCAGGCACGACCGCCTGGTGCGCCCCGCCATGGCCGCCAAGGCGGCCCGTACGTTCCGGCAGGTCAGGCTGGTACTCCTGCCGCGCGCGGGGCACGTGGCGATGATGGAGACGCCCCGCGTGGTCGCCGCGGAGGCCCGCCGTCTGATCGGTGAGACACGCTTGGGGAATGCCCCACTCGCCAACTAGGTTTCACAGGTGGATGGGATAGTCCCCCTCGAACGGGAGCGTAGAAAGTGTCGTTGCCACCGCTGGTCGAGCCGGCCGCAGAGCTGACCGTCGACGAAGTGCGCCGCTACTCGCGCCACCTGATCATTCCCGACGTGGGGATGGCCGGGCAGAAGCGGCTGAAGAACGCCAAGGTGCTCTGTGTGGGCGCCGGTGGCCTGGGCTCGCCCGCGCTGATGTATCTGGCGGCGGCGGGCGTGGGCACGCTGGGGGTCATCGACTTCGACGTCGTCGACGAGTCCAACCTGCAGCGCCAGATCATCCACGGCCAGTCCGACGTGGGCCGTCCGAAGGCCGAGAGCGCCGCGGCCACGGTCCGCGAGATCAACCCGCTGGTCAACGTCGTCGTCCACAACACGGCGCTGACCAACGACAACGTGATGGAGATCTTCTCCGGCTACGACCTCATCGTCGACGGCACCGACAACTTCGCCACGCGCTACATGGTGAACGACGCCGCGGTGCTGCTCGGCAAGCCGTACGTCTGGGGCTCGATCTACCGCTTCGACGGCCAGGCCAGCGTGTTCTGGGCCGAGCACGGCCCCTGCTACCGCTGCCTCTACCCCGAGCCCCCGCCTCCCGGCATGGTGCCCTCGTGCGCCGAGGGCGGCGTGCTGGGTGTGCTGTGCGCCTCGATCGGCTCCATCCAGGTCAACGAGGCCATCAAGCTGCTCACCGGCATTGGCGACCCGCTGGTCGGACGGCTGATGATCTATGACGCCCTGGAGATGAAGTACCGCGACGTCAAGGTCCGCAAGGACCCCGAGTGCGTGCTGTGCGGCAAGAACCCGACGGTCACCGAGCTGCTCGACGACTACGAGGCGTTCTGCGGCGCGATCTCCGACGAGGCCGCCGAGGCCGCGACGGGCTCGACGATCACCGCCCGCGAGCTCAAGGCCATGCAGGACAACGGCGACGACATCTTCCTCGTCGACGTCCGCGAGATCAACGAGTACGAGATCGTCTCCATCCCCGGCGCCACGCTGATCCCCAAGGGCGAGTTCCTCAACGGCTCGGCCCTGGAGAAGCTGCCGCAGGACAAGCGCATCGTGCTCCACTGCAAGTCGGGCGCGCGCTCGGCGGAGGCGCTGGCGATCGTCAAGAACGCCGGGTTCTCCGACGCGGTGCACGTCGGCGGCGGGGTGCTCAGCTGGGTCGCGACCGTCGACCCCAGCCTGCCCTCCTACTGATGCCCCTTTCTTAAGTCCGTCCACCGGGGTCTGGTTTCTGCGGATGGCGCCCGGTCGCCCGCATTAAGGTCGATGCCGTGGACGACGCTCGCCCCTGGCCCGCTCTCGTGGCGGCCTCCGTGCTGACCATGGTCTGCGCGGTCGCCGCCGGGGTCGCGGCCAGTGCGGCGGGCGCGGAGCTGTCCCGCGGCCCGAGCCCGGCCGAACTCCACTCGGCGGCCAGGCGCGAGGTCGCCGAGCGGTGGCGCACCTGGGCGAGCGGGCGCATCTTCCCCGCCAGCCTGCCCTACTCCGCCGAGCAGGGCGGCCGCGAACGTGCCAGCCGGATCGGCATCTCACCGGCCGTCACCTGCGCCGACTCCGTCGACGCCAAAGCCGCCAAGGCTCTGCGCAAGGCGGGCTGCCTCGGGGTGCTGCGCGCCACCTACATCGACGCCCTGCGGGGCGTGCTCGTCACCGTCGGCGTCGTGGCCCTGCCCGACGAGCCCATGGCCGTACGCGCCAAGTCCGCCTTCTCCGCCGCCGGCGCTCCCGTACCCGGCCTGCGGCCCGTGGCCTTCCGGGACACGGTCTCCGACCGTTTCACCCCTTCCGTACGCCAGGCCGGCTCGGTACGCCAGGCCGGCCCGTACCTCGTGCTGACCACGGCGGGCCAGGTCGACGGCCGGCCGGCGCGCACGGTCGGTGAGCAGCGGCCGGCCATCTTCGCCTTCGCCGGCGAGATCTCCGAGCGGATCCTGGCCGACCTGAGCACGCCGCGGATGCCCGACTGCACCTCCCAGGAGTGGCGGTGCTGACCCGCGCGGCCGTGCTCATCACGGCGACGCTCCTCTTCAGCGCCGGGTCCGCTCTCGGGGCCTTGAGCGCCGGGCCCACGCCGGGGCTCTTCAACGCCGCGCCCGCGCTGGCGGACGACGTACGCGGCGGTCAGGAGCCGGTGATCAGCACGCTGGAGCTGAAGAAGGCGTGGCGGATCAGCAAGGGCGCGGGCGTCACCGTGGCCGTGCTCGACTCGGGCGTCGATCCCGGCCACCGCGACCTGGCCGGCTCCGTGACCGTGGGCAAGGACTTCACCGAGGGCGCCAACCCGCCGGACGTGCCGCCGCGTCGCCTGCACGGCACGTACATGGCCTCGCTGATCGCCGGGCATGGCCACGGACACAGGGGCAAGCTCGGCGTGATCGGCGTGGCTCCGAAGGCACGGCTGCTGTCGGTCCGGGTGATACTGGAAGACGAGGAGCCGGGGTTCAGGGAGTTCAACACCGCCGTGCGCTTCGAGAACGTGGTGGCCAGGGGCATTCGCTACGCGGTCGATCGGGGGGCGCGCGTGATCAACATGTCGATCTCCAAGGATCTGGCGACCGAGGAGGAGCGGGCGGCCGTGCGTTACGCGATCTCCAAGGGCGTCGTGCTGGTGGCCGCCGCGGGCAATGACGGCGCGGGCAAGCCCGATGAGACGGGATTCGCCCCCTTTTCCTATCCGGCCGCCTTCCCCGGCGTCGTGTCCGTGGGCGCGACGGACCGGCGGCTGCGGCGGGCGACGTTCTCCAACTGGAACTCATCGGTGCTGGTGGCCGCGCCCGGCGTCGACATCATGGGCGCGGGCCCCGACGACGAGTACTGGGTCGGGAGGGGCACCTCGCAGGCCACCGCGCTGGTGTCCGGAGTGGCCGCCCTCATCAAGGCCAAATATCCGGCGATGTCGCCGCCGCTGGTCGCGCAGGCCATGACGGCGAGCGCGACCGACCGGCCACCGGGCGGCTACGACACCGGCACCGGCTTCGGCGTGGTCAACGCCGCCAAGGCGCTCGACGAGGCGGCCCGGCTCGCCAAGCACACCGAGACGGCCGCGGGGGCGCAGGCGCAGGACCCCGCCCGGCCGCTCGCCGGCGGATCGGCGGGCCGGATCGAGGTCGTCAACAGGGACCAAGCGCGCGTAAAGGTCTATGGGGCGATCGCTTTGGCGGCCGCCCTCGGCGCGCTCTCCTCCATGTGGGCGATATTCGCCCTGGTCAGACGCGTGCGTCGCGCTCAGAATGGGCAAGACGCATGATCCGCCCGCTAAGGGGGACGAAATAGACACGAACCGAGCCTGGGAACGAGGCGGTGGTGAAGGCACGTAGGTCCACCTCAGGGTTGCCGCGCGCCGGGGGAGCCACATCGGGACGAAGGAACCCGCTCGGTGCTCCAGCCGGCCGCCGTTCTCGCGTGCGCTCCTGGCCGGCCGCCACCGGCCGCGACAGGCTGGCGAGCAAGGAGCGGGTGGAGCAGGCCGTGCTCCGGCAGGGTGTGCGCTTCCGCCGCCTGTTCGTGACGCTGGTCGGCACCATCGTGGTCGCCTCGGCCGTCCTCGTGCTGCTCGGCACGATCGGACTGCTCGAGGAGACCCGGTCCCGCCCGCTGACCGCCGCCGAGCAGAACCAGTACAAACAAGAGGAGATCGCCAGGCGCTGGCAGGCGTGGCCCGCCACCGACGTCTTCCCCGAAGAGGTCAAGTACGTCGGGCTCGACAAGGCCCAGCAGTACGCCCGGCGCGTCGGCATCGCCCCCGAGACCGAATGCGGCAAGGGCGTCGACCCGTCCGTGGCGGGCGTCCTCGACGACAACGGATGCGTGACCATGCTCCGCGCCACCTACGTGGATCAGACGGCCATGTTCGTCTTCACGGTCGGTGTGGCCGTACTCAAGGACGAGGACTCCAGGCTCTCGGCGACGGAGCAGCTCACCCAGGACGACCGGGTCGGCGTGCTGCCCGTGGCCTTCCCCGGCACGGTGACCGAGCGGTTCGGGGCCGACCAGCGCCAGCGTACGGGCTGGGTGGGCGCCGGTCCGTACATCGTGTTCTCGACGGCGGGCTACACCGACGGCAGGACCCGGGCGGCCATCCCGCCCGAGGAGATACTCCACAGTGAGCTGTGGCCGGCGGGCAAGTCGATCGGCAACCAGATCGCCTACTTCCTGGCGGACCCGCCGAAGGTTCCGCCCTGCACTCAGGGGAACGTGTGCTGACCGTCGTACGCGCGCTGACCGCCGCCCTGGTCATGCTCCACGCCCCGGCGGCCGCCCCCGTCCGGGACCAGCAGCAGTGGGTGCTCGACGCGCTCAACGTCGAGCAGGCGTGGACGGTCACCAAGGGCAAGGGCGTCACCGTGGCAGTGGTCGACAGCGGCGTCGACGGCAAGCTCAAGGAGCTGCGCGGCCGCGTGACCGCCGGTCCCGACATGACCGAGGCCACCGTCCAGCGCCAGGCCAAGCCCGGCAAGCACGGCACCGCGATGGCCGCCCTCATCGCCGGGTCCGGGGCCGACGACGGGCTGATCGGCGTGGCGCCCGAGTCGGGCATCCTCTCCCTGGCCCTGGCCGTCGACGAGGACCCCGGCGTCGGCACCATCGACCCCCAGCAGGAGGAGCAGAGCGCGCTGGAGAGCCCGCTGGCCCGTGCCATCCGCTACGCGGCCAACCACGGCGCCAAGGTCATCAGCATGTCGATCGGCTCCTACGGGCCGCTCAAGTCCGAACGCGAGGCCGTCTCCTACGCGCTCGGCAAGGGTGTCGTGCTGGTCGCCGCCGTCGGCAACGACGGGCAGACCAAGTACGCCAAGGACAACGGCACCTCGTTCTGGAGCTTCCCCGCGGGCTATTCGGGCGTCATCGGCGTGGCGGCCGTCGACAAGCAGGGCAAGAAGGCGACGTTCAGCAGCGACAACCTGTCCGTCCTCGTCTCCGCGCCGGGGGTGGGCGTGCCCGTCGTCAAGCGCAAGGGCGGTTACGAGTTGTCGGAGGGCACCAGCTCGGCCAGCGCGCTCGTGGCCGGGGTGGCCGCGCTGGTCAAGTCGCGCTATCCCGCCATAGCGCCCGAGCAGGTCGCGCAGGCTCTGGCCGCGAGCGCGCGCGGACGGCCCGCCGCCGGTTATGACGACAAGACCGGGTTCGGGGTGGTCGACGCCGGTGCCGCGCTCAACGCGGCCGAACGGCTGGCCGGGGAGCAGCGCGAGGTCGCCGTGCCTGACGACCGGCACTTCGGCGTCGGCGAGGACTCGCCCGGGCCGTCGCGTCCGGGGCCCGATCCGTGGCGGCTGTGGCTCTATGGAGGGGGCGTGCTGCTGGCGCTGGTGATGTTCTGCGGGGCCATCATCGTGCTCAATCAGCGTAGAGAGTAAAGATCCGCTATGGTCGCGCGTCATGGGATACGAGCTGCGCGTGGTTCGTGAGGCGCCCCTGGCGTTTTCCGAGCTCGCGAAGGCGATCGCGCCGGCCGGTTTCGGGCTGCGCGGGTCGGACGAGATCGTCACCGGACACGCCGGTGACACGCACGTCGTGGGGCACTGGCGCGATCAGGTGATCGGCGAGCCGGGCTCCGACTGGCAAGTGGCGCAGCTCGTCCTGCTGGCGGCCGCCCTCGGCGCCAGGCTCGTCGGCGAAGACGGCGAGAGCTACACGCTGCGCGACGGCATCGTGGAGCTGGTGGCCGGCGGTTCGGTGGTCGAGATCGGCAAGTTCCACGAGATGATCGAGGCGGGGCCCAACGCATGGACTCCGTGAACCCGTTCGCCGAACGGGTCCTCGAGGTAGTGGAGTCCATACCGCCGGGCATGGTGATGTCCTACGGCGACATCGCCGAATATCTCGGCGAGGGCGGACCGCGTCAGGTCGGGCAGGTCATGTCGACCTGGGGCGGTGGCGTGCCGTGGTGGCGCGTGGTGCACTCCGACGGCACCGGCGCGGCCCCTGACCACGTGCGACGCTGTCTGGAGCACTGGCGCGAAGAGGGCACCCCCCTCCGCGGTGAGCGCGTCGACATGCGCCAGGCGCGCTGGGACGGTCGTTCAGCCGATTCTCAGAAACGAGTTTGACCAGCGGATTCGCTCGTTGGGCGAATCCGCCGCACGTGACTCCCCTTACGATGGCTAGAACCAGTGATGGCGGTTCGAAAGGCGGTGCCTTACCGATGGCAACCGGCGTCACAGCCCTGAGTCAGGGCGGCGATCTGATCGCCGATCGCCTGAAGGCTGTCCAGGATCTCTGTGACCGGGGTGAGCCGCTCGACGCGGTCATGCGGGCCGTCGGACCGGGCGGCCGCGACTCGGCGTTCGACACCGAGGCGCTCAGCGGACCGCTGGGCGCGCGGATGGACTTGGCCGTCAAGCGTGGCGCGGCGCGCAGGCGTGAGCTCATCACGTTGCTGCGCCCCTACCTGGCGGCCGTGGACGCGGGCGTCAAGCGCGACCTGCCGGTCGCGCGGCGCCTGATCTGCCACCTCATCGAGCATCGCCCGGACGACGAGCTCGTCGACGGCGACACGCTCACCAAGGTCGTGGCGGCGGCGGCCGAGCCGTCCAAGCGGATCCGCGCGGGTCTGCGCTGGTACGCCGACCTGCCCTTCCGCGAGGAGCTCCCCGCCGACCTCTACCGGCTGCGGCGCGCCGACCTGGTGCCCGTGACCCACATCGACGACATCGTGTGGGTCAACGGCAAGCTGCGCGTCACCGGCTTCGCCTACCTGGCGGGCCTGTCGGTGCGCAGCCGCCGGTTCAACTGGGCGACCGTGGTGCTGCGCGGGCCGCGCTGGCTGCCTCCGGTGCGCCTGCGCACGCGCCGGGTGCTGGCCCCCGAGGCCACGCACGGCGCGCGCGAGCCCGGCTGCAACTACGACTGGTCCGGGTTCACCGCCGACCTCAGCCCATGGTCCCTGCGCTGGCGTGGAGCCGTACGCGGCCTGGTGCACGCCGTACGCAGGCGGATGCGCCACCGGCCCGCCGTCCACGACACCACGACGTGGCGGGCCGAGATCGTCTTCTACAGCCGCGGCGCGCGGGCGACGGGCCTGCTGCGTGGCGCGTCCCCCGGTCGCACCGAGCGTCCCGCCGGGCTCAAGCTGCGGCCGGGCTGGTGGGCCAGGCCGGTGTGGACCTCCGATCGGGCGCTGCAGGTCGTGCTCCAGCCCAACCGCGCCGAGCTCGCCGGGGTCTCCGTCGAGGGCGACCGGCTGGAGCTGAAGATCTTCCTGGCCGGCCGTACGGTGACCAAGGGCCACGCCCGGCTGGGCGGCCACCGCATGGCCGCCGAGTTCACGCCGGTGGCCAACGGCACCGAGGTGCTGGTCAGCCAGGCCGTGTCCGCCCTGTTGCAGGAGAAGGACGGGCGGCGGCTCTGGGTCGAGCCGAAGGGCGATCCCGCCGCGTCGGTCATGCTCGCCGACCTGGTGGAGACCAGGATGCCTTCCGGCGACCGCGAGATCACCGTGCTGGGCGACCGGCGCGACCGCGTGCTCGTCTCCGCGCACCGCATCCGCCCGGTGATCACCTCGGCGGTGTGGGAGGGGCTCACGCTGGTGCTGCGTGGCGACTATCCCGACGCGGCCGGGCCGCGCGTGCTGACGCTGCGCCACCGGTCGGGACTGTCCTACCACATGCCGATGGAGCGTACGGGCGATCAGTTCTCCGTACGCCTCGAGCCCGCGTCGATGGACCGCTTCGGCGAGGTGGTGCCGCTGTCGTCCGGCACCTGGAACATGTCGCTCCGGCACCCGTCCGGGGAGATCGTCCCCGTCCGCATGGACCACGCGGCGCTGCCCGGCCTCGACGAGGAGCCGCGCGTGTCCGAGGGGCGGTCCTTCCGGATGCTCTCGACGCGCTTCGACGTGCCGGTGGTGGCCGTGGAAGAGGAGCGGCCGGCCGACGAGAAGGGCGTCGCGGGCACTCACGTGCTGCGGCGGGTCTTCTATCCGGCCCAGCGCACCGAGCCGCTGACCGATGCGACCGTCTACGTGGTCAACGACGGCCGCCTCTACGCCGACAGCGTCCGGGCGATCTACGAGGAGCGGGTGCGGCGGGGGGATGACCGCGAGCACATCTGGATCGTCAAGGACGGCGCGTTCACGCCGCCTCCGGGCACGACCTCGGTACGCGCCGGCAGCCGCGAGCACCACGCTGCGCTCGCCCGGTCCCGATTTATCGTGACAAATGCGTTCCTGCCGGTTTGGTTCCGCTCACGCGAGGACCAGGTCGTCCTGCAGACCTGGAACGGCACGCCGGCCAAGCGCATCGGCAACGACCAGCCGCACATGACCCGCGACCCCCGCCCGCCGATCTGGCACCGGCAGGCGGCCGAGGTACGCGGCTGGGACGTGCTGCTGTCGCAGTCGCCCTGGGCCACGCCGGTGCTGCGGCGCGCGTTCGGCTACCAGGGGGAGATCCTGGAGAGCGGGCTGCCGCGCAACGACGTGCTGACCTCGCCGGACCGCGACTCGCTGGCGGCCGCGGTCCGGGAGCGGCTGGGCCTGGTCGAGGGCAAGCGCGTGGTGCTGTACGCGCCGACGTGGCGAGACTATGACCGCAAGAACGCGATGGTGAAGCTCGACCTGGCGAAGGCCCGCGAGGCGCTGGGCGCCGACCACGAACTCCTGGTCAGAGCCCACCCCATGCAAGCCATGCCCGCCGTCCCCGACATCGCCCACGACGTCACGACTTATCCCGATATGGCGGATTTGCTGCTCGTGACGGACGTGCTGGTCACGGACTACTCCTCGGTCATGTTCGACTTCGCCGCCACCGGCCGCCCGATCGTCTTCTACGGGTATGACCTGGCGAAATACTCATCGAAGCGCGGTCTCTACATCGACCTCCCGGAGCAGGCCCCAGGGCCGGTGCTGTCGACGTCGGCGGAGGTGATCGACGCACTACGCTCGATCGACTCGGTGGCCGCGGCCCACGCGGACCGCTACGACGCCTTCCGCGCCACCTTCGCCCCTAGGGACGACGGCAAGGCAACCGCCCGAGTCGTGGACCACCTGTTCTCGTAGACAGCTGGCCACCCACCCGTCTGGGTGGGTGGCCGTCGAGAACCCAGGATCGGTCTCTATCGCGGCAGGTCGATTTGATACCGGATGAAGCCCCGGTTTGCGGCCGCCTTGTCGTAAAAGGCGCCGCGCGGTGGTGCTCGACTCGTGGGTGTTCCATTGACGTGCTCCTCGCCCTGAAGAGGCGAAGATTCCCGTGCTGCTTACGCAGCAGTCCATGCCGCGTAAGCAGCACGGGCTGTGGAACGGGACGCTTGACGCTTCACTGACCCGCCTACCGGCAAGTCTCCACGTCCTGTCACCGCCCGTCCGGCGGCCTCGTCGTACCGATGAATCCAGGAAGTGATCTCACGGCCAGCTTGGTTATCGCTTGCCAGTTCGATCACAGAAACCTTACCGTACGTGATTGGGACGTCGCAAACAGTTCCAATCGCTGCACGTTCGCGCCTCAGAGGTCACTCACGCGCGGGTCAACACCATCCCGCCTGAAGACGGGAGCACTGGCCCGCATCTCGGTAGACGCGATCGCAACCACGATCCCGGGCCCAGTCGACCACGCTCTCGATCAACGATGGCGTGGATGGTGCGCGCCCCGGTGGACCGGTGGGTGCGGGTAGCATGCTGGCCGAGCAGGCCACGGGAGACGATCCGCTCGGCCGCTGCCCAGTCCCGGTCACAGGACAGGCCGCAGGCCGGGCAGTAAGCCCACCTCCAGCCCCGCTCGCCGAGCCGGTCCGGGGCCGGGCAATGCTGGAGCACCGACGTGCCATCCCCGCACCGGGGGCAGTACCGGGAGGTCCCACGCGCCGCGACGGTGACCACCGCGATGGCGTACTTGGCCGCCAGATGCCGGATCGCCTCGACGATCCGCCCGCGCACCTGCCCCGACAGTCGCGCGTTCCAGCCCCCTCGGCGTCCGCGCGCCTCCAGGGTGGCCAGATCCTCCACATAGATGACCGTCGCCCCCGCGGCGCTGGCCTGATCGACCGCCCACCGCGCCGCCGACCAGGTCAGTGCCTTGTTCAGGTTGCGGATACGGGCGCACAGCCGCTCATGCTCAACACCGATGCGCTGGCAGGCCGTACGCAACGCGAGGTAGCGGGGATCAGCAGGCGTGATCCCAGCTAGGAGCCTTTGCAGGTGCCGGTGCTTGGCGGCCAGGTGTTCACGCTCGCCGCGCAGCCGGTGCAGCTTGGCCGACACACCGCTCGCATCGTAGACCAGCGGCCGCCCATCACTCATCACCCGGCCATCGGCCACATCGGCCAGACGCCCCGCCACGCCGACCAGCAACCCGTTGAGGCCCCAGTCGAACCCGCACCCGACCCGATGACCGGTAGCGGGCGCGAAGCCGACCGGGATCTGGAACGGCAGATCGACCCGCACCCGCCCCTTGACCACCCGCACCGTGGGAGCGCACAACGCCGCCTCCGCCGGCACCGTCGGCGGCAACGCCAACGGCAGCTCATGCCAGGCCCAGTCCCGACCGGACGCGGGGAATTCGACCAGGGGAAGCTTTACCCGCAGCCGGGCACTGTGGTGGCCGGTGCGCTCCAGGGTGAGCAGTTGCCGGTCGGCCGCCGCCAGCACCACCTGCGCCGCAACGTTCGGCGGCTCCTCCAACTCGGTCAGATCGGCCGGGAACGCGCCATGCTCGTCGCGATACGCGCGAACCTGCCGGGTCCGGTTCCGGATGTCCGCCGCGCTCACCCCGTCCGGCAGCAGCGCACGCAGCGCCTCCCACTCGGCGCCCGTACGCGCACCCGTATTCCGCGGCCAGGTGGCCACGATCGCCGCCACCAGACGGCGCCGATGCAACGCCAGCCGCAACAGACGGGCGGCCTGCTCCTGCGCGCACCGCATCACCCGATCACCGACGTACACGCCCGAGGGCGGGCTCACACCCCAGCCGAGCCTGCGCAGCGCCATCCAGCCCTTCGACGGCAACACCCGCCCGTCCAGCCCCACCCCGGACCCCAAAGCGTCCAGATCAGCCGCATTCCACCGGGCCACCACCAGACAGACGGTCACATCGCGTGCCAGACCGGTCAACCAGGCCACCCGCCGCACCAGCAGCGCCTGCGCGACGACCTCACCGCTCGCCTCCACCACCGCCGCATAGGCGGTGCAGGAGGCTGTCGCGGTGAGCCTACTCACCCACCGCCCCCATCAGGTCATGGGTGACCAGGCGGCATCGACACGTGTACCGCACGGTCTGGAGCCCAACCTGCACCCTGCCCACCCCTGCCACCACGATATGTGACTGTAACGCTACCAAGAGTTGACGTCTTTGGGTAGAACGCGTGAGCGATACGCATCCGCCGGATACCGATCCATCCCGCCGATCACGTTCCACCGGCACAGCACGAACGACGAGCCCAGAGCAGAATCCCAGGTTTTCATAGCGAATATGAAGAACGGTTCATACCCTGCCGTCCAGGGTCGCGCCGAGGCGTGCAAACGCGTGCAAACGCGTGTCCGCCTGGAATTCCCCATGCCCTGTCGTATCTCTTCGCGCGCCACATGAGTCGTGAGACAGGTGGAGCCCAGCAGTAGATCTCGCAGCACATCGAAACGTTCGGCGCGGCAGAAATGGCTGAGACAGGTTGCGTCGAACACCAAAGGGGGATCGGGCTCGTCGCCGTTCATGGCTCCAGGTCCGGGTAATCGCGGGCAGGAAGGTCGGCCGCCGAGACCTGGCCGCGCATCATCTCAACCGCGCGGGATGTCGTGATGAGCCCGTTCTTGAACGACTGCAGTACGGCGTGCGCGTAGCGCGGCGGCACGAGAACCGCCTCGAGGTCCGGCTGTGGAGCCCAATCGACTGCTTCCATCAGCTCCGCTCGCGTCGGATTGCGTTGACGCAGTGTCTTGGCGGTGTCCCTGTCGATGAGGCCGGCCTCGGTCGCCTGACGAAGGGTCAACGACCACGATGTGTGGTACTTCGCGGCGAAGGTGATCAACACATCCCGCTTCGTGGTCGGCCCGGCGGGGAGGCGCTCGGTGAACGCGTCGATCGGCAGCAGTAATTCCGCGGAGAAGGAATCTATGATCGACTCCCTTTCGGCGCGCGAGCTGTGGACACCGATGTCCGAGGAATATTCGTCGCCGATTATCAGATGCCCGAGTTCGTGGGCCGCCGTCGCGCGGCGGCGCCCCGGATCGCCGTTGCTGCTGACGACCGCCACGGCGATATCGTCTTCGACCAAGGAGGCTCCGTCACCGGGCGTCTCGACTATGGCCACCAGCTGTCCGAGTCGCTCGCATACGGCCATCATCGAGTCGATGGGATCAAGCCCGAGGTTGAGCCGCCCGCGTGCCCACGAGGCCGCAGAACGCGCGCCCAGAGTGTCCTCCACGGTCTCGGGATATCGCTCGATGCGTGGAGCGGCCAATTCTCCGAGTTCTATGAGCTGTTGGACGTCGGACAGCCAAGTGGATAGGGCGATCTCCAACCGGTAGGACTGTCGGGTGGCGTCGGTCACAGTGTCGTCGGCCAACTCCGTGCGACGGGATACGACCGTTGGGGGAGAGCTGAGAAAGTAGCTCAACGGGACCTTGAGGATGGCCGAAAGCTTGGCCAGTTCTAGCGCGTCGATCCGACGAACGCCTGTCTCGATCTTGGCGATCATTGTGCGGTCGAGATTCATGGCCGAAGCGATCTGCTCCTGGGACATGTCAGCCGCGAGCCGGCATTCGCGGACGCGGTCACCCACGCCTGTCCACTGTCCGCCATCCTTCATAGTGCGATAATCGCACGCACGGCCATCGCTCAGCAGATCGTTTGGAGACGTAGGGGTAATCGTTATCTCAAGAGCGCATTGTCCGGATCTGGCATATGTGCAGATCGCGCGGCTCTGGGGCGCTATGCGCTATGGGGTGGAGGTCTCCAGCTGCCGGGGGGGCTGGCCCCGGATCGAGAGCTACTTGCGCAGTTCGACAAGAAGAGACAAGGGCGTCTCCTTGATGTTGAACGTCTGGAAGTTCGTGTGGGCGACGATGGCCGTGAACTGCTTCTTGTCGTACGCCCGCCGGGGAAGGACCGAGCGGAGCACGTAGCGGATGATGGCGGCGTTGACCGGGCCGACGCCCATGCGGGCGACGTCCTCGTCGACCGCCTTCTTGGAGACGTCGCGGCGCAGATCGTTGATGTAGACGGAGCCGCCGGGGCGTAGGACGCGGTGCATCTCGCGTAAGGCGCCGACCGGGTCGGAGAAGTTCTTGAAGGCGGCGCAGCAGGCGATGAAGTCGAAGCTCTCGTCGTCGAACGGCATGGCCGCGGCGTTTCCGTGGCGGAAGTCGACCTGGACGCCTGCCTCGGCGGCCTTCTGGCGGGCGATCTGGACGAAGGAGGTGCTGACGTCGAGGCCGGTGACCTGGTAGTTGCCGGTTCGGGCAAGTTTGATGGCGAGGTAGCCAGGGCCGGGGGCCACCTCCAGGATGTCGCCGCCGGCCGGGGCGTACTCCAGCACCAATTGGGCCTGCTCCGCGAACCTCGTCCGGTCCTTGCCGGTGTTCTTCGCGTACCAGCGGGCGATCGTGCCTTCCATGCCGATGCCCTTGTAGCCCTTGTCGGTTCTGGTCATGGCCTGTCGTTCCTCTCTGCCGGGCACTGCCGTTGTGGTACAAGTCACGATATATCGCATTGGAAGCAAGTCAAGATATGTCGCGAAAGTCGGCATCGGGTCGGTGCGGCGTGTCGATGGGTGCGGTGACATTTACGCCGGTAGCGTTGGCCGATCGCGTGGTAGAGAGGTCAACTCGGCACGATCTACCCCTGTGGTCTGGTGGAATCTAGTGTTGTGAGTGCTCAGACCTGGCGGTTGGTGCGGCGTGGGAGCGGGGGACCTGTTGCGGCCCCTGTGCTCGATGAGCACCAGCGTGCCGTGGTTCAGCACCGGAGCGGGCCGCTGCTCGTGCTTGCCGGTCCCGGCACCGGCAAGACCACGACGATCGTCGAGAGCGTGGTCGACCGGATCGAGCGGCGCGGGGTGGATCCCGAACGCGTCCTCATCCTGACATATAGCCGCAAAGCGGCCGGTGAGCTGCGTGAACGGGTCACCGGGCGGTTGCGCCGCACGACCAGGACGCCGCTGGCGCTCACATTCCACAGTTACGCCTACGCGCTGCTGCGGCGGGAGGCGGTGCTGGCGGGTGAGACGCCCCCGCGGCTGCTCACCGGGCCCGAGCAACTGCTGGAGATCCGGCGGCTGCTGCACGGCGAGCTGGAGGACGGCGCGCGCGAGTGGCCGGTCGCGTTGCGCGAGCCGCTCAAGACGCGCGGGTTCGCGGAGGAGCTGCGCGACTTCCTGTCGCGCGCGGGCGAGCGCGGGCTCGGCGGCCCACGGCTGCAGGAGCTCGGCAGGCAGTACGGCAGGCCGGACTGGGTGGCGGCCGGCCGGTTCCTTGAGCGGTACGAAGTGCGGTTCGACCTCGATCCCGAACCGTCGCTCGACTACGCCGAGCTGATCAGGGCGGCGGCGGGCGTGCTCGCCGACCCGGAGGTGCGCCGCAGGGAGCGGGCGGCGCACGACGTGGTCTTCGTGGACGAATACCAGGACACCGACCCGGCGCAGGAGTTCCTGCTGCGGCAGCTGGCCGGTGACGGGCGTGACCTGATCGCGGTGGGCGATCCGGACCAGTCGATCTACGGGTTCCGGGGGGCCGATGTGCGGGGGATCCTGGGGTTCCCGCAGCGGTTCCCGGCCCGTGACGGGCGGGACGCGCCGGTGGTGGCGCTGCGGATGTGCCGCCGGAGCGGCGCCGAGCTGCTGGCGGCGTCCAGGCGGGTGGCCGATCGGCTGCCCGCGGCGCCGATGCCGGATGCCATGGCCGCCGGACGTCCCCACGGGCATCGCGAGTTGTTGTCGCTGCCCGAGATGGAGGACGGCGACGTACGCGTGCTGCTGGCCGACAGCACCAGCCAGGAGGCGGCCGTCGTCGCCGACACGCTCAGGCGGGCCCACCTGATCGACGGCGTGCCGTGGCATCGGATGGCGGTGCTCGTCCGGTCGGCGGCCCGTCAGGTGCCGTTGCTGCGGCGCGCGCTGGTCAGCGCGGGCGTGCCGACGATGGTTGCCGGTGACGAGGTGCCGATCGCGCAGGAGCCCGGTGTACGCCCGCTGCTGACGATGCTCAGGATCGCCCTCGACGCGGGCGAGCTCGACGAGGGCGTGGCCGAGGAACTGCTGACCGGGCCGCTCGGCGGCACCGACATGATCGGCGTACGGCGACTGCGTCGGGCACTGAAGATCGCCGAGAACGAGGCGCTGGCCGCCACGTCCGACAACAACCAGGCGCTGGCCGCCACGCCCGACAACAACGAGGCGGCGGGTGCCGAGTCCGAGAGCGAGCCCGCGAAAGAGGTCACGCAAGCGCGTACCTCTGGAGAGTTGCTGGTCGCGGCCGTCAAGGACGCGCGGGAGCTGACCCGGATCGAGCCCCACGTAGCCCTCCCCGCCGAACGCGTAGCCAAGCTGCTCGCCGCCGCCCGTCAGGCCGTGCGCGACCACGCCGGCGCCGAGGAGGTCCTGTGGGCCGTCTGGCACGAGAGCGGCCTGGCCGAGAGGTGGACCGAGCTCAGCCTGTCGGGCGGCGCCAGAGGGGCGCAGGCCGACCGGGATCTCGACGCCGTGGTCGCCCTGTTCGACCACGCCGCCAGGTTCGTGGACAGGATGCCCAAGGCGGGCCCCGAGGTGTTCCTGGACGATCTGGCCTCCCAGGAGATCCCGGGTGACACGCTGGCCGAGCGGGCGCCCGACGGTGACGCCGTGCGGGTGCTGACCGCCCACCGGTCCAAGGGGCTGGAGTGGGACGTGGTGGTGGTCGCGGGTGTGCAGGAGGGCGTCTGGCCCGATCTGCGGCTGCGCGGCACGCTGCTGGGCGTGGAGGATCTCGTCGAGCTGGTCGAGGGCGGCAAGCCCAACGCGGCGTCGCTGGCCTCCAAGCTGCTGGCCGAGGAGCGGCGGCTGTTCTACGTGGCCGTCACCCGTGCCCGGCGCAGGCTGGTCGTCACGGCCGTCGGCGGGGAGGACACCGACGAGCGGCCCTCGAGGTTCCTCAGCGAGCTCATGCCGGGGGCCGTCGAGGCCGCCACGGTGGACGACCGGGCACGGTGGCTGAACATGTCCGCGCTCGTGGCGGACCTCCGCAGCGCAGTGACCGATCCCACTAAATCGGGAAAAATCCGGCACAAGGCCGCCACCCAGCTCGCTCGCCTGGCCGCGGCCGGAGTCCAGGGCGCACACCCCAACGACTGGTACGCCCTCACCTCCATGACCGACGACCGCCCCCTGAGCTGGCCCGACGACATCGTCAGGATCTCGCCCTCGGCGGTCGAGAGCTTCACCAAGTGCGGCCTGAGATGGCTGCTGGAGACGGCCGTCGGCGCCGCCGGCACCAGCTCGGCCCAGGGCCTCGGCACCGTCATCCACGCGCTGGCCGTGCTCGCCGCCACCGACCTGCCCAGCGAGGACCTGCTCGGCAAACGCCTGGACGAGATCTGGAACGAGCTGGACTTCGGCGGCGTCTGGTTCAACCGCAAGCAGCGCCAGGTGGCCGAGCAGATGATCACCAAGTTCTGGCGCTGGCACCAGGAGAACCCACGCGAGCTCGTCGCCCTCGAAGAGGCGTTCACCGCCACGGTCTCCGACGGCGTGCAGATCAAGGGCCGCGTGGACCGCGTCGAGCGTGACTCGGAGAACCGCGCGGTGATCATCGACCTCAAGACCGGCAGCGCGAAGCCCAAGGCGGGCGAGCTCGACCGCCACCCCCAGCTGGGCGTCTACCAGCTGGCCGCGCTTCTGGGCGCGTTCGCCCGGCACGGCATGACCGAGCCGGGTGGCGCCGCGCTGGTCCAGGTCGGCAAGGCGGCGGGCAAGAACGACGCGCTGGAGCAGACGCAGGGCGCGCTGGCCGACGACAAGAACCCCGGCTGGGCCAAGGACCTGGTCGACACCGTGGCGATCGGCATGTCGGGCCCGTTCTTCCAGGCCAAGGTCAACGACGGCTGCCGCACCTGCGCGGCCAGGTCCAGCTGCCCCGTCAACGACAACGGGGGACAGGTGTGCTGAACCCGGTCGAGCTGGCCGAGAAGCTCGGCATCCTGCCCCCCACCTCCGAACAGTCCCGCGTCATCGAGGCCCCGCTCGAACCCATGGTCGTCATGGCCGGAGCGGGCTCGGGCAAGAGCGAGACCATGGCCGGGCGTGTCGTCTGGCTGGTGGCCAACGGCCTGGTCAAGCCCGAGAACGTGCTCGGCCTGACCTTCACCCGCAAGGCCGCCGCCGAGCTGGCCATCCGCGTCCGGGAACGGCTCAACGGCCTGGCCGAGGCCGGCCTGGTCGAGCCGGGCCTGCTCGACAACGAGCCGACCGTCTCCACCTACCATGCCTACGCCGCCCGCCTGGTCACCGACCACGCCCTGCGCGAGGCCCTCGAACCCACCATGCGCCTGGTCACGCCCGCCGTCTCGTGGCAGCTGGCGTCCAGGGTGGTGGCGATGTACGACGGGCCGATGGACAAGATCGAGCTCGGCCCGCCGTCCGTCACGGCCGCCGTCCTGGAGCTGGCCGGCGAGCTGTCCGAGCACCTGCGCACCGCCTCCGACGTGCGGCGGATCGGCGACTGGCTCGATGAGAGGTACGCCGCGCTGACCGGCCGGACGACCGTGGCCCAGCGCAAGCCGATCAACGTCCAGGCCGCGCGGAAGCAGCTCCTGCCCTTGGTCGAGCGGTACGAGCGGCTCAAGCGCGGCCGGGAGGTCATCGACTACGGCGACCAGATGTCGCTGGCCGCCAGGATCGCCGCCGGCCACCGGGAGGTGGGCGAGATCGAGCGGTCCCGCTTCTCCGTGGTGCTGCTCGACGAATACCAGGACACCAGCCACGCCCAGCTCGTACTGCTGCGATCCCTGTACGGCAACGGCCACCCGGTCACCGCGGTGGGCGATCCCTGCCAGTCCATCTACGGCTGGCGCGGCGCCTCGGCGGGCAACCTGCGGCGCTTCGCCCAGGATTTCAGGACGAGCACCGGCGACCTGGCCCCGGTACGCCAGCTCAGCGTCAGCTTCCGCAACGGCGACCGGGTCCTCGACGTCGCCGCTCGCGTCCAGCTGCCGCTGCGCATGGAGGCCCGTGAGGTGCCGGTCCTCGTCCCCGGCGCCAACCGCGTCGACCGGGGGCGCGTCACCTGTGCCTTCCATGAGACCGCGGAGGACGAGGCGAAGTGGATCGCCGACGGCATCTACAAGATCCTCGGCCAGGAGTTCGCGCCCGACGGCCTGCCCTGGGGCGAGAAGGAACGCAAGAAGACGCTCGCCGTACAACCCCAGGATGTGGCGATCCTCGCGCGTAAGCGGTCGCAGTTCCCCGCGCTGCGCAGAGCGCTCGAAGAGCGCGACATCCCGGTCGAAGTGGTCGGTCTCGGCGGGCTGCTGACCGTGCCCGAGGTCAACGACATCGTCGCCACGCTCAGAGTCCTGTACGACCCGACCGCCGGTGACGCCCTGGCCCGCCTGCTGGCCGGACCGCGCTGGCGGGTCGGGCCCGCCGACATGCGGGTGCTGGGCGAGTACGCCAGGGAGCTGACCCGCGAGGCCCGCGAGACGCGCCATGAGCAGGACCCACTGGACCAGGTCGTCGCCGACCTGGCGGAGGAGCGCGGCAGCCTGATCGACGCGCTCGACGAGCTGCCCGACAGGGAGGCGTGGCTGGAGGCGTTCTCGCCGCTGGCCAGGACCCGGCTTGTCGCGCTGGCGCAGGAGCTGCGGCAGCTCAGGGCGCACACCGCCCAGCCGCTCCCCGACCTGATCACGGAGGTGGAGCGGCGGCTGGGCCTCGACATAGAGGTGGCGGCCCGGGGCGGCACGGTCAGCGCCTTCGCCGCCAGGGCCGACCTCGACGCCTTCCAGGACGCGGCTGCCAGATTCGCCGGGGACGCGGAGGATCCGACGCTCGGCGCGTTCCTGGCCTATCTGCAGGCGGCCGAGACTGAGGAGTTCGGGCTCGAGGCCGGGCGGGTCGGCGAGAGCAACAGCGTCAAGCTGATGACCGTGCACGCCTCCAAGGGCCTGGAGTGGCCGATCGTGGTCGTGCCCGGACTGTCGCAGCTGGTCAGTTCGAAGGGCACGATCGCGACCGGCAGCATGTTCCCCGCGACGCCGGTCATGAACAGCCGCTGGACCGACAACCCACGCAAGCTCCCCTACCCGCTCCGTGGCGACGTCGCCGACCTGCCGCGCCTGACGGGGCTCACCAAGGAGGAGCTGGCCGCGTTCGACGAGGGCTGCCGTGACCGGGACCTGATGGAGGAACGGCGGCTGGCGTACGTGGCCGTCACCCGGGCCCATTACCACCTGATCGCCTCCGGCTACCGCTGGGGGAGCGCCTCCAAGCCGCTGGAGCCGTCGGACTTCCTGCTGGAGATCCGCGACACCAGCGACCGGGTCGCGTTCTGGGCGCCGGAGCTCGCCGCCGGCACGACCAACCCGCTGCTGGCCGAGCCCGCCGAGGCCGTGTGGCCGGTCACGCCGGAGGGCCTGCGCTATGAGTCGGTGCTGGACGGGGCGCGGCTGGTCGAGGACGCGCTGACGGGCACGCTCCCCCCCGCCGAGGACGAGCCGCTGCGCGCCTTCGAGGAGGAACGCGTCCGCGCCTGGGAACGCGACACCGACCTGCTGCTGCGCGAGCGCGAGCTGCACCGGCGGCGCGGCTCCACCACCGTCGAGCTGCCCTCGAAGCTGACCGTGTCGTCGCTGGTCACGCTGGCGGAGGACGCCCGCGAGCTGGCCCGCAGGATCCGCCGTCCCGTCCCGGTCAAGCCCGCGCCGCTGGCCCGTCGCGGCACGTCGTTCCACAAGTGGCTGGAGTCGCGCTGGGACCAGCAGCGCCTGCTCGACGACTTCGACCTGGACCTGGTGGACGAGCCGGAAGAGGCCGACGTACGGTTGGCGGAGCTGCAGGAACGCTTCGAGGAGAGCGAATGGGCCGGGCGCCGGCCGCTCGACCTGGAGGTACCGTTCGAGACCATGATCGCCGACCGGCTGGTGCGCGGCCGGATGGACGCCGTCTTCGAGCTGCCCGACGGCCGTTATGAGGTCGTCGACTGGAAGACCGGCGCGCCGCCGCGCGGCAAGGCCGCCCGCGCCGCCTCGGTGCAGCTGGCCGCCTACCGGCTGGCCTGGTCGCACCTGGCGGCGGTGCCGCTGGAGCGGGTGGGGGCGGCTTTCCACTATGTCCGGATGAACCAAACCGTCCGCCCGGTGAACCTGCTTGATGCCGACGGCCTGGTCGCGCTCATAGAGGCGGTTCCCGTCTCCTAGGGCCCGGCATCTTCCGCTCGCTCGGAGGGGGTCCCTTCCTAAGGGCCCCGGCTACGACGGGCCGTCTGCTGCTGCCTCCCCCGAAGGGGGTATCTCCAGAAGGACCCCCGCCACCACGGACCGTCACAGTGATCGAGACCGTCGTGTGACGGGCCTAGTCCCGCAGGTAGTGGAAGCCCGGCTTGGGGTGCATCAGGAAGTCGTGGTGGGAGATGTTCCAGGCATACGCCCCGGCCATTTCGAACACCACCGTGTCCCCCACCCGCCACGAAGTTCCGATTTTTCGGGCGAAGACGTCTTTCGGGGTGCACAGCTGGCCGACCACGGTCACCGCCTCGTCCGTCAGAGCAGGGCCGTCGCCTGTGGGCAGCACCGTGAAGGGCTGGTCGTGCCCCTTGGTGACCGGCGTACGCAGGTGGTGCGTGCCGCCCAGCACGATCGCGTACGCCTCACCGCGTACCCGCTTCACGTCCACGACCTTGGTGACGTAATAGCCGCAGTACGCGGTCAGCGCCCGCCCCGGCTCGATCCGCACCCGCTGCCCGGCCCGGCGCAGCGCCGCCAGCCCGGCGCCGTAGGCCGCCCAGTCGAACCGGGACTCCGGCGCGGCGTAGGAGACCGCCATGCCGCCGCCCAGGTTGACCTCGTCGTACTCGGTGTCCAGCAACGTCTCGGCCAGCCGCAGGAGACCCGGCGCGTCGAGGCCGCTGGCCAGGTGGCTGTGCAGGCCGCGCAGCCGTACGCGGTCGGTGAAGAGCGGCAGGCACTCGCGTACACCCGCCTCGTCCATGCCGAACGGCCCGCTCATCGTCAGCGCCGCGCCCTCGACCGGCAGGTCCGGGTTGAGCCGGAGCAGGACATCGGCCTCGCGGCCGGTGGCGAGCAGGCGGCGCAGCTCGTTGGGCGACTCGACGTGCAGGCGATGGCAGGGCAGGCGCAGCTCGGCGTCGGTCTTGCCGGGGCCGCCGAGGGCCAGCGGCTTGCCGGTCGTGCCAGGCGGGCCGGGGAGGCCGGGTTTGCCGGGGAAGAGGGCCGACACGTGGGCGTGTTCGCCGCCGGACGACACCTCGAAGCCGTCCACGTGCTCGGCCAGCGTCTTGAGCAGCTCGGTGTCGGGATTGGCCTTGACGGCGTAGTACAGCTCGACACCGGGCAGCGCCTGCCGTACCGCCGAGGCGTGGTCGTGCAGCGCGGGCAGGTCGTAGAGGTAGGCGGGCGCGTCACGGAGCCGCAGGGCGGCTTCGCGGACTCTCGTCGTGATCATGCGAGCGGGTTCGCGATCGGGACGTATCCGGCGGTCCGGTCGGCGGCCCTGGACCAGCGGACCGTCAGGTTCGCCTTGGCCGGGAGCGGCGCGCCGGCCAGCAGATCGGACAGCGGGAGCGGCCAGCCGAGCGCCCCGGCGTGGCGGGCGAGCACGTCCCGGGCGATCCGCCACAGCTCGCGCAGCAGCTCGTCGTCATCGCCCGCCAGCGTGGCGGCGATCTCGGTGAGATGGTTGACCAGCAGGCAGTAGACGACGCGGGCCCAGCCGCGCTCGGCGTCGTAGCTCAGGGCCTCGGCCACCTTCGCGGGTACGCCGTCGAGCGAGTGACGGCCGGTGACCAGCTTGGTGCCCTCCAGGTCGCGGAAGACCGCCTCGACGGGCAGCCCTGAGGGGTCCAGGCCGACGAGGACGTTCTGCAGGTGCGGTTCGAGGATCACCCCGTGCGTGAAGTACAGCTCCAGCACCGGCGGCGCCACCACCGAGACATAGGACGTCCACCACGCGAGCGGATCGCCCGCCGGTACCTCGATCGCGAGGGCCCCGGACAGGACCGGAGTAACCCCGGGGGAGCACACGGACCACGGGCTGGCCCGGACGATCACGCCGAGCCCTTCGAGCAAGCGGGTGCCGAGGGCGGCGGAGCGGTAGCCCGGCTCGGGCAGCCACCGGGTGCCCGGATGCGCGGCCGAGACCGCCTCGAACACCGGCGTCAGGCGCGAGGTCAGCTCCACCGCTCCGGCCAGCTCGTACCAGGCGTTCTTGCGTACGCAGTTGGTGATGCGGACGTCGAGACTGAACTTCAGGCACGATTCCGCCGCGGGCGCGTAGACGGTCCGCACCGATGAGGTCGGCACGGCCACCGGGCCGAGGCCCAGGTCGATCAGCTCGGTGCCGTATGAGGGGCGCAGCAGGTCCAGCTGCCACGGGTGAGCGGGCAGCAGCCGGTAGCCGGACGGCGCCTCGCCCAGCAGGTCGAGGGCCGAGGCGTCGCCTTCCTCGGCGAGCACGTCCGCGCGGACGCCGAGCAGCCGTACGGGGAACTCGGCGTGCGCCTCGGGCGCGAACCGCAGCCAGTCGGCGCCACCTCGCGACTTGGGGCTCGGGTGGAACCGGTGCCCGTAGACCAGCGCCTGCTCGGAGGCCAGCCACGGATCGGCGGGCGCCACGGCCTCGGCCCTGGCCGCCAGGATCGCGGCGACCGCGTCGCGGCTCGCGGCCACCTGCCCGGCGAACTCACCGTTGGCGGCCGACCCATTGGCGGCCGACCCATTGACTGCCGACCCATTGGATGCCAGCCCATTGGTTGCCGGGCCATCGAAGTCCGGGCTGGTGAAGTCCGGGCCATCGAAATCCGGCGCCGCCTGCCCGGTCAGGTCGGCCTCCGCCAGCCGTACCAGCTCGTCGGTCGTAAGAGGCCGCCAGGCACCACGATCCAGGCGCTCAGGCCGGCCGTCGAAGCGCAACGCCGCTCCGCCGTACGTTCGGACCCGCAGCAGCGTGCCCCCGACCCTCAGCAGCAGGTATGGCGGCGCGGGCCAGACCAGGCCGCGCGGCCCGGCCACCTCCCGCACACAGCACCGCAGCAGGGCGCCCAGCGTCGCCTCCTCCGCCAGCGAGGCCGGTGATGAGGCCGGTGCGGTCGGTGAGGTCGGCGGAACCGCCGAGACCTGGTTGGCGGGCGAGTCGAGGACCAGACCGTGCATTCAAGCTCTCCTCAGATAGTTGGGCCCGCTGGTGCCGTAGAACTTGTTGATGTCCCGCGCCCCGGAGCGTTCCTTGGCCACGAGAGTCCCCGCGGTGATCATCGACTTGCCGGTGAGCCTGGCCGCGTCGAGCGTCCTGGCGCGCAGCAGCCGGGCCATGGGGTCGTCGCCGTACTCGTCGAGCGCCTCGGTCAGCGTGTCGCGCAGCAGGGCGGCGGCCCGGTCGGGCGGCAGCGCCCCGAACACGACGGCCGCCGCCGCCAGGTGCAGCGTGATGGTCACGAACACGTCGGCCAGAGCGTGCGGGTCGTCCGTGAGCATCCGTTCGTCGGCGAACGCGGGCACCTCGACACCCGCCGCGGCGAGCCTCGAAGGGGACGCCAGCAGCCCGTCATTGTCCTTGACCAGCAGCTTCATCCGCCCGTCCTGGAACACCAGCGACAGGTTCTGCTGATGGGCCTCCAGCGCGACGCCGTAGCGTACGAACAGCCGTACGTTCCACCGCAGCAGGAGGCGCAGATAGCCGGGCAGTACGTCGCCCACCTCCTGGAGCACGCCAGGAGCGTTGAGCGCGGCGACGGGCACCATCCGCCCTTCCGGCAGCCTGCGCACCATCCAGGCGAGATACTCGTGCCCGGCGTGCGCGTAGGTCTGTTCGTCGGCGACCAGCACGTCAGGGTCGGCCAGGCGCCGCAGCAGCAGCTCGGCCTTGGCGCCGTCGTGCAGGGTGCCGGGCTTGATCGACCGCCGGTTGCGCGCTCCGAGGGTGCTGGTGGGCAGGGGCAGCTTGAGGTGGGTGCGCTCGTCGAGCTCCACGGTCCGCATCGACAGCGTGGGCCGCACGGTCAGCCACGGCTCGCCGAGCAGCCGCACCCCGTCGATCTTCCGTACCTCGTCGACGGTGAGCGGATGAACGGGAAACAGCACCTCGTCGGCCCGCACCTCGTGGATCGCGTGCGGACGTGCCTCGCGGATCGTGTGCGGACCGGCCTGAAACGACGCCTCGTGGGTCGTGTGCGGACCGGCCTGAAACGGCGTCCGCACGGTGGTGGAGCCCGGCGTCAGCAGGCGGCGCGGCACGGCCGCCCAGCGCAGCTCGAACGACGGCGCGAACTCGGGCGCGTACGCGGGCAGCGCGGCGGCGGGCACGCCCAGCCGCGCCCGGGAGGTCGGATAAACCGGATGGTCGACGAACGCCGCCAGCGACTCGTAGGACGGCCGCCGGGCGAGCACCTCGGCCCTGTGTACGTCGTGCAGCTCCAGCGCCGCCAGCGCCTGCGCGCACTCCTCGGCGAACGCCGCCACCCCCGGCGCGTCGGCCGGATCGGCCACCTCGGCCAGCGTGCCGAGCACCTCCGCCAGCCCCAGCCGCTCGTCGGGACCGACCACGAAGTCCTGGAACAGCATCCCGGGCACCAGCCGTACCCGGCGCCCGCCGGCCAGCTCCAGCTCCACGCCGTCACGGCTCCTGGCCACCCGCGCCGACAGCCCGCCGTAGTCCTCGCGCAGCAGCGCGTCCAGCACCCGCCTGGCCAAATACGCCTCGCGCGAGCTCATCCCACGGCTCGCGGCCTCCCGCGTACGCCTCTCACGATCCGCGGCCTCGCGCGAGCTCATCCCACGATCCATGGCTTGGCCGCCCGAAAGTCCTCGATGGCCGCGTCCACCCGCGCCCGGTCCGGACCGACGGCCCGGAGGACGCCGAGATAGTCGCGGTTCGTATGGGTCTGCTCGACGACGTCACCCACGGTCCGAAGCGGCCGGTGCCACAGTCGTACGCCTTGGGAGACCAGCTCCGCCGCCCCCGGCGCCGCCGTGATCGTCCCCGACCGGTCGGCGACCAGGCTGACCGCGCTGCCGTACCTGGACGTATCCGGCACGGCAGGCACGGCCTCACCCAGGTGTACCCGCAGGATCCACTCGAACACCGGCACCCCGAGCACGTCGGCCAGCAAAAAGTCGCAATGGTCGCCGATCACCCGATAGTTCACCTCGACGATGCGCGGCCCGGCCGGGGTGACGATGTATTCGGTGTGGCAGGCGCCGAACCCCACCCCGAGCGCCGCCAACGCCCCCAGAACGTGCTCGCGCGCTCCATCGGGCGGCGTCCAGTCCAGCCGCTCCTCGATGAAGTGCGGCAACGGCCCGAGCGTCGTACGGAATCCGCCGAGCACCCGTACCCTCTCGGCGTCCCCGAGGGTCTCCAGCGTGCGCAGCGGCCCCTCCAGGTATTCCTCCACGACCAGCGCCTCGCCAGGCCGCCGCTGCCTGACCTTCGCCACCGCTCCGGCCAGGTCCCGCTCGACCAGCAGCACGTCCTCGCTCGCGACCCCCTCGCGCGGCTTGACGACCAGCGGGTACGGCAGGTCGTCGGGCACGGGGTCGCCGGGCGCCAGTCGTACGGACGAGACCCGCTCGACCCCCGCCTCGGCGAGCCGGCGGCGCATCAGGAACTTGTTCTTGGCTGCCAGGCAGGCCCGCCAGTCCTTGCCGGGCAGCCCGAAGTAGGCCGCCGCCAGCGCGGTCTCCGCCTGTAGGTGGTCGGAGTTGGAGAAGATCGCGTCCGGCCGGCCGAGCTGCTCGATCGCGTCGATCACGGCCCGCGGATCCCGTACGTCGCACGCGATGGCACCGGGATGCCGCTCCGGCTGGTCAGTGAGAATCGTCACACGACAGCCCAGAGCCTCGGCGGCGGGCAGGAACCCATCGGTCACCGAATCGGTGGGTTTGAGCGCGGTCAGGTAGAGCCGCAACGCGAGATACCCCCGGAGAATCAGGTAAGCCTAACCTAACTCGCTGATCCTAGCCGTTGGGAGATCATCCCGGATACAAGACCCCACATTCGGTGGCGGTCATAGGATGACATGGGATTTGGGAAGGGTGGGGCCCGTGCAGACGAGGGTGGAAGAGCAACTCATCGGACCGCTGCTCCTCGCGCGCGGCACCATCGACAGGTCGTCCGCGCTGCGGGCGAACGCCGGTTGGCTGGAGCGTGCCTGGGCGGATCCGGCGACCAAGGTGCTGGTGATCGACGACGGCCGGACGCTGGTCAAGCGCGCCGGCGACGAGGTGCACGCGGTCCTCTACGCGCCATCGGAGGCGCCGGCGGGCGAGCGCTACCTGCTGGGAGTCGAGGACGGGACCGCCTACTTCGCGGTCGCCGCGCCGCTGCCCGGCTCGCGGGCCGGCGACGTCAACGGCCGCGTCACGATGCCGATGAGCCTGCGCGACACGGCCGAGGGCGAGCTGGTCGTCGCGGGCCTGCGCCAGGTGGGCGGCCTGCTGGGCGACCGCGACGCGGGGATGCTGGTCTACGCGGTGGCGCTGGAGGCATGGCACTCGACGCACGAGTTCTGCCCGCGCTGCGGCAGCCGTACGGACGTGCAGGCGGGCGGCCACATCCGGGTCTGCCCGCGTGACTCCAGCCAGCACTTCCCGCGCGTGGACCCGGCGGTGATCATGCTCATCCGCGACGAGGACGACCGCTGCCTGCTGGCCCGCGGCCCGCAGTGGCCGGAGGGGCGGCTGTCGATCCTGGCCGGGTTCGTGGAGCCGGGGGAATCGCTGGAGCACGCCGTGATCCGCGAGGTGGCCGAGGAAGTGGGCGTCACCGTCGTCGACCCCCGCTATCTCGGCAGCCAGCCGTGGCCGTTCCCACGCAGCCTGATGCTCGGCTTCTTCGCCCACGCCACCACGACGACCCTCACCCCCGACGCGGAGGAGATCGCCGAGGCCCGCTGGTTCTCCCGCGAGGAGCTGGTGGAGGCCCTGCGGTCGGGCGAGGTCCGCCTGCCGCCACCGGTCTCGATCGCCCGCCGCCTCATCGAGACCTGGTACGGGGGACCGCTTTCAGGGGACTGGTAAGCCATGGTCACGTAGCGTAAATTCGAAGACACCTTCGGTAGCGAAAGGCTATGCTCATGCCCATGGAAGAGACTCACATCCAGCAGCTCCTGGACCTCGAACGGCAGAAGCTGGCCATCCAAATCGCCGCCACGGAGGTGTGGATAGACGACAAGGTCAAGGCCTCCGAGGGCCGCATCATCAACGCGGTCACGGGCGCCATCACCAACGCGGTGGTGGAGCTCAAGGGCGACATCATGGACTTGCGATCCGAGCTCAAGGCCGACATTCAAGACGTCCGGACCGAGCTCCATGACGTCCGGACCGAGCTCAAGGCCGAGATGGTGCGCCTGGAGCACAAGATCGACAACCACCTGAACTAAAGGGGACCTGGGTGAAACTAGCACCCAGGTCCTCAGGACCATGCTAACCGCTTTGCTCGGGCTCCAGCCACCGCTGGGGCCCGAGCTCGTTAAAACCTCAGGCCGCCTCGAGAAGCGCCTTCACCTCGCGGGCCGACGGGTTGGTGCGGACCACCCGCCCAGCGGGCGTCTCGATCACCACGGTGGGCACCACTTGGTTGCCGTTGTTGACGCTCATCACGAACTCGGCGGCATCGGGGTTCCGCTCGATGTCGATCTCGTCGAAGCTGATCCCCTCACGGGTGAGCTGCGACTTGAGTCGCTTGCAGGGACCGCACCAGGTGGTGCTGTAGACCGTGAGCGCCATGTGGACATCCCTTCGAGGCGTAAAGCAGGCGGTCGGTGCAACAACCTGGACGCCCCAGGTAATCCCTAGCCGATGCGATCGGCGATCCACTCCTGCACCCGCTCGGCCACACCCATCTCGCGGTAGAGGGGCGCGCTGTGCGCGACGCCAGGCGAGGTGAAGATCGTCACAGGTACGCCGACCTGGCCGAGCATCTCCTTGAGCAGCTGGCTCTGCGCCGGCGGCACGAACTCGTCCGTGGAGTGCACGGTCAGCACCGGCGCGTCGTTGTGGCTGGCGTGCCAGGCCACCTCCATGCTGGCCCAGACGCGCGAGCACTTGCCCCTGGGCAGGCACCCACCGGCCAGCTTGATCGCCGAGGCGCGCAGCTTGCGCTTGTACGGGTCCGTGGAGGTCGCGCCGTCGGCGTACGCGCGCAGCGGCGAGATGATCGGCGAGAGCCCGACCACGCCCTTGAGCCCCCGCTGCCCGTCGCCGTACGTGCCGACCGCCGCGGCGATGTGCCCGCCCGCCGAGAAGCCCACCACGACATAGTTGTTCGGGTCGAACGACCAGCGCTCGGCGTGCTTGCGCGCCAGGGCGATCGAGGCAAGCGCGTCGATCCGCTGCGCGGGCCACGCCGCCTCGCCGGAGAGCCGGTAGTTGATGTTGAAGACCGTGTAGCCGAGATCAGCGTAACTACGGGCGATCTCGGTCATCTGTTTCTTGTCGCCGCTGGACCACCAGCCGCCGTGGATCAGGAAGACGCCGGGTCGCTTGGTACCGTCCGAGGTCCACCACACGTCCATGTCCTGGCGGCGGCGCGAGCCGTACGAGACGGTCTCGGTGGATAAACCGCTGAGCCCGTACGGGTCGGGGGACGTGGTCGACACGGGGCTCGGTGTCGGGTCCTTCGTCGCCTGCGCCGACATCGGTGTCAACGTGACGGCAGCGAGCGCGAGAACGCTCACGAGCACCGCAGTTCGCACGGCCTGCCCTTTCCCCCATGCAGTTGGTCGGGCCCCATTGTGGGGGAAGAGACCAGTTCTTTGCATCTTGGCACGATTCGGACGACGGGCGGCATGTTGCCAGAATGGAGCCCTTCACCGCCACTGGCTGGGAGGATTGACAGGTGACCAATGTGGACGATGTCCTGTCCGGCCTCGACCCGGAGCAGCGCGAGGTGGCCGAGGCCGTGCGTGGTCCCGTGTGCGTTCTGGCAGGTGCGGGCACGGGTAAGACCAGGGCGATCACCCACAGGATCGCTCATGCCGTACGCAGCGGGGTCGTCGACGCACCCAGCGTGCTGGCGGTGACGTTCACCACACGGGCGGCGGGGGAGCTCCGGCAGCGGTTGCGGGCGCTGGGGGCGCCGGGGGTGCAGGCGCGGACGTTCCATGCCGCGGCGCTGCGGCAGCTCACCTACTTCTGGCCGCGGGTCATCGGTGGCGAAGCGCCCTCGGTGATCGAATCCAAGCTGCCGATCCTGATCGAAGCCTGCCGCCAGATCCGGAAAAATCCGGATCGGTCCGAGCTGCGGGACATCGCGGCGGAGGTCGAGTGGGCCAAGGTCACCCAGGTCGGCCCCGAAGACTACGCCGCGGCCGCCGCCAAGTCCTCCAGGACGCCTCCGGTGCCCGCCGAGGAGGTGGCCCGGCTCTATGAGGCGTACGAGCGGATCAGGCGCGAGCGGCACCTGGTCGACTTCGAGACGATCCTGGAGCTGACCGCCGCGGTGATGACCGAGCACCAGGAGGTCGCCGCGCAGATCCGCCAGCAATACCGCTACTTCGTCGTCGACGAGTACCAGGACGTCAACCCCCTGCAGAAGCTCCTGCTCGACACCTGGCTCGGCGGTCGCGACGACCTGTGCGTGGTCGGCGACCCCAACCAGACCATTTACTCCTTCACCGGCGCCTCACCGCGCTACCTCACGGGCTTCGCCGTCGAGCACCCGAAGGCCGCCGTCGTCAAGCTGGTGCGCGACTACCGTTCCACCCCCCAGGTGGTGAACCTGGCCAATCTGGTCATCGCCAAGGGCCGCTCCCCGCACCGCCTCGAACTCGTCGCCCAGCGGCCCGACGGCCCCCGGCCGGTCTTCGCCGACTACGACGACGAGCCCGCCGAGGCCGCCGGAGTCGCCCGGGCGATCAGGAAGCTGCTCGACCAGGGGGTCCAGTCCCGCGAGATCGCCGTGCTGTTCCGCGTCAACTCCCAGTCGGCAGCGTACGAGGAGGCCCTGGCCAAGGCCGAGATCCCCTTCGTCCTGCGCGGCGCCGAGCGCTTCTTCGAACGCCCCGAAGTGCGGCACGCCGTCGTACTGATGCGCGGCGCCGCCAGGTCCGCCTCCGAGGAGCCGCTGGCCACGGAGGTCCATCACATCCTGGCGGGTGTCGGCCTGACGCCCACGGCGCCGGGCGGCGGCAAGGCCCGGGAGAAGTGGGAGTCCCTCAAGGCGCTGGCCGACCTCGCCGAGGACATGGCCGCCGAGGGCGCCGACCTGGCCGGATACGTCGCGGAGCTGGAGCGGCGCGCCTCCGAGCAGCACGCCCCGCCCGTGGAGGGCGTCACCCTGGCCTCCCTGCACGCCGCCAAGGGACTGGAGTGGGACGCGGTATTCCTGGTCGGCGTCACGGACGGGATGCTGCCCATCGTCTACGCGGAGACGCCGGAGCAGATCGAGGAGGAGCGGCGCCTGCTCTATGTGGGGGTGACGCGGGCGCGCGAGCACCTGTCGATCTCCTGGGCCCTGGCACGCGCGCCCGGCGGCCGCAAGGGACGCCGCCCGTCCCGATTCCTCGACGGCCTCACCGGCCGCCCCGCGCGCGCGGCTGGCGCTGGCATCGGCTCCGGCGCTGGCATCGGCTCCGGCGGCGGCATTGGTTCTGGTTCGGTTACACGTGAGCGGCGGTCGGTCGCCGTTACGGTCAGCTGCCGGGTGTGCGCCAAGACATTGGTGGCGGCCACGGAGCAGAAGCTGGGGCGGTGCGTCACGTGTCCGGCCGATTACGACGAGGCGCTGCTGGAGCGGCTCAAGGCGTGGCGCGCCGCCACCGCCAAAGAGGCCAAGCTGCCGCCGTACGTGGTGTTCACCGACGTGACACTGCAGGCCATCGCTGAGCGCGCGCCGGTCACCGAGCAGGACCTGCTGTCTATTACGGGCATCGGCCGCGTCAAACTCGACCGCTACGGAGATGCCGTGCTCGCGCTGTGCCGCGCGTGAGCTTTATACGGCTTTTTTGTACGGCAGGCACGGGAAGGCGCCAACCGCCGTGCGTGGCTGAGGGCCTTCCAGGGATACGGTTACCAGCTTCCCCGGCGGGCCGCCGTTACGTCGCGTCCCTTGGCCGTGTCCGTGGTCCGCTGCGGCCTTTCAGCCGGTTGCTCCATTCGCGTGGCGTACCGACCCCCGCCCGTTCTCTGGGGGAGATCCGCGGTAAAGGGGTGCCGGGTTGGTGGGAAGTGTGGGGGCACGCCAGACTTAGGGGCTAATGGTGGTTGGTAGGGGGATTCGTGAACGAGGCGTTGAAGGAATTGCTCGACCTGCTCGACCTGGAGCAGATCGAGCTCGACATCTTCCGTGGCCGTAGTCCGGAGGAGCGTATTCAGCGCGTCTTCGGCGGTCAGGTGGCCGCGCAGGCGCTCGTCGCCGCCGGCCGTACCGTGCCGTCCGACCGGAACGTGCACTCGCTGCACGCCTACTTCATTCGCCCCGGCGACCCGTCCATCCCGATCGTCTACAACGTCGAGCGGTTGCGTGACGGGCGGTCGTTCACCACGCGCAGGGTCCAGGCGATCCAGCACGGCAAGGCCATTTTCACCATGTCCGCGTCGTTCCACGTCTTCGAGGAGGGCGTCGAGCATCAGGCGTCCGTGATGCCGGTCGTACCTGATCCTGCGACGCTTCCGACCTTTCAGGAGCGGATGGCGGAGATCGTCGGCGACAACTCCGAATACAAGGAGTGGCTGTCTCGCCCGAGGCCGGTCGACGCGCGATATGCCTCGCCCTTGACGTGGGAGGCGCACCGCAACCCCGAGTTGCGCAGCGCCGAGACCAACGTGTGGTTCCGCTACGACGCGGATCTCCCTGACGATCCGCTGCTGCACGTGGTGCTGGCCGCCTACGCGTCCGACTTCACGCTGGTCGACACGATCTTGCTCGCGCACGGCATGGCGTGGGGCGCGTCCGATGTCATGGGGGCCTCGCTGGACCACGCGATGTGGTTTCATCGGCCGTTCAGGGCGGACGACTGGTTGCTCTACGCACATGAGTCCCCCTGGTCCGGAGGAGCGAGGGGGCTTGCGCGGGGTGAGATGTTCACTGCGTCCGGTGACCTCGTCGTCTCCGTCGTACAGGAGGCCATGATCCGCGTGACAAAGTCACAAAATCGCAGGTAGAAAATATGTTGCCGGGTCTCGGGTTCCCGGTTTAGGGTCATGGTCAAGCAAGTCGGACAGGCCCTGTCCGACGATCTCATGAGTGGAGGTGAGTCCCAGTGATCAGCATCAACATGTCGGCCACGCCGTGGCTCGCCTTCGCATGCCGTGACCTGGTGAGGCTCGCCGATGGGCCGGCCAAGCTACGGCACCAGAAGTCTGCCCGTCGCCAGGAGTCCACCGTGTTCGCGCGCGCCAACCATGGCGTGCCCGCTCCGAGTGCTCCCGTGTACGTCGCAGCCAGTGAATTGCCGATCCAGCAGAACACCAAGGGTGGACTGCGTGGTCCGCATCCCTGGAGGGATGTGCCGGTCATAACCTGACCGGCAAATAGCCTCCAGGCCGCGGATCCGCAGACAGGATCCGCGGCCTCTTTGTTTGTCCGTGATCCCCGACCACCCACGAGGTGCCCGAACAAGATCAAAAAGATCGATCAGAAGGAGAACGTGATGGGGGCGAAGACGATCATGGACCTGATCGACGAAGCCAAGATCCCCTGTCGTACCGACCCTGACCTGTGGTTCGCAGAGTCGCCGGAGGACGTGGAGTTCGCGAAGGCGCTCTGCGCCGGCTGCCCGATCCAGAAGGCCTGCCTGGCCCGCGCGCTCGAGCGCGAGGAGCCGTGGGGCGTCTGGGGCGGCGAACTGATCCTCCGGGGAGCCGTTGTTCCCCGCAAGCGGCCCCGCGGTCGTCCGCGGAAGCACCCGGTCGCTGCCTGACCCACAATCCCCCCGTCCCCATCGAGCAGAAAGCAGACAGACAGATGAACCCGTTCTCCACGAGGAGCCTCAAGGTGCCGTATCTCTACCATGAACTGGTAAACGACCGAATACAAACCCTCCACCGCGAAGCCGAGGAGCAGCGTCTCGCCGCCCGCATCCGTCGTGTGCAGCGCGCACGCCGCGATGTCGAGCGGGCGAACGAGCGCCTCAGCCGGGCTCTTGGCCAGGGGGTCTGACGCGGGAGGTCCTGCCGCCGGCGCAGGATCTCCCGTTGCGGGCTCTTAGTTGATCCAGCGGTTTTTCCACGCAGTTGATCTAGCCAGCCAAATGTTCCGTTGATCCACGCGGAGTGAGTGAGCGGCCGGGCGCATCCAGCGCCCGGCCGCTATTCGCGTTCAGGGGCCGACGCATCCGCAACCACTGATCGGGGTCGCTACGGTCGTCGGGTCCTTCGCGGCCGTTCCGACGTCGGCGAGCATCTTCGCGCATTCTTCGGGCGAGATGAACCGACCACGGGCGACAACGGCGTGGATCCGCCGGGTGCTGTCGATGTTGTCGAGCGGATTGGCGTCCAGCACCACGAGATCCGCCAGTTTTCCCTTTTGACAGTGCCGATCCTGTCGTCCAACCCGAGATATCGAGCCGGTTCGAGAGTGGCCGCCTGCAGCGCCCGCATCGGGGTGAGTCCGGCCCGGACCAACATGGTCAGCTCATCGTGCAGGCCGAAGCCGGGGAAGAGGGCGAAGACCTCGGACGCCTTGGCAGGGTGGTAGCTATCGGCGGCGCGCAGTTCCAGCGGGCCCATCTGCCGGAGCGGATCGACCGGATCAACCTTGACTTCCCGCATCGCTCGCAGCAATTCGGCCTCGCGGTCCGATGTCGCGAACAGCGTGCCCAATAAGTGCTCGAACGAGCGTTGTCCAGCGTTGCTCGCCCGCGTGAGGGCAACCATGTTGGGACAGTGCCCCGCGAACGGTATGCGCTGTCGCCGTGCCTCATCCACGACGGCCCGGTACAACGGCAGAGACAGCTGAGAGTAGACCTTGACGAAATCGGCGCCGTCCTCCTTTGACCGCCGTACCGCCGCTCGCGCCTCGTCCTCGGTCTTGACCTCGTGGAAGGGCAGGCCACGGCCATTCCAGAAGGAGGGTGATCCATCGATCAGCATGCCGCCGATCACCCATCGCGGACCGAGCAAGGTGCCGTTCTCGACCCGGTCCCGCCATTGATGGTGAACCGGCATCCCCGGGACCTTCGACGCCGGCGGCGGCGAGTTTGGGTGCGCCCGCAGAGGCGCCAACCGTTAATCCGGCGAGCAGCACGCTCCGGCGAGACATTCCATGGAACATGGCAACCACCTGGATGAGAGGAGCCGGCAATGCCTCCGGCCCTTCCCGTCATGGCCCCGATCGTCGTCCACGCTGACCCCCACGTTGAAGGTAAGGTCATCCCCACCTTCAACGGGCGGGCTTTTCCGGAAAATTCAAGCGGGCATTCGCCGTCCGGCGGGAAGTAGCGCCGGTTCCTCCTGGGCCGACCATAGACGGGCCGACATCCAGGCGATTCCCGCCGCGGCCACTGCCAGGCCGATCAGATAGACCGGGAGCGGGACCATGTTCCGCAGCGCCCCGGGGATCATGCCGGCCGCATAGAGCACGACCGCGAGGGCCGGCAGCGTGCCTGCTCGTAGGGCCGCCGCGCTGAAGGTCAGGACTCCCGCCAGCAGTACGACCGAAGTGGCGAGAAACGCCTGCCCGGTGCCTCCGGCCAGCAGTTCGTTCACCTTGGTTCCGCCCAGAAGGGGGAAGACGTAGTGCAAGGTGTACTCGATCGCGTAGGCGCCGGCCAGTCCCGCGGCGTTGAGCAGGTAGCCGATCAGGCCGAGGGTGCCGGCTGTATTGCGAATGAGCAGGTAGAGGCCGGTGATCGCGAGTAAGCCGGTTAACGCGCCGAATGGGGCGATGGCGTGGGTGAGCGTTGTTTCCGGAATCAGGCCCGCACGGCGGAAGACGTTGACCAGCAGCAGCACGGCACAGGCGAACCCGGCCGTCGCAGTGGCCCGGTTGAGAGCCGATGAACGCATGTCGGAGTCCCTTTCTCCGTAGGCGATAACGCTCGTTATCATGCGCGTTATAGCCCCTTAGAGTTAGAGGGTGCAGAGAGATGTAAGCGCCTCGAAAGAACTCGGCGAATTACGCGGCGACCTGCTGGACGCGGCCGTACGCGTTCTGCGCGAACAAGGGGCGCCGCATCTGACGCTCCGCCGCGTGGTCGAGGAGGCGCGGACGTCCACGATGGGCATCTACACGTGCTTCGGCGGACGGGCGGGACTGCTTGAGGCGATCTATCGGTACGGGTTCGACGTGCTACAAGAGGTGCTGCTGCGCTCGCTCGACGGTCAAGCGGAGCCGTTCGAGCGGATCATGGCGGTGGCCTACGGATACCGGGAGTTCGCGCTGGCCGATCCGGCGCTCTACGCGTTGATGTTCGAACGGCCGCTGCCTGACTTCGACCCCTCGCCGGAGCTACGGCAGGACGCCCTCGGGCGGACATTCAGCCTGCTCACCGAGACCATGGCGGGTTCAGAGGAGCCCACCCGGATGGCATACCTGGTGTGGACCACGATCCATGGCCTCGTCAGCATCGAGCTCACCTGCTCGCTGCGTAGTCCGCTGCCCGGTTGGTTTCTGGACTCGCGTGAGGAGGGCGCGCGTGTGCTGGCCGACGGGGTGAGCGCCCTGCTCAGAGGCATGCGCCAACCGGGAGGGGACCGACCCGCTGCTCGATAGGCCCTGATCGGGCCGCTGTTCGACCGGTCGTGATCGGTCCGCTGGTCAAGAAGCCGCACGCCTCCCCAAGCCGCCGCCGAGATCCGCTCGATCAGCCCGCCCGAGTGGGAGTACGCCTTCGACGCGCACGCCCGGATCTTCGAGCCGCGCCAGGCGATCCAACTCGGGAACGCGCTGGCCCCGTACGACCCGCTGTGGTTCGAGGAGCCCATCCGGCCGGAGTACATCCCCGCCTGGGGGCATTTGCGGGCCCAACTCGACGTGCCCCTGGCCACCGGCGAGTCCCTGTTCCTGCCGCAGGACTTCCTCGCTCTGCTGGCGGCGGGCGGGGCCGACATCGTCCAGCCGGACATCTGCGTGGTCGGCGGCCTGGCGCAGATGCGCAGGATCGCCGCGATCACCGAGGCCCACTTCGTGACCGTGGCCCCGCACAACCCGATGGGCCCGCTGGCGACGGCGGTGAACGTAGACTTCGCCGCCTCGCATCATGGGCTGAAGATGCTGGAGTACAAGCCCTGCGAGACGACCTGGTGCCCGGATCCGTACCTGCCGGTGGACGGTTATCTGGAGCTACGCCCGGATCGGCCCGGCCGAGGGGGAGATCGACGAGGCCGCGCTGAAGGCGGACGACTACGTCCACTGGGAGCGCGTCCTGCCCATCCGCCCCGACGGCTCGACCGGCTACGTGTGGCGAACCGCTCGCCGCCATGAGTGGCGAGCGGCCACATCCGGGCTCAACTGACCGGTTACCTGTGGCTGACTGCTCGCCATCGTGTACGGCGAGTGGCGGCATCCAGGCTCAGCACTGACCGGCTACGTGCGACCAGTCGCTCGCTGTCATGAACGGCGAGTGGCCACATTCGGGCTCAGCCAACCGTCGAGCGGTTACAGCCGGGCTCAGCTGACCGGCAGGGCCTCGTCGTCGGGGTCGTCGGCGAAGCCTGGGACCCAGCGGATCACTTCGTCTCGAAAGCGGGCCGTGGTGCCCAGTTGGCAGAGGACGCCGACGCCCGCCGCGTGCACCCGGTGGATGAGCACGTAGGAGACCGGCAGGTTGAGCTGGCGGACCACGTTGGTGGGGCGGAAGTCGGTGACACTGGCCGCCTGGGCCTGGAACCATTCGCGGCTGAAGGTGAACTCCTCGACCGCCGTCGGCTCGACGTAGGGGGAGAGGAACGAACGCAGGGCGTCGCCGTCCACCTCGATCTCAGGGCGGATGAAGCCCTCGGCGCGCAGGCCCGCGACCACGCTGTCCATGTCGCCCTGGTTGAAGATGCGGGTCAGCTGGCCGAAGGACCTGGGATAGCCGTCGGGCAGGCGGTTGACGGCGCCGAAGTCGAGGACACCCAGCTTGCCGTTGTCGAGTATGCGGAAGTTACCGGGGTGCGGGTCGGCGTGCAGCATGCCGACCCGGGCCGGTGAGCAGAACAGGAAGCGGACGAAGAGTAGCCCCGCGTGGTCACACTGCTCCTTGGTGCCGTCGGCGATGACCTGGGACAGGGGAGTGCCGTCCATCCACTCGGTGACCAGCACCATCTCGTTGGCGGCGACCACGTCGGGAACATGGAAGTCGGGGTCGTCCATGAAGCCCAGGGCGAAGGCGTGCTGGGCCTCGGCCTCGCGCAGGTAGTCGAGCTCCTCGGCGATGCGCTCGCGCAGCTCGGCCAGCACCGCCTTGATGTCGAGGCCGGGCATCAGCACGCCGAAGAGCTTGCCGAGCCGCGACAGCTGGGCGAAGTCGCCGAGCAGTGCCTTGCCCGCACCCGGATACTGGATCTTCACCGCCACGTCGCGGCCGTCATGCCAGACCGCCCGGTGCACCTGGCCGATCGAGGCGGCGGCGGTCGGCCGGTCGTCGAACGACTCGAAATAGTCGCGCCAATCGTCACCGAGCTGCTCGGTGAGCACTTTGTGGACCGTGGCCACGGGCAACGGCGGGGCCGATTCCTGCAGCTTGGTGAGCGTGGCGCGATAGGGCCCGACGATCTCCTGAGGCAGGGCCGCCTCGAAGATGGACAGTGCCTGCCCGACCTTCATCGCCCCGCCCTTGAGCTCGCCGAGGACCTTGAAGATCTGTTCGGCGGTGCGCTGCTGGATTTCCTGGGCGACGATCTCGGCCGGCTTGCCGCCGATCCGTTTGCCGAGCCCCAGGGCGGCGCGGCCGGCGTAGCCGAGTGGAAGAGTGGCCAGCTTGGCGGAACGCGTTACGGCGCGGCGCGGCAGATCGCTCACACTGAAGCGCGGCATCGTGGCTGAGACACCGCTTCCCCCCTTCGAGGTTCCCCGTACTGCGTCAGCCCATCGCTTGCGACTGACATGACCATTCTGGGCGATACGGATGGTTTCGCATACAACGACATTGCGGATGCTGGGTCCATGACCTGGTTTTCCACTGCCAATCAGGCATGACGTCCAATGTGCCGTTGGTCACAACAGGGTCGCGACCGTCGATGTAAGCGAGCGCGTGGCCCGTCGCGGCGGCCGCCACCAGCGTGGCCAGGGTCGCGTCGCAGGCGATCTCGCCAGGTGGGTAGCCGCCCAGTCGCGCGGTGACGATGGGCCACGCCGGGTCGGCGTCGCGGCGCGCCAGATCGAGGCAGTGCAGGCAGGCGGTCTCGCCGGGGAGGACGAGCGGTCCCACAGAGCCGTGGCCCTCGAAGACGGACACGAGCAGGTGGGGGATGGACAGGACGGTCAAGTCGTTGACCAGCACGCCGTCCAGCGGGGTGACCGGGGCCAGGATCACCAGGTCGGGACGGTCGGAGCCATCACCCAGGTGAGGGCCACCGGCCCGCGCGTCGGTCGACGGCATCGAGGGCGTGCCGGGAAGCGCGGTGCCGTCCGGCATCGGGGACGCCGTACGGGAACGCGACGCCGGTCCTGGAGCGGCCGTGCCTCGGGCGGCCGGGCTTGGAGCCGCAGGGTTTCGGGGCGCCGAGCCTTGGGACGCCGGTCCCGG
Source organism: Nonomuraea sp. NPDC052129 (assembly GCF_040680095.1). Classification (NCBI taxonomy): domain Bacteria; kingdom Bacillati; phylum Actinomycetota; class Actinomycetes; order Streptosporangiales; family Streptosporangiaceae; genus Nonomuraea; species Nonomuraea sp. NPDC052129. The sequence goes on along the minus strand of NZ_JBFAVX010000023.1, from coordinate 26,224 downwards.
TGCGGCCGTCCCTCGGGCGGCCGCGCCTCGGGCAGTTGGGCCTGGAGTCATCGGGCGTGGAGCAGCCGGACCCGCAAGTGTCGAGGTCGGCGGCAATGGGCCGCCGGAGGTGAGGCGGCGGGCGAGCGCCACCGCCCCGTCCTGGCGGCTCATGCCCAGCTCCGACCACGTCAGCCCACCCGGCGTGAGGTCGCACGGCCGGGTCGGCCCTTCGTCGAAGACGCGGATCGCCCCTATCCCGCACGCCGCCAGCAGCCCCACCACCTGCGCCCCCACCCGCCCGGCCCCGTAGACGCGCACCCGCGCCCGCCGCCGCCGAGTGAACGAGCCACCGCCCAGATCGAGGGCATCCAGGTCGGGAGCCAGGCGATCACGCTCCCCGAGAGATAGGCGAATGGGTGGGAGCGCCGCGTCCTCCAGCACTCCCTGCGCGGCGAGCCGATCCAGCACCGCCCGGCAGTCCGCCTCGGCCAGACCGGCGGCGGCCCCGTCACGCAGCACCTGGCCCAGGTCGCGGGTGCCGTCGAGCCCGGACACCCACCGGTGGACCGAACCCGTCACCAGGACGGCCCGCAGGGGATGCGTCCCCAGTTGCAAGGTCTGCTCGTCGCGGACGATCCGCCGGAGGGCGGGCTTAACACGTGGCCTCATGGCGGGCAAGACTGCCACCCCGAACCAAGATCCCGAGCGCCTTACGAGCCGCCTGTGGATAACTCTCCGCCACCCCCGAGTCCCATGCGCCTCGCCTGTGGATAACTCTCCGGCATCAGGGTCCCGCGGACCTTACGGCTGAGCCCTCTGCGGACAACTCTCTCCGTCACCAAGGTTCCGCGCGCCTTACGGCTGAGCCGCCCATGGGTAACCCTCCGCCACCAAGGCCCCGAGCGCCGAACAGTCGCACCTCCTGTGGACAACTCCTCGCCGTTACGCTCAGCCCATGAACGCCACGAACCCCACAACCCCCACGAACGAACTCCTGGTGGATCGCCGAGACGACGGAACCGTACTGATCACCCTCAACCGCCCCGACAGGCGCAACGCCATGACGGACGGCATGACCGACGAGTGGCGCGAGACCATGGCCACGCTGGCCGTCGACCCCGGCGTCCGCTGCGTGATCGTCACGGGGGCCGGCACCGCGTTCTCCTCCGGCGGCGACCTGTCCTGGCTGGGCGAACGCGGGGTGGAGACGGTGCCGAAGCTGCGTGACCGGATGCTCGCCTTCTACCGCACCTGGCTGGCCATCACCGAGCTGGAGGTGCCGACCATCGCCGCCGTCAACGGCCCGGCGGTAGGGGCGGGTCTGTGCGTGGCGCTGGCCTGCGATCTCGTGTACGCCGCCGACGACGCCAAGCTGCTGGCCCCGTTCACGAAGCTCGGTCTGCATCCCGGGATGGCGGCCACGTACCTGCTGCCGAGGAGGGCGGGCGCCCTCGGCAGGGAGATGCTGCTGACCGGCCGCACGGTCATGGGACCGGAAGCCGCCGCTAAAGGTCTTATAAATCAATCTTTCCCGAAAAATGACCTTATGTCGGAAGTAGAGGCCATCGCCCAGACCATCGCGCAGAACGCCCCGATTGCCACAAGACTCACCAAGGTCGCCCTGAACCAAGACCATCAACACCTGGACGCCGCTCTGCGCTGGGAGTCTCTCGCCCAGCCGGTGACCATGGCATCTGCCGACATGATCGAGGGACTGACCGCGCATCGGGAAAGGCGCATGCCCAAATTCACCGGGTCTTAATCATCTGACCAGCAGAAACAACCTCTTCCCCTCTGTGGAATTTCGCCAGTCTCGGCTAACGTGCATATGTGCCCCCCGAGACAGTCGAGGTCCGTCGCAGTTCTCGTCGCCGGCGTACGGTCTCCGCCTACCGCGACGGCGACAAGACGATCGTGCTCCTGCCCGCCTGGCTGAGCGGCGAAGACGCTGATGAATGGGTGAGCCGGATGCTCGATCGGCTTGCGGCCAAGGAGAACCGGCGAAGACCGACCGACGAGGCCCTCCTGGAGCGGGCCAAAGAGCTGTCGGCGAAGTATCTCCACGGCCGGGCCATGCCGGCCAGCGTGCGCTGGGTGGACAATCAGCAGCATCGATGGGGATCATGCACCCCGGAGAACGGCACGATCCGGATCTCGACCCGCCTCAAGGGTCTGCCTGAGTGGGTCATCAACTACGTGATCATCCACGAGCTCGTACATCTGCTCGTCCCCAGCCACGGCGCCAGGTTCTGGGCGCTGGTCGAACAATATCCCAAGGCGGAGCGGGCGCGCGGGTTCCTCGAAGGATTCTCCGCCGCCGCCCACACGGCACCGGAGGAGTGTTGACGCGCATAGCCGCGGTCCTCGTACGGCAGAGCATGGCGCAGGCCGCCCCCGAGGGCATGGATCCGGACGAGTTCCTGGAGGCCATGGCCGAGGACACCTATGAAATGGTCGCCGGACTCCAACTCGTCACCCCCGTCCTGGTCACCAGCGTCCCCGGCCTCGACGCGATCGTCTGGCCCGGCACCGAAGTGCTCACAATCGACGAGGACGAGCCGCTCAAGGCCATCATGAGCCGGTTCGACGGTGACCAGGCGGTGGTGATCGGCGCCGACGCGCCCGACCTGCCGCCCCTGCTGGTCGGCAAGCTCTTCCGCGAGCTAGGCCGCGCCCAGATCACGCTCTGTCCGGCCGAGGACGGCGGAGCCGTGGCGCTGGCCTGCGGATTGCCCATGCCCGAATGGGCCGACCCCGACCTCGACGACCCCGACCCGGTGACGACCCTGCGCGCCCAGGCGCCCGGCCGCCGCATGGTGGCCACCGGCCCCGGCTGGCACCGCCTGCGCACCCCCGAGGACCTCACCCGGCTCGACCTCGGCCTGGAGGGCTGGGACAACCTCAGGGCCCTGCTCAAGGCGTACTGAGCTCCACGAACCCAAGGCGAACTCAAGGCACGCTGAGCTCCGCGAACACCGCCCGATGGTCGGTGCGCGGCACGGTGTGCACGCTGACCTCCTTCACGCCCACGCGCTGGTCCACCAGCACATGGTCGATCGTGATGATCGGCGGCACCCGCTTGTTGGCCGGCCAGGTGGGGATCAGCCCCGCCCCGACCTGGGCGGCGGCGTCCTTGTAGCCGCGGGACAGCAGCCGGCGCATGGGCGTGTGGTCGAGCGTGGCGTTGAAGTCGCCCGCCAGGACGCGCACGGTGTCACCCGAAGCCGCGGGGAGCCCGTCCAGCGCCTCGATCCACTGCGTCACCTGGGGGCCGAGCGGCGGAAAGGGATGTACGTCCACGAATTCCACCGGCTTGCCGCCGGGCAGCGCGACCATCGCCGCGGGCATGTTGTGCCCGACGGGCGGCACCAGGTTGTAGATCGGCTTGAGCGGATGCTTGGAGTAGAGCCCACTGCCGCTCGCGGACCATGCATCTTGCAGCACCCGGTAGGGCATCAACCCGGACAGCCCGGCCGTGTCGAGCGCCTCGACGCCGTCGGGCGTGAGCTCCTGGGTGCTCAGCACGTCAGGCTCATAGCGGCGCACCAGGCCGAGGATCGTCTGCGGGTCGGCCCTGCCGAACAGCATGTTGATGGTGAGCACCCGGAACGGCCGGCCCGCCGTGGTGTCGGCCGTACCCAGGGCCCTTGGCAGGACGGCGAAGCCGAAAGCGGTCGTCGTGAGCAGGGCCACCGCGGTCGCGGCGCGCTTGCGGCTGCAAGCGGCGATTATCAGTGGGACGAGCGAGCCCGCGGCGGCGTACGGCGTGGCGGTCATGAGCTGGGTGGCCAGCGAGCCGCGTTCGAGCCCCGCCACCCTGGTCAGCGCCCAAGCCGCGAACGGCGTCAGGGCCAGCCAGGTCAGCGTGGTGCCGGTGAGCCTGCGCCGTCTGCGGGCGGGTGTGACGATCGTGCCGCCGACTGCGCTCTCGGTGTGCACATATCCCCCTCGGAACGGTAGGGCCCACGCGGACTCTAACCAAGCGCGCGTGAGTCCGCCGTCAGCGCCACGCGGCCGCGTGCGGCCAACCGCCGCGTCGCCTCGTCGGACAGCTCCGGGATCTCGTCGATCGGGAACCAGCGCAGGTCGAGAGACTCTTCGCTGATCACCGCCTCGGCGCCCGCCGGGGCCACGGCCGCGTACTCCACGTCGAGATGCCAGCTGTGCGGGGGATGGCACCAGACCTGGTGTTTGTCGAGGGCCAGCGGCCCGGGCAACAGCTCCAGATCGGGAATGCCCGACTCCTCCACCGCCTCGCGCAACGCGACGCCCGCGAGGGAGGTGTCGGAGATCTCACAATGTCCGCCCATCGGCAGCCACATACCGGCCTTCGGGTGCAGCGTCAGCAGCACTCGCGCGCCGTCGTGCGACAGCACCGCGGTCGTCGCCGTGAGATGACCCGGCACGCACTCGCGCAGCATCGCGTCGTCGTGCGTGCGCAGATGATCGAGGAACTCGGCGCGCAGCGACTCCTCGCCGGGCGTCGGCGCGGTCCAGTCGGAGAGCGCGGCCACCGCGTCCTGGCGCAGGCTCAACTCTGGTCGTCCTCGTCGGGCTTGGCCTCCAGCTTGGAGATGTCCCAGGCGGCCTCGCCGCGGACGAACGCCTCGGGGTCGTCGAGGTCTTCGGCGTGCGGCAGCAGGTCGGGGTGACCCCACAGCGCGTCGCGCCCGTCGACGCCGCGCGCCTCCTTCAGCGCCCGCCACAGCGCCGCCGCCTCGCGCAACCGCCGGGGCCGCAGCTCCAGGCCGACGAGCGTGCCGAAGGTCAGCTCGGCCGGACCGCCTGTCGCGCGGCGCCGGCGTACGGTCTCGGCCAGGGCGACGGCTGAGGGCAGCTTGCCCTCCGCGGCGTCGTCGACCACGGTCGCAACCCAGCCCTCGACCAGGGCGAGCATCGTCTCCAGGCGGGCCAGCGCGGCCTTCTGCCGTTCGGTCTCCTCAGGCTTGAGCAGCGCGCCGCCGCTCAACGCCTCCTGGATGGCCTCGGGGTTGTTGATGTCGAGCCCGCGGATCTGCTCTTCGAGCGCCGAGGTGTCGACCGTTATGCCCCTGGCGTATTCCTCGACGGCGCCGAGCAGGTTGGCCCGCAGCCACGGCACGTGCTGGAACAACCGGTGGTGCGCGGCCTCGCGCAGCGCCAGATAGAGCCGGATCTCGTCGGCGGGATTGTCGAGGCCCTGGCTGAACGACGCGACGCCGCCGGGCAGCAGCGCGGCCGTGTCGGACAGCGGCAGGCCGATGTCGGTGGTGCCGATCACCTCGCGGGCGAGCGAGCCGAGGGCCTGGCCGATCTGCTGGCCGACCATCATGCCGCCCATCTGCTTGAGCATGCCCATCAGCGGCCCGGCCATCTGCTGGGCCTCCGGAGGCATGCCCGCGCCGCCGAGTGCACCGCCCATGGTCTCGACCATGCGCGCGGCGATCGGCTCGCAGAGCGTGCGCCACACGGGGACGGTGTTCTCGATCCACTCGGACCGGCTCCACGCCTGCGGGTTGGACATGCCGCTGGGCAGCGTCGTCGCCTCGTTGAGCCACAGATCGGCCAGGCGCAGCGCCTCCACGATCTGGCGGCGCTCGCCTTCCATGACGCTCGGATCGCTCTCGGCGACCACGGCGTGGCGGGCGATGTTCTTGGCCATGTCCCAGTTGACAGGGCCGGAGCCCTGGGGCGCCGACAGCATGTCGGCGAACTGGCGCATCGCCTGAGCCATCTGCTCAGGGTTGCCGAACATGGCGAACGGGTTCTCGTTGGGGTCGTTTTCGCGACCTGGCAGGTCAGTCACCGCTCTACCTCGTGCAGGATGGAGGAGTCCACATCCGCCACGTTAGTCGTCCTACGGCGGATCAGTGCAAAGTGAGGACCTGGTGCCTACCTCGAAACGCCCGCGCCACCCCGTCGTCGCCGTCACCGGGGCCGCCTCGGGCATCGGCCGCGAGCTGCTCGCAAAGCTCGTATCCTCCGCGGATTTCCGCAGGGTGGTGGCCATTGACGAGGAACGCGGTGACGTCCAGGAAGCCACGTGGAGAGTGATCGACGTACGAGATCCGCTCTTGGCGAACCGCATCTCCGACATCGACGTCCTGGTCCACCTGGCCGGTGACTACGCCGTCGACTCCGATCCCGCCGAGCGGCGCGCGTACAATCTGCGAGCTGCGCAAACGGTGCTCACCGCCAGCGCCGCCGCGCGCGTCCGGCGCGTCGTGCTGGTCACGAGCGCGATGGTGTACGGCGCCGCGCCCGAGAACGACGTGCCCCTGCCCGAGGAGTCCCCGGTCGCGGCCGAACCCGACACGGGGGTCGTGGGCGACTATCTGGAGATCGAGGCGCTCGTACGCAGATCGTCGCGGAGCCACCCCGGCCTGGAGGTGACCGTGCTGAGGCCCGCGGCCGTGGTCGGCCCCGGCATCGACACGGTCATCACCCGCCACTTCGAGTCGCCGAGGCTGCTCACCGTCAAGGGTTGCTCGCCGCGCTGGCAGTTCTGCCACGTCGACGACCTGATCACGGCGCTGGAGCTGGCCGCGCGCGGCGTGGTGACGGGCGTGGCCGCAGTCGGCTCCGACGGCTGGCTGGAGCAGGAGCAGGTCGAGGAGCTGTCCGGATTGCGGCGCTTCGAGCTGCCGGCCGGCCTCACCTTCGGGACGGCGCAGCGCCTGCACCGGCTGGGCATCACCCCGGCGCCCGCGACGGACCTGCACTATGTCGTCTATCCGTGGGTCGTCGACTGCACGGCGCTGCGCGAGGCCGGGTGGAAGCCCGCCTGGACCAACGAGACCGTGTTCGAGCAGCTCCTGGAGCTGCGCGAGAACAGGACGACCGTGGTCGGCAGGCGGCTGCCGGTCAAGGAGGCCACGCTCACCGCCGCGGGCGCCACGGTGGCGGTCATCGGCACCGCCGCCATCGTCCGTCAGGTGCGCAAGAAGCGCCGCCTGTGACTATGTAGGCTCTGTTCGTGGACGTCATCCGGTTGCTCGGGATTCGCGAGACCTCGCTCTCGGTGGACGAGGTGCTGGCCGCTGTGGGGGACCACGCGGCAGGGGGCACCACACTCTTCGTCGGCACCGTACGCGAGCAGGACCACGGCAAGCCCGTGACCGGGCTCTCCTACTCGGCGCACCCCTCGGCCCTCGACTCGTTGCGGCAGGTGGCGGAGAAGGTGGCAGCCGATTTCCCGGTCACCGCCCTGGCCGCCGTGCACCGGGTCGGCGATCTGAAGCTCGGCGACATCGCCGTGATCGTCGCGGTCGCCTGCCCGCACCGGGGCGAGGCTTTCGAGGCGTCACGCAGGCTGATCGACGACCTCAAGTCCCAGGTGCCGATCTGGAAACACCAAATCTTCGCCGACGGGTCGGCCGAGTGGGTCGGCGCCTGCCAATAAGCTCGTCTTCATGTCGCGACGCGCCTTGACCCTGCTGGTTGCGGGTTTCCTCGTGCTAGCGCTCGGTGTCGCAGGGGCTTTCCTGCCCGTGCCGTACGTCGTACTGAGTCCTGGGCCGACCGAGAACACCATCGGCGAGGTCGACAAGAAGCCCGTGATCACGATCAGCGGGCATCAGACCTTTCCCACAAAGGGCGCGCTGCGCCTGGTCACGGTGGCTTACCAGGGTGGGCCGAGCAGCAGGATCGATCTGCTGACCGCGTTGCGCGGCTGGGTGGATCCGACCGTCGCGGTCGTCCCCGAGGAGACCATCTTCCCCAAGTCCCGCTCGCCCAAGGAGGTCGAGGAGGAGAACACGGTCGAGATGACCAACTCCCAGGACTTCGCCACCGCGGCCGCGCTGACCGAGCTCAAGATCCCCTTCGGCATGAAGGTCTCGGTCGCGTCCACGCAGAAGGGCAAGCCGGCCGACGGCAAGCTGAAGCAGGGCGACGAGATCAGCGAGGTCGACGGCAAGCCGGTAGTGAACGTCAAGACCGTCAGCGACGCCGTGAAGGCGCACAAGCCTGGCGACGCCGTGGCTTTCACCGTCACGAGGGGCAAGGACAAGAGCCAGGTCAGCGTGCCCACTGTGGCGGACAAGGATGGCCAGGCCGTCGTGGGCGTGATCATGCAGGAGAGCTACAAGTTCCCGTTCAAGGTCGACATCAACGTGGGTGACGTCGGCGGGCCGAGCGCGGGGCTGATGTTCTCGCTCGGCATCCTCGACAAGCTGACCCCCGGCGAGATCACCGGCGGCAAGGACATCGCCGGCACCGGCACCATCCAGGCGTCGGGAGAGGTCGGACCCATCGGCGGCATCGCCCAGAAGATGGTCGGCGCCCGCAAGTCCGGCGCGACCGTGTTCCTCACCCCTCCGGACAACTGCGCCGAGGCCATGAAGGCCGTCCCCGACGGGCTCCGCCTGGTGAAGGCCGAGACGCTGCACGCCGCGGTGGGCGCGCTTGACGCACTGCGCACCGGCAAGGGCGATGTGCCCGCTTGCGCTGCTGGATGAAACTTCTGGCGAATGCCATCCGTTAGCCGTACGGCTGGCACAGCGGTGTAGGTTGCCAGACACGGACCGTTTGTTCATCACGACGAGGGGTTGGCCTTGAGCTTCCGGACCCCAGGAGCCGGCGGCAGGGCAATGCGTTTGCCCCGCCGACCGCGACTGCTTCTTCCAGTTGCGATCGCGCTCGTGGCGATTGTGGCGCTATTTTTCCTATTTTCCGGTATTTATACCGATTATTTGTGGTTCGACACGGTCGACCCTGGAGTCGACTACACCTCGGTCTTCTCCGGCGTGTTGCTGACCGAGATCGTGCTGTTCCTGGTCGGAGCGGTGCTCATGGTCGGCATCGCCGGCGGCAACATGCTGCTGGCCTTCCGGATGCGGCCGATGTTCGGCCCGGCCATGTTCGGTGGCGGCAGCGGCGCCGACCGCTATCGGATGGCGCTCGACCCCCACCGCAAGCTGATCTTCATTGTCGGCATGGGCCTGCTCGCGCTCTTCGCGGGCTCGTCGTTCGCCGGGGAGTGGACGACCTGGCTGCAGTTCATCAACGGGGTGCCCTTCGGCACGAAGGATCCCCTGTTCGGGATGGACGTGTCGTTCTTCATGTTCGACTATCCGTTCATCCGGATGATCCTCAACTTCCTGTTCACCGCCGTAATCATCTCGATCATCCTGGCGGGGATCACGCACTACCTCTACGGCGGTTTCCGGCTGCAGTCACCCGGCGTGCACGCCTCCCGCGCGGCGCGTGCCCACCTGTCGGTGCTGCTTGGTGTGTTCGTGCTGCTCAAGGCCGTCGCCTACTGGATCGACCGCTTCGGGCTCGTCTTCTCCGACCGCGGCTTCGTCCACGGCGCCTCCTACACCGACGTCAACGCGGTGCTCCCGGCCAAGACCATCCTGGCCATCATCGCGCTGATCTGCGCCGCGCTGTTCTTCGCGGGTGTCATCCGGCCCGGCGGCATGCTGCCCGGCGTCTCCTTCGGCCTGCTCGTGCTCTCGGCCATCCTGATCGGCGGCGTCTACCCGGCGCTGGTCGAGCAGTTCCAGGTCAAGCCCAACCAGCAGCTCAAGGAGTCGGCTTTCATCCAGCGCAACATCGACGCCACGCGGGCGTCGTACAACGTCGACAAGACGGAGATCCTGCCCTACACGGCGGAGGCCGACCCGACCAAGGTCCAGACCGGCGGCGACGCCTCTGTGTCCGGCGTCCGGCTGCTCGACCCCGCGCTGGTCTCGGCGACCTATGAGCAGACCCAGCGCATCCGCGGTTTCTACGGCTTCTCCGCCCAGCTCGACGTCGACCGCTATCCCGATGCCAGCGGCAAGCAGGTCGACCACGTCGTCGGCGTACGCGAGCTGCTCGGGGCACCCGAGGGCCAGAACAACTGGATCAACAACGCCCTCGTCTACACCCACGGCTACGGCATTGTGGCGGCGCCCGGCAACGAGGTCGACTCCGGCGGCCTGCCCGACTACGACGCCAAGGACATGCCGGTCGTCGGCCCCCTGGTCAACACGACGAAGCTGAAGGAGCCGAGGGTCTACTTCGGTGAGAGCCCGGCGTCCAACGAATACGTCATCGCTGGCGGTAACCCGAACAACCCGCAGGAGCTCGACTACCCGGAAACGGGCGGCACCGAGCAGAAGAACACCACCTACACCGGCAAGAGCGGTGTCCCGGTCGGCTCGTTCCTCAACCGGCTGGTCTACGCGGCCAAGTACGGCGAGAAGAACATCCTGCTCTCGGGTGACGTCAACGACAACTCCAAGATCCTTTACGTGCGCAACCCGCGCGAACGGGTCCAGAAGGTCGCGCCGTTCCTGACCCTCGACGGCAACCCCTACCCGTCGATCGTCGACGGGCGGATCACCTGGATCATCGACGGTTACACGACCTCCAACGAATACCCCTACGCGCAGAGCGAGAGCCTGGGCGACATGACCCGCGACCGCAACACCGACCGCCGCGTGGTCGCCCAGCAGCCGCAGGACAAGGTCAACTACATCCGCAACTCGGTCAAGGCCACGGTCGACGCCTACGACGGCACGGTCACGCTGTACGCCTGGGACGACAAGGACCCGGTGCTCAAGACCTGGAGCAAGGCCTTCCCCGGCATCATCCAGCCGGAATCGAAGATGAGCGCCGACCTCAAGGCCCACGTCCGCTACCCGGAAGACCTCTTCAAGGTGCAGCGCTACACCCTGTCGCGCTACCACATCACCAACCCCGCGGCCTTCTACAGCGGCCAGGACTTCTGGAACATCCCGAGTGACCCGTCACAGGGCGACACGAACACCAAGCAGCCGCCCTACTACGTGACGACCACGATGCCCGACCAGAACCCGGCGCCGACGTTCTCGCTGACGACGACGTTCGTCCCGAAATCGGGGCCCAACCTGGCGGCCTTCATGGCGGTCGACTCGGTGGCCGGCCCTGACTACGGCAAGCTGCGCATCCTGCGCATGCCATCCAATACCCCCATTCCGGGCCCCGGACAGGCACAGAACGCCTTCCAGAGCCGATTCGCCGGCGAACTCAACCTGTTGGGCGTGGGTGCCTCGTCGGTCAGATACGGAAATCTGCTGACTCTGCCCTATGCCGGGGGGTTGGTGTACATCGAGCCGGTGTACATCCAGGTCGCCGCCGGTGGGGGGCAGGAGCCGTATCCGATCCTGCAGCGCGTACTGGTGTCGTTCGGCAGCAAGATCGGTGTTGCCCGGACCCTCGAGGACGCACTGAAACAGGTCTTCGGCGGAGAGCAGCAGCAGACGACGCCCAACAACGAGCAGGCCAAACCCAACCAGAACACCACAGCTCTGAAGTCGGCGATCGACAACGCACAGAGCGCCTACAACGACGCCCAGAAGGCCCTGCAGTCAAGCCCGCCCAACTGGGACGAGTACGGCAAGGCCCAGAAGCGGCTGCAAGACGCGCTGAAGGCGTTGGAGGGGCTGGGCGCTCTGCCGTCCACCGCCACCACCCCGACGCCGTCACCTACGGCTTCTCCGTCGGCGTCACCCACGGTGTCACCGTCGACCTCCGCCACCCCGACGCCCACCGCAACCCCCACGCCGACAGGCGGTACGTAGCCTCTTCGATTTGCGTCCACCCCGTGCCGCCTATAGTCTTTAGACACACACCGACGCGGGGTGGAGCAGTTCGGTAGCTCGCTGGGCTCATAACCCAGAGGTCGCAGGTTCAAATCCTGCCCCCGCTACCAAGTCGAAAAGGCCCTCCGGGATAATCCCGGAGGGCCTTTTCGCGTCTAGCCACAATGGGCCTCGCTTCGCTCGGGCTGTGTTATTTGGGGCGACGCACAACGGGCTTCGTCTGGTGCGCGTCGCGCTCTCGGAGCTCAGGCGCTGCTTCCAGTCGCGCCGGAGCCGCGACCCCTGAACGGCCTCCGCCTCGCTCCGGACGCCGTCCACAGGCGCGTCTGCAGCGCGCAAAGCCCCACCACCACCGCTTCGCGGGAGCGAGCGGCCATCTGTTGACCCGAGCCGATCGCTGCAATCACTCGACCGCCGTGCTTGCTCGCCCAGGAGCTCATGCTGGTGAGGGCTTTGCCACTCATACGTTTCCCGCACACTGACCTGCACAGCGCGGACCTACGCAACGTGGACCTGCGCGAGGTGAAATTGGGCAACGTGCTTCTGCGCGACGCGAGTCTTAGGGATGCGAACCTTCCTGAGTGGCGCTGACCTTAGAGGTGCGGACGCCAGCCGTGGTGCGTGCCGACCGTTGTACCTGGTGTTCATGCACTTGAAACGCTTTATCGTCACCGCCGGCACGGTCTTGATCCCGCTCGGCGCGGTGTCGGCCAGTCGCCGAACGTACCGGTCATGCACCCGGCCCGACGCCACACCGCACTTCGGGCACACTCCCTCATCGGCTCGGCATCGGGCATCACGCTCACCAACCCCGCGACCCGCTCCACGGCCTCGACCGCAATCCCCGCCCAATGCGGGAGCAGTTCCTCAACGCATCCCGGAACGCACTCCGTACACGATCAACTACCAGATCGTGCCACGTCCCAAGATCAGCGACAGAGCGGGGCTTCTTGTCCATGGCTCTGCACTTGAACCCCGCACGCCGCCACGAGCTCTCACGAACTGCTCCATTAGCGGCTAAATGCCCTATGAATGTCCTGCTGGCTACCTGGCGCCAAGCCTTCTTGGACAATAGCGTGAATGACGCATGGGTGACGAAAATCGTCGGCACCTCCAGAAATACGTCTGTCTTCAATGGCGTGGAACCGAATGGGCGGCCGCTCTCTGCTGGGCAAGCAGTGGTCGCCTATAACGCTTCCGCGCTTGACGTAGCCGGCCGTATGACGATGAAACGACTGGAAGGAAGCAGAGAAATGAAGCGAAACGTCACTGGAAGAATTGCCATTGCCGCGATCGGCGGCCTCTCGGCTCTACTGCTCTCCGTCAGTCCCGCACAGGCCAAGGAAACGGCGGGTCACTGGTACGGCCCCTATTCCACTCAGGGAATTTGCGAATACTGGAGGAACGGTGTGCAGGCAGGTGGGACACAGACCCATCCCTGCTTCGATGACCAGGGCTGGTACTTCTGGGCAGCGTCCTGAGTGATCAGTACTCCCAACGCCCATCGCTAGGCAGGCGGATTCCAAGAAGGTCCGTCCGGGGCACTGAGCCATCACCGCTGTTCCTTGTGCGTCACGGTGGCCAACCCGTCCTCCACCGGCAGGCCAAGGGGCACACACTCGAGGCATGATGATGCGGCGCATCGTCCGAGCTGCGGGCGCTGCAGGTGGCGTTGAGCGAGCTGGTGACCAAGTACGAGTGGGGCCATCTGCGGCGGCTCGCAGCGGAGGGGCCCGTGCCCGCGCAATTCCGGCAGGACAGGAAGCTGCAGATGGAGCTCGACCGGCTCGACGCCATGGGGTTCGTCGAGCCGGTCGACCCGCGAGGGCTGAACGCGATTCCGCAGGACTACGGGCACACCTACGAGGAGTTCGACCTCAAACGGTACGTCGCGATCATCGAAGCCGGCCGTGAGTACGTGCGGCTGCGTGAGCGACTCTGATCACGTCAGGCCGCCGGTTCAAATCCTGCCCCCGCCACCAGGCAAGAGGCCCTTCTGGATCTGAGCCGATGATGATCGCATACCCCCAACGGCAACGTCCCTCGGTGGTGGCGCTTCCTGGCAACACCGGGCGTCGTCGGCGTGGTCGGAATCGTCGCCGACACCATGCAGATCATCAGCTTCGACGTCGGCGACGTGTGGTTTCTCACCGAAGATCCGGAGCGTCCTCATCCCAGCGGGATAGGCGAGTGGGTTGCGGCTGTTTGGAACATACTGCTTCAGATAAGAGCACAAGCGCCTTGGTGGTTCATCGCCCTCATATCCGCTATGGGCATCGCCACGATGCTCGGCCCCGTGAAGGTCATCACGTAGTTGATTCGGATTCTTCGCACTCTTGCGCCGTGCATCGTCGTGGCATGCGTCATATGGCTACTGTGGCCGTGGATATCAGGGCCGGCGTGGAACTCCATTCTGGCCGATGGCATCGCCTGGGGTGTCATCGCCACTGTGCTCGCTATCGTCCTGACGATTGCCGCTGTGCTCATCGGTGGCGTTGGCGTTCTTCTGCTCGATGAATTCGCGGACTCCACGGGGGCGATGCTGGTGATCGGCCCTTCGGCGGTATTACTGGTCATGGCGATCAGGTGGGACTCGCTGCCACAATGGCTGACGATCGTGCAAATAGTCGCCGTTGTTCTGCTGATCATGTAAAGCGTCGTCGCGTATGTGCATGGCCGCTAGCGTGCGGCCGGCCCAGGCGATGAGAAGCACGTGCGGAGGGTTAATCGCCTGCCTCGCGCGTCTTACGGGCAAGGACTGCACAGTGTCCGAGACCTGCCAGGCCGCAAAACGTCGAACCGACCGAAACCTCGATCAAGAGCCACTGAGGCCAGGTCTGGACGGGGCCGCCGCCTTCGGGCACCCAGAGTACGAAGCTGAAGGTGGCGAGTCCGCAGAGTAGGAGTCCGGTGCTCAGGCGGCTGTATGCACGACGGGGGATCGACCGCCCTAATCGCCACAGGAGCATGGGTAGGGAGAACATCGCGAAAGTGCGCATCGCACCACCCACGAAGGTGCCCACGAGATGACCGAGCGGCGCTTGGAAGCCGCCGTGGTCGGCCCAGTCGTACTTCTTGGCCAGCCATGAGCCGGTCGCCAACATCAGCGTGAGAATCACGAAAAGGGCGAGGAACGCACCGATGGAATCGGGGAACGAATCGCTCCGTTTGCGATCATCGGTGGAAGGCGTGTCGCTCATGGTGCGCCCTTCGGGAAGGTAGCCGGCGCGGGTCTCGCCTGCCACTGTGGCCCCGCGGAACGCGCCGAGGCAACCCGAGCGGCTCTGATCAGGCCGGGCCACCGGTCGGCTGACGGCCGGTCCGGACGGTCACGTACGTCTTGCGGATCGTCTCGTGCACATCCCAGGTGCCCCGCCAGCCGTCCGGCAGCACGACCGTCGAGCCGGGCCCGAGCTCGACGACCCGGCCGTCCTCGCCGGTCAGCGTCGCCCGCCCCGCCAGGATCTGGCAGATCTCGTGAAAGCCGTCCCTGACCGCGGTGAACGAGCCGGGCTCGCACTCCCAGATACCCGTCTCGGCGTGCGAGTCGGCCCACACCTCCAGCGTGGACTCCGACTGGCCGGTCAGGCTGGTCGGCTTGGGTTCGGCGGCGGGCAGGGGGCCGACGGGGCGTGCGCCAGGTGGGAGAGCTGGGTCAAGAGCCGTCCTAACGTAGATCAGTGGCCTGAATCTCAACCGCCGAAACTCACGCGGCTGAGATTCACGAGGGTCAGCGGCCTGAGATGAGGTTGGCGAGGCGGGCGTAGGCCGAGGTCGTGGTGCCGCGGTCGTTCTCGTGCCGGTCCGCCGCCCTGAAGAGCGCGTAGATGAGCTGCACCCCCGTCCACCGCAGCGGCTCCGGCTCCCACTGCCTGACCTGGCGGCCCACCCAGGGCAGTGCCGTCAGCTCGGTGTCGCGGCGCAGCACCAGGTCGCGCAGCGTACGGCCGGCCAGGTTCGTGGTGGTGACGCCGCTGCCCACGTAACCGCCCGCCCAGCCGAGGCCGGTCGTGTGGTCCAGGTGCACCGTGGAGCACCAGTCGCGCGGCACGCCGAGCACGCCGCACCACGAGTGCTGGACGCGAGCGTCGGCCGCGGCGGGGAACAGCTTGACCAGCATTCGCCACAGCAGCGCCACCGTCTGCGCCTGGGTGGCGCCCCGGGAGTCGGTGCGCGATCCGTACCGGTACGGCACGCCGCGCCCGCCGATCGCGATCCGGTCGTCCGCGGTGCGCTGGGCGTAGATGTAGGCGTGCGCCTCGTCGCCGAGCAGCTCGTTGTCCGACCAGCCGATGTGCTTCCACACCTCGGCGGGCAGCGGCTCGGTGACGATCATGGAGCTGTTCATCGGCAGCCACTGCCGGTGCTGCCCGGCGAGGCTGGCGGTGAAGCCCTCGGTGGCGCGGATGACGTACTCGGCCGAGACGACGCCGCGCGAGGTGACGGCCGAGGCCATACCGCCCTGGCGAGGGCGGATCTCGGTCACCGTGGTGTTCTCGAAGATGTCCACGCCCAGCGCGGCGACCGTCGAGGCGAGTCCGACGGCCAGCTTGGCGGGCTGGATGCGGGCGCAGTGCGGCGAGTACGTGGCCTCCAGGGTCCCCGCCACCTGCAGACGTTCCTGCTGCTCGTCCCGGGACATCACCCTGAGGTCGTCCTCCCTGTACCCCCAGGTGCGCAACGAGGACAGCTCCTCGCGCAGGCGGCGCCGCTGGGCGGGGTTGGTCGCGACGTGCACCAGGCCGCCCTTGTGGATGTCGGCCTCGATGCCCTCCTGGCGGGTCACCTCGATGACCTCGTCGACCGACCGGAACATGGCGTGCTGCAGGTCGATCATCGCCTGGCGGCCTCGGGCCTTGGCGTACCGCTTGCGCGAGCCGGCGAACTCCGCCGACAGCCAGCCGCCGTTGCGCCCGGACGCGCCGAACCCGGCGAACTCCCGTTCCAGGATCGCGATCCGCAGGTCGGGCTGGGCCTTCTTGAGGTAGTACGCGGTCCACAGGCCGGTGTAGCCACCACCGACGATCACCACGTCGTACGAACGAGACCCGGGCAGCGCCGCCCGGCGGTCCGGCACGCCGATCTGCCGGTACCAGAAGGAGACGCCGCCGTTGGCGAAGTCCTCGGTCAGCGGGATGCCTTTCACGTGAGCACTGCCTTCACATCACTTTCGTCGGCCAGGAGTACGGAGTCGGACACACGCCAGGTGAGCGTGACCTCGTCACCGCGACGGGGTTGGTCACGCGGGTGTGGGCGGACTGATCGTCCAGAGGACCTCGGCTGTCTCGTCGGCGTCATTGACCACGCGGTGAGGCACCGACGTGCGGTACTCCACGCTGTCGCCGGCCACCAGGACGTGCGGGGCGGCCGAGTCGGCGGGGCCGAGCCAGAGGGTCACCTGGCCGCGCACGATGAGGAAGATCTCCTGGGAGTCGCCGTGGGTGTACGGCTCGTCCCCGGTGGAGGCGCCCGGGTCGAGCTCCCCGGCGTACACCTCCAGGTTCTGCAGGGGGCGCTGGGAGATCAGGTACTTGCGGGTGCCGGGTTGGGTGGGGAGCTCCGGGCGTTCGGCGCGGCGTAGGACCCGGTGCCCGACCTCGTCCTGCTCGTTGAACAGGTCAGCGACCGTGATCCCGAGAGCCCCGGCGATCCGCCGCAGCATCCCGATGCTCGCGCTGGTCTGTCCCCGCTCCAACTGGCTGATGAAGCTGGCGCTCGCCTTGGCCTCGGCGGCGAGTCCACGGACGGTCATCTGGCGCATGTTCCGGTAGGCCCGGATGCGTACACCTAAGTATTCGGTCTCCGACTCCGTCATCGAACCTCTTGATCGACTTGACTGAACAAGTTGTTAAGTGGCAATGAAGGGACCGTACATAGCATGCGAAGGCCCAACAAGGGGGCGTTAGATAACGAATCGGTCACTGGCGCGGTCGGCGTGGGATCAACATGGGGGTCTGTACGACCTTGTCGAGGCCGCTCGCGGCGAGGATCTTCACGCAGCATAATGACCGGTATAGACCCGATAGTTTCGCTGTCTTCCCCATCCACGACAGAAACGAGAAATGCCGTGAAAGCCTGGATCTTCCTAGTCCTCGGCGTTCTCCTGGTCCTGATGGGCGCCCTGTGGACGCTTCAGGGGCTGGGCGTCGTCGGTGGCAGCGTGATGAGCGGCGTTACTCTCTGGGCCATCATCGGCCCCATCGTCCTCATCGTCGGCGCTGTTGTCGCCTTCATCGGAATACGCCAGGTACGGCAGCCGCGCGGCTAATAACCCGCCGTTCAGGCATATTTCGAGGTATCAAGGGATCATGACGGCACGCTATGACGGTCTGTCCGAGTGGTACGACGACCTCATCGTCCCGAACCTCTCGGACGTGACCGAACTCCTGGGCCCAGGCGACGGGACGTGCCTGGACCTGGGCTGTGGCACCGGGCGCTACCTCGACGCGATCCGATCCACCGGCAGGACCGTCGTGGGGCTCGACCGGTCCGGCGACCAGTTGCGCCTTGCTCGCCGCCGGGATCCCGCGCCGCTGCTCCAGGGTGACGGGACGACGCTGCCGTTCGCCTCAGGGGTGTTCGGCACCGTCACCATGCTCTGGGTGTCCACGGACATCGGCGACTTCCCCGGACTGCTCGGGGAGGCGGCCCGGGTGCTCCGCCCAGGCGGGCTGCTGCTGTTCTACGGGGTCCACCCGTGCTTCAACGGCCCGCACATCGAGAACCGCGAGGACGGCGCGCTGATCATCCATCCCACGTACCACCTCAAGGGCTGGCATCAGCGCGGGTCCTGGTGGCGCCAGGGCGGGATCAGGGACCGGGTCGGGATGAGCCAGGTGCCGCTGCCGGACCTGATCAACGCCTTCATCGACGCCGGGCTCGCCATCGAGCGGGTGTACGAACCGGGCGAGCAGCCCATCCCTAGCATCCTGGCCATCAGGGCGTCCGCTCGCTGAAGGCGGTCGGCGGTCGGGCTCGGTCCGCGTGGGCACCCCGCGTGCTCAGGTGGGGGAGCACGTGGGGACGGGCGCGGTGTTGGTGCCGTTCCAGGATGCCAGGAAACCGAAGGTGGCCGAGGCTCCGGCGGCCAGAGTGCCGTTCCAGGCCACGTTCCGCACGCTCACGGCGGCTCCGCTCGCGCTGAGAGTGCCGCCCCAGATCTGGGTGATCTGCTGACCGTTGGCGAACGTCCAGCGGACCGTCCAGGCGTTCGTCGTCGCGGCCCCGGTGTTCTTGACCGTGACCTCACCCTGGAAGCCGCCCGTCCACTGCCCGACGTTCTTGAACGTCGCCGTGCAGCCGCCCCCCGGCGTGGGGGTCGGTGTGGGCGTCGGCGTCGGCGTGCTCCCGCCAGGGGTCAGGAAGTTGGCCAGCGCGGGGTACCAGCGGTCGGACATCTTCTGGTCGCCCGAGGCGTTCGGGTGCACTCCGTCGTAGGTGTCCGCGCTCGTGCTGAACCCCGTCCACTGGTCCACGACGACGATCGGCGACTGCTGGGTGGAGGTGGCGGCGGCCCAGGCGGGGATCGCGTTGTTGAAGGCGACGACGCGCTGCCCGCAGTCGGCGCAGTTGGCCGGGTTCATGGGGATGATCTTCGCGACCAGGATCTTCATCGCGGGGTTGCTCGCCCGCATCTGGTTCACCAGCGTGGTGAACGCGCTGAGGATCGTCGCGGGCGCGATGTTGCTCCACACGTCGTTGGTCCCGAAGTGCATGACCACGATGTCGGGCCTGGTGGCCGCCAGCCAGCCGGGGAGTTGGTTCTGGTTGGCCACGTTGGTCGCCAGGAAGCCCCCATGGCCCTCGTTGTCGCCGTCGTGCGCCACCGAGCAGCCCTGCGGCGGCAGGGTGCCGACGAAGTCGATGTCGGTGTAGCCGGTGCTCTGCAGCCTGTTCCACAGCAGGGCCCGCCAGCAGCCGGGTGAGCCGGTGATCGAGTCGCCGAGGGGCATGATCCTGATGGCGGCGGCGCCGGCCGGTGCGGTGGTCAGGAAGAGTACCGTTCCGATCAGGGTCAGCATCGCCACCAGCAAGGCGCTCGTCCTCGACATCGTCGGCTCCCGAAGATCGTGGGTCTGCCGAGAGCGTAGGAGCGCGGAGCGGCGGCGGGAAGGCGACCGGCTGGGGCGGGTCTCGCGACCTGCGGCGTTGCCTGTAACGGCGTGTAACTTTCAGGGCCATCGCCGTGGATTGACCACCTGATCCCCTTGGTGATTACATGATTACATGGATAACGAAGCAGTGCCGAGCCTCTACGAGTGGGCGGGCGGGGTGGCGGCGCTGGAGCGGCTCACCGAGGTGTTCTACCAGCACGTCAAGAAGGACGAGCTGATCGGGCCACTGTTCGCGCACATGGACCCCGGCCATCCCCGATACGTGGCGATGTGGCTCGGTGAGGTGTTCGGCGGCCCCGACCGCTACACGAAGGAGCGCGGCGGCTACCCCCACATGCTCTCCCAGCACCTCGGCAAGGCCATCACCGAGCCGCAGCGGCGCAGATGGGTCAACCTGCTCATGGACGCCGCCGACGAGGTCGGGCTGCCCGACGACCCCGAGTTCAGAGCCGCCTTCGCCGGCTACATCGAGTGGGGCACCCGGCTGGCGGTGCACAACTCCCAGCCCGGCGCGAAGCCCCCGACCAAGGCTCCGGTGCCCCACTGGGGCTGGGGCGTCGCGCCGCCGTACCAGCCGTAGACAGGCCGTCGCGTCCCTGGTCGTAGCCTGGAGGTCACAGACTTACCACCGGGGAGCGAGGCATGACACGCGGGCGGCTGCGCATCTACCTCGGCGCGGCCCCCGGCGTGGGCAAGACGTTCGCGATGCTCGCCGAGGCGGCCCGCGCCAGGGAACGCGGCCGCGACGTGGTCGTCGGCTTCGTCGAGACCCACGACCGCGCCCGTACGGCCGCCCTGCTCGACGGGCTGGAGACGATCCCCCGCAAAACGCTCGTCCACCGAGGCGCCACCTTCACCGAACTCGACGTGGCCGCCGTCATCGAACGCGCGCCGAAGGCCGCGCTGATCGACGAGCTGGCACACACCAACGTCCCGGGATCGAAGAACCCCAAACGCTGGCAGGACGTCGATGAGATCCTCGACGCGGGCATCGACGTCGTCTCCACCGTCAACATCCAGCACCTCGAATCGCTCAACGACGTGGTACGCCAGATCACCGGCGTCCCGCAGCGCGAGACCGTCCCCGACGAGGTGGTACGCCGGGCCGAACGCATCGAGCTCGTCGACATGTCCCCCGAGGCGCTGCGCCGCCGGATGGCGCACGGCAACGTCTACGCCCCGGACAAGGTCGACGCGGCCCTGTCCAACTACTTCCGCGTCGGCAACCTCACCGCGCTGCGCGAGCTGGCCCTGCTCTGGGTCGCCGGCAAGGTGGACGACCAGCTCATCCGCTACCGGGCGGACCATGGCATAGCGGGCACCTGGGAAGCCCGAGAACGGGTCGTCGTCGCGCTCACCGGGGGCCCCGAGGGCGACACGCTGATCAGGCGGGCCGCCAGGATCGCCGCCAGGTCCAAGAGCGTCGACCTGCTGGCCGTACACGTGACCAGGCCCGACGGTCCGGCGTCCGACGGCGAGCCGGCGACGCTTGTACGCCGTCGCGCGCTCGTCGAGAGCCTGGGCGGCACCTATCACCAGGTCGTGGGCGACGACGTCCCGCGCGCGCTGCTGGAGTTCGCCCGCGGCGCGAACGCGACGCAGCTCGTGCTCGGCGCGTCCAGGCGGGGCCGGTTCGCGCAGATCCTGTCCCGCGGCGTGGGCGTCACGGCGACCGCCTTGTCCGGCTCGATCGACGTCCATCTTGTGCCCCATGAGGCGGTTCGGGGTGTAGGCGGTCCCGCCCGCTCGCCGGCCGCGCTGAACCGGGACCGGCGGATCGCCGGCTGGGCGCTGGCGCTGCTCGCGGTGCCGCTGCTCACGGCTGTCATGCTGACGTTCGCGGAGCGGCTCACACTGCCGAGCGAGATCCTGCTCTTCCTGCTGCTGGTGGTCGCCGTCGCGCTGGTGGGCGGCAGGTGGCCGGCGCTGACGGCGGCGGTGCTCGGCTTCGCGCTGCTGAACTGGTTCTTCACGCCCCCGCTCCACACGCTGACGATCTCCGCGCCGGAGAACCTGTTCGCGCTGTCCACCTTCGTGCTGGTCGCCGCGATGGTCAGCACGGTCGTCGACCAGGCGGCCCGCCGCAGCAGGGAGGCCGCCCGCTCGCGCGCCGACGCCGAGGTGCTGTCCACGCTGGCCGGCCACGTCCTGCGCGGTGACGCGGCGCTGCCGTCTTTGCTGGCCCGGCTCAAGGAGGTGTACGGCCTGGACTCCGTCACGCTGCTGGAGCGCGACGGCGACTCATGGCATGTCGTGGCCACGGCCGGGGGACCGCCGTCCACCTCGCCGGGCCATGCCGACACCGACGTGCCCATCGACGACGACCTGGTACTCGCCGTACGGGGGAGGCTGCTCGACGCGGCCGACCGGCAGGTGCTCGAGGCGTTCGCGGCGGAGTCGGCGGTGGCCCTGCGGCAGGAACGCCTGCGTGCGGAGGCCGACCGGGCCAGACCGCTGGCAGAGGCCGACAGGATGCGCACCGCCCTGCTCGCGGCAGTCAGCCACGACCTGCGCAATCCGCTCGCGGCGGCCAGGGCCGCGGTCGACGGCCTGCGCGGCACAGAGGTCGACTGGACCCCCGAGGACCGCGAAGAACTGCTGGCCACGGCCGGTGAGTCGCTCATCAAGCTCGACCGGCTGGTTTCGAACCTCCTCGACATGAGCCGCCTGCAGGCGGGCGTGCTCGGCGTCACGCTGGAACCGCTGGCCGTCGAGGACGTGGTTCCCCAGGCGATCGCCGAGCTCGGACCGCTGCGCTCGCGCGTCCGTGACGGGTTCACTGGCGAGGTGCCGGAGTTCATGGCCGACGCGGCGCTGCTGGAGCGGGTGCTGGTGAACCTGATGTCCAACGCCGTCCGCTTCAGCCCGCCCGGCGGCCAGGTGATGATCTCCGCGAGCGCGTACGGCGAGCATGTCGAGATCCGCGTCATGGACCGGGGTCCCGGGATTCCGCCGATGGCGCAGGAGCGGGTGTTCCTGCCGTTCCAGCGGTTGGGCGATCGGCAGGGCGTGGGGCTGGGGCTCGGGTTGGCGCTGTCCCGGGGACTGACGGAGGCCATGGGCGGCACGCTCACCCCGGAGGAGACGCCCGGAGGAGGCTTGACCATGACCGTCTCGTTGCGGAGGGCTTCTTGAGTGTGACCGTCTCGCTGTGGAGGGCTCCTTGACCACGACCGTCTCCTTGAGGAGGACTCCTTGACCCGTGTGCTCGTGGTGGACGACGAACCGCAGATCCTGCGGGCGTTGCGCATCAACCTGGTCGCCAGGCACTATGAGGTGGCCGTCGCGCCGGACGGCACCGCCGCCCTGCGCCAAGCCGCCGACTGGCATCCTGACCTGGTCATTCTGGACCTAGGACTGCCGGACCTCGACGGGGTGGACGTCATCCAGGGGCTGCGCGGCTGGACGAGCGTGCCGATCATCGTGCTCTCGGGCCGGACGGGAAGCCCCGACAAGGTGGACGCCCTCGACGCGGGGGCCGACGACTACGTGACCAAGCCGTTCGGGATCGACGAGCTGCTCGCGCGGATCCGCGCGGTGACGCGCCGCACCGGAACGGCCGCCGACGAGCCCGCGACGGTGCGGGTGGGGGAGCACGTGATCGATTTCGCCACGAAGACGGTCTCGGGCGGGGTTCGGCTCACGCCCACGGAATGGCACTTCCTGGAGCTGCTGGCCCGGAACCCCGGCAAGTTGATCAGCCAGCGGCAGTTGCTCAACGAGGTGTGGGGGAGTTCGTACGTGAAGGAGACCCACTATCTGCGGCAGTACATGGCGCAACTGCGCCGCAAGCTGGAACGCGACCCGGGACATCCCGTGCACCTGCTGACAGAGCCCGGAATGGGCTATCGCTTCCAGCCGTAGTCCCTACTCCTGCTCGAAGAAGAAGGAGTCCTCCAGCGGATCGGCGAAGGCGTCGGACTCACGATCGTCCTCCTCGTTCACCCATCTGGAGATGCTCCGCGCGGCCTCGTCATCGATCTCGAGGATCCTGTGCCGTTGCGGGAGTCTGTCCAGGTACATAGCGGTGGCGGAGAGCTGTACGTCATCCCCCATGTCATGACTGATTTCGTAGAGTTGATCGCTCATGAGACTCACGCCTTGGTGATCATCAGGGTTGTCTTGCGTACAGCCCAAGCGGCCAGCGCGGCACCGAAGACCAGTTGGCCGACGCGCACCCAGAGGGCTGGGGTGTCTTCAACGTAAATGACGACACCCATCCATATGAGGCTGAAACCGCCGACTAGGGCGATTGCTGCCCAGTTGAACCATCGCTGCCACATATGCGCAGTCTTGCAGCCGATCGGCCAAGGCTGGGTAAGTGAGCGGTCGTCTTCTGGTCACCTGGGCAGCGTGCGCGTGCTGACTATTTGGTAGGTCTAGTGCCGATGACGACGGTGGCGTACCGGTCCTCGGAGCCGGCCACGCGCGGGGTCAGCCCGGCGGCGGCCATGTCCTCGGCCGTCCGCGACGCCTGGCGCTCGCTCGTCTCGACCAGTAGATGACCACCCGGCGCCAGCCACGCCGACGCCTCCGCGATCACCCGCCGCACGACGTCGAGCCCGTCGGCGCCACCGTCGAGCGCCACCAGCGGCTCGTGGACGCGGGCCTCCGAGGGCAGCAGCCGGATCGCCTCGGTGGGCACGTAGGGAGGGCTGGCGATCAGGATGTCGACGCGACCGCGCAGCGTGGCGGGCAAGGGCTCGTAGAGGTCCCCCTCGTACACGTGACCGCCGATGGGGGCCAGATTGCGGCGCGCGCACCGTACGGCGGCGGGGTGCAGGTCCGCGGCGTGCAACTCGACCCCTTCTCTGTTTCTGTTCAGGGCTGCTTTTCCGTGGAGGGTCGCGGACAGCGCGGCGCCCATCGCGCCCGTGCCACAGCACAGATCGAGGATGACGGTGGGGGAGGGACCGCTCGGCGCGGCGGCCGCGGCCTGGTCGATGAGGAACTCGGTACGGCGGCGCGGCACGAACACCTCGGGATCCACCGCGATCCGCAGCCCACAGAACTCCGCCCACCCGAGAACATGCTCAAGAGGCAGCCCGGCGACCCGCTGGTCGACCATGGTGGCGAGCTCGTCCGGCGTCCTCGCCGTCGAGATGAGCAACTCCGCCTCGTCCTCGGCGAATACACAGCCGGCGGCCCGGAGCCTGGTGATGATGGCGGACGGGGGGACAGGTGACGGAAAAACCGACATGAGCGCCTTTCGGAAAGCCAATGAGCGCTCCCTCGGTCACCTATGTCAGGTGGACCGCACGATCACGAGGCGGGAGCACCCAGCCTGCTGCAGCGTTAATGGGTCTCACCTCCTTGATCGGGTCCATCGCTGGGGACGGCAACATTACCTGACGTCCTGTTCGGCACGCGAGCGGCCTCTTCGTCTGGGTTCCGAGAGCCGTTCGAGCTTCGCCAGGTCTGTCGAGCCTCGTCAGGTCTGTCGGGATCCTTCAGGCCCGTCAGGTCTGTCGGGCCGTGGGGCCCTCCAGGTCCCTGCCAGGTCCATGGGACCCATGGGATCCCTAGGACCAATGGGCCCCGTGGGGTCGGTCAGGTTCGTGGGGGTTCCGCGAACTTGACCGGCGGCTCAGTGGCTCAGCGGCCAAGCGGCTTCGCGGAGTCGCGGAGTCGCGGCTCAGCGGGGGAGCGTGCGAGCGGTGCCGACGCAGCGGCGCAGTCGCATGCCCCTCGGCCGGACCTGAATCGGCTGCTGCTGCTCCAGACAGGCCAGCAGGGCGGCCGCCGCCTGCGCGTCGGACAGGATGCGCTGCACGGCCTCCCCGTCCTCGGGAAGCTGACCGCGTTCGGCGAGCTCGTGCTTGATGAAGGCCAGCGGATCGGGCGCGCCCACCGTCTCGGCGGCCACCGTGGCCCGGGCGGCGGTGAGCAGGCGCAAGTAGTACGTCCGCAGGACGGCCTCGCGCATGCGCGCGTGCTCGAGGTCGTCGATCAGTGTCCGGGCGACTCGGAGGAGGTCTCCAGCATGAGTCGCGTCGTCGGCCAGGAAGGCGCGGATGTCATCGAACTCCGAGCGGGTCATTGCGGACACCTCCGAGGGCGCAGATTGCTCGTACATACTTCGTACACACCCCCGATTGCGGATGACTTGCTTTCGGCTTGTCTCCGCCATGTCACCCTCCCGCCGTGGATCCGGTCGGCGACTCGGCGGGTTTGAGCATCTTGAGGGCAGGGAAGGACCTCATGATTACCTGTACGGCACGAAGCAGGCGTGGACGGCTGCTAGAGTTGCTCAGGCAGGGCGGCCAAGGGTTCATGGAACCAAGGCAGTGCCCGGCACATCCCACTTCTTCCTGGTTCGTCCGGTTGATTCGCATCTGTCCGGATGGTCTGGTAAGTTAGAGGGGTTGTCCCGGAAACGGGGCGGTCTTTATTCCAGCAGGTCGGAGCGGGTCGGGTCAATTTGACACCGGGCCGGGCGACTGAAAAGATAAAGACACAACGAAAACAGAAAACGAAATGTGCGCCTCTCGCAGGTTGGGGAGTACGCGTCCGTTTCTTGAGAACTCAACAGTGTGTTAAAAGCCAGTGCATGATGCACAACCCCGTCATGTCTGC
>NZ_JBFAVX010000022.1:0-191880 GCF_040680095.1 Nonomuraea sp. NPDC052129 | reverse complement strand
ACCCGGTTACATTCCGAACCCGGAAGTTAAGCTTCCCAGCGCCGATGGTACTGCACTCGGGAGGGTGTGGGAGAGTAGGTCACCGCCGGACAATCGTTGAACACGGGAAAGGGCTCCACGCATACGCGTGGGGCCCTTTTTCGCGTTGCGGGGCCTTGCGCGTGGCGCGTGGGGGCCCTTTTCTGCGTTGACGCGGTGTACTGGGAACGGCAGCGTGACCGCCAAGTCCAACAGCGGCTACGCGGGTGGCAGCTTCGGCTACAAGGCCGGCAGGTTCGATTGTTCCGACCCGGCAAGCCGGCCAACTCCTACGCCTATGCGTACGACACGATGCCGGGGCGCTACTCGGGTTGCGTCCCCGCCCGGATGGGGTGCGCCGTGCTGTGAGCTGCGCGGCTGTGGGGGCATCCGTACCGTCAGCGTGCCGGTGGGGTGGCGTCCGAGAGTCAGCCGGTCTGATCATTGGATCGGACCAATCGGCGTTCCCAGGCCAGGGCCGCGACCACGCCGATGGCATAGGCGACCAGGTCCCATGGGTCGGGGAACGCGCCGACCAGGACACCGCCGATGCCCGGCGGGGTCATGCCGACTATTTGGTAGAACTCGACGGCGGCGGCGATCGCGGCCGTGGCCAGGGTGCGGCGTGCGGCGGTGGTGCGCCACAGCAGCCCCAAGAACGCGTAGACCAGCATGGTGGCGCCGACGTCGCTCACGTAACCGCGGATGAACGGTTGTCCCGGGCCCCGGTAGAAGAGGGTGAACGCGCCGATGGCGAGGGCGACGCCACCCAGAAGGACCATGGCGCGGCGCATGAGATTGACATCTTCTCCGAATCTCAACGATCAGGACGAACTGATCATAGAGCTCGTCCCTTATGGCGGCATGCTGATTGCTTCAGGTCAGCGACCGCGGTGGAGTGCCATGGCGACGGCATGCCAGCACGCTGAAACGTAGTGATGATTCATCCGGAATGAGGCCCGACCAGATGAAACAGGGGGTTACGGTGCGCTCAGCGCCGCCTCGATGACCGCGCCATGGCCGATCCAGCCAGGCCTCGCACCGCTCGATCTCATCGCCGATGCCCTCATCCCACATCCATGCCCAGCGACCACCCCGTTCCTCGGCTCTCTGCTTCATCAGAAACCACGCCCACCGGGTCCGCAGCGCGAACACCTCGACGAGCCGGGAACGGTCGACGTCTGACATCCGTAGGCGTCGGCCAGGATCCGGCAGCGGCGCGGCACGTCCATCACCATCCTGACCTGTCCGCCCACCCAGACGCCGCATGACCGTCCGC
Organism: Nonomuraea sp. NPDC052129; assembly: GCF_040680095.1. Classification (NCBI taxonomy): domain Bacteria; kingdom Bacillati; phylum Actinomycetota; class Actinomycetes; order Streptosporangiales; family Streptosporangiaceae; genus Nonomuraea; species Nonomuraea sp. NPDC052129. The sequence goes on along the minus strand of NZ_JBFAVX010000022.1, from coordinate 190,583 downwards.
CTGGAAATCTCAAGGCCGCCCGCCTGGATCATGCTGTCCGCCCACCTGGAGAAGTACCTGGCCGTGCACACGAACTGACGCAACCGCATTGCCCATGCGGGTGCCCCTGCGCGGAGCAGTGTGCGTTCACACCGCAAGCGCTCCGTGGAGTCGTGCGTACACCTCGATCTCGAAGCGCATGCGGGGATCGGAGAGGCCGCACACGAGCATCGTCGCCGCCGGGCGGATCTCGCCGAAGTAGCGGCGGAGGGTCGGCCAGCACGGCTCGAAGTCCTCCCGGTCGGGCAGCAGGTAGCGGACCCGGACGACGTCGGCGAAGGTACAGCCTGCTTCCATCAACGCGGTCCCGATGTTGCGCAGGCACTGCTCGGCCTGTTCGACCACGTCGTCGGAGATCGTCATGGTCGCGTAGTCGAACCCGGTGGTCCCCGAGACGTGGACCCAGTCGCCGTCCACCACGGCTCGGGCATATCCGATCTGCTCCTCGAAGGTGGAGCCGCTGAAGATCGCGCGTCGTGCTTCTGTCATACGCCGAACCGTAGGCGAACTGCCGTGATACGTCTAAGACGTTTCAGTGAATGATGTGATATCTCTGCGCGTATGGAACGCCCTCAACTCGCGCTGCATCAGCTCTACGCGTTCGCCGTTCTGGCCGAGGAACTGCACTTCGGGCGGGCCGCCGTACGGCTGGGTGTCGCGCAGCCGCCCTTGAGTCAGCAGATCAGGCGGCTGGAGGAGAGGGTGGGGCATCCGCTGTTCGAGCGAAGGGCCGGTGGGGTCGTTCTGACGTCGGCGGGGCACGAACTGCTGCCTGCCGCTCGGCGTGCGCTCGGCGAGATCGCGGACGGCCTGGAGGCGGCGCGGCGCGTCGGTGGGGGAGAGGCCGGGCGCATTCGGGTCGGGTTCGCGGCGTCGCTGGCGTTGACGATCCTGCCGGGGATGCTGCGGGCCTACCGGGATCGCTATCCCGGGGTCGAGATGGAGATCACGGAGATGACGACGGCGCCGCAGGTGGCCGCACTCCTTGAGCGTTCGATCGACGTCGGGCTCCTGCGGGAGCCGCCTGACGATCCGGGGCTGGCCGCTGAGGTTGTGCTTTCGGAGGAGTTCGTGGTGGTTCTGCCGGTTGGCCATGTTCTCGCCAGCCGACGGGTGGTTCCTGTCGCGGCGCTGGCGGAGGAGCCGTTCGTGCTGCTGAACCGGGACGCGGGGCCGACGGTTCACGATCGGATCGTGGGTCTGTGCCGGTCGGTGGGGTTCGAGCCGCGCATCGGTCAGTACGCGGTGGAGTGGGCGACGGTCTCCGCGCTGGTCGAGGCGGGGCTCGGGGTGTCCCTTGCCCCGGCGAGCGTGCGGCGGATCAGGCTCAAGGGGGTGGCCTATCGCCGGATCGAGCCGGACAGCGCGCGCACCACGGTGGCCATGTGCTGGCGGCGGGATGATGCGAATCCGCTGGTTGCTCGGTTTCTGGACGTAGGTAGGGAGAGCCTCCCCGGCCCGCGTTAATGTTACATGCCTTGATGCGTACATACGCCATGAGGTATGTTTGCTGGTATGAGCGATGTGATCTGGGCGGCTCTCGTGGATCCCCATCGGCGAGCGGTGCTCGATCTGCTGCGTGAGCGTGATCGGTCGGTCACGGAGCTGGTCGACGAGCTCGGTGTCACCCAGCCGACCGCGTCCAAGCATCTCCGGGTGCTCCGGGCGGCGGGGCTGGTCCGGGTGCGCAAGGACGCGCAGCGTCGCATCTACGCGATCGATTTGGAGCCGATCGCCGAGCTCGATCAGTGGCTGGCCCCGTACCGGCGGCTCTGGAACGACCGGCTCGACACCCTCGGGCGCCACCTCGATGAGATGGGCACAGGCGCAGACATAGGCAAGGAGTCATGATGGACCGCGGAACATACGTCGAGATCGACGGACGGCCGGCCGTACGCTTCCAGCGCACGTACCCCCACCCGATCGAGCGGGTGTGGCGGGCGGTGACCGAGCCGGGCGAGCTGACTCACTGGTTCCCGCAGAACGTGACGATGGACGCGCGGGAAGGCGGGAAGATCGAGTTCTCCGGCGACCCGCATATGGACAGCATCACCGGCACCATCCTGGTCTGGGATCCGCCGCGGTGCTTCGCCTTCACGTGGGGCGGTGACGAGCTGCGGCTGGAGCTGGCGCCCGACGGTGCTGGTGGGTGTACGTTCACGCTGGTCAACGTGATCCAGGCGCAGGACGCGGCGGCGCGCAACGCGGCAGGATGGGCGGTCTGCCTGGCCGAGCTGGACAAGGTCGTGGCCGGGCAGCCGGCCGACGGGCCGCACGGCAAGAGCGCCGAGTCGTGGCGTGAGCACTACGACGCCCATGTCGCGGACGGTCTGCCGTCGGGTGCCGAGATTCCTCAATAGTGCCCTAGCCTGGCCCTTCGTCCGCCGGGAGAGCTTCCCTGTTGCACGAGTGGTCGGCCGCGCCCTCGTCGATGAGGTCCTCGTACACGCCGACCTTGTAGTTGATCAGGTCCATGCACTCGCTGAGGTTCGCCATCTGGGTGGTCAGATACTCGCGGTGCCGTCTCAGCAGGGTGAGCCGTTCCGTCTCGTTCCCCGCGCCCTCCCTGACGAGCTCGGTGTAGCGGCGGATCGCCGCCAGCGGCATGTCGGAGGCGCGCAGGACCATGCACAAGGTCAGCCACTCGATGTCCTGCTCGCTGTAGACGCGGTTCCCGCCGGCCCCGCGGCGCACCGGACTGTGCAGGATGCCCTCGCGCTCGTAGAAGCGCAGCGTGTGAACGCTCAACCCGGTCCGCTCCGCGACCTGCCCAATGCTCAAAATATCCGGCATGTCGTACAGGTTAGGGCTTGATCTAGAGTCGACTCCAGATCCTAGGATGCCGCGCATGACCATGCGTTACCGCACTCTCGGCGGCACCGGCATAGAAGTAAGCGTCCACTGTCTCGGCGCGATGATGTTCGGGGCTGTCGGCAACAAGGACCACGATGACTGTGTCCGCATCATTCACACCGCGCTCGACCGGGGGATCAACTTCATCGACACCGCGGACATGTACTCCGCGGGTGAGTCCGAGGAGATCGTCGGCAAGGCGCTCGAGGGACGCCGCGACGACGTCGTGCTCGCCACCAAGGTGCACTTTCCCATGGGGGAGGGCCGCAACCGGAGCGGCAATTCGCGGCGCTGGATCGTCAAGGAGGTGGAGGAGAGCCTGCGGCGTCTGCGGACCGACTGGATCGACCTCTACCAGGTGCATCGTCCCGACCACACGACCGACATCGAAGAGACGCTCTCCGCGCTGACCGACCTGGTACGCGCGGGGAAGATCCGCGCCTTCGGCTGCTCGACCTTTCCGGCCGACGAGATCGTCGAGGCGTATCACGTCGCCGAGCGCCGGGGCCTCCAGAGGTTCAGGACCGAGCAGCCGCCCTATTCGCTGCTCGCCCGGGGGATCGAGGCCTCGGTGCTGCCGGTCTGCCAGCGGCTCGGGATGGGGGTGCTGACCTGGAGCCCGCTCGCGGCCGGCTTCCTGAGCGGCAAGTACAGGAAGGGGCAGGCCATCGATCTCACCACCGGCCGTGCCTCGCTCACGCCGGCCCGGTTCGACCCCTCGATCCCTGGGAACGTGGCCAAGTTCGACGCGGTGGAGGAGTTGGCCGAGGTCGCGGACGGTCTCGGATGCTCGCTGCCTGAGCTTGCCGTGGCCTTCTGTGCGGCGCATCCTGGGGTCACGTCGGTGATCACTGGGCCGAGGACCATGGAGCAGTTGGAGTCGTTGCTGAAGGGGGCCTCGCTCACGCTCGACGACGCGGTTCTTGAGCGGATCGACGAGATTGTGCCGCCGGGGACCAACGTCTACCACCCGGACGGCGCCTGGACCCCGCCGGCGCTGTCGGACCCCGCCCGGCGTCGGCGGCCGCTGGTGGAGCGTGCGGCGGGTTGATGGGTCGCAGGACCCTGAAGGGCCGTTGTCTGGTGCGCCGGTGGTCTGGGTGGGCGCGGCTGGGCCGTGCTCGCCTGCCTGGCCGTGCTCGCCTGGCTGGTGCGGTGACCGCTGGATCCCCGGGTGGTCCGTCACACGACCGTCTCTAGCCCTGTGAACGTTCGTGGTGGCTGGGGTCCCTTGAAGGAATACCCCCTTCGGGGGGGTGGAAGAGACGGTCCGTCGTGGTTGGTGTCCCTGAGGAGGGATTCCCCCCTTCCGAGGGGCGGAAGGGGGCGGTCCGTGATGGTTGGGGTCCTGGGCGGGATATCCCCTTCCAAAGGAAGGAAGGGGACGGTCCGTGATGGTTGGTGTCCCTGAGGAGGGATTCCCCCCTTCCGAGGGGTGGAAGGAAACAGTCCGTCGTGGCCGGGGTCTCCGAGGAGGGATTCCCCCTTCGGGGAGCGAAAGAAGGCGGTCCGTGGTGGCTGGGGTCATACCCGCTTCGGGGTAGCGGGGGCGCGGTCCGTGGTGGTTGGGGTCCTGGGTGGGCCGTCCCCTTCCGGGGGTGGAAGGGGACGGACCGTCATGGTCGGGGTCTCTTCGTAAGACGGGTGGGTGGTTACTTCGGCAGGACCAGTAGGGCGTCGCCGACGCCGCGCTCCACCCCGTCGGACGGGCGGTTGACCAGCTTGTTGCCCACCACCATCGCGGTGGAGCCGCCGCCGTCCAGGTTGACTGCCTGCTTGGCGCCCAGCCAGCGCATGAACTGGGCCGCCTCGATGAAGTTGGCCCCCACCGACACGCCGGGCTGCCGGCCGTCGATGGTCGCCAGGATCAGGCTGCCGTTGCGGGTGGTGCCCAGCAGTGTGCGCGGGTGGCGGCGGAGGATCATGTTCACGGAGTCGTGGCCGTCGCGCTTGGCGGTGATCTTGACCTGGCCGTTCCTGACCAGGCCGACGTTGCCGCCGATCACGCTGAGGTCGGGGGTCAGCTTGAGTGCCTTGCCCGCCCGTACGTCCACGACTTTGGTGTCGATCTTGACGGTTCCGCCTTCCGCCGCGTGCGCGTTCAGCCATTCGGCGGCGATTCCGGCGGAGCCGTGCAGGACCCGGGACCCGGCCGGTACCTCGGCGCCCGGCGCGCGTAGTGCCACGACCTTGTCGTTGGCGTCGAGCACGGCGTCGGCGCCGTTGTCCGTGGGCGTCTTGGCGCCGTACTCCGCGGTGTAGAGGATCAGCTCGTCCGCCGCCGCGGCGCGGTTGACGCCGTTGACCACCAGCTTCTGGCCGTCCTGCGCGATCGCGGTCACGGTCGACTTGAGCTCGGTGATGCGGGCCGTGCGGCCCTTGAGTACGACGGCGGAGCGGCCCGGTACGGCCTCGCTGAGCAGCCTGCCGCCGACCACCGAGATGCCGACCGGCTCGCCGCGCAGGTTCTTGGCGGTGTGGATGTTGAAGAAGCCGCCGTTCACGGCCGCGAGCGCCTTGTTGGCCTTGGCCATCGAGGAGACGGTCTCGCGGGCGGCGACGCTGGTGCCGAGCGTGGAGGTGTACGAGCCGCGGAACTTCCTGGCGTCGATCATGACCACCTTGACGTCCCAGGGCCCGGTGGTCTTCATGCCGTCGTCGCCGACGTAGTCGACCCTGACCTTCAGACCGGCGTCCTTGAGCTTCTTGGCCGTCTCGGCGGCCTTGTCCTTCTCCTCAAACTTCCAGAGGCCGACCCGCACCATGTAGACGGTCTGGGCGTCGGCGTCGGCGACCTTCGGCCGGACGACCTTCTGCAGGCTGGCCGTCTCGCCCGTGGCCTCGACCTCGGCGACCTTGGCCTCGGCCGTCTGCTGCATGCCATAGTCGCGGCCGCTCGGCATCAGGACCGTGACGGTGAAGCCGTCGGTCGCCTTGCCCGCCTTCACGTTCCAGAGGTCGATGCCCGGCGCCACGCTGGTCATCGTCTTGGCCGGTACGGCCGGCACGCCCAGCGGGAACTTGGCCGAGGGGAACGAGACCGAAACCTGCTCGGCGGCTGCGCTGGGGACAGCCGTCGCCGTGAGGACCGTGGCTAGCGAGAAGCCGACGGCGAGGGTGCGTCGAGACATGAAAACTCCAGAGGGCGGGCAAAGGAACCGACCCATCCTGGCGAGATCATGGTGACGGAGGCAGGGAAACACGCTAAACGGTCTGAGAGGTTACAAGATTGACATCCCTCGGGGGATTTTCCTGCGCGCACTGTGGGCGCGGCGTTACCGTGCGGTAGGCCGCGACCGAGCGGCATACCAGTCCGAGAGGCAGCCGTGATGGGGCTGAGCATCCTCCTTGTGATCATCGCGAGCGTGGTTCTGGGGTTCATCCTGGGCGCGTTCGTCACCCGTCCGCGCGGATGGGTGATGTATCCCGACGACCGGACCCGCCCCGTCGTGACGCGCGATCCTCACGAGTGACTACGAGCCGGCGCAAGCCGCACAGCTTCTGGGTTCTGTGCGGCTTGCGCCTACCCCTACAACTACAAGTGCGCCGACCCATACAATGGGGCGCATGACACGCATCAGCATGTGGTGGCGGCCGACAGACGGCCGCTGATCTCCGCATGCTCGGGCCGTCCTCAGGACGGGCCCGGTGTGTGGGTTCTCCTTCAGGACGGCATGACCTGAAGAAAGGAACCCATGATGGACCACGTCGTGCTCACCGGAGACCGCCCGACAGGGCCGCTTCACCTGGGCCACTACTTCGGCACGCTGGCCAACCGCGTCGCCCTGCAGAACGTCCACCCGATGTACGTGCTGGTCGCCGACTATCAGGTGATCACTGATCGGGATCTTCCCGGCGCGATCCAGCAGAACATCACCAGCTTGGTCCTCGACTATCTCGCTATCGGGCTCGACCCCGCGAAGGTGACGATCTTCCAGCACAGCGCGATCCCTGAGCTGAACCAGCTGCTGCTGCCCTTCCTCAGCCTGGTGTCCGTGGCCGAGTTGAGCCGCAACCCGACCGTCAAGGACGAGATCGCACACAGTACGCAGCAGGCGGTCAACGGCCTGATGTTCACCTATCCGGTGCATCAGGCGGCCGACATCCTGTTCTGCAAGGGCACGCTGGTGCCGGTCGGCAAGGACCAGCTGCCGCACGTTGAGGTGACACGGTTGGTGGCGCGGCGCTTCAACGAGCGCTACGGGCCGGTCTTCCCGGTGCCGGAGGCCATGATGGGCGCGCGGCCGCTGCTCAAGGGCCTCGACGGCGGCAAGATGAGCAAGAGCCGGGGCAATGCGATAGCCCTGTCCGCCACCGAGGATGAGACGGCGGTGCTGATCCGCGCGGCCCGTACCGACTCCGAGCGGCTCATCACCTTCGACGAGGCGAACCGGCCGGAGGTGGCGAACCTGCTCACCTTGGCCGGTCTCTGCCTCGGCCGCTCGCCCGAGACCATCGCCGACGAGATCGGGAACGGCGGGGCCGCCACGCTGAAACGGCTGGTCACGGAGGCGGTCAACGAGTTCCTGCGCCCGATGAGGAAGCGCCGCCTTGAGTACTCGGCGGCCGATGCCAGGCAGGTGCTGGCGGACGGCAATGAGCGCGCCCGTGAGCGGGCGATCGCCACCCTCGGGGAGGTACGGGCGGCGATGGGCTTCTGACGGGCAAGGGCGACCGGCTTCTAGCGGGCAGGTACGAGCGGCGTTGTGCTTCTAGCGGGCAGGTACGAGCGGCGTTGTGCTTCTAGCGGGCAGGTACGAGCGGCGTTGTGCTTCTAGCGGGTAGGTACGAAGCGCGGGGCTTTGGCGATGGCCAGTTCGGTGGCCGGGGATCTCAGGGGGCGGCGGTGCCGCGGTCTGGTGAAGCCGGCCTCCCTGAGCAGGCGGGCCACTTCCTTGTAATCACGTATCCGGCCGCCGCCCGCCACCAGATAGTTGAGGTGGAGCAGGTCGAGCAGGGTGCGGCTGGCCCGGCCCGGCATGAGGCTGTCACCGAACTGGTCGCCGATCGCGATCGTGCCGCCGGGGTTGAGCGCCTTGGCCAGCCGCCCCAGCAGGGTGACCACCTCCTGGTCGTCGAGACAGTGCATGACGTTGAACAGCAGGATCACGTCGTACCCGCCGCCCAGGTCCTCGTCGAGGAACGAGCCTGCCCGCAGCGTCAGCCGGGGGTGGGCCGCCGCCGAGGCGAGGGCCTCGGGCAGGTCGATCACGGTGCCCCGCAGTCCCGGGTGCCGCCGCAGCAGCTCTACGCTGTAAAGGGCATGGCCGCCGCCCACGTCCAGCATCCGCGTGGCGCCCGCGGGGACCGGGATGGCGGCCGCGGTGGCGGGAGCCTGGCGGCCGGCCACGGCGGCGGTCCACGCCTGGAACGAGCGCGACAGCTCGGGCTCGCTCTCCGTCAGCGCGTACAGCGAGGTGATGGGCGACCCGTCACGTACGGTCCGTTCGAGCTGGGGCCAGAGCACGCAGGCGGTGCGCTCCCAGAAGTACAGGCCCTCGGCCAGGCAGGCGGGGGAGTCGGCGGTGAGCCAGACGCGCGCCGTGCGGGTCAGCCGGTAGCGGCCGCGTCTGGCGCGCAGGTAGCCGAGCCCGGTCAGCCCGCGCAGCAGCACGTCCGTCGCGTGCGGGTCCAGGCCGAGTGATCGCGCGAGGTCGGCGGCGGTCGCGGGGCCGCCGCGCAGGGCGTCGAAGAGGCCGAGCCGCATCCCCGCGATCAGCGCGTGCAGGCCCATGACGCCGAAGTAGTCGAGCATCGGGGGCAGGATTGACAGGCGGTGCGCCGCCGCTTCCAGGGGATTGCCGAATAAGGGCATATCGCGACGGTAAGCCGCGAGACAGAGAAATGTTATCTGCTGTCCCGGCGGAACGACTCCAGCGCCAGCAGCGCCACGTGCAGGGACAGGCACGACTCGACGTCGTCCAGGTCGGTGTCGAGGATGCGTTCGAGGCGGCGCAGCCGGTCGTAGAAGGCGGGCCTGGACAGGTGGGCCTTCTGGGCGGCCACCGCCTTGTTGCGTCCCGCGTCCAGGTAGATGCGCAGGATGCGGGCCAGGTCGCCGCCCCGCTGCGCGTCGTGCGCCAGCAGCGGTCCGAGCTCCCGCTCGGCGAACGTCTGCAGCCTGGCGTCGTCGCGCAGCAGGTGGAGCAGCCCGCGCAGGCGCAGGTCGGGCAGCCGGTAGAAGGCCCGGCCGTCGGGCTGCCGGACGGCCACGTCGGCCACCTGCTCGGCTTCGAGGAAGCTGCGGCGTACGTCCCTGATCGACTCCACCACCGAGCCCGAGGCCAGGACGAACGCGGCGCCGGGCTTCCACAGGACGCGCAGCCGATCGGCGAGCGCCGTCAGCGCGGGCTCGGCGCCCGAGCGCGGGGGTAGGGGGAGCAGGACGCCGACGCGGTCCTGGTCGAGCGCGCCCACGAGGGCGGGCAGCCGGGCGTCGCGGCAGGCGGCGGCGGTGGCCTCGGCCAGCTCGCCGAGCTGCGCCTGCCCGTCGAGCGCCTGCTCGACGGGCTCGGTCGGCCGGATGACGACGCTGACCAGCTTGCGTCCGGTGAGTGGCACGCCCACGGCGCGGGCGCGGGCGGCGGCCTCGTCCGGATCGGCGTAGGCGTGGGTGAGGATGCCGGTGATGATCGTGCCGTGCGCCTGGCGTTCGAGGGACTCCTGGTGGCGTTCGAGCAGGCGGCCCAGGGCGAGCGTGGTGGCGGCGCGCTCGGCGAGCACCAGGTCGCGGGGCGACGGGGGGCTCTCGCAGAGCAGGATCAGCCGGCCCCAGTCTTGCCCGCGCGCGCCGACCGTGGTGACCAGCCAGCCGGAGGCGGCGTCGTAGGCGGTCCGCTCGGCCGGTGCGACCGCGCGTGACCTGCTCTCCCAGCCGGCCAGCAGCGCGCCGGCGTCGCGGCCCGCGGACTCGCAGGCCAGCACCTGGTGGGCGAGGTTCTCCAGCAAGACCGGGCGGCTGGACAGCCGGGCCACCTGGACGAGCACCTCGGCGGGTGAGGCGCCCTCCACGGACAGCTCGGTGAAGACCTCGTGCAGTTGCTCGGAGGCGCGCAGCTCCTCCAGCTGGATGTCGATGATCCGCTCGTGCACGGATTCGGTGATCTGCACGAACGGCGTCTCGCGGGTCAGCACGATCAGCGGCAGCCCGTGCTCCTCCGCCGTCTTGACCACCGCACGGGGGAGCTCGCGGACGAACCGGCGGCCCAGCTCGACGATCAGCCCGGAGGCGCCGACGGCGGACAGCTCACCGATGTAGTCGGCGAGCTTCTCCGGGTCCTCGGGCAGCGCCACTCCCGTGGTGAGCACCAGCTCCCCGCCGCGGAGCAGGTGGGCGATGTCGGCGATCTCGCCGACGTGCACCCACCGCACCTTGGTGTCCAGCCGGTCGCCGCCCGCGACCACGCGCGGGTTACCGCGGCGGACGGTGTCCAGGGCGAGGACGTCGGCGATGGTGGGCAGCACGCGCCCGAGCCTAGCCGATCAGCCTGTAAGATCGGATAGGCACCCATTTACAGAGTGCCGGTCACGAGCCCAGTTCGTCCTCTCTGAACTCCTGGGTGGCCTCCCGCTCCCGCAACTCCACTCGCCGGATCTTGCCGGAGATGGTCTTGGGCAACTCACCGAACTCCAGCCTGCGCACGCGCTTGTACGGCGCCAGTTCGCGCCGCGAGTGCTCGAAGATGGAGCGGGCCGTCGCCTCGTCCGCCTCGAATCCGGGCGCCAAGGTCACATAAGCCTTGGGTACGGCCAGGCGCACCGGATCGGGCGCGGGCACCACGGCCGCCTCCGCGACGGCCTCATGCTCCAGGAGTACGCTCTCCAGCTCGAAGGGCGAGATGCGGTAGTCGGAGGCTTTGAAGACGTCGTCGGTCCTGCCGACGTAGGTGATGTAGCCGTCGCCGTCACGGGTCGCGACATCGCCCGTGTGGTAGTAACCGCCCCGCATCGCTTCACTAGATCCACCGACATATCCGGACATGAGGCCGAGGGGGCGGTCGGTCAGCGGCAGGCAGATCTCGCCGTCATCGCCCACCTCGCCGGTGATCGGGTCGAGCAGCACGACGTCGTAGCCGGGCAGCGGCCGGCCCATCGACCCCGGCTTGACCGGCTCTCCGGGCACGTTGCCCACCTGGGCGGTGGTCTCGGTCTGGCCGTAGCCGTCCCTGATCGTCAGCCCCCACGCCTTGGCGACCTGGTCGATGATCTCCGGGTTGAGCGGCTCGCCCGCCGCGACGGCCGTACGCAGTGGCAGCCGCCAGGAAGCCAGGTCCTCCTGGATGAGCATCCGCCACACGGTCGGCGGCGCGCAGAACGTGGTGACCCGCTCGTCGCGCAGCACCTCCAGCAGGGCGACGGCGGAGAAACGCTGGTAGTCGTGGATCAGCACGGTGGCGCCCGCGTTCCACGGCGCGAACACGTTGCTCCACGCGTGCTTGGCCCAGCCGGGCGAGGACACATTGAGGTGCACGTCGCCGGGCTGGAGCCCGATCCAGAACATGGTCGACAGGTGGCCCGCCGGATAGGAGGCGTGCGTGTGCTCGACCAGCTTGGGCTGCGAGGTCGTGCCCGAGGTGAAGTAGAGCAGCAACGTGTCGCCGGCCCGGGTCTGCCCGTCGGGGGTGAAGTCCGCGGCCGCCTCGCGGGTCTCGGCGTAGGGCAGCCAGCCGTAGGCGTCGCCGACCGCGATCCTGGTGTAGCCGCCGTCGCCGAACTTGCCCGCGTCGGAGGCGTTGGCGATCACGTGGGAGACGCCGCCGCGTTCGACGCGCTCGACGATGTCCTTGGCGGTCAGCAGCGTCGTGGCCGGGATGATCACCGCGCCCAGCTTCATGGCCGCCAGCAGCGACTCCCACAGCTCGGCCTGGTTGCCCAGCATGAGCAGGATCCGGTCGCCACGTCGTACGCCCTGCTCGCGCAGCCAGTTGGCCACCTGATTGGAGCGGGCGGACAACTCGGCGAAGGTGTAGGTGACCTTGCCGACGATCTTCAGCGCGACCGCGTCGGGAGTCTCGGCGGCCAGGACGCCGTCGAACCAGTCGAGCGCCCAGTTGAAGTCCGTCAGCTCCGGCCAGCGGAACTCGCGGCGAGCCGTCGGATAGTCGGCTTCGAGGAGGAGGTCACGTGCGGCACGGAAATCGCTCATGTTCGGGATACTGCTACGTCGCCAGCCGCCTCTCAAGGCCGTCGAGCACCGACACGAGGCCGAAGTCGAAGCACAGCTCGCGCATCGCGCGTGGATCCTCGTAGTCGGTGGTGTTGATCGCCTCCGAGAGGTCGGGGTAGTCGGCCGCGGCCTTGGCGACGGTCTGGCGGAGCTCGTCCCCGTCGTAGTCGTAGCCCGCCATCGCGGTGTCCCAGGCGACCTCGGGGATCGTCATGCCGAACACGAAGGCGGTGAGCGTCGAGTTGGCGTAGTCGATGTCCGCCCCGGCGAACCCGGCCAGCTTGAACGTCTTGCGCGTCTGGTCGGAGATCATGAGCGCGTTGGGCCCCAGCGCCGGCAGCCGGCCGAGAAGGTCGGCCGACCAGCGATGCCGCAGGATCACCTGGCGCATGCTGTGGGCCATGACCGAGGCGGCGTCCCGCCAGCCGACCTCCTCGGGGTCGGGGGCCATCATCTCGCCCCAGATCTCGTCGTAGACCAGCTCCAGCAACTCGTCCTTGTTGGCCACGTACCAGTAGAGGCTGGTCGCCCCCGCGCCGAGCTTCGCCCCGAGCTTGCGCATGCTCAGCCCGACCAGGCCCTCGTCGTCGAGCAGCTCTATGGCGGCCGCGACGATCTCTGCGCGGCTGCGACCGGGGCCGGGGCTGGCCGGCTTGCGCTGCTCGCGGAACCACACGGAGTTGAACTGCTTGCTGGTCACCCCTCCAGGATAATTCCACTCGCACACTGTACGAGGTTTGTCGTACAGTGTGCGAGTGGAATCGAACACTGTGCGAGATCCCCGTCGTTGGTGGATTCTCGGCGTCCTCTGTCTGTCACTCCTGGTCCTGGTCGTCGACAACACCGTCCTCAACCTGGCCATCCCCAAACTGATCAAGGATCTGGGCGCGAGCCCCGGCGACATCCAATGGATCATTGACGCCTACGTGCTGGCCTACGCCGGTCTGCTGTTAACCGCGGGCAGCCTGTCCGACCGGTTCGGGCGCCGGCGGTTCCTGATCATCGGCCTGCTGTTCTTCGGTGGCGCGTCGCTGCTGGCGGTGCTGTCGTCCGAGCCATGGCAGGTGATCGGGTCGCGGGCCCTCATGGGCATCGGCGGGTCGCTGCTGATGCCCTCGACGCTGTCCATCCTGATGACCGTCTTCGATGAGGAGGAGCGGCGCAAGGCCATGGCCGCGTGGAGCGCCGTCGCCATGGTGGGGGTGATCGCGGGCCCCACGCTGGGCGGCTTCCTGCTCGACCACTACTGGTGGGGCTCGGTCTTCCTGCTGAACATCCCCATCGCGCTGATCGCGGTCGTCGCCGCCGTGACGCTGATGCCGGAGACCCGCAGCGCGGGCCGGAAGATCGACCCGGTGGGCGTGGTGCTGTCGATCATCGGCCTGACCTCGGCCGTCTACGTCATCATCGAGCGCGAGTGGAACCCGGTCGGCATCGCCATCGCCGTGGTCGCGCTCGGCGCGTTCGTGATCTGGGAGCGGCGGTCGGACCACCCGATGCTGCCGCTCGAACTGTTCAGGAACCGCAACTTCAGCGGGGCGTCGTTCTCGATCCTGCTGATGTCGTTCGGGGCCGGCGCCGTGATGCTGATGCTCACGCAGTATCTGCAGTTCGTGCTCGGCTATGGGCCCATGCAGGCCGGTCTGGCGTTGCTGCCGTACGCCATCGCCGCGACCGTCTTCAACGTGGTCGGCGCCGGACTGGGCAAGAAGGCCAGCAACCGGGTGCTGATCTCCACAGGGCTGGTGGTCATGTGCGGCGGTTTCGTGGTGCTCGCCACGACCACCGGCTACGTCGCGGTGCTCACCGCGCTGCTGATCATGGGCGTCGGTGGCGGCCTCGCCGGGCCCGCGGCCTACGCGTCGCTGATGGGGGCCATCCCCATGGAGCACGCGGGGGTCGGCTCCGCGCTGAACGACACCGTGCAGCAGGTCGGCATGGCCATGAGCATCGCCATCCTGGGCAGCGTGCTGGCCGGGGTGTTCACCTCGGCGATGCCCGCCGACGCGCCCGAGGCAGCCAGGGAGTCGATCGGCGGCGCCTTCAACCTGGGCATCGTGGAGCCCGCCCGCGCGGCCTTCACCGACGCGATGCACTTCGGCTCATGGGTCGGCGCCGGGTTCTGCGTGGCGGCCGCGCTGCTCGCCCTCGCGGTGCTGCGGCCGGCCGCTCCCGCCGTCACCGCCGACACCACCGAGTCCGCCCCGGTCTAGCGGATGCGAGGCTCACGCATGGCCTCCAGGCTGTCCAGCTTGTGCGTCCGCTCATCGTGGCCGACCTGCCGCAGCAGGTCGGCCACCGAGCGGTAGCGGCCGTACTCGGCGGCGTAGGTGCCCGGATCGGGGACGAAGTCCAGGCCGGGGTTGTCCGCCACGAACGTCATGTACTCGTGCTCCGCGTGGTCCTCGAACTCCGCGTTCAGCCGGTAACTCCAGTCCGGCCGGACCAGGAACAGCACCCACGACACGTGATAGTAGAAGAACGAGATCAGCCACGGCGCCGCCTTGTGCAGCAGCCGGTTCTGCTTGAGACCGTGCCGCTGGACGAGGTCCTGCATGATCAGCAGGTGCCACTGCTCGTTGTCCTGATCGGTACGGGCCTCCACGATGCGCTCGAAGACCCGCCTGGCCAGGCCCGAGCGGCCCGCGTGGCGGTGCACCGCCCAGTAGCCCATACGCTCCCACGCCTGGTACGGCACGCGGGCGATGATCTCCAGCATGGCGAACTTGGTGAACGAGCCCTGCTTGCCGTACATGAGGTCGACGGGCTTGAACATCATCTTGGCCAGCAGGCTGTACTTCATGCGCGGGGTGTCGAGCGTGTCCCGCTCGGCGCGGAGCAACTGCTCGCGGTCGAGCTTCGGCGGGCCGGGGTGCACGTCGGGCCGGTGGTCCACGGTGATGGTCATGTCCGCTCTCCCTGAGTCTTCTCTGGTGATGACTCGATGGTGGGGGAGCGGGGGGTGGCCGGTCGTCGGCCCCCGGTGGGCAATCGTGGTGCCCCCGCGGGCGTAGCGATCAAGGCGGTCGTACGCCCGCAGGCGGACGGGGGATCCCCTAGGGGATCTGGCCCGGCCGGTCCACGACTCCGCCGGCCAGATCGGCTCTCAGCCACGTGCTCCCCTTGCGGGCGCTCGGCTTCGGGTTGCCGAAGAGATACTCGTCACGGTTCCAGACGGTCCGCTCGCCGAGCAGGCGGTAGGTCTGGGGATCGAGCACGAAGTAGCGGGTGGTGATCTGCTGGCCCTTCGGCTCGTAGTACACGCCGATGCCGGGGCGGTCGTCCGCGGCGAGGACCCCCACCTCCACCTTGACGGCGGGGATCTTCGCCAGTGCCCGGTAGATGGTCGCCTCCAGCTTGGGTGGCATGATGGCCCCTTGACCCAGATAGAGGGTCAGCACTCTGAATGCCTGGGCGTCGCGGGGCACGGGGCCGCGCGGGATCGGCACCCCGTCCTCCATGAGCGGCTTGAGCCAGTGCTTGTCGTCCGCGACGTGGGCCAGCAGCTTGTAGGGGTCGGTCGGCAGGGCCGCCAGCTTGTCGTAGTACTGCTGCGGCGTCAGGTCGTCGTCGCCCGGGTCGAGTGGCGGGAGGTCGCTGACGTGCAACTCGCCGTTCTCGCCGATCGAGGCGGCTTGCTTGCCGTCGAACCTCGTCCACTGCTCGCTGATCGTGGTCTTGCCGTTGACGGGTTGGACGTCCTTGGTCTTGGTGTAGACCCACTGGTCGGGCCGCGGCTTCCGGAAGGACCGCCGCTCGGCGACCAGGGCCGCCTCCTCCAGGAGCTGGACGCCGGCCGGTCGCGTGGTGTGCACCGCGGGTACGGGACGGGTCTGGTCCGCGGGTCTGGTGAACGGCAGCGCGACCGCCAGCCCGGCCGCCACGGTCCCGGCGAGCAGCACGCGCTTGGCGAGAGGCTGCCACAGCCGTCGCCGCTCTGGAGGCGTGACTGTCGCGGCCGTGGCCGAGGTGAGGCGGTCGCGCAGGGCCGCGAGCCGGGCCGCGTCGGGCTCCGGCGCGTCCGCGCGTAGCCCCTGGAGCAGGTTCAGGTCATCCACGGTCGGCCTCCTCGTCGGTGATCGCGGTGGGGTCGACGCCGCCCAGCGCGGCGCGGGTGCGTTTCCTGGCCCGGTGGAGCCGGGAGCGGACGGTTCCTAGGGGGATGTCGAGCGCCCTGGCGACCTCCTCGTAGCTGAGCTGCGCCCAGGCGACCAGCAGGAGCACCTCCCGGTCGTCGGCGGAGAGCGCGGCCAGCGCCTCGGCCAGCTCCCGGTGCACGGCCGAGGCCGACACCCGGGCCTCCACCCGGTCCGTGTAGCCCTCCGCCACCTCGTCGATCCCGGTCCTGGCCAGCGCCAGGTAGGACCTGACCTCCCGGCGGCGATGGTGGCCGATGAGGTTGGCGGCCATGCCGTACAGCCAGGGGCGGGCGTCGGCGCGCCCCGGGTCGTAGTGTTCGCGCCGCCTGAACGCGGCCAGGAACGTCTCCGCGACGATGTCGTCGGCCAGCGAGTCCCCGAGGCGGCGGGTGACGTAGCGATGTAAGGCGGGCGCGTGCCGGTCGAACAGCGCGGCGAAAGCGCCCGGATCGCTGCGGGAGCGCCGGATCACCTCGGCGTCGTCCATGCCGCTCAACACTGCGCCGCCGTCGGCCGACTCTGTTTCCACAACCACCCGGTACTCCCGTCGCCGATGCCGTCAGCCCCTTTCACCCGATAGCGGGATATGAGTTCTCGGGAGTTGTAAGTCCTTATGTCCTGACATATGGTCGAAGTTGGCGCAGGAGTCTGCATGACATCATGTAAGGGGATTTGGTGTCGTGTGGACATGTTGGAGGTGGGTGTGGCGATGACGAGCCGGGATACTCGAAGCATGTCGGAGCTTCTCGCCCGCCACCGGGCAGTGATCCCCAACTGGGTGGCACTCAACTACAACGAGCCGATCGAGATCGTCAGTGGCAAGGGCAATCGCGTCGTCGACGCCGATGGCAAGAGCTACCTCGACTTCTTCGCCGGCATCCTCACCAACATGATCGGGTACGACGTGCCCGAGGTGCGCGAGGCCGTCGAGCGTCAGCTCGCCACGGGAGTCGTCCACACCAGTACGGTCTACCTGCTGCGCGGCCAGATCGAGCTGGCGGAGAAGATCGCCAGGCTCTCCGGCATCCCCGATGCCAAGGTCTTCTTCACCAACTCCGGCACCGAGGCGAACGAGACCGCGCTGCTGCTGGCCACCTACGCGCGCAAGAGCGACCAGGTGCTCGCCATGCGGCAGAGCTACCACGGCCGCAGTTTCGGCGCGATCAGCGTCACCTCCAACCGGACGTGGAAGAACAACTCGCTCTCCCCGCTGAACGTGCACTTCCTGCACGGCGCCGACCGGCACCTGACCCAGTTCAAGGGGCTGTCGGACGCCGACTACATCGCGGCCTGCGTCGACGACCTGCGCCACGTGCTGGCCACGGCCGTCTCCAACGACGTGGCGGCGCTGATCGCCGAGCCCATCCAGGGTGTGGGCGGGTTCACGATGGCCCCCGACGGGCTGTTCGCCGCCTACAAGGAGGTCCTGGACGAGCAGGGCATCCTGTTCATCTCCGACGAGGTGCAGACGGGCTGGGGGCGCACCGGCAGCGCGTTCTTCGGCATCCAGAACCACGGCGTGACGCCCGACATGATGACCTTCGCCAAGGGCCTGGGCAACGGGTTCGCGGTCGGCGGCGTCGTGGCCCGCGGCGACCTGATGGACAGCCTGCCCGCCGTGGGCCTGGCCACGTTCGGCGGCAACCCGATCTCCATGGCCGCCGCCAACGCCACGCTCGACTACGTGCTCGACCACGATCTCCAGGCCAACGCCGCCAGGACCGGCAAGATCATCGCCGATGGCCTGCGCGCGGCGGCCGAGCGGCTGCCGATCATCAAGGCCGTGCGCGGCAAGGGCTTGATGTTCGCCGTCGAGCTGGAGAGCCCCGCGCAGGCCGCGCGGTTCATGGAGGAGACCAAGAAGTCGGGGCTGCTCGCGGGCAAGGGCGGCCTGTACGGCACCGCCATCCGCATGGCCCCGCCACTCACCCTCACGGTCGACGAGGCCACGGAGGGTCTGAGCATCATCGTCCACGTCCTGGAAGGCCTCAACATGGAAGTCATCAACGCAGAGGCAGCGACGCAGTGAAGTTCGTCAAGCACTGGATCAACGGAGCTCTGGCGGACGGCGACAGCCGTACCCAGGAGATCTTCGACCCGTCGACCGGCGAGGTCAGCGGGCACGTCGCGCTGGCCTCGGCCGCCGACGTCGACGCGGCCGTGGCCGCCGCCGTGGCGGCCTTCCCCGCCTGGCGTGACGCCTCGCTGACCAAGCGGGCGCAGGTGCTGTTCCGCTTCCGCGAGCTGATGTACGCCCACCGCGACGAACTGGCCGCGCTCATCTCGGCCGAGCACGGAAAGGTGCACTCCGACGCGCTCGGCGAGGTCGCCCGCGGCCTGGAGGTCGTGGAGTTCGCCTGCGGGATCCCGCACCTGCTCAAGGGCGGCTTCTCCGAGGGTGTCTCGACGCGGGTCGACTCCTATTCGCTGCGTCAGCCGCTCGGGGTGGTGGCCGGCATCACGCCGTTCA
Source organism: Nonomuraea sp. NPDC052129 (assembly GCF_040680095.1). Lineage (NCBI taxonomy): Bacteria > Bacillati > Actinomycetota > Actinomycetes > Streptosporangiales > Streptosporangiaceae > Nonomuraea > Nonomuraea sp. NPDC052129. Next base: position 171,916 of record NZ_JBFAVX010000022.1, on the reverse strand, counting down.
ACTTCCCGGCCATGGTGCCGATGTGGATGTACCCGATCGCGATCGCCTGCGGTAACACCTTCGTGCTCAAGCCGTCGGAGAAGGACCCGTCCGCGTCGCTGCTCATGGCGCGGCTCTGGCAGGAGGCCGGGCTGCCCGACGGCGTCTTCAACGTCGTACAAGGGGACAAGGTCGCCGTCGACCGGCTGCTGGAGCACCCCGACGTGCGCGGTGTCTCCTTCGTCGGCTCGACCCCCATCGCCAAGTACGTCTACGAGAGCGGCACCAGCCACGGCAAGCGGGTGCAGGCGCTCGGCGGGGCCAAGAACCACATGCTCGTGCTGCCCGACGCCGACCTCGACCTGGTCGCCGACTCGGCCGTGTCGGCGGGCTTCGGCTCGGCCGGCGAGCGGTGCATGGCGATCTCCGTCGTGCTCGCCGTCGACCCGGTGGGCGACGAACTCGTCCAGAAGATCGTCGAGCGCGTCGACAAGCTGGTGATCGGCCCCGGCTCCGACCCCAGGTCCGAGATGGGGCCGCTGGTCACCGAGGCGCACCGCGACAAGGTCGCCTCCTACCTCGACCTGGGTGTCGAGGAGGGCGCCAAGCTGGTCGTGGACGGCCGGGACACGCGCGTCGAAGGCGGCGGCAAGGCGTCGGAGACGCCCGGCTTCTGGCTCGGCCCGACCGTGCTCGACCACGTGCCGGCCGGCTCGCGGGTGCACACCGAGGAGATCTTCGGCCCGGTCCTGACGATCGTCCGCATCGGCTCGTACGAGGAGGGCCTGCAGCTCATCAACGGCGGCGCCTACGGCAACGGCACCGCGATCTTCACCAACGACGGCGGCGCGGCCCGGCGCTTCCAGAACGAGGTCGAGGTCGGCATGATCGGCATCAACGTGCCGATCCCGGTGCCGATGGCGTTCTACAGCTTCGGCGGCTGGAAGGCGTCGCTGTTCGGCGACACGCACGTGCACGGCACCGAGGGCGTCCACTTCTACACCCGCGGCAAGGTCGTCACCTCGCGCTGGCTCGACCCGTCGCACGGCGGCGTGAACCTGGGCTTCCCCACCAACGGGTGATCGATCTCCACCGGGGAGGGACGCGCCAGGCGTCCCTCCCCGTCGTGTGCCCGATAAACTCCAGCACACGGACGAGGGAGGAACGTGGATCGCCGCATACCTGCCATGGCGCTGGCCATGACAGCTCTGATCGCCAGCATGGGGGCGGCGGTCCCATCGCCGAAGAAGACCCCGTCCCCGACCCCCACCCCGTCGGCGAGTCCGACGCAGGGCGACGGCACGCTGCAGATCCTCACCTACCGTGGCTACGCCGAATACGGCGGCACCAGCCCCAGGGTCAACTGGGTGGGCGACTTCGAGAAGACGACCGGCTGCCGCATCGCCCGCCTCGACACCGTGCAGACCGCCGACGACATGAAGAGGGCCGTCGACCAGCGCTCATACGACGTGATCTCGGCGGGCCCGGTGCTGGCCGCCTCGATGATCGAGGCCAAGCAGGTGCAGCCCATCGAGCCGGCCAAGGTCACCGGTTACGACGACCTGACCAAGCGCTTTCGCGACATGACCAAGGTGTCGGGCAAGGTCTACGGCGTGCCGTACCTGTGGGGGTTCCACGAGTTCCTCTACGACTCGACCAGGGTCAAGGACGGCGGCCTCAAGCAGGTCTTCCAGTCCGACCGGGTCTCGCTCAAGGAGGGCCCGCTGACCATCGCCGACGCGGCGCTCACCGACGGCAGCGTGGACGACCCCTTCGAGCTGACCAAGAGCCAGCTGGACCGGGCGATGTCGCTGCTGGGCGAGCACAAGGGCCGCACCTACTGGAAGAACCCGCTCGACCTGGTCAAGGGCTTCGCCACGGGCTCGCTCGACTACGCCCAGGCCACGCCGTACTACCGCCTGCTCCTGCAGAAGGCCGGCAAGCCGATCAAGGCGGTCAGCGCGCGCAAGACGACCGGCTGGCTCGACTCCTGGATGCTCGGCGCGAACATCCCCAACACCGACTGCGCCTACCGCTGGCTGAGCTGGATGGCGGCGGCGTCGGCGCAGCGTGACGCGGCCGCCTGGGTCGGGCTGGCGCCGGCCAACCCCAAGGCATGCAAAGGGCGGGCCAAGCAGATGTGCGACGCGTACGGGGCCGACAAGCCGAAGTGGCTCGACCGGGTTGCCTTCGCCGCTCGGCCGCCGGGGGGTTGCCGGGGATCTGAGGGGGAATGCACTGATTACGACACATGGACCGAACAGTGGGGCACACTGGTGAATTGAGCGGGGGCTGCTTTACCCACACATGACTTTCGCCGCAGGCTCGCCCCGTCCCCCCGCTGGGGCCGTGCCTGCAGAGACGCCCCGGGCCTCCCCCCCGCTCCGGGGCGTCTCGCTTTTCCGGAGGACTGGCCGAAAATTCGACTGAATGACCAGTCAGTGAGTATGTTCTGCTCATGAGAATCCTTCTGGTCGGCGCCGGCGGCGTCGGCTCCGCCGTCGTGCCCATCGCCGCGCGCCGAGATTTCTTCGAACACATCGTGGTTGCCGACTCCCAACAGAGCCGGGCGGCGCGAGCCGTCGCCGGCGTGGACGATCCGCGCTTCAGCCCGATCAGCCTCGACGCCGCTGATCGGGCGGCGGTGGCGGCGGCGCTCCGGGAGCACCGGTGCGACGTGCTGTTCAACGCCGTCGATCCGCGGTTCACGATGCCGCTGTTCGAGGCGGCGCTGGCGGCCGGGGCGGACTACCTGGACATGGCGATGTCGCTGTCCAGGCCGCACTCCAGCCGGCCGTACGAGATGCCGGGGGTGAAGCTGGGCGACGAGCAGTTCGCGCGCGACGACGAGTGGCGGGCGCGGGACCGGCTCGCGCTCGTCGGGATGGGCGTGGAGCCGGGGCTGGCCGACGTGTTCGCCCGCTACGCCGCCGACCACCTGTTCGACGGCATCGACGAGATCGGCGTCAGGGACGGCTCGAACCTGGTCGTGGACGGCTACGACTTCGCGCCGACGTTCTCCATCTGGACGACGATCGAGGAGTGTCTCAACCCGCCCATCGTCTGGGAGGACGGGCGGTGGCACACGACCGAACCGTTCAGCGAGCCCGAGGTGTTCGACTTCCCCGAGGGCATCGGTCCCGTGGAGTGCGTGAACGTCGAGCACGAGGAGGTGCTGCTCGTGCCCCGCTGGATCCCGGTGAAGCGGGTGACGTTCAAGTACGGGCTGGGCGAGGAGTTCATCGGTGTGCTCAAGACCCTGCGCAAGCTCGGGCTGGACAGCGCCGACAAGATCAGGGTGGGCGGTGCCGACGTGGCGCCGCGTGATCTGGTGGCGGCGAGCCTGCCCGACCCGGCCACCCTCGGTGACCGGATGCACGGCAAGACGTGCGCGGGCACCTGGGTGAAGGGCACCGGCAAGGACGGCGGGCCCCGCGAGGTGTACCTCTATCACGTGGTCGACAACGCCTGGTCGATGCGCGAGTACGGCTCGCAGGCCGTTGTCTGGCAGACCGCCGTCCACCCCGTGGTCGCGCTGGAGCTGCTGGCTCGCGGTGCCTGGAAGGGCACGGGCGTGCTGGGGCCGGAGGCGTTCGACGCGGTGCCGTTCCTCGACCTGCTGACCGAGTACGGCTCGCCCTGGCGGATCCGCGAGGAGGCCGCCTGACGCCGTCTCTGGCGCGCGGAAAAGCTCTGGCGCGCGGGAAAGGCTCAGCGCGCGGGGAAGGCGACCACCGTGGCCATCGGCGCCGGGATGAGCGCTTCGGCGCAGTCGGCGCAGGCCAGCACGGGAGAGTCGTCGGGGAAGCGCCCGACGCGGACGCGCGGCCTGGGCCATCTCTTGTGGCAGACCACGCAGGCTTCGCCCTCGAGCTGCGCTCGGCTCAAACCATCAGGGTCGAACGTCAACATTCTCTGTGCCGTTCCTGTCGGACCCCAGTTCATCATGCTCCCAGCAGCGGTAGGCCACTCGTATACCGGATCCGTTATAAGCCCGGGCGCGCTCCTGATCGTCTAGGGCAGCGTCAAGCCCGGGTGAATTCTCTACCCGGCTCACACGCCTTACACCTACAAAAACGGGCATCCAGCCACAAGCTGGATGCCCGTTTCGCGCGTTTCCTACAGTTCAGCGAAAGCTTTCTCCAGGATGCCGAGACCCTCCTCAAGGAGGTGCTCGGGCATGACCAGCGGCGGCAGGAAGCGCAGCACGTTGCCGTACGTGCCCGCGGTGAGCACCAGCAGGCCCTCCGCGTGGCAGCGCCGGACGACCTCGGCGAGCGCGGCCGGGTTCGGCTCCTTCGTGCCCGGCTGGACCAGCTCGACGGCGATCATCGCGCCGCGGCCGCGCACGTCGCCGATCACGTCGAAGCGCTCGCGCAGCGCGTGGAGGCGGGGGAGCATGATCTCGCCGATGCGGCGGGCCTTGGCGACCAGGTCCTCCTCGGCGATGGTCTCCAGCACGCCCAGCGCGGCGGCGCAGGCGACCGGGTTGCCGCCGTACGTGCCGCCGAGGCCGCCGGAGTGCACCTTGTCCATGATCTCCGCACGGCCGGTGACGGCGGCGAGCGGGAGGCCGCCCGCGATGCCCTTGGCGGTGGTGATGAGGTCGGGCACGATGCCCTCGTCCTCGCAGGCGAACATCTGCCCGGTACGGGCGAAGCCGGTCTGCACCTCGTCGGCGACGAACACGATGCCGTTGTCCCGGCAGAACTCGGCGATCCTCGGTAGGAAGCCCTTGGCCGGTTCGATGAACCCGCCTTCGCCGGCGATCGGCTCAATCACCACGGCGGCGACGTTCTCGGCGCCGATCTGCTTGACGATCATGTCGATGGCCTGCGCGGCGGCCTCCTCCGCGCAGTTCTCCGGGCCCGTCGGCCAGCGGAACGGGTAGGCCAGCGGCACCCGGTACACCTCCGGCGCGAACGGGCCGAAGCCCTGCTTGTAGGGCAGGTTCTTGGCCGTCAGCGTCATGGTCAGCAGCGTGCGGCCGTGGTAGCCGTGGTCGAACACGACGACCGCCGGGCGGCCCGTGGCGTGCCTGGCGATCTTGACGGCGTTCTCGACGGCCTCGGCGCCGGTGTTCAGCAGGACCGTTCGCTTCTCGTGGTCGCCGGGGGTCAGCTCGTTGAGCTTCTCGCAGACCTCCACGTACGACTCGTACGGGGTGACCATGAAACAGGTGTGGGTGAAGTCGGCGACCTGCTCCTGGACCCGCTCGACCACCTTGGGCGCGGCGTTGCCGACGCTGGTCACGGCGATGCCGGAGCCGAAGTCGATCAGCGAGTTGCCGTCGGCGTCCTGGACGACGCCGCCGCCGGCGCGCGTCACGAAGACCGGCAGCGCGGTGCCGATGCCCGGGGGCACGGCGGCCTGCTTGCGGGCCAGCAACTCCTGCGATTTCGGGCCTGGGATCGCGGTGACGAGACGACGCTCCTGCGGAATGCTCATGCGCCCGACGCTACGCCGGGCGCTCACCTGGTCCGATGCGTCGATATGTCACACTGGAGTGCCCGTCTTTGCCGGAATGGACAACTCGTATGGCGCCTTCACTGCGGACCGTGGTGCGACGGACCGGGTTGCGGCCGCTGGTCGGCACCTTGGACTCGGTCGTGCGCTGGGTGGCCGTCAGCGAGCTGGAGGATCCCACGCCCTACCTGGAGGGCGACGAACTCCTCCTGACCACGGGCATGCGCCTGGAAGGCGACTTTTCGCAATATGTCGCCCGCCTCGTGGCACGGGGCGTGGCCGGGCTCGCCCTCGGTGTCGGGCTCTCGCACCAGGAGGTGCCGCCCGCCCTCCTGGAGGCGGCCACCGCGGCCGGGCTGCCGCTGCTGGAGGTGCCGCGCGAGACGCCGTTCATCGCGATCGGCAAGGCGGTCAGCGACCTGCTCGCCGCCGAGCAGTACGACGAGATCACCCGTGCCTTCGCCGCCCAGGGCCGCCTCACGCGGGCCGCCCTGCGGACCGAGGGCCCGTACGCGGTCATCGACCGGCTGGCCAAGGAGGTCGGCGGCTGGGCCGCGCTGCTGGACGAGCACGGCGAGGTACGCCACTCCACCCGCGCCGCCAAGGCCGAGGCGGCGGCCCGCGAACTGGCCCGGCTGCGCGGCGAGCACGGCGTCTGGCGGGGCGGCGCGGCGAACGGGCGGCCGCCCGCGAGCCTGGCGCTGTCCGGGCCGGACGAGCACGTCGTCCTGCAGCCGCTGGGCGGGGGGCCGAGGCCGCGCGGGTTCTTCGTGGTCGGGGCGTCCCGGGCGTTCTCGCCCGTCACGCAGACGGTCATCAACGCGGCCGGATCGCTGCTCACGCTGGCCGTCGAGCAGGGCGGCGCCCAGCGGGAGGCCGAGCGCCGGGTGCGCTCGGCCGTACTGGGGCTCCTGCTGGACGGAGGTAAGGGGGAGGGGCGCGCGGGGGCGGCCTGTGTGGAGCGGGCGCGTGCGGTGCTGGCGCCGCTCGGTGGGCGGCTGCCGGAGGAGCCGGTGGTGGTGCTGGCGGTGGCGGGCGACGCGCTCGACGCGGTGGAGCCGCATGCCTTCACCGCCCGCCTCCCTGAAGCCGCTCGCCTCCCTGATACCGCCCGCGTCCCCGAAGCCGTCCGCCTCCCTGATGCCGCTTCGCTCGGGTCGCCGGTCGTGGTGCTCGTGGCCGCGGCGGAGGCCGAGAAAGTGGCCGCGCTCGCCGAGGGGACCGTCGGGATGAGCGCGCCCAGCGCGTACGGTGAGCTGCCCGGCGCGCTCGACCAGGCCCGGCGGGCGTTCGAGAGCGGCCGTGACGGCCTCGTCAGGTTCGCCGACCTGGCCGGCCAGGGGCTGCTGACCCTGCTCGACCCCGCCGCCGCCCAGGCGTTCGCGGCGGCGCTGCTCGCGCCCCTCACCAGGTACGGCTCGCGGGCCGACCTGATCGAGTCGCTGCGCGCCTACATCGGCAGCAACGGCCACTGGGACGCGGCGGCCCAGCGGCTCGGCATCCACCGCCACACGCTCCGCTACCGCATGAAGCGGGTCACCGAACTGCTGGGCCGGGACCTGGACGATCCCGGAGTGCGTGCCGAGCTCTGGATCGCGCTGGCGGCTACTTCTTCTGCCTGTCCACCAGATAGCAGCAGATCGTCGCCGTCGTGACCGCCTCGTAGGTGCGGCCGTCACGCAGGTGACCGGCCCGCTCCAGGCTGATCGCGCCCTGGGCGGCGGCCCACAGCGCGTCGGCGATCTTGCGGGGCTGGGTCGGGACGAGGTACCCGGCGGAGATGCAGTCGGCGATCACCCGGTCGAGGATGTTGAGCGCCGCGCGGGCCAATGTCCTGGCCCGCTCGCTGGGTTCGAAACCGGGGATCGCCCGCTCGAACATCAAGCTGTAGTAACCGGGCTCGGCCAGACACGCCTGACGGTAGGCGGGGCCGAGCGCGGTGAGGTTCTCGAGGGCGTCCCGCCGCTGCGGGACCGCGTCCAGAAAGCGCCGGAAGCGCTCGAACCCCTCCAGGTAGAGGGCCTCCGCCAGCCCTTCCCTGTTGCCGAACATCGTGTAGATGACCGTCGTCGTGCAGCCGGCCTCCGTGGCGATCCTGCGCATGGTCAAGCTCTCGGGGCCGTCGCTGAGCAGCAGGTTGACCGCGACGTCGAGAAGCCGGGAACGCAGTTCGTCATGGGTGGCCCGCTCACCGAGCAAGTAGGCGCCTTGGAGCCCGAGAGGCGCCGAGGAGGTCATGGGGCCACGCCTTTCTGCGTCGGGGGCCCGCCGCGCTGAGGACCCGCACACGATGACTTAGCCAGCCGGGAGAAAGTTCAAACCGCCCTGCATGGTAAACATCCCGAATTAGGTCTACTTCTGTTACATCCTGGGTAGGCAAGGGAGGTTGTACTTAACGGTGAGGTCTGGTGGGGGTCTTGTGCACGGTGGTGTACGTCCCCGATCGTCGCCTTGGCATAACGTCGAGAACATGGACGTGCGTACCTTCTGGCTCGCGGGCCGGCCAGCCACCGGCGACTCCCAGCTCACCGTGACCAATCCCCACGACGGTCGCGACGTCGGCCGCTATTCCGTGCCGACCGACGCCCAGGTCGAGGAGGCCGTCGCGGCCGCTCACGCGGTCGCCGGGCAGGCCGCCGCGCTCCCCGCGCACGTACGCGCCGAAGCGCTGGCCCACCTCTCGCGCCGCATCGCGGAGCGGGCCGACGAGATCGCGCACCTGATCACCGCTGAGAACGGCAAGCCGATCTTCTGGGCCCGGGGCGAGGTCACCCGCGCGATCGCCACCTTTCGCTTCGCCGCCGAGGAGACCCGCCGCTGGTCGGGCGGTGTGCAGCGGCTCGACACCGAGCCCGCCGCCGCCGGGCGCCTGGCGTACGTCTCCCGTCTGCCGTACGGGCCGGTGCTCGCGATCACGCCGTTCAACTTCCCGCTGAACCTGGTCGCCCACAAGGTCGCGCCCGCCATCGCCGTCGGCGCGCCCATCATCGTCAAGCCGGCGCCCGCCACGCCGCTGACCTCGCTCCTGCTCGGCGAGCTCCTGGCCGAGACCGACCTGCCGGCCGGGATGTTCTCCGTGCTGCCGGTCGAGAACGAGCGCGCCTCCGTCCTGGTGGAGGATCCCAGGCTGCCGGTGGTGTCGTTCACCGGCTCCGCGCCGGTCGGCTACGCGATCGCCGACCAGATCCCGCGCAAGCACGTGACGCTCGAACTCGGCGGCAACGCCGCGGCCGTCGTGCTGAGCGACGCCGACCTCGACTGGGCGGCGCAGCGCGTCGCCCTGTTCTCCAACTACCAGGCCGGTCAGAGCTGCATCGCCGTGCAGCGGGTGATCGTCGAGCAGCCCGTCTACGACGCCTTCGTCGAGCGCCTGCTCCCGGCCGTCGCCGGGCTCGTCACCGGCGATCCGGCCGACGAGAAGACGCAGGTCGGACCGCTGGTCTCGGTCCACGCCGCCGAACGCGTCGAGCAGTGGGTCCAGGAGGCGGTCGACGGGGGCGCCCGCGTGCTCGCGGGCGGCACCCGCGAGGGCGCCACGTACGCGCCCACCGTCCTGGCCGACGTGCCCGGCGACGCCAAGGTCCTGCGCGAGGAGGTCTTCGGGCCGGTCATGGTCCTGCAGCCGGCCGCGAACATCGACGAGGCGTACGCGATGGTCAACGACTCCAGGTACGGCCTTCAGGCCGGCGTGTTCACGCGGTCGCTGGACGCGGCCTTCCGGGCCAACCGGGAGCTGGAGGTGGGTGGAGTGATCATCGGCGACGTGCCGTCGTACCGGGCCGACCAGATGCCGTACGGCGGCGTGAAGGACTCCGGCGTCGGCCGCGAGGGCCTGCACTCGGCGATGACGGACTACACCTACGAGAAGGTCATGGTGCTGACCGGCCTGTCGCTCTAGCTATGCCCGCTGGGCCGTGTCGAACAGGGCCTTGGCGGCGTCGCCGAAGTACGGGCCGTACATGGTGCGCTGGTCGTCGCTGTACTTGAAGCTGCTCAGCGACGTGATCTCGCCGGTGCCCGTGGCGGGGTCGAAGCCGGACAGCCACGGGCCGCCGCTGGAGCCCGCCGTCATGTCGCAGCCCAGGCCCTGGTCGCGGGTCTGCTTGTAGGGGTCGCCGTGCAGGCGGCCCGCGCAGTAGACCAAGTGCTCGCCGTCATAGGGCGGGTCGGCCGGGAAGCCGAAGCCGAACGTCTGGCCGCCGCGCGCGCCGTTGAAGGCGATCTGCTGGCCGCCGACCACGTCGGTGACGTGCTGGCTCTCCGCGGTCGTCAGGGCCACCATGCCCACGTCGTAGCTGTCGTCGGCGGAGTGCGCCCACGGGCCGGTGACGAACATGCGGCGGGCGGCGTACTGGCCGTAGGGGTGGCCGCCGCCGTCGCGGTAGCCGGGCACGAACTGCCAGTTGGCCGCCCACTCGCCGGTGCCGTCCTTGACGCAGTGGCCGGCGGTGACCACGAGGTCCCTGCTCGCGCTCTTGACCGTGCTCGCGGAGCACACGAAGTCGATCCCGCTGACGGTCAGGAAGACGCGGCCGGTGGTGCGGGTCACCGCGCCGCCGGTCAGCCAGCGGGAGCCGGACGTGGTGGTCAGGGGCCGGGCCGACTGGAGGCGGGGGACGGGGAGCCGGGCCTTCTCGCTCTCGCGGGTCACTTTCTCGCCGGTCAGGCCGGGTGCCGCGGCGATCCCCGTCTTCTTGGCGAGGCCGCCCAGCAGGCCGTCACGCTTGGTCACGATGCCGAGCATGTCGATCGGCAGGGCGTCGGCCATCCGGGCCGGTGTCCAGTAGTCGAGCACGCGCCGCTGCTCGGCGGGGCTGCGGGCGGCCACGTGCTCGACCACCTCCGTCCGCTTGGCCGTGTGCACGACCTGCTTGGCGACGCGATGGGCGGGGTCATGGTGCTGGACGGGCATGGCGCCGATGAGCGCGGGGCCCATCAGCCCCGTGACGAGCGGTACGGCTGTCAGCAAGGAGGTGCTCAGGCTCATGACCCCCGAGTGTGCACCACAAGATGTGTTCTTGTGACTACTTTCGGTGAATGGCTTCAGAGGACGTTGGTGCTCTGGGCGGCTTGGTAGACGGCTTGGGCCTCTGACCCGAAATAAGGGCCGAACATCCATTTAGCGGCGAAGTTGTATTTGAAGCTGTTGACGGAGTTTTGAGTGCCGAGGCCGGTCGTTTCATTAAAATTCTGGAACCATGGACCGCCGCTCGAACCACCGGTCATGTCGCAAGTCAAACCCTGATCCTTGGACATCAGGAAATCGTCGAACGCGCGGCCGCTGCAGTAGGTCAGCTTCGAGCCGTCGTACGGGGCCGCCGCCGGGTAGCCGAAGGCGTACATCTGCTGGCGCCGCGCCTGGTTGAACGCCACGCCCTGGCCGCCCACGACGTCGGTCAGCGCCTTGCCCTGCAGCGGCGCCACCACGGCGGCGGCGACGTCGAAGTCGATGTCCTCGCCGGCGTTCCACTGCGGGGTGGTCAGCAGCTTGGTGGCCGCCCAGGTGCCGTTCGGGCGGTTGCCCTTGTCGTATCCGGGGACGAACACCCAGTTGGTGTGGAAGGCGCCGCCCATCTTGACGCAGTGGCCCGCGGTGAGCACCACGCTCTTGTTGGCGCTGGTCACGGCCGAGCCGGAGCAGGAGGCGTTGCGTCCCTGGTAGGTGAAGAAGACGCGGCCGGTCGTCTTGGTGATCGCGCCGCCGCGGGTCCAGGCGGAGCCGCCGCTGTTGGCGGCCTGCGCCGCGTTGCCTGGCGCGCTGGTGGGCGGGACCGTGGTGGGCTCGCCAGGGGCGCCCATGGCCGGTTTGGCCTGCTTCTTGGGCGCGGGGGCGTCGAGCGGCTGGGCCGCCTCCATCTTCTGCGGGGTCCAGTAGCGCAGGACGGTCTGCTGCTCGGAGATGGAGTCGGCGGCCGCCTTCTGGGCGGGCTTGGGCCCCGACCGGGCCTGCGCGAGCCCTGCCGGGAGCAGGGCGCCCCCGGCGGTGAGGGTGAGGATGGAAAGCAGAGCGACTCTGCGGCGCATTACGTACCTCCCGAAATCCCGGATCTGAGATTGGAAGGTAGCGGCCCCAATATCCCGATTTCTCAGGATTTGCGCATACGGATATGGGGATATTTGGGCGTTAATGTACTGGAATATCTGGAGTCACAGGCGTTGCCATATTCAGGGACGGGGGAGCCGCGTGCCGGGTCGCTTCCGGCAGCGGGGACAATGGACGGGTGCACGCAGACACCCTCCGCTCCGTCGTCGTCCTCGGCTCCACCGGCTCGATCGGCACCCAGGCACTAGATGTCATCGGCACCGATCCGGGCAGGTTCAGGGTCGCCGGGCTCGCGGCCGGTGGCGGGAAGGTCGAGCTGCTCGCCGAGCAGGCGGCCGAGCACGGCGCCGAGGTGGTGGCCGTGGCCGACGCCGCCGCCGTGCCGGCGCTGAAGGAGGCGCTCGCGGCGCGCGGCGCGAGCCCGGTGGTGCTCGCGGGCCCCGAAGGGGTCGCGGAGGCGGCGGCGTGGCCGTGCGACACGGTGCTCAACGGCATCACCGGCGCGCTCGGCCTGACCTCCACGCTGGTCGCGCTGAAGGCGGGCCGGACACTCGCCCTGGCCAACAAGGAGTCGCTGATCATCGGCGGGCCGCTGGTCAAGCGGCTGGCCGCGCCGGGGCAGATCCTGCCCGTCGACTCAGAGCACTCGGCCGTGCAGCAGTGCCTGTGGGCCAGTGGTCCCGACGGTCACCGGCCCGAGGCGGTCAAGCGGCTGGTCATCACCGCGAGCGGCGGGCCGTTCAGGGGGCGCAAGCGCGCGGACCTGTTCGACGTCACGCCCGAGATGGCCCTGGCGCACCCCACCTGGTCCATGGGCCCCATGATCACCATCAACTCGGCCACCCTGGTCAACAAGGGGCTGGAGGTTATTGAGGCGCACCTGCTGTTCGACATCGGCTTCGACCGGATCGAGGTCGTGGTGCACCCTCAGTCGATCATCCACTCCATGGTCGAGTACATCGACGGCTCCACCATCGCCCAGGCCAGCCCGCCCGACATGCGGCTGCCCATCGCGCTCGCGCTCGGCCACCCCGAGCGGATCGCGGGCGCCGCGGCCCCCATCGACTGGACCCGGGCCCAGGAATGGACCTTCGAGCCGCTCGACGACGATGCCTTCCCCGCCGTCGCGCTGGCCAGGCACGTCGGCACCGAGGGCGGCACCGCGCCCGCGGTCTACAACGCGGCCAATGAGGCGTGCCTGGAGGCGTTCATCGGCGGCGGGCTGCGGTTCCCGGCTATCGTCGACACGGTCGCCAAGGTCGTCGAAGAGCACCGGGTGACCCCCGCGGACTCGGTCGAGGAGGTGCTCGCCGCCGACGCCTGGGCTCGCACCCGCGCGAGCGAGCTCGTACGGGGCGCGGCCGGCGGATGAGACCTGGGACGGAGCTCACAGCCCGGCAGTCCCACGGGCTACCTACACTGGATACCGTTACCGAAACTCAAGGGTTGAAATGTCTTCTGTAGCACTCGGCATCCCCACGGTCCGTCCCAAGCCGCTCGCCCAACGCCGGCACTCCCGCCAGATCATGGTCGGCGGCGTCCCGGTCGGTGGCGACGCGCCGGTCTCCGTGCAGTCGATGACCACCACGGTGACCGCCGACATCAACGCCACCTTGCAGCAGATCGCCGAGCTGACCGCTTCGGGCTGCCAGATCGTGCGGGTGGCCGTGCCGTCGCAGGACGACGCTGACGCGCTGCCCGTCATCGCCCGCAAGTCGCAGATCCCGGTCATCGCCGACATTCACTTCCAGCCGAAGTACGTGTTCGCGGCCATCGAGGCGGGCTGCGCGGCGGTGCGCGTCAACCCCGGCAACATCAAGAAATTTGATGACAAGGTGGGCGAGATTGCGCGGGCCGCGGCCGATCATGGCGTGCCGATCCGCATCGGCGTCAACGCCGGCTCGCTCGACCCCCGGTTGCTGCAGAAGTACGGCAAGGCGACCCCGGAGGCGCTGACCGAGTCGGCGCTGTGGGAGTGCTCGCTGTTCGAGGAGCACGGGTTCCGCGACATCAAGATCTCGGTCAAGCACAACGACCCCGTCGTCATGATCAACGCGTACCGGCTGCTGGCCGCCCAGTGCGACTACCCGCTGCACCTGGGCGTGACCGAGGCCGGTCCGGCCTTCCAGGGCACGATCAAGTCGGCGGTCGCGTTCGGCGCGCTGCTGGCGGAGGGCATCGGCGACACCATCCGCGTCTCGCTGTCGGCGCCGCCGGTCGAGGAGGTCAAGGTCGGCACGCAGATCCTGGAGTCGCTCGGGCTGCGGGAGCGCGGGCTGGAGATCGTCTCGTGCCCGTCGTGCGGGCGGGCCCAGGTCGACGTCTACACGCTGGCGGAGCAGGTGCAGGCGGGGCTCGAGGGGCTGAAGGTGCCGCTGCGGGTGGCCGTGATGGGCTGCGTCGTCAACGGGCCGGGGGAGGCCCGCGAGGCCGACCTGGGCGTGGCCTCGGGCAACGGCAAGGGGCAGATCTTCGTCAAGGGCGAGGTCGTGAAGACGGTCCCCGAGTCGCAGATCGTCGAGACCCTGATCGACGAGGCCCTGCGCATCGCCGACTCGATGGGCATCGCCCTCGATGGCGAGCCTGAGGTTGTCGTCGGCTGATTTAGACCCATATTTTTTTTACGGCTCAGCCCGGTTGGCCCCAGACGCCGACCGGGCTGAGCCCTGTCCAGGGACACGCTCCTCCGGTGGAGACGGCGCGCCGCCGTGACGTGCGCACTCTTGGCCAGTGGCGGGGCAAACCGGGCACCCCGGCTGTCCACGAGTGCGTTACGGCGTGCAATTGGGCGATTACAGAATGGTAAGCGTTCTTCCATACCCAGCGTCATGACTCGGTTACTCAGAGACCATCGGTCTGCCAATCGAATGGGAGGCCGTGTGAAGCGGGTCGTAAGAGTGGTCGTCGGGATGGCGATGCTGGTGCCGGTGGTCGGGGGAGCGAGTAGCGCCGTGGCCGCCGGGAGCGCCGTGAGTTCAGGATTGGACTGGGGGCCCTGCCCGGCGGCGTCTCCGGCGTCGTCATCGGAGACGGCCGATTCCGGGACGGTCATCAGTCGGTCCGCGCCCCCGGTGAGCGGTGTCGAGTGCGCCTCCGTACGGGTGCCGCTCGACTACAACGAGCCGGCGGGGCAGTCGATCACGCTGGCCCTCAACCGGATCAAGGCCAAGGTGCCGCGCGACGGCGACTACCTGGGCCCGCTGCTGGTCAACCCCGGCGGGCCGGGCGCCTCGGGCCGGTCGCTGGCCGAGTACGTGTCGGCGACGCTCTCGCAGAAGGCCGCCGACCGTTACGACATCATCGGCTTCGACCCGCGCGGCGTGGGCAACAGCGAGCCCGCCATGCACTGCGTCGACCCCGCCGTCTACTACGCCCCACCCAGGCCCGACGCGGTGCCGCGCGATGAGGAAGACGAGAAGGTGCTGCTCGGCAGGGCCAGCGAATACGCCAGCCGCTGCGGCGACCTGTACGCGTGGCTGCTGCCCCACCTGACCACCGAGAACACCGCCCGCGACATGGACAGCATCCGCGCGGCCCTCGGCGAGTCGCAGATCAGCTTCCTCGGCTACTCCTACGGCACCTATATCGGCGCCATCTACGCCACGCTGTTCCCCGACCGGGTCAAGCACCTCGTCCTGGACAGCACGGTCGACCCGGACGGCGTCTGGTACAAGGCCAACCTGTCCCAGGACCGCGCCTTCGAGCGCAGGCACCGCGCCTTCCTGGCCTGGACCGCCAAGAACAACGCCGTCTACAAGCTCGGCGGCTCGCTCACCCAGACCTCGTTCGCCTGGTACGCGATGCGCTCCAGGCTGCACGACCGCCCGGCCGCCGGGGTGGTCGGCCCGAGCGAACTCGATGACACGTTCACCGTGGCCGGCTACTCCGACAGGATCTGGCCCGACCTGGCCGCCGCCTGGTCCAGGTACGTGCGGCAGGGCGACGGGAAGGCACTGGTCGACGTCTACAACAAGTACGGCAAGCCGGACGCCGACGAGGAGAACGGCTACGCCATCTACCTGAGCGTGCAGTGCCGCGACGTCCAGTGGCCCAAGTCCTGGGACAAGTGGCGGACGGACATGACCCGGGTGTACCGGCAGGCGCCGTTCCTCACCTGGTCCAACGCCTGGTACAACGCCCCGTGCGCGTTCTGGTCCGTGCCGGGCGGCACTCCGGTCAAGATCAACGCGTCCAAGCGGCTGCCCCCGATCCTGATGATCCAGTCGAAGGACGACGCCGCGACGCCGTACCAGGGCGCCCTGAACATGCGCAAGCTGTTCCCGAGCGCCCGCATGGTCGTTGACGCGGGCGGCAACCACGGGTCCTCGCTTTCGGGGAACCAGTGCGTGGACCGCCACCTGGTCACGTACCTGGTCGACGGCACGGTGCCGCGGCGCACCGCCAACTGTGACAAACTGCCGACGCCCAAGCCAACGGCCCATATGGCGGCCGTTAGCCCTCTAGGTCACGAAAGGCGCACCGAGCTCCTCGCCAGATGAGCTATTCGGTGGTCGTTCGCGTAGTCTGACCATGTGATGCTGCGTACATCGGCGTCGCGTGTGCTCGATGACAGCGACCGGGACGAAGCCCTTGCCTTGCTCGACTTCGATCCGGTCGCCAACGTCTTCGTCTCCTCCCGGGTGCGGACCGTCGGACTCAATCCGGCGCGGCTGGGCGGGCAGATGTGGGGGTTCGGGCCGCGCGGCGGGCTTGTCTCGCTCTGCTACGCGGGGGCAAACATGGTGCCGGTCAACGCCGGTCCCGAAGCCGTGCACGCCTTCGCCGACCGCGCCCGCAAGCAGGGCCGCCGCTGCTCGTCCATCGTGGGCCCCGCCGATGCGGTCTCACTGCTGTGGGAGCGCCTGGAGCCGTACTGGGGCCGGGCCCGCACGATCCGCTGGGCACAGCCGGTCATGGCCACCTCGCGCAGGTCGCCCGTGCCCGCCGACCCGCTGGTCCGGCGGGTCCGCCCGGACCAGTTCGAGACCCTGCTGCCGGCCTGCGTGTCGATGTTCACCGAGGAAGTGGGCGTCTCGCCCAACCTCGGCGACGGCGGCGCCCTCTACCGGACCAGGGTGGCCGAGCTGATCCGCATCGGCAGGTCCTATGCGCGCATCGACGACGGCCGCGTGGTGTTCAAGGCCGAGGTCGGCGCGGTCACTCCCCATGCCTGCCAGATCCAGGGGGTGTGGGTCGACCCCGCGCTGCGCGGCCAGGGACACGCGGTGGCCGGGATGGCCGCGGTGGTGGACGCCGCCCTGGATTGCTTCGCTCCGGTGGTCTCGCTGTACGTCAACGACTTCAACCACTCGGCGCGGGCGGTCTACCGGAAGGTGGGCTTCCACGAGGTGGACACGTTCATGTCCGTCCTGTTCTAGCCATGATCTTGGTGATGGGGATCTGGGAGTCGCTGGTCAAGGTGTGACCGCGGGTGACGGTGACTCTGTCAGTGCAATGGCGCGTGCGCCCTTGCCGCCGCGGGACTCCTCGACGGCCAGCGCGGGGCTCAGCGGCGGGCTCGACCTGTGCCTGCACCTGGTCCGCCGTGACCTTGGCGCGCATGTGGCCAACCAGCTCGCCCGCCGTCTGGTGGTCCCCGCCCGCCCGGCCGGGCGGGGAGCACGTTCGTGTGGTGCGGGTTGGGGCTGCTATCCGCCGATGTGCGGTGCGCGTGCGGCGGCGGAGCCGTCCCGGATCACCTCGCCGGTGAGGTTGCCGTTGGCTCCCGAGCCCAGGAAGACGATGAGGTTGGCCACGTCGTCGGAGTGGGAGAGCCTGCGGGTGGGGGTGGCGGCGGCGAGGGCGTCGGTGACGAAAGCCGGGATGTCGGGGCGGCTGTCGGTCAGGGTGAAGCCCGGTGCCACGACGTTGACCAGGATCCCGTCCGGGCCGCCGTTCCAGGCCAGGCTACGGGCGAGCCCGTACAGGCCCGATTTGGCGGTGCCGTAGGGGCCCGGGCCGGGCAGGCCCTCCTCCGCGACGCTCGAGGAGATCAGCACGATACGGCCCCAGCCCTTGGCGCGCATGCCGGACAGGACCGCGCGGACCGTGGCCGCGGTTCCGATCAGGTTGGCGCCGATCATCGCGTCCCACTCCTGCAGCGGGACGTCCTCGAAGCGGAGGCTGGGGTCGGGCGGGCCGTCGCCGCCCCAGCGCACGGCATTGGCGATGAGGACGTCGATACCTCCCCAGCGCTCTATGACGCTCGCGACAGCTTGGTCGATGGTGGGCAGGTCTTCGAGGTCGAGTCGGACGATGTGCGCCTGCCCGCCGGAGGACTCCACGTCGGCGGCCACCTTCTCGGCGCTGCTGGGGTTGTTGCGGTAGGTGATCGCCACCCGGGCGCCTTCGCGCCCGAAGGCGCGGGCGGTCGCGGCTCCTATGCCGGTCGACGCGCCGGTGATCAGGACCACGCGGCCGTTGAGATCTGTGTTCATGATGCGATTTCCTCTCGAGTCAGGTTGCGGACGGGATCTCGGCGCGGGCTCGGGTCGCCAGGGCGTGCACCGCGTCGAGCGCCGCGGTATGGGAGGCCTCGTGCTGGTCGCGGAACTGGGCGAGGAAGGGCATGACCGTGGCATGCGTGAGCTCGGCATGGACGAACTCCACGTCGTCCAGCCCGAGCACGGAGAAGTAGGCGCGCAGGTAGGGCTCCTGGAAGTCGAACTGCTCGCGGGGCATGCCCGGGCCGTAGCCCCCGCCGCGCGCGCTCAGCACCACGGCCGACTTGCCCTTGAGCGGCAGCCAGGGCAGGGTCACGCGGTCGATCCACGCCTTGAGCGCGGCGGGCACCGTGAAGTTGTACATCGGCACGCCCAGGAGCAGGACGTCGGCCGCGAGGAGCTGTTCCACCAGCGGACGGGTGGCCGCCCAGCTCCTGGCCAGTTCGGGGGCGGTCGCGGCCACCTTGTCCATGGCCTCGATGTCGCGCACCCCGTTCACGGATGACTGGGTGGCGAGGTGGACCCGGTTCTCGTCGATGGGTGGCACCGGGTCCGCCACGAGGTCGCGGTAGGTGTAGATGCCGTCGGGATGGGTGGCCCGCCAGCCGGTCACGAAGGTCCTTCCGAGCCTGCGCGAGAACGAGTCGCTGCGTCCGCTGGCGTCCAGATGCAGGAGATGCGTCACAAGATTGCCTCACATTCAAGATGGTCTGGAATCGCAATCAATATAGAGCAAGATAGTTTCAAGTCAAGAACATATGAGTTTGGTATCATGCTGGGCATGGCCAACGCTCCCCACCCGGAAGGCTCGCCCGGCAGCTGGTTGCACCAGGACCTGCACTGGCTGTTCGCGCGGCTGAAGCAGGGCCTGGCCACAGCCGAGAGCGCGGCCGTACGTGAGCACGGCATGACCCTGTGGGGCTACACGGTCTTGATGGCCATCGTTGAAGCCCCTGCCAGCTCCCAGCTCGCTCTCGCCCAGGCCGTATCGGTCGACAAGAGCAAGCTGGTCCTCATCCTCGACGAACTGGAAAGCGCTGGCCTGGTGCGCCGCCGGCCGGACCCCGCCGACCGCAGGGCCCGCATCATCGAGGTCACCACTGAAGGCAGCCACGCCCTCAAAGCCGCCCGCGCCGCCATAGAGGCGATCGAGGACCGGCTCTTGGCCGACCTCGCCCCCTCGGCGCGGAACTCTCTGCAGAGCGCGCTACAACATCTCGTCGGCGAGCCCATCGCGAGGGTTGAGGACGGACGGCCACACGAAACCGCCTGCGCCCCCGACTCAGCCTGACCGCGGCCGGAGCCCATTCTCGGCGTCCTCGACGCCGCACTCCCGAAATCCGGTGAGGCGCGGATATCGGTCCGGTGTACCTTGCTGGCGCGGCCGTCTGGGGTCAGGGCCGTCTGGGGTCAGGGCCGTCTGGGGTCAGGGCCGGACCAGTTTGTCGAAGAGTCTGGCCAGCTCGGTGTCCGGGTCGGTGGTGAGACCGGCGTGGACCGGGCCGGTCTGCACGATGGTGCTGCGCGGTGCTGTCAGCCAGCGGAACCTTCCGCCGAGTGACTCCTTGGCCAGCGGTCCGGCCTCCTCGCCGCAGGCCAGTTCATAGGCACTGAGCGCCTGCCGTACACCGTCGATGTCCACAGCCGGGTCGAGGGCGCGCAGCCGGGTCGCGTCGAGATCGACCCGCGCGCAGAGGTAGTCGCGTGGCTGGCAGTAGAGCAGCACACCCGCGTTGATCAGCTCGCCGCGCTCGACGCGCGGCATCACGCGGATCACCGCGTACTCGTAGACGTCCCTGCTCATCGGTCGCCTCCCCGCCAGAACTCGCCGACGGAGGCCGGGCCCGTGGGTTCGCCGACCGGGGTCTCGGGTGGTCTCAGCCACTCGTACGGTGCCCGCGCGCGCTGGAGCAGGTGGTCGACATAGGCGTCGCGGACGGCCTGCGCCGAGTCGAAGCCGGGTTCGTCGTCGAGCCATTCGTCGGGCACCAGCGCGGTGACGGTCTCCAGGAGCTCGGGAGTGATCTTCGCGGACAGCTCGGCCGCCGCGGTCTCAAGGTGAGTCGCGAACGGCGCCAGCACATGGTCTCCCACATCGAACGGCCGTCGCGGGTCGGCCGTCCGCCAGTTGTGGTGGAACCAGAGCGCCGCGCCATGGTCGATCAGCCAGATGTCGCGGTGCCAGAGGAGCAGGTTGGGGTTGCGCCAGCTGCGGTCGACGTTGTGGATCAGGCCGTCGAACCAGACCACCCGCGAGGCGAACATCCGGTCGGGCGTCCACGTCAGCGGCTCGAACCCGAGGGAGCCGGGCAGGAAGTCGATCGCCAGGTTGAGGCCGGTGCTCGCCTTGAGCAGGTCCTGCACCTCCTCGTCGGGCTCCCGGATGGCGATCTGCGGGTCGAGGTCGATCAGCTTGATCTCGGGAGTACGGAGTTCGAGCCGCCTGGCCAGCTCACCCGAGATGATCTCCGCCACGAGCACGCGGCGGCCCTGGCCCGCTCCCCGGAACTTCACCACGTAGGTGCCGAGATCATCCGCCTCGACCACGCCCGGCAGCGATCCGCCCTCGCGCAACGGCGTCACATAACGGGTCGCCGCGATCTTATCCAGCACGACACGAGGCTATCGCCCTGTGTGAGCACTTCCGCCCCGCTACCTGACCGACCGGCGCGCACGGCCATGGTCGTGTGCGTGTCCTCGCGCGGCTGGTCAGACGCGGGCTCGGATGGCGGAGAGCATGACGCGGCGGATCAGGCCGCTGCCGAGGCGGATGACGATCCAGTAGCGGCGGAAGGCGCGGCGGGCGTCGGGGCTGGTGGCCAGGACCCTGGTCTCGGTGATCAGGCGGACGCGCCCCGGCCCCGCGTCGTCCAGCAGGAAGCTGAACGTCGCCTTCGCGTACCCGGGCTGGTCGAAGGCGCGGAACGCGGTCACGTCGCCGATCGCCGGGGTGCGCTCGGCGCGCCCCAGACGCCACCACTGGCCGACCGTCCCGACGACGAGCTCCCGCATCGGGTCCTCGGCCAGCGGGGTGAAGTTGGGCAGGTTCCGCTTCGGCTGGTCAGTGGGGGAGCGGTCGATCAGCCGCCGGAGGGCGATCAGCGGCTTGGCCAGGCGGACGTCCTTCGGGTCCGGGTGCGTGATCGCCTGCCAGACGCGGTCGCGGGAGGCGTTGATCACGATCGAGTGCCGCTCCGCCGCGTCCGGGCGGGGGATGAAGTCGTCTACCAGCGTCGGCATGGGGGGCTCCTCACGCTCGGGGCCTGCTCGCGGCCTCCATACGGTTGCGTATGGAGGCGACTATACGCCACCGTATGGAAGGCTGTCGGAGCGGGGACGGTGTCCGTCGGCGGGGTGCGGTCGAGCGAGGGGAGGCGTGGGGTGGCTGAGCGAGGAAAACGCGGAGTGGCGGAGCGGTTGGGGCCGGACGACTGGGCGAGGGCCGCGCTGGCGGCGCTCGCGGAGGGTGGCCTGGGCGCGGTGGCGGTGGAGCCTGTCGCGGTACGGCTCGGCGTCTCGAAGGGCAGCTTCTACTGGCACTTCGCCAACCGCCGAGCCCTGGTCGAGGCGGCCCTGGCGCACTGGGAGGCCGGGACCGAGCGCGTCATCGCCCGGCTGGAGTCGCTCGACGAGCCGGTGGCGCGTATGCGGACCCTGCTGGACCTGGCTTTCGGTGACGCGGAGAACGCGGCGATCTCGTTCCGGCTGATCAGCGAGGTGGACGATCCGCTGGTCGGCGAGGTGGTGCGGCGGGTGAGCCGGCGCCGCCTGGACTTCATGCAGGAGGTACTGCGGGAGCTCGGCCAGCCGGAGGAGGAGGCGCGCAGGCGAGTGCTGGCGGCCTACGGCGGCTACCTCGGACTGGCCGCCCTCGTGCGCATCGGGGCGGTCGACGAGGTGCCGGGCTCCCTGGTCGACCTGGCCATGGCCGAACTGGGCCTGCCCCAGGCCGCCCCCTCCTGACGACGACGCCCCTCACAAAACCGCTCAAGCCGGGCTCCCGGCACCGTCGATCGGACTGCTCCCGGCCCGACCCCGTGGCTGTTCCCCGGGTGGATGTGACCAGGTGGAACGCCACCATGGTCATGACGTTGGTGATCGGCCGACGAGGTCGTCTTGGTTGTCGGCGGCCCACTGTGCGAGGTGCGCGAGGGGCCCGTTGGTGAACGATTCCCCCAGCGTGGAGAGCCGGTAGACCGCGCCTGTGTGCGCTGACACTGGGTCGGCGCTGCCGCCTCTCACGACGAGCCCGCGTGCCTGGAGACGATCTAGCGCCTGAGTCAGCACCTTGTCGCTGACTCCCGCGATCCTCGTGACCAGGTCCTTGCGTCGCGTTGGCCCCAGGCGCAGCGCCGAGAGTACGACAGGATCCCAAGCGTGGCTGATGAGTTCGGCCGCCGCGCGCACCTGGCAGTCGGAGATGAATGTCTGGCAGGACCCTTCGAGCACGAAACCAAGTATCGCCTCGCTCTCCTACCAAACGGTAGGAGCACCATTCGTAGCGTCCCAAGAACACAGCTTCGAGACAGAGGAGATCGCTGTGAACATAGGAATCTTGGGCACTGGAAACCTCGCCGTGACGCTTGGCCGAGCCTGGGCTTCGGCAGGTCACTCACTGCTGGTGACAGGGCGCGACCCCCTGCACGCCAAAGCGACCGCCGACCAGATCGGTCCGGTGGCAAAGGCTGTCGACCCCGCAGACCTCGCGAGTCAGGTCGACGTGCTCGTGGTCGCGGTCGCTTGGGAGGGGCTGCGGGCGGCATTGTCTCTCGTCGGCGCTCCCGAGGGGTCACTGGCCGGCAAGGCCGTGATCGACTGCACCAACCCCGTCGACTACACAACCGGTGAGCTGAAGCCAGTGGCCGGCTCGGCGGCAACACTCGTGGCGGATACGGCTCCCGACGCACACGTGGTCAAGGGGCTCCACCTGTTCGCCGGAGCCTCGTGGCCGTACGTGGGTCCGCAGGAGTCGGCGCCGGTCGTGGCGATCTGCGGCGACGAGCCAAGTGCTCTCGATCGCGCTGCGGCGCTTATCCAAGATCTTGGTGCCCGGCCCGCGGTGGTCGGTGGACTCAACTGCGCCCGGCAGTTGGAGGAGGCCGCCGGATTCGTCATGAGGGTCGTCGCGGCGGGTCACAACCCGAGGCTCGCCGTTCCCGACGTGGATCCGGCACTCCTTCGAGCAGCACAGACGACGGTCGGCTAAGCCGGCAGACCACCGGAGAGGGTCGTGACCTCGACCTCGCGGCCCTCTCGTTCACCCCTGATGCCCCCACCGCGACTCACCCGTTTCGGAGATCTCCAGCAGGCCGGGCCTTGCTTTCACAGAGCCGGCCGCGGCAGGGGTCACATCTTCGCGATGACCTCCTCCGCGAAGCGTTCCATGGTGGCGATCTTGAGTTCCAGGGTGCCCTCGCCGTACCGCTGCTTCTCCTCAGGGGTGGCCAGCCACCACGGAGCGGCCATCGTCCCGGTGACGCCCTTGGCGGCGAAGTGCCGGTACGTGTCGGCGTCCGGCAGCACCGCCAGCGGGGCGATGATCTCGAACGGTCCGGTCCTGCCGTTCTCGTCCAGCAACCGTCGTAAGGAGTCGAGCACGGTGTCGAGCTGCTCCTCCGTGTAGATGCGGTTGCCGATCCAGCCATCACCCAGCTTGGCCGCCCGGCGCAGCGCCGCCTCGCTGTCGCCGCCCACCATGACCGGGATCGGCTCGGCGGGGGTGGGCGAGATGGACAGCTCGGGCAGACCGTCGATCGTGACCGTATCGCCGGTCCAGAGGTTCCGGAGCACCGGGATCATCTCGTTGAACCGCCGCCCACGCGTGTGGAAGTCCTGGCCGGTGGCGGCGAACTCCTCCGCGCACCACCCGACGCCCACCCCGAACGTGACGCGGTCCCGCGACAGCACCGCCGCCGTGGACACCTGCTTGGCCACGGTGAACAGGTCGCGGGCCGGGGCGATGTAGACGTTGGGGGCGAAGCGCAGCGTGGTGGTCACCGCGGACATCGCGCCGATCGTCACCCACACGTCCGGCCAGTGCGTCTCGGCGGTCCAGCGCGGCCGGCCGGACTTGGAATAGGGGTACGGGGTCGCGAAGTCGGCGTAGAAGAGGTGGTCCGACAGGGTGAGCGTGTCGAACCCGCACCTTTCAGCCGTCCTGGCCAGCTCCAGGAACTGGTCGGTGTCCGCGAACGAGGCTCCCAGCCAGAATCTCACTGAAACTCCGGAATGACCTTGGTGGCGAACATCTCCAGGTTCCGCTTGACCGTGTCGAGCGGCAGCACGCCCTGCTGTCCCTGCATGTAGAGGCCGAACCATTCCAGGTCGGGCATCCGGTCGAGCATCCGCTGGATGCCGCGCTTGACGTCGTCGGGGGTGCCGAACAGTGCCATCTCGACGTCGTTCATGCGCTTGGCGTCGCCCTTCTCGGGGGAGATGGGCTTGTGTTTCTCGTCCTCCTTCTTCCGCAGCACCTCCAGGTAGCCGAACGGGCCGAAGAAGGCGGCGAAGTCCTTGGGGATGCTCCGGCCGAAGGTGTTGATCGCCTCCTCGGTCGTGTCCGCGATGCCGACGATCTTGAGAATGCCGGTGTGCTCGCCCAGCTTGTAGTCGCGGCCCTGCCGGGCGGACTCCTCCTGGTAGAGCTTGGCCTTGGCGGCGTGGTCGTCGGGGTTCGGGGTGAACATCCACGGCAGGATGTTCTCCTGCGCGGCCCTGATGACCGAGCGGTCGGAGATCGTGAACGGCTGCCACAGCTCGGGATGCGGGTTCTGGTACGGCCGCGGGCAGACCGAGATGGCCTGCACCTTGTCGTCGTCCGAGATCTCGCCCGGGGCGCCGAACGTCTTGGTCCACTCCAAGGCGGGCCAGCCCTCGATGCCGTCGAACGGATAGGGCACCTCGTAGTCAAGTACGTCGGACTTGTAGCGGAGTGTCTCCTGGGTCCAGGCCATCTTCATGATCTTCAGCACCTCGCCGAAAACGTCGAAGTTCCGCGTGTCGGAGGCCGAGCCGTCGGAGCGGGCGGCCGCCGCGTGCCAGCGCTGGCCCAGTACGTTCATCCACCGGTTCTGGTAGCCCCTGGCCACGCCCAGCCGGAGTCGTCCTTTGCAGAACTGGTCGAGCAGCGCCACGTCCTCCGCCGCCCGGATGGGGTCCCAGGCCGGCAGCACCATGCCGAGCGGGGCGAGCAGGATGCGTTCGGTCCTGGCCGCGAGGTCGGTGAGGAACATCAGCGGGTTGACCGAGAACTCCATGCCTTCCGAGTGGAAGTGGTGCTCGGTCATCATCAGCGCGTCGAAGCCGATCTGGTCGGCGTGGACGGCTATCTCCCGTACCTCGTGCAGCAGCTTCTGGTACGACTCCGTGTCACGTCCGATGGGCCGCTTGGCCTTGGCGTTCTCCTCGGCCGCATATCCGGAGCCCGGAATCTGCGGATTCAGGAAGATGGAAAACTTCACCGGGAGACCTCTTTCCGCGGGGCGCTTCTCTGTCCGGCAAGCTACTCTAGAAATCTTAGCCGAGCAATCGCTTGGTTGACGTCAAGGAGAGACGCATGCGGCTTGGTGTCACGATGTTCACCACGGATCTGGGCATGCCGGTCGTGGATCTGGCCAAGGCTGCCGAGGAGCGCGGGTTCCACTCGCTCTACGTACCGGAGCACACCCATATCCCGGTCTCGCGGCGCACACCGCATCCGATGGGGCTGGACGAGCTGCCCGACGAGTACAAGCGGACGCTGGACCCGCTCGTCGCGCTGTCGTTCGCCGCCGCCGCCACCGAGCGGCTGGTCGTCGGCACCGGCATCCTGCTCGCCGCCCAGCGCGACCCCATCGTGACCGCCAAGGCGATCGCCACTCTCGACCAGCTCTCCGGCGGGCGCGTGGTGGTCGGCGTCGGCTTCGGCTGGAACGTGGAGGAGATCGAGAACCACGGCGTGCCGTACGACCAGCGGCGCGAGGTCGCGCGGGCCAACGTGCTGGCGATGCGGAAGCTGTGGCGGGACGAGGTGGCCGAGTTCGAGGGGTTCGAGCCGTCGTGGTCGTGGCCCAAGCCGATCTCCGAGCCGCCCGTCTACATCGGCGGCGCGGCGGGCCCGAAGCTGTTCGCGCACGTCGCCGAGTACGCCGACGGCTGGATCCCGATCGGCGGCAAGGGGATCAAGGCCGCGCTGCCCGCCCTGCGCGAAGCCTGCGAGAAGGCCGGGCGGCCGATGGCCAAGGTCATCCCCTTCGGGACGTTGCCGACCAGGGAGAAGCTCGACTACTACGCCGAGCTGGGCATCGAGGAGTCGGTGGCGAGCCTGCCCAGCGGTCCGGCCGACGAGATCCTGCCGCTGCTCGACCAGTACGCCCGGCTCATCTGAATTGTGGCGCGGAGACCCGATCCTTTTTCAGGGGCGGGAGACGGGCATGTCACCCCGAGGTTGCGGTCAGGGCGAGGTCGTCCACGGTCACCGTGACGGGGGTGTCGGTGGCCGTACGGGACAAGTAGGTCAGGACGCCGGCCCCACCCGGGACCTGGAGTCCGGAGGTCGCGTCCGTGACGGAGAGCAGCCAGTCCGGCTCGGGCGCGCCGATGGCCCAGACCTTGCCGCGGATCGTGGTCGGCGACGTGCCGGTGACCTGGACGCGTACCCGCATCGCGATGCCCGCGCCCGCGGTCAGCCCGGGGACCCGCAGCGGCTGTGCGAGGTCGATCTCACTGCGGCCCGCCTCGGAGCGGATCAGCTGGAACAGGACATTGCCGGTGGGCCGCAGGCTCACATGCGCCCGGTACCCCCCGACTGTCGGGACCCTGCGTCCCACGGCGGACACGTAGATCCCGCCGCCGGTGGGGGGCTTGTCGCCGGCGAAGGTGAAGCCGAGGTCGGTTCTGGTCTCCTTCACCCCGTCCAGGTACGCGCTGGAGCCGGCTCCGGGGGGCATCGTGATCCGGCCCTTCTTGCCGTCCACCGAGTAGCCGCTCGCCGGAACGCCGACCGACCAGTGACGCTTCCCGTCGTCCGTCGTACCGAATCCGGTGCTGACTGTGCGCCCGAATGTGTCGGACACCCGCAGCCCCCGGCCCGGGACCGCCGACACACCCGGACTCGCCGACCCGCTGGGCGAGACCTCCCGTGAGCCCGACGGTGCGGCCGATGAGGGCTCGGCGGAGGTGGGGGCGGAAGCGTCGGGATGTGAGGCGGCCGAGGAGCGCGGCTCACCTGTACCCGAAGACGCCTGAGACCCCGTCCCGCCGACCGGCCGCAACCAGGCGAGCGTCCCCACCACGACCACGACCAGCGCCGCCGCCACGGCGAGCGCGGCACGGCGGCCCCGCCCAGTGGTCCACCCCATGAGCACCGGAGCCCGCGAGGAGGGTGGGGCCGTCGGCTCCCCGACCGGTCCCGCGGTGCCCCCACGACCGGTGGGTTCCGCGGTGCCCCCATGAGCGGCCGCCCCGGCAAGATCCCGACCGCCGGTCGCGGCCGACGTTCCCCGATCGTGGGCCGGTTCGGCGGCGAGGCGGCTGCCCAGGCTGGTGAGCTCCACGATCGACCGGCCGCGGCCACCGGAGACCGGGTCGATCAGGCGGGACAGCAGCTCGCCCGCCGCCGGCCGGTGCGAAGGGTCCTTCTCCAAGGCGGCGGCGATCGAGTCGCGCAACGGCGGCGGGACCGCTGACAGATCCGGTTCGTGGGTGACGATGCGGTTCAGCACGTCCGCGATGCTCGCGGCGGCGAACGGGGAGGTGCCGGTGGCGGCGAAGACCATGGTGCCCGCCCAGGCGAAGACGTCCGAGGCGGGTGCGGCGGGGGCGCCGCTCAACTGTTCGGGCGCGAGGTAGGCAGGGGTGCCGATGAGTCCGCTGGTCATGGTCGTGACACCGTCCGCGCGGGCGATGCCGAAGTCGACCACCCGGGGACCGTCCGGGCCGAGCAGCACGTTGCTCGGTTTGAAGTCGCGGTGCACGACGTCGGCCGCGTGGATGGCGGCCAGGGCCGTCGTGGTGCCGACGGCCAGCCGTTCCAGCTCGCCGCCGTGCAGGGGGCCGTGCTCGTGCACCCGTTCCGCCAGCGTCGGCCCGTCAACGAACTCGCTCACCACGTACGGCCGCGGCCCGTCCGGCACGGCCGTGAGCACGCGTGCGGTGCAGAAAGGCGCCACGCTCTCCACCGCGGCCAGCTCGCGGGCCAGACGGGCGCGGGCCTCGGCGTCGGCCCTGATCAGCACCTTCACCGCCACCCGCTGCCCAACTGGATCGCGGGCCAGGTAGACGATCCCCTGGCCGCCCTCACCGAGCCGGCCCAGCAGCTCGAACTCACCCAGACGCGGAGGATCCTCAGGGGCCAGAGGGGCAACCATGCCCCATACGGTACTGATCCGCTCAACCAAGTGTGAGACGTCTGGTGCGGGTGATGTTGAGCCGCCAGAGCAGGCCGTCACATCAGGGCGTCACACCAGGTCCTCGCACCAGGGCGGCGAGTAGGTCCAGCGCGGTCGCCCTGCCGGGTTCGTCGGCGATGCCGTCGAAGATCTTGAACGCGTCCTCGGCCAGCTTGCGCGCCGCGTCGCGGTCGCCCTCAGCCCGGTTGACCCGGGCCAGCGCCAGCAGCGCCTGCGCGTCCAGCAGCCGGTCGCCGAGCCGTACGGCGATGGACCTGGCCCGCTGCGCGCAGTCCCTGGCGTCGGGCACCCGCCGCTGCGCCAGCCGTGCCGCGGCCAGCTCCAGCAGGGTGTCGGCGTGCCGGTGCCGGTCGCCCAGAGCATCGAAGAAGGCCGCGGCGGCGGCGAGCCGGTCGGCTGCCTCGTCGGGGCGGTCGGCCCGCCGCAGCACCGCGCCAAGCGCCTGCTGCGCCTCGGCGCCGGCCCTCCCGCCGCTGAAGGCGTGCAGAGAGGAGGTCAGCTGGCGTTCTGCCTCGTCCAGACGGCCCTGTTCCAGGTACACCTGGCCGATCCTGCGCCGGACCTGCGCGGCCTCCTTGCCGCTGGACGTACCGAGGCTCGTGAACGCCCCGAGCGCCTGAGTGAGCAGATCCAGCGCCTCCGGCCACCGGCCTTCGGCCCGGCACAGGTCGCCCTGGTCGCGCAAGAGCAGGGCCTCGGCGCGAGCGTCACCCATGCGCCGCGCCGCCGCGAGGCCGGTCTCGGTGACCGGCCGCCAGTCGTCCAGGAAGCGCCGCCGTTCCAAGAACGGGCCCAGCAGATGCGCGAGCCGCCATGCGCCCTCGTCGAGCCCGGCCCCGTACAAGTCCCCGACCAGGGCGGCGAGGAACGCGCGCTCGGCGACGAGCCACTCGACCGACTCCTTGATGTCCCTGGTCACGAAGCTGCGCATGGTCGGCTCACCGGAGACCAGCGAGAACCGGGACGCCTGCGCCCGGGCGATCACCACGGCCTGGAGCCGCGCGAGCGCGTCCCGTACCGCATGCACGCCCTCCTCCTCCACCAGCCGCTCGCGGGCGTAGAGCCGGGTGAGGTCGTGCATGCGGTAGCGGACCTGGCCCGCCACGTCCACGGTGTGCGCCTCCAGCAGGCCGGCGTCCACGAGCGTGTCGGCCTGGTCGCCGAAGACCTGGGCGGCCCAGTCGCCGACGTCGGGGGCCGACAGCGCGCCCAGCAGTCGCACCATGCGGCGCGCCGGCGTGGGCAGGCCCTCGTAGCCGACCGCGTACACGCTGCGGACCGTCTGGTCGCCCGAGTGAAGGCGGTCCAGTCGCTCGCACTCGTCCTCCAGCAGGCCCGCGAGGTAGCCAGGAGTCCAGCCTGGTCTGGTGGCCAGGCGGGATCCGGCGATGCGCAGCGCGATGGGCAGCCCGCCGCAGAACCGCATCAGCTCCCGCACCCCGCCGTCGTCCGCCCGTTCCTCGCCGATGAGCTTGACGAGCAGGTCACGGGCCTCGTCGTCGTCCAGGATGCCCAGCGGAAGCCGTACGGCGCCGGTCAGCCCGCCGAGCGCCGACCGGCTGGTGATCACGGTGGGGCATGAGGTGAGCAGCGGCCGTACCTGGGACTCGTCGGCGGCGTCGTCCAGCACGACGAGCATGCGGCGGTTGGCGGTGTACGTGCGCAGCAGCCGCTGCCGCTGGCCCTCCGATGCCGGTATCGCCTGGGCCGGGCAGCCGAGCCAGCGCAGGAAGTCCTCCAGGATCGCGCCGGGCCGGGTGGACTCGCGCAGGTCCGCGTACAGGATCCCGTCGGGGAAGCGCTCCCTGTGCCGCCAGGCGGCGCGTACGGCGAGCGCCGACTTGCCCACCCCGGCCGGGCCGTGCACGACCACCAGGCCGGAGAACACCTGGTCTAGCAGGTTGGCGCGGCCGGTGAAGTGGGCGACGTCCCGCGGCAGCAGCACCGGCGGGCCCGCGGAGACGTGCAGCATGACGTCGTCGTGCAGCATGCGGTGATAGAGCAGCTGCAGCTCGGGGTCGGGCTCGATGGCGTGCCCGCTGTCGAGCTCGTCGCGCAGCGCCGTGTACGCGGCCAGCGCCTCCACGCGCCGCCCGCTGCGATAGAGCGCCAGCATGAACTGGCCGCGGAAACGCTGCCAGAGCGGGTGCTGCGCGACCAGCCTCCGCACCTCGGACAGCAGCTCGCGGTGCCGGCCCGCGTCCAGGTCGAGCTCGATCCGGCGCTCCAGGGCGAGCAGGCGAAGCTCTTCGAGCTCCTCGCGCAGCCGCCCGGTCTCGGCCCAGCGCCTCGCGTCAGGATCCACGTCCGCCAGAACCGGCCCGCGCCACAGGCCCAGCGCCTCTCGCAGCTTCCCGTGGTCACGCCCGGCCAGCCCCTCCTGTATGAGCCGGCGGAAGCGACCGACGTCGAGCTGATCGTCGTTGATGGCCAGCGTGTACGTGCCGGACACGGTGGTGATGACGTCCTTGCCGATCAGCTGCCGGAGCTGGCCGATGTAGCCGCGGATCAACGAGTCTGACCGGTCGCCCTCCTCCAGCGGCCACAGCAGCTTTCGCAGCCGCTCGACGGTGAGCGGGCGGCGGGCGTTGAGCACGAACATCGCCAGCAGGTCACGGTGCTTCGGAGCGGTGGGGGTGCGATCCTCGGCGCCGTCGCGTACCGACAATGCCCCCATAATCCGAAATTCCATGACAAATCCCCGGGTACGGCGGGCAGGACGTGGCGTCAAAGCCTCCACGATCCCACAGCTCCACCGCACCTCGCGCCCGGGATTCGTCGGGCAAACCACCGGCTTCAGCCGGTGGCAGTTGATCGGAGACTGCCGTAATCTCAGGGGCTCCCAGACAAGGTCGAGGCGATGCGGCGGGTGTGGCAGGTGGCCGTGGCCGGTGCCGGGCTGGTCATGGGGGTGGCCGGGTTCGTGCTCTGGCTGCGGGGGGCGCAGAGCCCAGGGCTGGTGGGAGAGTGGACCGGGTCGGCCGGCACGGCGTCAGTCCGCGCGGGGACGGCCGGGACGGGGCCGGTCTTCCCGGTGGCGATGGAGCTGGCGGACGATGGCTCGGCCCTGCGTTGGGGTGTGGGGCTGCGTTGTTCGGGGCTGCTCAGTCCGACCAGGAGCCGGCTCGTGTTCGCGCTCGATCGGGTCAAGGGCGAGGGGTGTGTTCCGGGGATACTGCGGGTGTTCCCGACGCCGGAGCCCGACCAGGTGGTCATCAAGATGACACGTCAGGGTGACACGGACATTACCTATTCAGGCACGCTCTCACGACATTCTTGACCGGCTGTGTCACGGTCAGGCGGCATTGCGTCGATCACCGTTGACTGTCCGGCGTCCGTTGCCTTCAGTTGGATGCAGAGTGGATGCAGAAGGTGGGTGGCGGCGAGGGGAGGCAACCCCGTGCCAACGGCACAGCCACTCAGAACGGGGGATCCGCGGCGGCTCGGCGCCTACGAGCTGTCCGGGCGTCTGGGCGAGGGCGGCCAGGGCGTGGTGTACCTCGGGACGAGGGCCGAGGACGTCTACGCGGTCAAGCTGCTGCACGGGCCCGTGGGGGACGAGAAGGTGGCGTTCCTGCGGGAGGTGGAGCTGGCCAAGCACGTGGCCCGGTTCTGTACGGCCCAGGTGATGGACGCCGGGTTCGACGACGGCCGGCCGTACATCGTGAGCGAGTACGTGGACGGGCCGTCGCTGCAGCGTGAGGTCGCGCTCACCGGGCCGCGCCGTGGCGCGGCGCTCGAACGGCTCGCCGTGGGCACGGTCACCGCGCTGGCGGCGATCCACCGGGCGGGCATCGTGCACCGTGACTTCAAGCCGCAGAACGTGCTGCTCGGTCCGGACGGGCCACGGGTGATCGATTTCGGGCTGGCCAGGGCGCTGGACGCGGCGGCCACGGTGAGCGGGCGGGGAGTGGGCACGCCCGCGTACATGGCGCCGGAGCAGATCACCGCGTCGGCGCTCACGGGAGCGGCGGACGTGTTCTCGTGGGCCGCCACGATGTGCTTCGCGGCCAACGCGTCGGCGCCGTTCGGGCAGGACTCGGTGGCGCCGGTGCTGCACCGCATCCTGACCGCGCCGCCGGAGCTCGGACGGCTGGACGGGTCGTTGCGGGAGCTGGTGGTGGCGTGCCTGGACAAGGACGCCAAGAACCGGCCGACCAGCCGGGAGTTGCTGCTGGCGCTGCTGGGTGACGCCGGCTCCGCGCCGCCGGAGGTGCTGCGCTCGCCGCCGTCGCACATCCTGCGGGTGACGCCCGCCCCGTCGGTGGCGAACGGGGTGCCGGACCGGCTGCCGCCGCTCTACCCGATGGCCGAGCCGGAGGCGACGGGGGCGGCCGGTGGTTACCGGTGGCCGGGCGCCTCGGCGGAGGGTGCCGCGTCCTGGTCGCCGACGGTCCCGCGGCAGGGCGCCGGTGAACCGGACGCCCAGCCGAACGGTGCCGAGGAACCGGACGTCCGACCGCACGGCGTCGGGGAGTCGGACGTCTGGCGGAATGGTGTCGGGGAGCCGGACGCCCGGCGGAATGGTGCCGGGGAAGCCGGTCCGCCCCACGGCGGCGCCGTCTCTTCCGGTGGCGGTCCCGCGGGGCTGTCGGGTGAGCCGGGGAGGGGCACCCGTCAGGCGGTGGGCCGGGCGGCGCTCGCGGTCACCGCCGCGCTCCTGGTGAGTGGCGCCGTGCTGGTCAGCGTGCTGGTGCCGACGTTCAGGGACGAGAAGGAGGCCCGTCCGCAGGCGGCGGCCGTCCAACCGTCGGTCGTGACGACCGAGCCGCCCGCGACCACGTCCCCGCCCACCCGGGCGGCGACCAAGCGGGGAGAGCAGGCGGGGGAGAGCCATGTGCCCTCCACCCAGGGACCGTCCGCCGGCGTCGCCGGGGTTCGGGTGCCGGTGGTGGCCGGGATGGAGCGCTCGGCGGCGGTCGCGGCGATCAAGCGGGCCGGGTTCGTGGTGGGGGAGGTCACGCAGGTCGACTCGCGGCGGAAGATCGGCCAGGTGCTGGGCAGCAGTCCCAGCGGTGGGGCCACGGTGGCGCGGGGGAGCACGGTCTCGCTTCAGGTGTCGGCGGGGCTGGCGGTGCCGGCGGTCGTCGGGGTGGAGCGCGAGCAGGCTGAGGCGGCGCTGGTCAAGGCCGGGCTGGTGGTGGGCGGGACGAAGAGCACCTGCTCCGATCGGCCGGAGGGGCAGGTGCTGTCCAGCGAGCCGGGAGCCGGGAGCCGGGTCTCGAGCGGTACGAAGGTGTCGCTGGTCGTCGCCCGCAACGGGGCTACGGTGCCGTCCGTCGTCGGGCAGTCCAAGGCGGCGGCTCGGGCGGCGTTGCGGGGGGCTGGGTTCGCCGTGAGCTTCAAGACGCAGGTGGTCACGGACGACGCTCAGATGGACGTGGCACTCTCGCAGAGCGTCGCGGCCGGGAGCTGCGCCAAGGCGGGGGCCGCCGTGGTGGTGACCGTCGGCGTCGCGGGCCAGGGCGGTCCCGATCCGACCGAGCCCACGCCGACGGTCACCGTGGAGACCCCGCCGCCGGACTGACAGCCCCGGGCGTGACTTCCGCGATCTCGCCCCGAAGACGGGACCGCTCGGCCGCCCAGGCGATGAGATGGCTGTGCAGGCTCTCGCTCGGCGAGGAGAGGATCTGGGCGCGGTCGCGGGTTCGTACCGCCGTCAGGAACGCCTCTACCAGCCCCTCGTCACCGCCGCCGTGCCCACCGCCGGCGGTGCCGTCGCCCGTGGGGCGGGTGTCGACCGTGTCGGTCCCGCCGGTGAGGAAGTCGGTGACGGTGAGGCGGTCGCCGTCGCCCTCGATCGAGCCGCGGGTGCCGAAGATCCGGGTCTGCCGGTGCGCGGCGGGGGTGAAGGCGGTCATGGTGAACGCGACGGTGACGCCGCCCTCGAACTCCAGGTTCACCACCTGGTGGTCGACCACGTCGTTGTCGCAGGCGTAAACGCACCTGCCGTACGGGCCGGTCCTGAGCGCTTCGAGGACGCCGCGCTCGGAGACGTCGTCGGTGACCACGTTCAGCGGCCACGCCTCCTTGCCCGCCAGGGGCAGGTAGATGCGCTTGGCCGAGTAGGGGCAGGCGTCCTCGACGGCGCAGTCGAGGCAGCGGTCGGCCGCGCCCTCGGGCCGGTGCTCCGGCCGGAAGTGCTTGAGGCCGCCGAACGACGACACCTTGGCGACCTGCCTGCCGGTGAGGTGTACGAGCCAGTCGAGGTCGTGGCAGGACTTGGCGAGCAGCATGAACGTCGACTCGTCGGACCTGCGCCAGTTGCCGCGTACGTACGAGTGCGCCTGGTGCCACCACCCGACCGGCTCCAGGTGCTGGATGCTGACGATCTCGCCGATCCGGCCGGCGTCGAGCAGCGCCTTCAGCGCGCGGGTGTACGGCGTGTAGCGCAGCACGTGGCAGACCGCGAAGATCGCGTCGGAACGCTCCGCGGCGGCCACGATCGCCCGGCAGTCCTCCTCGGAGACGGCCATCGGCTTCTCCAGCAGGATGTCGTAGCCCAGCTCGGCGAACCGCACCGCGGGCTCGACATGATCGGCGTCCTGCGTCGCGATGATCACGGCGTCCGCCTGCCGGGGGAGCGCCGCCAGCTCACGCCAGTCCGCGTACGGCGTCGCGCCGGGGTGCCTGGCCCGGCGGCTCTCGACCGGGTCGGCCACCGCGACCACCCGCGCCCCGCCGGACTCGACGGCATGGCGAGCGTAGGAGGTGCCCCGAGAACCCGCGCCGACGATGGCGAGAGTCACCATGTACGCCTCCACTTATGTAACCAGTTTCCGTATGTCGGCCGATGCTAGGATCCGCGGAGTCGGTCGTCAATAGGGAAGTTATGAGAGAGGGTCACGAAAGTTGACCGAGCTCCGGCCGGGAGACGCTTCGCTGTTGCGCAAGGTCAACACCCAGGCGACGCTCAGCGCCCTGCGGCGCGAGGGCGTGTCCACGCTGACCCGGCTCGGCCGGATCACCGGGCTGTCCAGGCAGACCGTCGAGACGGTGCTCGACGAGCTGAAGGATCGGGGCTGGGTCAGGGAGGTGCCGCCCGACGAGGGGGTCATGGGGCGGCCCGCCCGCCGGTTCGAGTTCCGGGCGGACGCCGGCTATGTGGTGGGCGTCGAGGTGGGCGGCGAGCGGATCGTCGTCTCGGTGGCCGACCTCAACGGCGAGGTCGTCGCCTGTGAGCGGGCCGCCGTCTCCGAGGAGGCCGCCGCGCCCGAGCGGCTGGCGGCGGCCCGCCGCGCCGCGCTGGCCTGCGTCGACGGCGCGGGCGTCTCGCGGGCGCGGGTGCTGGCCGTGTCGGTGGGCACTTCGGGCATCGTCGACCGGTCCGGGCGGGTGTCGCTGTCGATCACGCTGCCGGGGTGGACGGGCGTGGACCTGGCGGGGGTGGCCGGGCGGTGGTTCGGCTGCCCGGCGCTGGCCGCCAACGACGCGAACCTGGCGGCGCTCGCCGAGCACTGGCGGGGCAGCGCCCAGCACGCCTCCGACGTCGTCTACATCCTGGTCGGCCACCGGCCGGGTGCGGGCATTCTCATCGGTGGGCGCCTGCACCGCGGCCGGTCGGGAGCCGCGGGCGAGATCGGCACGCTGCGTCAGGTCGGCTGGGAGGACGCCGCGATGGAGCTGGTGGCGAAGGAGCTGGGCGCGAAGGACGTGGGCGCGAAGGACGTGGGCGCGAAGGAGCTGGGCGCGAAGGAGCTGGGCAAGGAGGGCGGCGCGGCGGAGGTGTTCGCGGCGGCGGGCGCGGGTGACGCGCTCGCGGCGCGCCGGGTGGACCGCTACGCCGAGAACCTGGCGATCGGCGCCTCGGCGCTCGTGCTGACCGTGGACCCCGATCTGCTGGTGATCGGCGGCGGTTACTCGCGGGCGGGAGACGTGCTGCTCGGCCCGCTCCGCCGTCACCTGGCCGAGCTCTGCCTGAGCGCGCCGGAGGTGGTCGCCTCGACGTTCGGCGACGAGTCCGTCGCTCTTGGCGGGGTACGGCTGGCACTCGATCACGTCGAACGCGAGGTGCTGGGTCTCTAAATGGCGAGTCCTTTAGATGATGAGTGCGGTGCGGACCAGCAGGTCGCGTACCGTCTCCTCGGGCAGGTCCATCGTCTGCACGACGCCCCACTGCAGGGCGCCGATCACGGCCCAGCCACGGATCCTGGCAGCGGCGTCGGGGTCAGGACCGGCGAGCCGGGCGAAGATCTCGTCCCTGAACGGCCTGATGGCCTCGCCCCGCGAGCCCGGCAGCGCGTCGTCGGCGCCGACGATGTCCTCCATCAGCAGGCGGATCACCGTGCGGTGCCGTACCACGAAGGTCGCCAGCGCCTCGACGAACGCCTGCCTGTCGCCCGCGAAGTCGGTGTCCAGCAGGACCAGGACATCGTCGCCGGCGGGTGCGGTGAGCTCGGCGGCCAGCCGGTCCTTGGGATGGAAGTGGTAGGCCACGGCCGTCTTGGTCAGGCCCACGGCGGCGGCGATGTCGGCCAGCGAGGTGGCCGCGTAGCCATGGGTCGCGAACAGCTCCCTGGCGGCGGCCAGAATCCGGGAACGCGTGTCGTCGGGTGTGTTCATCATCTCATTTCCCCGTGATCTACAGCCTTCCGGATATTTCGTGTTTAACGTAGCTCTGTACGACCGTACAGGACGGCCGTCGAGTTGGGGGATCTGGCGATGACGCGCTTTCTTGGACGACTGGGTGGCTGGTGCGCGCGGCACGGGCGGATCGTGCTGGCGTTATGGGTGATCGCGGCGGTCGGACTGATGGGCGGCAGCCTGGCGCTCGGCCGTCCGGTGAGCAGCGACGTGACGATCCCCGGCACCGACGCGCAGCGGGCGCACGACCTGATGCTCACGGGCTTCGGCCCCGGCCTCGCGCCGGGCGGGACCGTACAGCTCGTCCTCTATTCGGACAAGGGCACGCTCATCGACCAGCCCAGGAAGCGGGCCGTGGAGCAGGCGGCGGACCGCATCCGCACGATGCCGCACGTGGTGGCGGTCGATACGCCGGGCCGGAGCGGCGGCCTCGCCCCGAACCTGCGCATCGGCCTCATCACCGTACGCATGGAGGGGCACGACAACACCAAGCTCGCCGAGACCACGCAGGCGCTGTCCAAGGCCGCGGACCCGGCTCGGGCCGCCGGGCTGGAGGTCGTGCCCGCGGATGCCTCGACTCCGGCCGACAAGGAGATCAAGACCGGGCCCAGCGAGATCATCGGCGTGGTGTGCGCGCTGCTGGTGCTGGTGTTCGCGTTCGGGACGCTGACGGCGGCGCTGGTGCCGATCTTCACCGCGCTGGTCAGCGTGACGGCGGGACTGGGCGTGATCGGCCTGCTCGGGTACGTCGTGGACGTGCCCAAGCAGGCGGGCATCATGGCCACGATGATCGGGCTGGGCGTGGGCATCGACTACGCGCTGTTCCTGCTGTCGCGGCATCGCCGGCTGCTGGAGACCGGCGTGGGCGTGGCGGAGTCGGTCCGGCGTACCGTGGCGAGCTCGGGCGGGGCGGTCGTGTTCGCGGGCGGCACGGTGATCATCGCGCTGAGCGCGCTGATGTTCGGCGGCTTCCCGCTGCTCAGCACGCTCGGGTGGATCACCGGTGTCTCCGTGGTGAGCGCCGTGCTCACCTCCGTCACGCTGGTGCCCGCCCTGCTGGGACTGCTCGGGCACCGCGTCAACTCGCTGCGGATCCCGTTCCTCGGCAGGAAGCGGCCCGAGGGGTCCGGGTGGGCCGGTCTGGGGTCGTGGGTGGCGCGGCGGCCGTGGCGGGCGCTGCTGTCGAGCGTGCTCGTGCTGGGCGCCCTCGCCGCGCCCGCCCTGGCACTCAAGCTCGGACCTCTCGACGCGGGGTACGGCGCGCAGGGGACGGACTCGCGGCGCGCGTACGAGCTCATGGCCACCGGGTTCGGCCCCGGCGGCAACGGCCCGCTGATCGTCATCGCCACGCTGCCCGGCAAGGTCGCGCAGGCCACCGATCCCGTCGTGGACCGGATCTCGCGGGAGATCGACGCGGTGGACGGCGTCGCGCACGTGGCCCCGGCCAAGGTGAACACCTCCGGCCGCTCGGTGATGATCCAGGCCATCCCCGACTACTCGCCGAGCGACACCCGATCCGCCCAGGTGGTGCGGGACGTCCGGGCCATCTCCGTGCCCGGCGTCGAGCTGCACGTGGGTGGGAAGGTGGCCGCCATGGTGGACGCGGGCGACCTCATGGCCGAGCGGACGCCGCTGGTCATCGGTGTGGTCGTGCTGTTCAGCGCGCTGTTGCTGCTGCTGGCCTTCCGTGCGCCGGTGGTCGCGATCAAGGCGGCGCTGATGAACCTGGTCTCCCTGGGGGCCGCCTTCGGCGCGCTGGCGCTGGTCTTCTCCTTCGGCCTGGGGAGCGGGCTGGTCGGCATGGACGCGCCGTCCAACGCCTCGTACCTCCAGACAATCTTCTTCAGCGTGCCGATCGAGAGTTATGTGCCGTTGATGCTGTTCGCGGTGCTGTTCGGGCTCTCGATGGACTATGAGGTCTTTTTGTTGACGTCTGTACGGCAGGCGTACCTCAAGCATGGTGACAACAGTCGCGCGGTCGCCGAGGGGCTGGGTGCGACGGGACGGGTGATCACTTCGGCGGCGCTGATCATGGTGGCGGTGTTCGTCGCGTTCATCGCCTATCCCGATCCGATGGTCAAGACGTTCGGTGTGGGGCTGGCCGTGGCCGTCGCGGTGGACGCCACGATCATCCGGGGGTTCCTCGTCCCGGCCACCATGGTGCTGCTCGGGCGGCTGAACTGGTGGTGCCCGCGGTGGCTGGACCGTCTTCTGCCGAACCTGTCGGTCGAGGGGCATGAGGAAGAGGCTGCCGCCGAGGCGCCGGCCAAGGATCTCGTCACCGCCGGTTAGAGCGTTCGTGGTGGCTGGGGTCCTTTTGGGAGAGGGCTAACGGATCCACAGGCAGAAGGGGTGGCCGGCGGGGTCGAGGTAGACGCGGACGTCCTCCTGTGGCTGGTAGTCGGCCAACGTCGCGCCTGCCGCCACCGCGTGGGCGCCGGCCTCGTCGAGGTCGTCCACCTCGAGGTCGAGGTGCATCATCATCTGCTGGTCGCCGGGGCCGGCCGGCCAGACGGGTGGCACGTGTGCCTCGTCGGTGCTGAACGACAGCCCGGCACCGCCGCCGTGCGGTGGGCGGAGGGTCACCCAGCCGGGTTCGTCCTCTCCGATGCGCCAGCCGAGGAGGCGCTGGTAGAAGATCGCCAGGGCTTTGGCGTCCCTGGACTCCAGCACGGTGGCCGAGAGGGTGAAATGTGGCGTCACGGGACCATGTACTGGTCGTGGCGCAGGTACAGGTCCGTCCACTCCTCGTCGGTCAGCTGCCTGCCGGTGCTGACGATGTCGGCCAGCTCCTCGAAGTACGCCTCGCGCGGCGCCCCCGGCGTGAACAGGATCAGCATCGAGGCGGGCGCACCGGACTCGTTGCGGAACCCGTGGATGCCGCCCTCCGGAACATGCAGGAAGTCGCCGGTGTTGCCCTCCGCCCACTGCTTGCCGTTGTAGAGCTTGACGGTGCCGGACAGGACGTAGAACGACTCGGTGATCGTCCGGTGGAAGTGCGCCCCGGCGCCGCCGGGGCGCGGGCCCATCTCCCAGCGGTACAGGCCGAAGGCGCCGTTGGTCGACGCGCCGGTGCCCAGGTAGTGGACGTCGGTGCCCCGGGGGTCGGCACCGGGGGCGTACATGCGGAGGTCGGGTGGCGTGTCGGCCGGGCGCAGAACGCCGCTGGCCTCACCGGTGTCGGCCAGGTATCGCGCGTCAGGGTATGACATGTCGTGACTCCTCGCTGTTCCTTATGGAATGCGAGGTTAGAAGACGACCACCGTTCTGGCCACCGCGCCCCGCCGTACCTGCTCGACGGCCTCGTTGATCTGCTCCAACGCCACCCGTTCGGTGATCAGCCCGTTGAGGTCGAGCCGGCCGCGCAGGAACTGACCGGCCAGCATCGGCAGGTCCCGGTGCGGGGCGGCGTCGCCGCCCTGGGTGCCCATCAGGCGGCGCGAGGAGAACAGCAGAGCCGGGTCGATCTCTACGGGCTGACCGGCGGGCGGGCTGCCGACCATGACCGTGGTGCCGCCCGGCGCGGTCGCCGCGAAGGCGCTGGCCAGCACGCCGGGAACGCCGGTGACGTCGAAGGCGTAGTCGACGCCGCCCCTGACCAGCTCGCCGACCTGGGCGGGGAGGTCGCCGGGCACCAGGGTGTGGGTGGCGCCGAACCGCTCGGCCAGCTTGAGCTTCTGGTCGGCCACGTCGGCGGCGACGATCGTGGTCGCGCCGGCCAGCACCGCGCCCTGGATGACGTTGAGCCCGACGCCGCCGCAGCCCACCACGAGGACGCTGGAGCCGGGCGCGACCTGGGCGACGTTCATGACGGCGCCGACGCCCGTGACCACGCCGCAGGCCAGCAGGCACATGGCGTCGAAGGGCGCGTCCTTGGGGATCTTCACGCAGGTGGCCTCGCGGACCACGGCGTACTCGGCGAACGAGCCGATGCCGATGAACCGCCGGGTCTCCTGGCCGTCGAGGGTGATCCGCGGCTCGCCGCCCATGATCGCGGTCATCCTGGCCGGGCCGGAGCACAGGGGGAAGCGGCCGGCGCCGCAGTTTCGGCACTTGCCGCAGGGTCCGCTCATGGAGATGATCACGTGGTCGCCCGGCTTGACGGCGGTCACGCCGGTGCCGACGCTCTCGACGACGCCGGCGCTCTCGTGGCCGAGGACGAGCGGCAGCTTGTGGACGACCGGGCTCTTGCCGTCGATGGCCTTGAGGTCGGAGCCGCAGACGCCGGACGCCTTGATCTGTACGCGTACCTCTCCGGGGCCGGGGTCGGCGATCTCCACCTCGCGGATCTCCATGGGCTGGTGGAAATCGGTCAGTACGGCCGCGCGCATCAGCATGGGGCTCACGCTAGCCGGGCGGTCGATTGTGAGCAAGCGATTGCTCGGCACCGTTGACACCCCTCGCGGGCAAATTTACGCTGACCAAAAACCAAGCGAGCGCTAGGCCAAAGCGGCTGCGCGCCTTGCCGTACAAAGGTGAGAACGATGGTGCGACGACATCAACGGCGGGCCGCGGCGGTGATGCTGGCGGTAGCGCTGCTGGCAGGGTGCGCGGCCCAGCAGAAGAGCGCCGGCGGTGGCACAGCGGGTGTGACCGACACGAGCGTGAAGGTCGGCGGGGTGCTCACGAAGACCAGCGCCAGCGGCTACTCCACCAAGGACGCCGAGATCGGGGCGAAGGCCAGGTTCGAACGGGCCAACGCCGAAGGCGGCGTCAACGGGCGGAAGATCGAGTTCGTCGGCGCGGAGGACGATGGGCAGGACGCGGCCAAGGGCGACGCCGCGGCCAAGAAGCTCGTACAGAAGGACCAGGTGTTCGCGCTGGTGCCGGTGCACGCGCCCAACTTCGGCGGGGCCGCCTTCCTGGAACAGCAGGGCGTGCCGTGGTTCGGCTGGGCGACCGGGCCGCAGTGGTGCGGCACGAAGACCGGGTTCGGCTACAGCGGCTGCCTGGCGCCCAAGAAGGGCGCTGGCTCGCAGACCTGGTGGGGCAGCCAGATGGCCGACCTGCTCGGCGGCGCGAGCGGCAAGACCGTGTACGTGCAGACCACCGACTCCAGCGGGAGCAAGTACGGCGGCACCACGATCTCGCAGTCGTTCCAGGCGGCGGGGTTCAAGCTGGTCGGGCTCAACACCGGCCTGCCCGCCGCGGCGCCGCCGCCGGACTGGCTGCCGTACGTCAACAAGATCATGACGTCCAACGGCGGCAAGGCGCCCGACGTCCTGGTGTCGATCATCGCGGGCACCAAGTTCAACGTGGGCCTCTACTCGGCGCTGAAACGGGCCGGCTACAAGGGCGTGCTGACCGACGCCACCAGCTACGACCCGGCCATCCTGAAGGACCCGGCCAGCGCGCAGGCGCTGGAGGGCGTGGTGGCCGCGCCGATGTTCGAGCCGTTCGAGTCGACCGCGCCGGAGATCGCCGCGTTCAAGGCCGACGTCGAGAAGGTCTCGCCCGGCGCCACGCTGACCCAGCACATGGCCATCGGCTACTGGGCGGCCGACATCTTC
Organism: Nonomuraea sp. NPDC052129; assembly: GCF_040680095.1. NCBI lineage: Bacteria > Bacillati > Actinomycetota > Actinomycetes > Streptosporangiales > Streptosporangiaceae > Nonomuraea > Nonomuraea sp. NPDC052129. The sequence continues at coordinate 129,504 of NZ_JBFAVX010000022.1, read as the reverse complement.
CTCGACATGCTGAAGAAGACCGGCAAGGACCTGACCAGGGAGAAGTTCTTAGCCATCGGCAACGGCTCGTACACCTACGAGAACGCCGGCTTCGGCCGGGTTCAGTACCCCAAGGACCACAGTGAGCCGAACGGCTGTGGTGCCCTGGTCCGGCTGGAGGGCGGCGCCTTCCAGGTGGCCAAGAGCATGAAGTGCTTCGACAACGTGCCGCTCAAATGATCCTTGGCTACCTGCTCAGCGGCCTGGTCACCGGGGCGATCTTCGCCGTCATGGGGTCCGGCCTGACGCTGTCGTACGCGGCGACCGGGGTGTTCAACTTCGCCCACGGCGCCGTCGGGTTCCTGACCGCGCTGCTGTTCTACCAGCTCAACCTGGCAGCGGGGCTGCCCGCGTGGCTGGCTGCGCTGCTGGCCGCCGGGGTGTTCGCGCCCGCGCTGGGTTACCTGCTGCACCTGGCCATGTTCAGGGGGCTGGCCCAGGCGGGGGAGACCGCGCAGATCGTCGGCACGATCGGCCTGACGATCGCGCTGCCCGCGTTCGGCCTGCTCGTCGTGGACCTGCTCGGGCTGCCGAGCGCTGACGGCACGACGCTGCCGCGCGGACTCGGGCCGCATCCGGCGCTCGGCTTCGAGGTGCTCGGCGCGCGGCTCGACACCGACCAGCTCATCACGTTCTGCTTCTCGGCGGTGGCGGCTCTCGGGCTGTGGGCGTTCATGCGGCACACGCCGTACGGGTTGCGCATGCGGGCCTCCGTCGACCGGCGGCGGTTGGCCACGCTGCGCGGCATCGACGTGGACGGCACCTCGGCCCTGGCCTGGATGCTCGGGTCGGGGCTGGCGGGACTTGCCGGGGTGCTGGCCGTACCGGTGCTCGGGCTCGATGCCACCGCCTACACCGTGCTGCTGTTCGCCTCGGCGACGGCCGCGGTGTTCGGGCGGCTGCGGTCGATCCCGTGGACGTTCGCCGCCGGGCTGGCACTCGGCGTGGTGCAGAACCTGGTCGCCGGATACACCGACTTCCTCCAGGAGATCACCGGGCTGCGGACGGCGGTGCCCGTCATCCTGCTGTTCGCCGGGCTGGTGCTGCTGAACAGGTCGCGCGAACGGGTGGCCGGGAGCGCGGCCGAGGACGCGCCGCCGCCCGACCACCTGGCGGGCGTGCCGCCGTGGCGACGACGGCTGCCGTGGGCGGCCGGGCTGGTGGCGCTGCTCGCCTTCACCTTCGCCGGTTCCGAGTACTACGTGGGCCTGGCCGCCCAGGGCCTCGTGCTGGCGCTGATCTTCTGCTCGTTCGTGGTGGTGACCGGGATCGGCGGCATGGTGAACCTGGCCCAGGCCGCCTTCGCCTCCATGGCGGCGCTGACCTGCGGGTGGGCGTTCTCGGCCGGGTGGCCGCTGTTCGCGGCGATCGTGGTCGGGGTGCTGGCGGCCAGCGCGGTGGGCATGCTGGTGGCGCTGCCCGCGCTCCGGCTCGGCGGGCGGGTCCTCACGCTGGCCACGCTGGCGCTGGCCCTGCTGGCCGACCAGGTGCTGTTCCAGGTGGACGCCTTCAGCAACGGGACGATCGGCTGGGCGCTGCCGGCGCTCGGCTTCGGATTCGCCGACACCTCGGATCCACGGGTGCGGGTGGTGCTGCTGCTCGCGCTGATCGGCCTGGTCGGGCTGCTGGTGCGCAACCTCGAACGATCGGCGTCCGGGCGAGCGATCCTGGCGGTCCGCTCGGCTCCGGCCGCGGCGACCACCTCGGGGCTGTCGGGGCCGCGGGCCAAGATCGTGCTGTTCGCGCTGGCCTCGGCCATCGCGGGGCTGGGCGGGGTGCTGTTCGCCGTGTCCAAGGGGTCCATCACCGCCACCGATCTGCCGGCCTTCTCCGGGTTCGTCTGGCTGGCCGTGGTGGTGCTGCAGGGGGTACGGCGGATCGGCGGGGCCGTGCTGGGCGGGCTGGTGGCCGTGGCGGTGCCCGAGCTGCTGGCCACGTGGGGGGTGTCGGCGCAGGTGGGGGCCATTCTGTTCGGGGCCGGGGGGATGATCCTGGCCAAACATCCGGACGGGGTGCTGGCCCAGCTCGCCGAGTCTCGCCACCGGAGGCGTCAGGGACGAGCTCGGTCCGCCGTCCCGACACAACCCGTGGCCGCCGCCACCCCGGTACGGGCCACGTCCGCCGTGCCCGTCACTCCGAGCGTGCCCGTCACCCCAAGCGTGCCCATCACTCCGAGCGCGCCCGCCACCTCCGCCGTGCCCGTCGCCCCGAGCGTGTCCGGTGCGCCCGTCGCGGAGGTGTTGTTCCGGCTCGACGGGGTGGTGGCGGGGTACGCCGACTGTACGGTCCTGCGGGGCGTGGATCTCGACGTGCGGCCCGGCGAGGTGGTGGCGCTGCTGGGCGCCAACGGCGCGGGCAAGTCGACCACCTGCGCCGTCGCGGCCGGCGATCGGCCGGTGTCCGCCGGGCGGGTACTGCTCGACGGCGTCGACGTCACCGCCTGGCCGGCCCATCGACGGGCCCGGGCGGGCGTGCTGCTGGCTCCCGAGGGGCGGGGGGTGTTCCCCGGTCTCACCGTGGAGGAGAACCTGCGTACCTGGCTGGCCGAGCCCGACGCCGTCTACGAGCGGATGCCGCAGCTCGCGGCCCGTCGTACGGTGCTCGCCGGCGCGCTGTCCGGCGGCGAGCAGCAGCTGCTCACGCTCGCCCCCGCGCTGGCCCGGCCGCCCAGGGTGCTGATCGCCGACGAGCCGTCGCTGGGTCTGGCGCCGCTGATCGTGCGGCAGGTGTTCGAGGTGTTCGCCGAGCTGCGTGAGCGCGGGGTGGCGCTGCTGCTGGTCGAGGAGAAGGCCACCGAGGCGCTGGCGATCGCCGACCGGGTCGCCTTCATGCGTCTCGGCCGCGTCGTGTGGGCCGGGCCGCGCGCCGAGGTGGACGGCGACCGCCTGACCGCCGCCTACCTGGGAGTGACGTGATGTCCGTTTACTTGGGGGTGACGTGATGTCCGTCGTGCGGGACGCCGAGCGTGCCGACGTGATGCTGGCCGTGCGGGACGTGTCGGTGGCGTTCGGCGGGGTCACGGCGCTGGACGCGGTGTCGTTCGAGGTGCCCGAGGGGCAGGTCTGCGGGGTGATCGGGCCGAACGGGGCGGGCAAGACGACATTGTTCGACGTGGTGTCGGGCCTGCGCCGGCCGAGCGGCGGCAGGGTTCGCGTGGCGGGCGATGACGTGACCGTGATGCCGCCGGTCAGGCGGGCTCGCGCGGGCGTTCGCCGTACCTTCCAGCGGACGCAGGTCTTCGGGCGGCTCACCGTGGCCGACAACGTGCTGGCGGCGCTCGACTGGCACGGCGGCGGGGGCGGCCTGATGGCCGACCTGACCGGCCTGCCCGCGCGGCGGCGGCTCGAACGCGAGCGGCGGGCGCGCGTGGCCGAGGTGCTGGAGCTGTGCGGGCTGGCCGCGCTGCGCGACGCCTACGCCGCTGCGCTGCCCGTCGGGCAGCGCAGGCTGGTCGAGCTGGCCCGCGCCATCGCCGATCGGCCGCGTCTGCTGCTGCTCGACGAGCCGACCTCGGGCCTGGACGCGGACCAGACGGTACGGCTGCGCGCGGTCGTCGCCGCGCTGGACACCACGGTGCTGCTGGTCGAGCACGACATGGGCTTCGTCATGGACACCTGTGACCGGCTCGTCGTCCTGGACCTCGGCCGGGTCATCGCCGCCGGCACTCCGGCGCAAGTACGCGACGACCCCGTAGTGCGGGCCGCCTACCTGGGCTGAAATGCATGTGGAAACGCGGGTGACGAGCGAGCCGCCCCTTGATCGCGGGAGTCTTATGCGTGCCGTGGTTGTCACAGATCAGGTGGATGTCCAGCTCGGCCGGCACGGTCTTGTCGATCGTGATCAGGAACTTCTTGAACTCGGCAGCGCGGTGCCGGCGGTGCATCTGCCCGGTGACGGTCCCGTCACCTGCTCCAACGTCGAAGGCCCAGCTCAAGAATGTGATCTAGAACTGGGCTCCTCTTCGTTCCCCTGGCGCTGGCCCTCGAACAAGCCTGTCGCGGCTGAAGACCGCTCCTCGGAAGGAGTAGCGGACGCCAACGGGCTGAGCCTCGAAGTGGCCGCCTGCAACTTATGCGTTCGCGAGCTGTCGGTGATGCACCGTTAGAGGCTCGATTTCAGTGGTGGTGTCGTCGTCGACGACGAGCTCGACGCGGAACCGAACCCCCATTGCCGCACCGAGGCGCAGCAGTGTCGCTATATCCGGAATGCCGCCACCGCCCTCGATGCGAGACAGGGCGGGCTGGGACATCCCAGAGCGCTCCGCTACGATCTTCTGAGACAAGCCTCGGCGCTTACGGATCTCACGCAGCTGGTCGCCGAGCTCCAGGTCACGGCCCGCCTGCTCGTATTCGGAGTGGGACTGCGCATCGGCTTCCATCTCGCGCAGACGCTTCGCCTTGTAGGTTTCCCAACGGCTGTGACCCATCATGCGCTCCTCTCGAACACGTGCGTGATGGTTAGGTCGTGCTCTGCCTCACACCGCTTCTTGGCAGCGATCGCTCGGTCGATGTCGGGGGCCTGCGTCCCATCCTGGGTCTTGCGGAAGACCGTCAGGATCACCTTGTTAGATGGCTTCCAGAAGGTCAACCGCCAGGTCGTGCGGTCAAGAGCAACACGCAACTCGTGCACACCTTCCGCATCCTTCAGCTTCTTTACGTGATCCCCATCAGGGATGCCACCGGTGGCGAGGTAGTCGTCCACGTTTCGCATAACCCGCTGGTAGAGCGGAAAAGAAAGTCCGTCCAGCCAAGACTCCACCTCCGGCTCTAGGTCGATCTCCCACTGAGGCATACCATCAATAGTATATGCACTCGATGGTAACCCGTGGCGGTGATGAGTACCAGGCCTGGCTCCGCGTCTGCTCTTCGATCTTGGTTGTTATCCTAGGTCGGCCGCTAGGCGCTCAGCTGAGCCCTTGGCCTAGCTGAGGCGATAGTTGGCCCTGCCGATCGTTTGCCAGTGTCCTGCGCCTGAAATTCGTCGGCAATATCGGGCTTCCCGGCCGGCCACATCGTCGGCCGCGGGGGCGGGAATCTGTCCGCCGCCCTCTACTCGTCGTCCTGCTCGTCCTGCCGGTTGAGCTTCTCGGCGACGAACGTGCCCCGACCATGGACGACCACCAGCAGGCCGCGCTCCGCCAGCTCCTTCACAGCACGACGGACCGTCACCCGTGCGACGCGGTACTGAGCCTCCGCCATTTCCCGCTCATTCGGCAGCTTGGCGCCTGGAGCGAGATGGCCAGACGTGATGTCGCCCTCGATGTCATCGGCGACCTGCTGCCAGACGAGTTTCGGCCCGTGGTGACGGATCCGGTCGCTTCGGTCTTCCAACGCCATGATCAGACGTTATTGGGGCTGTGACCTGCCCGAACGATTGACTACCTCCCAAGAGGTCTTAAGAGGTCCTATAGTGAGGGCAAGGTCATGCCGTCATCGGCTTGACATGAGTCGGGCCCGACCACCGGCGTTCGCGCGCCAGGACGGGCCCTTGATCGCACACTGGAGGTGCGACCCATGACACAGCCTACGGGCACGCTAGCCCCGCCGTACGTTCCCGAACGCGACCACGAGTGGCGAGACGACGGCACTGGGCTGCTCACGCACCTGGCTTCCGGCCGCACACGAGCAGTCGCCACCTACCGCCAGGCGCTCATCGTCGGTACCGCGGATCGCAGCATGACCACGACCGCCATCCGAGTGCCGTACGTCGTCGCCTACGAGGTCGAAACCGTCGCGCTCAACCTTGCCGTCATCCACGACGTCTGGGCGCTGAGCGGGCGTCGGCTGTCATACGCCGACCCGGTGGGGAGTGACTGGGTTATGGGCGTGCTGTGGGCTCGGCAGAAGTGCGATCGGCGCGGGAAGGTCAACTACGAGGAGATGCACACGCTCCGGCAGCGGGAGTGCATGCTGTACCGGCTCTGCCAGGTGTGCGAGGGTCCTGCGATAAATCCGGGCACCGGGCGTCTGTCCTGGGTGTTCCACGAGGAGGTACCCGCCGCGTCCGATCGGCTCAGCAAGCCGCCGACGTGTCTGCGGTGCATCCCGAAGGCGCGGATCACGTGCCCGTATCTCCAGTGCGAAGCCCACGTCTACACCTCGCCCGACTATGAACCGTGGGGCGTGAAGGGAACCGTCTTCTCCGCCTCCGGCTGGCCGACTCTCCAGGACGTTCCACTGACCGATCTCTGCACGCTGGAATTCACGCTGGCCAGGGCTCTGATCGTGCACGTATCGAACCTGCTGCCCGAGCGGGTCCCATAGACCGCCCGGCCCTTGCTCGACGGCAAGAGCCGGGTCTTCATGCCCCCTGCGAGCCCGCCCTACGTCACTACGACGGTCTCGCCGGGGTCGCGGGGTCTCCGTCCGGATCTGGAGGGACGGTGGCGAAGGCCTCCTCTCACAACCCCTCTTAGGAGCTTCGAATGGACCTGCAGATGCTGTCCGCCCTCGGTCTATCCGTCGGCCTCGGCGCTGTGATCATCGTGTGCGGCCTGCTCGGCTGGGACTGGCTGAGCTGGGTGTGGGGGCGGGCCACCAGACGCTGATCACGAGCGTGCTTCTCGCCCAGGGCGAGAGCCCCAAGGCCGTCGCGGTCGGCCGGGTCTCTCCGCCAAGGTCAAGGCTCCAGGGTGATCCCCTCACGCCGGAGGTCCTCGATGATCCCGTCCACCAGTCGGGTGCTGACCGTGTGGTCCAGCCGCCCGTTCTCGCGCAGCTCCCGTACGGCCGGCACCGGGTCAGGGTCGGCGAACAGGCGCTCGTCCGCGTAGTCGACCGGCCGGCCGGTGGGGTCGATCGTCCACCAGGAGGCTTCCAGCGCGATGCCGTTGGGGTCGCTGAAGTAGATCGACCGCAGGAAGCCGTGGTCGATCACGTCGGTGACCTCGCAGGCGTGCGCCTTGAGCCGGTCACGCAGCCGGACCAGGGCGTCCTCGTCGGGCAGGTGCAGCGACAGGTGGTCGAACTGGGCGGCCTTGGCGTAGGGGACGCCGGCGGGCTTGGCGAAGCTGTCGAGCTCCTGGCCGGTGTATTCGAAGAAGGCGACGGTGTTACCCGGCGCCACCTCGAAGAAGTAGTGCTTGAAGGCGGGGATCGCCAGCGTGGTGACGAGGCGGGCGTCGAGCACGCCGTGCCAGAAGCGCACAGTGGCGTCCATGTCCGCAGTGACCAGGGCGAGGTGGTGCACACCCCGCCAATGCACCGTTTCGGGGTTTTCAGCCATACATTGACCGTACGCCTTTCAACTATCGCTGGCTATGAGGCCTCGTGTCAGTAAGCGGGGGCTGATTTGAGTGCCGCCAGCAGATGCGCGTGCACTCTGGCGACGGCGGCCCTGGCCAGTCCGCCCGAGCGGACCGCGAGATAACCGGTGTTGATCGGCGCCAGCTCCGGCTCCGCGAGCGTGACCAGCCGGCCCGCCGCCAGATCGGCCCGGCACAGGTACGCGGGCAGAACGGAGACGCCCATTCCGGCCCGTACCGCGTTCAGCACGCCCCGCAAGTCGGGGATCACCACCTGCGCGGCCATCGACGGCCGCTTGCCGAAGACCGTCCGCCAGTAGCGGCGCACGATGGGCAGGTCCTCCGCGTAGGCGATCAGCGGCCTGGTCCCGCAATCCTCCGCCCCGGCCAGTTCGGGACTGGCCACCAGCAGGAACTCCTCGTCGTACGCGGGCTCCGCCTGGACGCCCCGGACGCGCGGCCGGATCGTGGACACCACCAGGTCGAGCCGCCCGGCCGCCAGATCGGCGAGCAGGCCGTCGGACAATCCGAACGTCGTCCGCAGCCGCAGACCCTCCCGCACCAATGGCGCGAGCAGCGGGATCACCACCTCCGAGAGGAACTCGGCAGGACCTCCCAGATGGACCGCCCCGCCGGACGGCAGCTCGCTATCCACGACCGTGTCCAGCGCGTCCAGCGAGGCGGCCACCCGGCGGGCCAGCTCGTCGGCGGCGGCCGTGGGCGCGACGCCACGCGGCAGCCGGTCGAACAGCGGCCGGTCCAGCGCCGTCTCCAGCGCCTTGACCTGCGCGGTCACCGCTGGCTGAGACAGTCCGAGCGTCTGCGCGGCGGCCGTGATGGAGCCGGTCCTGTGGACCGTGAGAAAGGTCCTGAGCAGGTCGAGTGAGAGGGACATATCAATATTTTGATGGTTACTACATGCGCGAGGCCCCTGAGGTTGTACGGGGCTCGGCAGTCCAGTCGTCCACGAGAGCGTGTCGCTGGGCACTGCCGCGCGGAGGTCCTCTATCAGCGGATTCTGCGGGGCGAGGAAACCTTAATGGCTCTGATTAGTACTTTCGAGGAAAACGGCCTTTATGGGATTCCAGGCGCCGCCATCGGGCGTTCTTCGCGGGCCCAACGCTCACTTCCGGCACTCAAACAACTCTGTACCCGTAGGCCGCTTGCCCGCCGGGCCATACGCCCACATACTGGCTCACAAACCCAATCCTTCCCTAGGAGGAGGGGCGTCATTTGCGAGACCTCTTCACCGGCGCTAATATCCTGACTATCATTTTCGGCATTATAAGCGTCTTGACATCAATAGCCGCAGTGCATTATGCGCGTAGAACTTACCACCTTGAACGGAAGTCCGTCTCCAAGAACTCCGATCGATCGGTGGTCGTGTTCTGGAGCCGGGAAGACATGATCGACTCACTCCTCGAGCAGTACAAGCGCGCCGACGACGGCGATGATATATGGGCGCAGACCGTCGGCCTGCAGAACTTTCCAGGCCAGGTGCACGATCGGATCATGACGGCGGCGTCCCGTGGCGTGACGTTCCGCTATCTGGTCACGCTGGATCATCCGGCGGTCCCCGAGTTCATCGCCTTGTTCAAAAATATCGCGTCGGCTTCCGTGGCCGGGTTGCGCGACAATCGCCTGCGCTTGCAGGGGCTGTCGAGAAGAGAGGTCGTCATAGCTTTCCCGACACTCACCACCTACACCGCGATAAAATTCACCGATGCGGTTTTCGTCGGGCTGGTTCGCGATTGGTTCGACCACAGATGGGCGGATGCCGCAAAGACGGCACCACTGTCGATGAGCAGATCCTTGACCCAAGGAGAAAACATTGCCGAGCCATGAAGAGATCATCGAGTACTATCGTTGGAAACAGGCAGAATACCTCGGCAAGTACGGAGTGAACGGCCGGGTCCACGCGCATGTCGGATGCCATGATTCGGAAACCGAGCAGAACCTCTTCGTCCCGGGTTGGATCCGCCCGGAAATAGGTGCCGACCGATTACGGGCAACGATGCACGATGGGCAGGAGCGTAACGTTCACGTGCTGTTGAGAAGGGCTCGCCGATGGCATGGAAACATATCCAAGGCGCTTGACTGTGGAGCCGGGCTCGGCGGAACGTCGTTTCTCCTGGCGGACCAGTACGGAATCGACGTGACGTCGCTCACCATAGTGCCGGAGCAGGTGGACTTCATCGCGGCACAGACCGCGAAGCTAGCTCTCCAGGGCAAGGTCGTCCCTGTAGTCGGCGACGCGCACTCTGACACCTGGTGGAACGGCACGGCATATGACCTCGTCATCGCGCTGGACGCGGTCTGTCAGATAGGCGACCCGGCGACCCTCTTCCCTTCGCTTGCGGCCATGCAACCGGCAGGCGGCGTACTCGCGATCGCAGACCACTTCGTCAGCAGTTGTAATAGCTCGATCGCGCGCTATTACAACACCTACTGGGTGAGCGCGATCGGGGACCTGCGAACCTGTCTGTCAGCGATCGAACAGGCGGGCTACCGGATCAGATTGGTTGTCGACGCATCCGAGAGTCAGCTCCCCTACTGGAAGCTCAGTCTCGCCTATTCATCCCTTGCCGAGAAGGACCGTACCGAGATTCGTCGGCGGGAAACGGCGCACTTTCATTCCGCCATGCTAAGTGCGTACCGAGCGGGGGAGGTCCAGTATTTCCACGTGATCGCGTCGCGTTCGAAAACCGCGGCGCCCCCAAAGCGATGAGAAAGGTACAGCAATGGTACCCGTAGTTCGGCCCGTCCGGCACATCGCCATATCGGCCGACGGTAACGGCAGATGGGCGACGAGTCGCGGACTGCCCAGATCCGCGGGACACGATGCCAGCAGGGAAGCCTTCGCGTCAGTCCTTTCCGCCTGCGTCGAGCTGAACATACCTTATCTCTCGATTCATGTGTTCTCGTCCGAGAATTGGGGGCGCCCCGAGCCGGAGGTCCGCAAGCTCATAGAACTGTTCAGCCGAGTGCTTGAGTTGTCACTGCACGACTTCAACGAGCTTGGCGTGCGATTCCGGCTCACCGGGAGCAGGCTGGAGGTTCCCGCTGACCTGCGTCGGACAGTGGAAGCGATCGAGAAGACCACCTCCGCGAACGGCCACGTCACGCTGCAGTTCGGGCTCAATTACGGCGGCCGCAAGGAATTGGTCGATGCCGCGGTCGGCCTGGCGAGAGCCGCGATGGCAGGAGAGATACGCCCTGAAGAGTTCGACGAGGAGACGTTCCGCAGGCACCTCTACTGGCCGGATACTCCCGACGTGGATCTCTTCATCAGGACTGGCGGACATTTCCGCCTGTCGAACTTCTTTCTCTGGCAGACCGCGTACGCGGAGCTGGTATTCACCGACGTGCTGTGGCCGGATTTCCGCAAGCCGGACCTAATGAGCGCATTGGAGCTGTACGCCCGAGCGGAGCGGTCATTCGGGAATGTCGAGTAAGCACACCGACGACGACCCGCCCCGAGATGTCCCGCAGGGACCCGGCTCCGTCGTCGATGACGATCCCCGGAGCTGAGCTGACCGGTTGGCGGGCAGAGGAGGGGGAAACGCCGCCGCTTGGCGGTTGTCCCCCTGTCGCCGCCCTTCCATCATCGAGACGTACGGTGAGGTCTCGTGGAGGGAAGCTACATGGCAGTTCATCCCAATCTCGACCCGGAGCTGAGGGCGGCACTCGACCAGTTGGTCATGCCGTCGACGGATCTCAGCGACCCGGCCCTCGATCTCAGCGGGCACCGGGCGCAGATCAACGCCATGCTCGCGGCCGCCCCCAGGCCGGAGACCGAGGTCGTCATCGAGGACCGGTACGTGCCGGGGCCCGAAGGCGCGCCCGACGTGCGGGTGCGGATCTACCGGAAGCCGGGGACGGACACCGGCCGGCCCGGCCTGTACTGGATCCACGGCGGCGGCATGATCGTCGGCACACCGGACATGGACGACCTCATGATGATTGGGTTCGTCGAGCAGCTCGGCGCCGTGATCGTCTCCGTGGACTACCGGCTCGCGCCCGACCACCCGCACCCGGCGCCGGTCGAGGACTGCTACGCCGGACTGGTGTGGACCGCCAAGAACACCGGCGACCTCGGCATCGACCCGGCCCGGCTGGCCGTGGGCGGGGCGAGCGCGGGTGGCGGGCTCGCCGGGGCCACCGTGCTGCTGGCCCGTGACAGGGGTGGTCCTGACATCTCGTTCCAGCTGCTGGTCTGCCCGATGCTCGACGACCGCAACATCACGCCGTCCAGCCACGAGTTCGCCGAGGCGGTGGTCTGGAACCGGGCCGCGAACCTGTTCGGGTGGAAGGCCCTGCTCGGTGACAAGGCCGGGACCGAGGACGTCTCTCCCTACGCCGCTCCGGCCCGGGCCACGGACCTGTCCGGGCTGCCGCCGACGTTCGTGGACGTGGGCGAGCTGGAGGTGTTCAGGGACGAGTGCATCGACTATGTGCAGCGGCTGGTTCAGGCCGGGGTGTCAACGGAGTTCCACCTCTATCCGGGTGCCTTCCATGGGTCTGACGGGCTGATCCCGGACACGGAGTTGAGCAGGCGGGCGCGGGCGGCTCGGCTGGCGGCGCTTCAGCGGGCGTACCGGCTGGACGGCTCGCAGAGCAGCTGACCGCTGGGCTACTAGGGAGTCGAGGTCGGGCGTCGGTGGAGTTTCAGGTCGGAGGGCAGGCCGTGGCGGGCACGGTAGTCCTCCGCGCCGATCTGGTGCTTGGCGACGGCGTGGGCGGCCAGGCCGCGGGTCCACGTACCGCACTCCAGGCACACGAGCTGGCCGTCGCGTTCGGGTTGCCGGCCGTACGGCACCGCTGCCAGCTCGGCCGCTGACAGCGGCGGATGGGGGCGCGGCGTCCGGGGCACGAAGCCGACCGGCCGCGCTCCCCGGGGCGGGGTGAAGCCGTGCCGGTGGCGCAGCTCACGGGTCTTGCGCTGGGTGACGCCCAGCAGTTCGGCCAGGTCGGTGCCGTTCCAGTCGGCGGTGGCGGCGAGCAGGTCGGCCAGCGAGGCGTACCCGAGCTCGCGCGCCCGTGTCTCGTGCGGGTCGATGCCGTGCCGGGCCAGGTAGTCGGCCACCTTGACGCCGTGCATCACCGACACGTGCTGGACCAGGGTCTTGAACCAGCGCCCGCACTCCAGGCACAACAGGTGACCATTGCGGGTGGGCTGCGTGCCGTGCGGCACGGCCGCGAGCTCGTCGGCCGGGATCGCCGGGAGCAGCGCCGGATTTTTCACGACATAGTCTTTGGCCCAGCGGCCGGGCGCCTCGAATCCCAGCCGCCGTCGCATCTTGTCGACCCGGCCCTTCGACATGCCCAGCAGCGCGGCGATCTGCTGGTTGGTCAGCTCCGGGTGGCGGGTGAAGACCTGCTCGATGCTGACGAACCCCGCCGCCCGGCACCGCTCGGCGACCTCGGCCGCGAGCTTGGCCTTGCGGGCCGCGGTCCCTAGATGACCGTATTTGACCACGGTTCCGCCGGTGCGGCGCGCGGCCCGTACGCCCGCGCGGCTCAGAGAGTCCCGCCCGGCCGCCTTCGACAGCTCGGCCAGCTCTTCCCGGGAGCGTTTGGGGCGCAGCCGGGCCCGGAACTCCGGGTCGGTGTCCCACTTGGCGCGCTGCGCCTGCCTGCGGACCGCCTTGACCGGGGTGGAGTGCAGGCCGAAGCCGCGCGGCAGCTCATGGACGCGCCGGTAGTCATCGGCTGATATGTCGTGTTTCGCCACGACATGCTGGCCGAGTTGCTTAAACCACAAGCCGCATTCCAGGCAGAGGAGCTTGCCTTCGGACTCCGGTTGCACGCCCGGCGGGACGTCGGTGGGTTTGCCGGGCGGGATCCAGTGTCCTGGCCGGCCGTTCTGGTTCTCGGTCACCCGTTCCCGCTCCTGAGAGTTACCCGTTCCCGCTTTTGAAGATCATCCTGTTTCGCCGTTGGCGCGCAGCCGTACAAGGGCCAGAGCCAGGTGGGCGCGGAGCCGTCCGGCGGAGTCGGCGAGGGAGAAGCCCAGGGCCGACTCCGCCCGTGCGATCCGTACGGCCATCGAGCTGTGGTGCAGGTGCAGGACGGTGGCGGCCCGGCGTACCGAGCCCTCGGCGCAGAGCGCCCGCACGGCCGTGCGACCCTCGCCGCCGAGTCGTTCCATCGCCCGCACATCGGCCAGCTCGGCGATCGCCGCGTCCGGCACGTCGGCGTAGAGGGCCAGCGCGCCCAGCTCGGTCCAGCGCACCACGCGGTCCTGCGGCCCGGTGAAGCGCAGCGCCGTGCGCGCGCCCGCCCACGACTCGGCCACCCGCGAACCGGGCAGCTCGGGACCGATGCCGACCCGCGCCGAGTCGGGCAGCCGCGGCAGCGCGGAGGCCACCAGCACCGCCTCCGTGTCGCCGATCCGGGCCGCGCGGATGTGGTGCCCCATTGTTCGCAGGCCGGGCACCAGGGCGAAGCCCTCGTCCGCGGGGACCGCGATGGCCAGCGCCTGCAGCGGCGTCGCGGGATCGAACCCCAGCAGTCGCAGCGCCCGTGCCCGCTCCGCCTCGCCGGTCTCCGCCGACAGGGCCAGCTCCACCAGCGCCGGGTCCCTGCCCTCCCGGGCCAGCGCGGCAGCGCGCTCCAGCGTGACCTCGGCCGCGGCCGCGAACCGTTCGAGGACGATCTCGTCCAGTCCGTGCGGGGTGCCCTCGCGCTCCACCCAAACCGTGCCGAGACCGGCGGCCAGTTCCCTTACCGTGCCGGGCTGGTCGATGTGGTCGTCGTGGTCGACCTGACCGCCGGGGTGCCTGCGGGTGGCCCTGCCGGTGGCCGCGTCGAGCAGGCCCACCGGGCACTGGGTCAGGTGGGCGGTCGCCGAGAGCAGCACCGGGACGCTCACGTGGTCGCGTACCAGCGAGTCGAAATAGGCGATGACGCGCACGGCGCTCTCCGCGTCGGTGTCCAGTGTCGACAGGCGGAGCAGCAGTCCTTGCACCGCTTCAGGGTATGTCCGGATACCGCTATCTGGCGACGCGACCAAGCGTGCGCTAGGTTGGTGTCTGTGGATCTCGACTTCTCCGCGGCCGAGCAGGATTTCCGTGCCGAGGTTCGCGACTGGCTGGCCCGTCACGTACCCGATGGGCTGCCGTCGATGGACACTCCCGAGGGTTTCGAGGCGCACCGCGCGTGGGAGGCGCTGCTCGCCTCCGCCCGGCTGTCCGCCGTCTCCTGGCCGGAGGAGTACGGCGGGCGGAACGCCTCGCTGATCGAGTGGCTGATCTTCGAGGAGGAGTACTGGGCCGCGGGCGCCCCCGGCCGGGTCACCCAGAACGGGATCTTCCTGCTGGCACCGACCCTGATGGCGTACGGCACCGAGGAACAGCGACGGCGCTGGCTCCCCGGGATGACCAAGGCCGACGAGGTCTGGGCACAGGCGTGGTCCGAGCCGGAGGCGGGCAGCGACCTGGCCGCGCTGAAGTCCCGCGCGACGCGGGTGGACGGTGGCTGGCGGCTGTACGGGCAGAAGACGTGGAGCTCCCGCGCCGCCTACGCCTCACATGGGTTCGGCCTCTTCCGTACCTCGGAGGATGGTCGGCATCGGGGACTGACGTACTTCATGTTCCCGCTCGACCTCGACGAGGTGACGGTCCGGCCGATCGCGCAGCTCGACGGGCTGCCCGGATTCGCCGAGCTGTTCTTCGACGGGGCCTTCGTGCCCGACTCGATGGTGCTCGGCGCGCCTGGGGAGGGCTGGCGGATCGCGATGGCCACCACCTCGTCCGAACGCGGTCTGGCCCTGCGCAGCCCCGGCCGCTTCCTGGCCACCGCCGATCGGCTCGTCCACCTGGCCCGTGACGCGGGTCCCGAACTCGCCGACCGGGCAGTTCGCTGCTGGACCGATGCCGAGGCGTACCGCCTGCACACCTTCGCCACCGCCCGCAGGCTCATGTCGGGTGCCGAGATCGGGTCCGCGTCCAGCATGGGCAAGGTCTTCTGGTCCGAGCTGGACCTGCGGATGCACACCCTGGCCATGGAGCTGCTCGGCGAGCGGGCGGGGGAGACGCCGTGGCTCGACGGGTTCCTGTTCGCGCTGGCGGGGCCCATCTACGCGGGCACGAACGAGATCCAGCGCAACATCATCGCCGAACGAGTCCTGGGGCTGCCCCGATGAAGTTCGTGTTCACCGACGAGCAACTGGCCCTGGGGGCGACGGTACGGGATGTGCTGCGCGCCCACTGCCCGCCCGCCGCGCTGCGCTCCGAGCGCCGCCCGGCCTGGGAGCAGCTGGCCGAAATCGGATTCTTCGGGCTGCTATTACCACCGGACGCCGACGGGCTCGGGCTCAGGCTGGTGGACGCGGTGCCCGCGCTGGAGGAGACCGGTCGGGCCTGCCTGCCCGGACCGGTCGTGGAGACCGCCGTGGCGGCGCCGTACCTGCTGGACGACGTTTCGAAGCTCGCCTCCGGGTCGGTCTGCGTCAGCGTGCTGCTGCCCGGCCAGACGTACGCCCCTGACGCCGACCTGGCCGACCTGCTCGTGGTCGCGCGCGCGGACGGCCTGCACCTGGTCACCAAGGAGTCCGTACGGCTGGCGCCCCGGCCCGGTGTCGACCCGTGCCGGAAGCTGTTCGACGTCTCCTTCGACGACTCCGTACTGCTGGACCGCTCGTACGTCCCTGCCCTGTGGCGGGCCACCGTGGCGACGGCGGCGCAGCTCATCGGGGTGGGTAGGCAGCTGCTGGCGACCGCCGTGGTGCATGCCCAGGTCAGGACCCAGTTCGGGGCGGCCATCGGGTCGTTTCAGGCGGTCAAGCACCAGCTGGCCGACGTGGCCATCGCACTGGACTTCGCCGCCCCGCTCGTCCACCGCGCGGCGCTGTCGGTGGACCGGCCAGAGCCCGCCACAGACCAGCCGGTGCTCTCGCCGGACCGGCCGGCGGACGCTCCGTTGGCGGCGCGGCCGGGACGCGAGGCTGATCGTCCGGTGCCGAGCGTGGATCGGGACGTCAGTGCCGCCAAGGCCGCAGCGGGCGAGGCGGCCGCGCTGGCGGCTCGGGTGGCGCTGCAGGTGCACGGCGCGATCGGCTACACCGACGAGCTGGACCTGCGGTTCTGGCTGGCGCGGGCCTGGTCGCTGTCGGCCGCGTACGGTGGCTCCGCCGTACACCGGGCCCGTGTGCGGGAGTCGGTAATCGGCGGCGATCTGAGGCGGTACCCGTGAGGTACGGCGTCCCGCTCGGCCTCATCCACCCGGCCGCGTGGAAGGACGTCGCGGTGGCCGCCGACGAGTTGGGCTTCGAGTCCGTGTGGCTGCCCGAGCACCTCGTCTTCAGCACCGACCTGTCGCTGGCCCTCTACCCGGGCACCTCGGAGCCGGGCATCAAGCCGGCCACGCCGCTGTTCGACGCGCCCGCGTACCTGTGCTGGCTGGCCGCGCTGACCTCCCGGATCAGGCTCGGCACGGCCGTACACCTCTTCGCGCTGCGCCACCCGTTCGTCTCGGCCCGCGCCTTCGCCACGCTCGATGTGGTGTCGTCGGGCCGGGCGATCTGCGGAGTGGGCGCGGGCTGGTACCGGGGGGAGTGGGACGCGGCCGACATCCCCTTCGCCTCGCGCGGGGCTCGGCTGGACGAGGCGATCGAGGTGGCCAGACGGCTGTGGAGTGAGCCTGTGGTCACGCATTCGGGGCGGTTCTACTCCTTTCCCGAGGTGGCGTTCGAGCCCAAGCCCGTACAGCACCAGCTGCCGATCCTGTGCGGCGGCGAATCACCCGCCGCCCTGCGCCGGGCGGCGACCCTGTGTGACGGCTGGATCAGCATGCCGCACACGCTGGAGTCGATCAGGCCGCAACTGTCCCGGCTGGCGGCACTGCGGGGGGAGCGGCGTTGCTCGGTAACGGCGCACGCGTACTCGCTGGCGTCGCCGGAGGAGGTGGCGGACTGGGCGGAGCTGGGGGTGGACCGGCTGATCGTCCGCCCGTGGAAACGCAGCCGCGACGCCGTCGCCAGCCTGGCCACGTTCGCGGCCGAGTACGGCGTCACGTCGCGTTAGCCGTGCATGTCTCAGGGCGTAAGGAACCGATCACGTCGCGTGGCGTCTAACCGAACATGATCGCCATGGATCGAAGCGTGCGGGCGGCCACGGCGCTGATGTGGTCGATACTCCCGTTCGGAGCCATCGTCACGGCCCTGAACATCGCCGTCTGCGCCAGCGTGGAAGCGGTCGCCAGAAAGGCCCTGTCCCAGAGCCGGGACTACCTCGACTACGGCATGGCCCACTTCGACACCGTCGCGTGGGGCAGAACGCAAGGGATCGCGGTCTTCTTTGTCCTGGCCGCGCTCGCCATTGGGGCTATCGCCTGGCTGATTCGGCGACAGCGGCGATTCAACCTGGTTGCTCTGCTCGTAGGGCCGTTGAGCCTGACCTATGTGTTCTGGGTGTGGCACGTCCACATGAGCAACCCCGTTGCCGACGACGTCCTGTGGAAGATCCAGGAACTCGACCCCGCCCTTCCCCTCACCAGCGATACGTTGCTCCCCGGCTGGTACCAGCCCACCCTGACCGTGACACTCCTGGCGGCGGCCGCCGCCCAGCTGTCGGCTCTGGCGCTGCTGATCTGGTCGCGGGCGCTGAGACGGAATCCGGCGGAGGGCGGCATGTGGCGCGGCAGGATTCTGGCGCTCACCGGGCCCGCGTGCGCGGCGGCGTATGCGGCGATCAACTTCACCGGCATCTGGCTGGCCGACCTGTCAGTAGGGCCAGGTGATGGCACCGACTCGACGATCGCGGCCGCCTGGATATGGACCTCGCGGATAGCGCTCATGTTCGGCGTCCTCGGCACAGTCCTGACCGCCATCGACCTCTCGCTCCTGCGGGGCAGGGCCAAGGCATACAAAACGCTGCTTTCGCTAGCCGTCGCGCTGACTTTGCTTTATTGCCTGATCCTCCTGCTGGCCTGGCAGTACGACCTGTCGGAACCGATGGACGAAACGACCGGCTTCACTGACTACCGGCCCTGGTGGCGTACCCCAGGGGTGATCACGGTGGCGGTGGTGGCCGCGATGGCCCAGTTCGACGTCCTGTGGCTCATCGTCAGATCACGGATCACCAGACGTCAGGCAACGCGCCACTTTCGGATGGGGGTCCTGGGGCTTCGGGTGTGAGGCGGCCCGCTCAAGGCCCTCCAGCAGAGAGCGGGCCGCCCGCCCGGTGGTTTGACGGACGCGCCGGATGTCGCAGCCCGGCCCTTGCCGTCGCATCGGCAGAGGGGCAAGAGCCAGGCCGTCTATGGGGATCGCTCGGGCCGCAGATCTGATACGTGCACGATCAGGGCCCTGGCGAGGGTGTATTCCAGCGTGTGGCGGTCGGTCAGTGAGACGTCCTGGAGAGTCGGCGGACCGGAAGGGGGGACGACGATTCCTTTCACTCCCCATGGTTTGTAGTCGGGTGAGGTGTAGACGTGGGCCTGGTGCTGGAGATGCGGGCACGCGTCCAGCGCCTCGGGGATGCACCGGACGCATGTCGGTGGCTTGCTGAGGTGGCCGGACGCGGCGTGCGTCTTGTTGTGGAAAACCCAGGAGAGGCGTCCGGTACCGGGATCCAGCGCGGGACCTTCGCACACCTGGCACAGCCGGTGCAGCATGCATGCCCGCTGCCGGAGGGTGTGCATCTCCTTGTAGTTGACCTTGCCACGCCGATCGCACTTCTGCCGGGCCCACAGCACGGACAGGTGCCAATCGTCTGCCCTGGGGTCGGCGTAGGACAGCCGCCGCCCGCTCAGCGCCCACACGTCGTGGATGACGGCCAGGTCGAGCGCGACGGTCTCGACCTCGTAGGCGACGACGTACGGCACCCGGGCGGCAACCGTGGTCATACCGCCTCCCACGCGTCGACCGGCCTCGCCCGTCGGCAGACCTGCTCGTGTTGCCGACGCCGGATCTGCCGGGCGGTCGCGTGGGGGTGTGGACCCGTGACTGTCCATGCCCAGGACGCTACGACTACGGCATACGCACCCTGAAGCATTGTGCGCCAAGATGCTTCACTATTCAGAAGGTGGGTCGCGGCGCGCACCTTGGAGCATCAGCCTTACTGACGAGGCTCCAGCCCGTCGGCAATGTTCTCGATCAGGGCGCGAGCTTCCCGGCCGTAGATCGCCACGTCGGCCAGGCGGGCGAAGGTGCGCAGATACGTGCCGACTTCGGGGGCCTGGGTGACAGTGAGCGCCGCGGTGACGGTCTCGACCGACACCCACCGATCGTCGAAGATCCAAAAACCATGCACCGGGGCGACCGGGAAGGCCGCCGTGAAGGGAATGACGCCGAATCGCACAGTGCGCAGCGTGGAGGCGACGGCCAGCTTGTCGAGTTGGCCGGCCAGGACCTCGGGTGGACACAGCTGCAGCCGAAGCACGGATTCGGTGATGACGAAGTGGAAGCGGCGGCCTGGCGCGTAGAGGATCTGCTGGCGCGCCATCCTGGCGGCGACCGACTCATCAAGGTCATCGTGGGCCCCGTCGGAGGTGATCGCCTCCTGGAGGCGGTAACGGGCGTACTCGGGTGTCTGGAGCAGGCCAGGTACGAAGCAGGACTCGAAATTGCGGATGATGGCGGCTTCTGCCTCGGCTTCGGCGAATGTCTGCTGCTGGGCTGCCATGCCACGTCGGAACATGCGGCGGAACTCGACGTACTGGCCTTCAAGGGAGCGCAGCGCGGCGATCAGCTCGGGAGTCTGCTCGGGGACGTGGCAGGTCGCCGCCCACGCCTCCAGGTCGGCGTCCGAGGGCGTCTGCTTTCCCCCTTCGATCTTGTAGATCTTCGTGCGGTGCCAGCCGTGAGCCTCGGCGAGCTGCTGGCCGGTCAGGCGAGCGTCTCGCCGCAGCTCACGTAGGCGGATGCCGAGAGCATCACGGGCCCTCTCGTAGGTGGACATTCTGCTTGGTGTACTCCTGCCACGGGATGGCGTACTGCTGGGCCACGTCCCGGTAGTAGCAGTGCTTCACGACTACAGCGGGATCGGTGACAAGGTCGGCGCCCAGGAGAGCGTCATCGTTCCCGAATCTCAGGATGAGCAGCGTAGTGGAGTCGATCAACCAGAAGTCGTGGTCCGGCAAGTCGAGTCGAGCCGCCCGCGGACGAGACAGATATCGGATGTCCTCGCCCGCCTGGATGTTGAAGCGGGCGAGGGCCAGGCCGAAGCGGGTGTAGTCCGAGTGTGGCTCCGATACGACGCGAACCCGCTCCATGCGCTGGCCGGCCGAGAGCCGGGGTGCCAGTTCGGCGATCCAGTCGTCCATGTAGGACTCATCGATCTCTCCGCTGTCGAGGAAGCGATGGATGATGGGTTCCTCTTCGGGCTCGCTGTAGTTCTCGCGGGTTTCGAGCCGGAACGCGGTGTGCTGGAAGGCGTGAAGGGTCTCGACCCACTCGGATCGCGTCAGGAACCTTCCGCTCACTCCTGCGGTCCTCGCGCGAGCTTCAGCACCTCCGGCGGGACCTCGACATAGAACTCGTCGTCGCGTACGTCGACGAGGTCGGCTATCGCTTCTGGATCATTCAGGAGCTTGCCCTGGACGACGTAGGTGCCACGGTCGGTCTCGTAGAGAGCCGGGCAGCCGGTCTTACCGCTGGACGTGCCGAGGAGTCTGAGCCTCACGATCGCGCCTCTCGGGAGAATCGAAGCCGAATGCACTTGATGCTCAATGATGCGGAGAAGCGCGTCAAGGTGCGCGTAAGGTAGGAGGGTATAACCTCTGGCTCCCATCCGGCACGCCAGGTTCATCGACATCAGGAGCGGTCGGCGGGGTGGCGGCCTCTTCGGGAGTCTGGCTGGCGGGGCCATTTGCGGGCGGCGGCGGCAGGAGTTCCGGCCGCCGCCGCTCGCTAGGTCAGTCGCAGTGGACCGTCGAGGCGGTATATGTTCCGTTTGGACCGGTCACCGTGACGGTCGTGGTGTAGCAGACAACCTCGCTGGCGAGGCTCTTGAGCCTCATCCAGAAATCGGAATCACCGTTCCCGCCACTCCACGGCATGGCTTCGACGCCTCCGGGATATGAGGTCCAGCCGCCGCCACCCCCGTTGGGGACGGGGACATAGCGCGGCATGTCCCTTGGGTCGCACACCGCGCCCTGCGACATCAGCCTCATGCCCTTCTTGGCGCGGTTGCCGACCTGCTTCGCCCATTTCGAGTTCTGCATTTGTATCGAGGCGCCGAGGAAGTTGCCGGACTTCACGGCATTGATCACTCCCGTGAACTGCCCGAAGCGTGTGGGGCCGAGGTTGTACATCATGTCGATCAGTACGACCTGCCTGGCCGACGACAGCGTGTTGAAGTTGTCGATCACCCGGCCGACGTTCGCGACGGCGGCGCGGTAGTCGCCCTTGAACAGGGTGATGATCTGCAGCGGGGTCAGGTCCTGGGTTCCGGCACGCACCGCGGCGTAGTTGGCGCCGACGGCCGTCAGCAGGGCTTCCGCGTCGGAGCGGTCGAGGTTGAAGCCCACACCCACCGTGGGGTGCGGGGGGACGGCGCTGTCCATGTAGACGTGCGTGTCTCCGTACAGTCCGTTTCGGCTCTCGTTCTCCGCTACGTACGCCTCCATCTGCTCGGGCGTCAGCTGCGGCTCCTGGCTCGGATCCTGGTCGGGGTCGTCCGGGATGCCGCCGGGGCCGCTGCCGCCGGGGCCGCCACCGGCGCTGGTGGAGCAGGGACCGTCGGCGAAGGCGGGGGCCGCGGCGACCGTGATCGTGGTGAGGGTGGAGAGGAGAAGGGAGGTGGTGGCGAGTACGGTCGCGAGGAGTTGTCGGCGCGGAGCTCTGCGAGGGGTCATGAGACCTCCTGGTCCGGGCGGGGGGTGACCAGCTCATGATCACAGCGCGGTGGAGTTCGTGAATATCCCAGAAATCTGGGATATTTCGGGCGTCCGGTTAGGCTGCCGCCGTGATCTCGCGCAGGGCAGTGGAGCGCCAGGTGATCTCCGATTTACGGGACCTGGCCGGGGCGGAATTGACCGCGGCGCAGGTGTTCCGGCAGGCCGATCCGGTGCTGCGGGACGCGCTCGGATTCGACGCCGTGTGCTGGCACACGACCGATCCCGCGACGGGCCTGGTCAACTCGGTGCTCACCGAGGACCTGAGGCTGGACGATTTCCACCAGGCGGTGCAGCTGGAGATCTGGGGCGACGACACCGCGCGCTTCCCCGAGATCCGGCTCAGCGGCCGAGGCGCCGACACGCTCAGCCGCGCCACCGGCGGGGTCCTGCGGCGCAGCCTGCGCTTCCGGGAGCAGATCGCGCCCGCGGGCTTTGGCGACGAGCTCCGCGCCGTTTTCGACGCCGGAGGCGGGATGTGGGGCTGCGCGGCGTTCATGCGCGCTCCTGACCGGGGTCCGTACCGGCCCGGAGAGCTGGCGTTGGCCCAGCGCGCGGCCCGGTACCTGGGTGTCGCCCTGCAGCGCAGCCAGCTGTTGCGGTCGCCTGCTCCGCCGGCGCCGATGCCGCCCGCCGTGGTGCTGCTCGGGCCGGACAATGACCTGGTCAGCGCCGACGAGCGGGCTGAACGGCTGCTGGGTGAGTTCACCGATGACTCGGCCTCGATCTTCACCGTGCCGACGTCGTTCGTCATGGTGGCCGAGCAGGCCAGGGGAGCGGCGGCAGGCGGCCGGACTCCGCCTCCGCTTCGGGTACGTGGCCGCGACGGCACCTGGTTCGTGCTGCACGCCTCGCTGATGGGCGGCAAGGCGGACGGCGCCTCGGCGGTGGTGATCGCCCCGGCCTCGCCCGCCGACATCATGCCGGTGGTGTTCGCCTCCTACGGACTCACCCCCCGCGAGCGCGAGGTCGCCGTGCGCGTCGTCCAGGGCCGGGCTACCGATGACATCGCGCAGGCCCTGTGCACCACGCCCCTGACCGTGCAGGACCATCTCAAATCGATCTTCACCAAGGCGGGTGTCCGTAGCCGACGCGAGTTCGTCGCCCAGCTTCTCACGGCCCATCCCCCGGAAGTGTGGACCTGACGGGCATCTCAGGCGCGGTGGCGGCCCCTGCGGGAGCCCGGCTTGCGGGGTTCTCGCGCCTCGGCGACGGCGACGGCTTGCGTGTGTGCGGCCGCCGGTTGCAGACGGTCGTCCCCGGTACGCCTGGCCGCACGTAGGAGGTCGTTCGCCGCGCGCTCGTCGTCACCTCCCACAGCCAGGGAGGCGGGCGCCAAGCTCTCGTGGCTTCGGTGGCGGCGGCCATGGAGGGTGGGGTCGAAAGGCTCCGTGCCGAACAGCTCGAGATGGGAGGGGGCGGCCAGCGGAGAGCGGTGACGGCGGCCATGCGGTGAGGAGTCCTGGGTGAACCCCTCCGTGGGGTGAGGAGCGGGGGAGCGGTGGCGACGGCCGCGCAGCGGGCCCTCGGACGTGAAGGGGGCCGGTTCCTCGATCGGGTGCCCGCTGCGGCGACGCCGGCCGTAGTAGCCGCCCGTCTGAGAGCTGTGCGTCTCGCCGGGGGCGGGCCAGGGTTCGGTCGCCCTCGTGTACGGCGTGCGCCCGCCGAGGTGCTGCGACGCGGCACTGACACGTCGTGCGGTGGCACTGGAACGAGCCCCGGAGCGGGACCCGAGGTGGTGTGGGGTGGCGGCACGGCGGGCGGAAGGGGTGAAGGCGTCGAACGCCGGCGTCGTCTCCCGAACGGGGGAGAAGGCGTCGAAGGCCGTTGTCGCCTCTGGGATGGGGATCGAAGCGAGGGACAACAACGCGGCGATCGGCTCGGCCGGCTCCAGGTGGACCGCCGTCGGTACCAAAAGCTCGGCCGGTTCCAGGTGGACCGCTGCCGGCACCGAAAGCTCGGCCGGGGCGGGTGATCCCACCAGCTCCAGAGGAGTCGTCGCCGGGATGGTGACGTCCGTGGACGTACCGGCGCCTACCAGCACAGGGGCCGCGTCGGTGCGGGGCTTGCGACGGTGGCGATGGCGGGTGGCCGGGCCCGTGGAGCGTGCGGCCGGGGCGGCGACAGCGGCCGCGCGGACCGGGCGTACGCGCAGTTGCCGGGTCTTGGCGACGGCGAGGACCGCGAGGGCGGCCACCAGCGCGGAGCCGATCAGCGCGGGAGACGAGAGAGTGGGCACCGGTGCGCTGGACGACGCGTCGACGATGGTGGGAAGGGGCGCGGGGTTGCTGGTGACCGCGTTGGTGTCGGCGGTGGCCGGCTTGGCGTGCTTGCCCTTCTTGGGTGCCTGCTCGGCGGCCTTCGTGGTGGCTGCGGGCGACGACTTGCGGGTGGCCGTGGGGGTGGGGGCGGCGGCCTGCTGGGGAGCGGCCTGCTTGGGACGGGCGACCAGCGGGGCCCCTCCCTGCCCGGTACGGGGGATCATGCCGATGAGCGGGGTGCCGTCGGGGAGTTGGAGCTGGCCCACGTCGGTCGTGGAGGTGGACGCCTGGTCGTCAGCCCGGTGCTGCGCGTCCCACTCGCCCTCGACCTGGTTCTTGGCGGCCTCGCTCTCCAGGCGGGTCTTGATCTTCTCCGGGTAGCCGTAGCCGACGACCTTGCTGGTGTCACGTTCCTTGCGCTTGGCGACGCCGCCGTCGATGTTGCCCTCGATCGTGAAGATCTTGTCGCCCTCGACCTTGGTCACCAGGCCGACATGGTCGATGGCGTCGATGTCGTTCGAGCCGCTCCAGTCGTAGAAGACCAAGGCGCCGGGCTTGGGCTTGTGGCCCCAGGCGCCCTGCTCCTTGAACCACTCGGCATGGCTCACCGTCCAGGCGAACTGGCCGATCCAGTCCTGGTAGCCGAGCTTGTGAGCGGCCCACGACAGGTACATGTCACACCAAGGTGCGGAGCTGTAGTCGGCGTCGAACTCGACGTTCTTGCCGTACCAGTGGCCGAACTTGGTGTACGCGTCGGCCTTCTCGGAGTAGCCGAGCTGGCTCTCGAGCAGGTCGATGTACTTCTTCATCTCAGGCGTCATTGACGTGCGAGGGAACCTTCCGGGCAAGACCGGGTTTACCCACACAGCCCTGGGTAGGGGACACATGTGGCAAAACCGGCGGCCTGTCATCTTCCGTGCTGAAGGAGGCTACCGTGACGTAAGGGCAGGTCAGGTACGGGTCAACGGAGCTCCAAGAGGTCATGCGACCCTAAACCGCAGGTCAAAAGCTTGCCAGAAATGTCCCAAAGAAGACTGGTTGATAGTAAAAGATCTACCTTTGGGTGTCTAGAACGTGTTTTGGTAGAACCTGTTCTAAGATGCGGCCATGACGATCGACGTCGCCGCCGGCGAGTCCCGCACCGCCGCCCTGTGCGCCCTGGCGCAGCAGACCAGAGAACTGATGGACGCGGTGATAGGCACTGGCGTTGAGGAAGACGAGCTGGTGGCCGTGGCCGCCGAGCTCACCGCCCTGACCGAACGGCTCGAAGCGACCGTCCGCGTGTCACGGCGGTCCTACGACATCGCGTCCGACGGCACCGTACGCCACCTGGGCAACGCCGCCATCGGCGCCGCGAACCCGTTCGCCGTGCCGCTGGTCGTGGAGCGGCTGGCGAGTGGCGGGGTGCGGGCGGAGGTGTCGTTCCGGCCGCTGCACGAGGGGCCGCCCGGCGCCGTGCACGGCGGGATCACCGCGATGGCCCTCGACCACCTGCTGGGGCAGGCGGTGGCCGTTGCCGGGCTGGCGGGCATGACGGGCACGCTGACCATCCGCTACCGGGCGCCCGTGCCGTACGACCGGCCGGTGGTCGTGACGGCGGAGCACACGCGTACGGAGGGGCGCAAGGCATGGGCGGACGCCCGCGTGATGCTGCCGGACGGCACGCTGCTGGCCGAGGCGACAGGCATCTTCATCACCCCGACCGCCTGGCTGAACGGCCCCCCGATACCGACGGCCCCCGACAGCGCCGGTCAGTAGCCCGCGCCGGTCAGCAGTCCGCCGTCCACCGTGAACTCGCTGCCCGTGCAGTAGCTGGACCGGTCCGAGGCCAGGAACGCCACCACGTGCGACACCTCCACCGGCTTGGCGAAGCGCTTGATGACCATGCTGCGGAGGAACGCGTCCGCGTCCACCTCGCTCATGATCTCGGGATCCATGGCCATCGAGGTGTTGATCGCCCCGGGATGTACCGAGTTGACGCGGATCTTGTAGCGGGCCAGTTCACGGGCGGCCGACTTGGTGACGCCCCGGATGGCGAACTTCGAGGCCGCGTACGCCGACAGCCCCTCGGCGCCGACGAAGCCCTCGATCGAGGAGATGTTCACGATCGAGCCGCGCCCGGCGGCCCGCATCGGCGCGATGGCGGACTTGACGCCGAGCCAGGTGCCCCTGAGATTCACGTTGATCACGCGGTCGAACTCCTCGACCGCCATATCGCTGATACGCCGAAATTTCAGGATCCCGGCGTTGTTGACCAGGATGTCTAGCCTCTCGTGCAGATCCGTCACGGTCGCGATCGCGCGGTCCCAGTCCTCTGGGGCGGTGACGTCGTGATGGACGAAGGTCGCGCCAGTCTCCTCAGCCAGCGCCTTGCCCTCTTCATCCAGTACGTCACCGAACACCACGCGCGCCCCCTCCGCCAGGAACAGCCGTACATGCGCCTCGCCCATGCCGCGCGCCCCGCCGGTGATCAGTGCCACCTTGCCGTCAAGCAGTCCCATTGCGACCTCCCGCCGCGACGGCCACCGCGGCCGCCTCCATAGTTCGGTAGACGGGGATCCCGGCCGCCGCCACGATCGCCCTGACCTCGTCCTCGACACCGGGGGGCGCGCACTCGCCGTTCCTGGTGACCAGGGTGACCCTGGTCTCCGGGAGGGCGTCCTGCGCGGCCGCCAGCGCCCGCGCGTACTCGAACAGCGGCTCGGCCCGCGTCCCATAGGTGAAGAAACTCTGTACGTTCACATGCGCCACCACATCCGGATACGACCGGTGCCGCACGATCGCCTCGACGGCCCGCTGGACCAGGTCCGGCCCGCTCCGAGGGCCGACGGGCACCTCCAGCGGGTTGGCCAGCGAGGACCCGGCCCCCAGCCCCAGCCCGCGCAACTCCCCGAGCACCGAGTCCGGCAGCGGCCCGAGCGACACCCCGGCCCGGTCGAAGGCGTCGGCGGCCAGCACACTCGCCCCGCCACTCGGCCCGATCACCAGCGCCCCCATGCTCCGGAAGTCCGCCGTCGTGCCTCGGGGAATCCCCTCGCCCGCCAATGCCGCGCCCAAGGAGCCCGCCCGGCCACCCGAGACCACGACTCCGCCGTCCGGACCTGTCGTCCGGGGGATGCGGGCGCCGTGCGCCTGGAAGAAGGCGAGGACGCCGATCAGGTCGTCCTGGGAGGTCACCAGCGTCGCCCCGGTCTGGTCGGCGAGCGCCTGCCAGATCCGCCCATCACTCACCAGCCCGCCGGTGTGCGAGGCCGCGGCCCGCTGCCCCTGCGCGCTGCGCCCGCCGACCAGCAGCACCACAGGCACGGGAGCGGCCGCCAGCGCCTCGTACAGCGCCCGCCCGTCACGCGGGTCCTCCAGATAGAGCCCGACGGCCCGCGTCTCGGAGTCGGCCGACAGCCAGCGGAGCAACTCGGCCGGGGTGACGTCGGCCGCGTTCCCCACGGTGACCACCCGGCTGAAGGCCAGCCCACGGCGCTCGCCGACCTTGATCACCTCGCCGGCCAGCCCGCCGCTCTGCGAGATCAGCGCGACCGTCCCCGCCGGACCGAGCCCGCCGCCGACGAACGTCTGCCGCCCGCGCGGGCAGTACACGCCCATGCAGTTGGGGCCGAGCAGCCGCGTCCCCGCCGCCCGCGCCGCCGCGACGAGCTCCCGCTCCAGCTCCGGCTGTCCCGCCTCGCCGAAGCCGCCGCTCATGACCTGTACGTACGGCACGCCGGACGCCTCACGTACGACCTGGGCACACCGCTCCGCGGGCACCGCCACCAGCGCGTAGTCCACGTCCGCCACGGCCAGGGACGGCACGGCGGGCACGCCGCCCACTTCCCGCGCCTCGGGATGCACCGCGACCAGGGGGATGCCGGCGGCCTTGTAGAACTCGAGGAACATGTTCCCGAAGTTCGGCCGCGTGGTGGAGGCCCCGACCACGGCCACCGCCCTGGGCTCGAAGAGCGGCCCGAAGTCCGTGGGCTCGGAGTGTGGTCCGAGATCCGTGGGCTCGGAGTGCGGCCCGAGGTCCGCGGGCTCGTCGATCACTCCGTCCTGACCGCCGTTCGAGGCGTGGGCCGCCGGGAGATACCGCGCGTCCACCGCCACAACGCCCGACTCGGTAGCGATCACCGGATTGATCTCGAACTCGCCCAGTTCCAGCCGCTCCCACAGCCCGCCAGACCCGCCGACCGTCATGAGCAGCTTCACCACCGCGTCCACGTCTACCCCTGGACGCCCGCGCAGCCCGTACAGCACCGGAGACCCGCGCAGCGAGCCCAGCATCCGCCGCGCGTCCCCCTCCGAGATCGGGCAGAGACCCAGCGCCGTGTCCCGCAGCGTCTCGGTCCACACTCCGCCCAGCCCGGCGAGCAGCACGGGCCCGAAGCCCGGATCGTGGACCAGCCCGACGATCAGCTCCACCCCGCCGGGGGCCTGCTCTTCGACGAGAAACCCCTCGGCCGCCACGCCCGAGGCCAGCATCCTGGCGGCCTCGATCGGGACGTCGACCCGGCTCAGCCCGAGCACCACGGCTCCGGCCTCGGACTTGTGCACGATCTCGGGCCCGTACGCCTTCAGCACCAGCGGCTCGCGCAACTCCGCGACCGGGGCGAAGTCCATGTCGCGCACCACCACGCCTCGCGGCACCGGTACCCCGGCCTCGCGCAGCAGTTCCTTGGCCTCGTGTTCGGCGACCACGGCTCAGGTCTCCAGCAGGTGGCCGTGCCGTTCTCTGATCTCCCTGCGTAAGAGCTTGCCGGGCCCGCCGGAGGCGTCCTCGAAGTGCGGCAGCGCGTCGGCCACCAGGATGTGGTCCGGCCGCTGGTGCGGCGCCAGGATGTCGTCCAGGGCCCGCGCGAGCTTGGCCGCGTCGAGCGAGTGCCCGGAACGCGCCACGACGGCCAGCAGGATCCGCTGCTCGGCCGCGTCCCGCCCGTCGACGTGCGCGGGCACCCCGACCGCCCCGGCCTCCGCCACGCCGTCGAGCGCGGCCGCGGCCTCCTCGACCGCGACCGGCTGGGTCCAGACGCCGCCTTTGAGAATCGCGTCCTCGCGCCGCCCTAGAACGCGCAGCACGCCGTCGGGGGAGACGGAGCCGAGGTCGCCGCCGACGTACCATTCGCCGCGCAGCACCTCCGCCGTCTTGTCCGGCAGGCCGTCGTAGCCGGACATCCGGTGCGGCCCGGACAGGTTGATCTCGCCGACCTCGTCCACCACGCGACGGCCCGACGGGTCGGTCACCCGGACGGCGTTGCCGGTGCGCGCCCGGCCGGACGAGCCGAGCGGCGTGGAGCCGTCGTCCACCCGGCCCATGCAGGTGTAGGGGGCCTCGGTCTGGCCGTAGTAGGAGTAGACGCCCGCGTCGGGCAGCCGGTCCTTGATCCGGCCGAGCATGGTGGCCGTCAGCGGCTCGCCGCCCAGCATGATCACCCGGATGGAGGACAGGTCCACCGTCTCGTGCTCCGACGAGCCCAGCAGCGCCGCGTAGAACGACGGGATCTGCGACACGTGCGTGACCCGTTCGCGCGGCACGACGCGCAGGAAGTTCGCCGGGCCCCAGTCCTGCTCCAGCACCAGCCGCATCCCGGCGTACAGGGCGGGCCCGACGATGGCCGGGAAGCCGATACCCCAGATGATCGCGCCCGTGCCGAACACCGCCTCTGGCCCGCGCGGCACGTCGAGCCAGATCTGCGCGGTCGCCAGCGACGAGGCGTGCGTGTGGACGACGGGCTTGGGCAGCCCGGTCGTCCCCGAGGTGTAGTAGAGCGCGAGCGGATCGTCGTGGAAGCCGCCGAGTGGCGGCTCCTCCTCTGATCCGTGCGAGAGGTCAGATGCGTTGATCCAGGTGGTGATGGCGGGCAGCGACGGCCTGATCTCCGCGACCACCCCCTCCACGGTCGAGTCGTACACGAACGCCGTGCACCCCGACTGCTCCACCACCGCGCGCAGCGTGTCGACCGGCCAGTACGGATTCAGCGCCGCCGTCACCGCGCCGATCTTGGCCTGCGCCAGGTACACCTCCGCCACGTGCAGCGTCTCGTTCAGCAGCGCGGCCACCCGCCGGCCCGGGGTGACGCCCGCCGCGAGCAGCGCGTGCGCGCGCCGGTTGACGGTCCTGTTCAGCTCGTCATAGGTGAAGCTCCGCTCGCCGCAGTAGGTGAGCGCCACCCGGTCGGGGGTGCTCATCGCCGCGGCGGTCAGGATCGCGTGGCCATAGTTGCCGTACGGTGATCGCGCCATCGGGGGTGCCTCCGTCAGAGAGGTTTCAGAGGGGTGAATAGAGGACGAAGACGTTTCCTGAGGGATCGCGCAGCACGGCGCGCGTCTCGTGCGGCCCGTCCTCGGGCTCGCGCACTACTTCGGCGCCGCGCGCCACCAGATCGGGTACGGCCTGCCGTACGCTGTCCACCTTGAACGACGGCGCGGCCGAGGCGGTGACATGCTCGGCGGGGCCGGCCAGCGCCACGGTGACGCCACCGCCGTTCAGCGCGGCGAACCTGTCACCGTCACGGAACTTCACCGGCAGCCCGTAGAAGGCGATCGCCTCGTCCAGGTCGGCCACGGGTATGAGCACGTTGCCAACGATCACGCCGGCCTCCAATGCGGTAGGTCGTCCACGAACGTCACCCGCACCGGCATCCCGATGCGGACCTCCTCCGGTGCGCACTCCACGACCTGACCGAACACGCGCGCGCCTTCGGGCAGGTCGACCCAGGCCAGCACGTACGGCTCGCGGCCCCGGTAGCCGGGCGCGAACGAGCGGTGCACGACGGTGTACGTGTGCACCACGCCCGCGCCGGAGACCGGCTCGAAGACGAGGTCGCCACCGCACCGGGGACAGTCGGCCTCGGGGAGGTGGACCCGCCGATCGCAGGCCGTACAGCGCTGAACGACCAGCTCGCCGCGCCTGCAGGCGGCCCAGTAGGCGGAGGTGTCACAGGTCATCGCTAGCCAAGCTAGCGCACGCTTGGTTGCTCGACAACCCTAGCCGGCGGGTTCCTCGGCGAGCGAGGCCACGGGCTCCTCCGAGGTCAGCGAATCGTTCGGCGAAGCCGAATCAGCGCTCGGCGAGGCGAAGGCCGGGGCGTCGGCGGTGCGCGGCGGGTCGGAGGGCAGTGCGAAGGGCGGCTGGGACGGCGTCGGCGTCGGAGTGGCGTGCTCCTGGGTGGGAGTGGACGACGTCGAGGGCGAGGGGCTGGGTGCCGGGCAGGGCGGCCCGTCCACGGTCACCTCACTGACCTGCGGGCCGTTGGCCGCCGCCGGCTCGGTCGACAACAGGAGGCCGAAGTGCGCCTGCTTGCCGCACCCGACGGCGCCCAGGTCGCGGGCCACGGGGTCGGTGTAGGCGGTCCGGCCGGTCAGCGTGCGGGTCTCCTGGTGCACCGTACGGGCCTGACCGTCGCCGTCGCGCCGCGTGTACGTGATGCGCAGCCGCACCGGTCCACGCCCATCGGCGGCCACGCGCACCGCGCCCGCCGAGCCGGTCCACTGGACGATGTCGGCCGACCGCACGACCGGACTGGGCAGCGCCCGGGAGGGCTGCCGGGAGGCGGTGGGAGGGGGTAAGGGGGGAGAGGACGTGGCCGACGGTACGGGAACGGCCGTCGACGTCCTGGCCGTGGGACGGCTGGTCTCCGAGGTCCGGCGGACCGGGGTCTTGCCGTCGACCGGGGTGGGATCCAGCTGCTCGGACGTCTTCGGCTGCGGCATGAGCACGGTGCCCGCCGGGCCGGGGGCCAGCCGCCCGTCCGAGAGCACCACCGCGATCAGCACGGCGACGGCCGTCGCGCCCGCGATCCACAGGTGCGGCGGCAGCTTGGGCACGGTGATCCGCCGCCCACGGACCGCCCCCAGGGTGGCGGTCGGCGTGTCGGTCTTGGCCAGGGGGAAGCGGAGCGCGAGCAGCGTCGCCAGCTCGCCGAGGTGGCGGCGCCCGCGCTTCTCCCAGTCGGGGCCGTAGCCGGCGACCGCGTCCTCCTCCAGCTCCGCCGCGAACTGCCGGGCCGAGGCGTACCTGACCGCGGGGTCCTTGGCCAGCCCACGCCGGAGCAGGTCGCGCAGCGAGTCGGGGGCGACCTCCAGCGGCACCGGCTCGACCAGGTGCTTGTCCCGCAGCGACGCGACGTCTTCAGCCTTGTACGGCGGGCGCCCCTTGACGGTCTCGAACAGCAGGCACGCCGCCGCGTAAATGTCAGCGGGCGGCCCCGCGTCCCCCTGCGTCCACAGCTCGGGCGACATGTACGGCGGGCTGCCCGCCGGCACCCCCGGCTCTTCGGCGTGCACCACCACCCCGAAGTCGCTCAGCTTGCTCGTGCCGTCGGCCTGGACCAGCACGTTCTCCGGTTTGACGTCTCGGTGGGCCACGCCCTTGTCGTGGGCGACGGCCAGGGCCAGGAGCGTGCTCTTCAACACCGCCAGCGCCGCCTCCGGGCTGGTCCTGCCGTGCTCGGACAGGATCGTCCGCAGCGACACCCCGTCGACCAGCTCCATGACCACCGCGGCCCTGGTCGGGGTCTCCACAAACTCGTAGAGCTGGACCACGTTCGGGTCGTCGAGCTCGACGAGTGAGGGGGCGTCCACCCGGAAGCGGTCCATGAACTCGGTGTCCCGGCGCAGGGTCGCGTTCAGGTATTTGATCGCGACGTAGGCTCCGGTGGCCTGGTAGGTGGCGAGGAACACGCGGCCCGTGTGCCCCGCGCCGAGCTGGCGTACTTCTCGGTAACCAGGGACCAAGGCGAACCCCCATAGCGCAGCCGTCTCTCATTCGACGGTCTCATCCGGGGTTCCGGTTGTCACGACTCCAGATATTTCGCCAGATGTCAGGGGATTATGGCCCCGAGGCCCGGGTGATATGTTCGAAGCCAAGCAAGCGCTCGGCTAAGTGGAGGCTTCGCATGGATCGTACGGCCGTGCTGGTCATGGAGATGCAGCGGGGCGTCGTCGGCGATCTAACGAAATTTCCGGACCTGGTGGTCGCGTGCCAACAGCGTGGCGTCGTACGCAACGCCGTCTCCGTACTCCAGGCGGCCAGGGCGGCCGGCCTCCCCGTGATCCACTGCACCGCCGCCTTCCGCGCCGACCGGGCCGGCTCCCACACCCACAACAGCCCGTTCATCACCGCCCTGCTCAAGGACCCCGGCCACATGCTGGAGGGCACGCCCGCTGTGGAGGTGCTGCCCGAGTTGCTGGCCGGCACAGATCTGGAGAGTCGGCGCCACCACGGGTTCTCCCCGTTCACCGGGACCTCGCTCGACATGACACTGCGCTCTCTGGACGTCGCGCACGTGGTCGCCGTCGGGCTCTCGCTCAACCTGGGCATCCCCGGCCTGGCCCTGGAGGCGGTGAATCTCGGCTACCGGGTCACCGTGGTGACCGACGCCGTCGCGGGCGTACCGGACGGGTACGCGCTGGCCGTACTGAAGCACACGATCCCCCTCCTGGCCGCCCGCACCACCGCGGCCGAGCTGGTCGAAGAGTGGAAGGCGGGCGGCGAGCGGTGATGGAGGGGATGCGGCTCGACGGGCGCGCGGCCGTCGTGACCGGGGGCGCGGGCGCGATCGGCGCGGCGATCGCCGCGGACCTCGCCGCACTGGGCGCCCGGGTGGTGATCGCCGACGTGGACCTGCCGGGGGCCGAGAAAGTGGCCGCGAGGCTGCGGGGGGCCGAGGAGGTGGCTGCGGGGCTGCCCGGAGCCGAGGAAGTGACTGCGGGGCTGCCGGGGGCCACTGCCTTGGCCGTCGACCTCGCCTCGCCCTCCTCCATCGAGCGGTTCTGTGACGCGGCCGGGCCGGTCGACATCCTCGTGAACAACGCCGGGGTGTCGATCGTCGAGCCGTTCGTCGCCGGCGACCCGGCGAACTGGGATCTCATGTGGCAGGTCAACCTGCGCGGCCCGATGCTGCTGACCAAGCTGATGCTGCCGGGCATGATCGAGCGGGGGTGGGGGCGGCTGGTGTTCATCTCGTCGGACGGCGCCAGGGCGGGCTCCGGCGGCGAGGGCGCCTACGCGGCCACCAAGGCCGGGCTGTTCGGCCTGGCCAAGACGCTCGCTCGCGAAGCAGCCAGGGCGCACGTCACCGCCAACGTGGTCTGCCCGGGACCCACCGACACACCGATGCTCCGGCGCGTCTCGGCGGCCGAGCCCGGACTGGTCGACAAGATCGTCAGGACCGTCCCGCTGCGCCGCCTCGGCACGCCCGCCGACGTGGCGGGCCTGGTCGCCTTTCTCTGTACGGAACGCGCCGCCTACATCACCGGCCAGACGCTGTCGGTCAGCGGCGGCGTGACGATGCAGTGACGACGCGATCACAGGGATCGGTAGACGGCCTCCATGAGGCGGATCGCCCGCTGGTTGCCGGCGAAGACGTCGGCCATCTTGTTCATGACATATCCGGCGGCCACGCCGTACTTGGGGTCGGCCAGGCCGATGGACCCGCCCACACCGGTGTGTCCGAACGCGGTCACGGACGGCACGAAGAACGACATGCCGGGCCGCATGAAGCCGAGCCCGAACGCGCTCTCCAACAGCAGTACCTGATCGGGCCCCGACGCCCGGGGCCGGATGGCGTCCACCAGCGTCTCCGGCCGCAGCAGGTCGCCGGCGAGCAGCGAGCGGTAGAACGCCGCCAGGGATCTGGCCGTCGTGACGAGGCCCACGGCGGGCCACCCGGCACGCAGCATCACCGGGTTGTTGGCCCCGCCCTGAAGGTCCTGGATGCGCGGGTTGCCCATGGTGCGGTTCATCAGGCTGTCCGGGTCCTTGGCGGCCATGGCGATCGCGGCGATCGGATCCTTCGGCGGCCCGATGGGCGTGCGAGGCAGGGCACCGGGGGCGCGGCGGGCCTGGCCGCTCCCCGTCTCGGGCGCAGGCAGGCGCCGGTCGCTCTCGCTGCCGGGCGAGGGCTCGGCCGTCAGCCGGGCGGCTCTGGCGATCACGTCGTCGGGCGCGCCGACCCACAGGTCGAGGCCGAGCGGCCCGGTGATCTCCGCCGCCACCAGTTCGCCCACCGACTTGCCCGTCACCCGGCGTACGACCTCGCCCACCAGGAACCCGTACGTGAGAGCGTGATACCCGTGCGCCGACCCGGGCCGCCAGATCGGGCGCTGCCCGGCCAGGCGCGCGGCGATGGCGGGCTGGTCCTCGAACTCCGCCACCGGCACCCGCTCGTCCAGCGCGGGCAGTCCCGCCTGGTGACTGAGCAGGTGCTCGACGGTGACGCGCTGCTTGGCCCGCACCCCGAACTCCGGCCAGACCTCCGCCACCGGCGCGGTCACGTCCACCAGTCCCCGCTCGGCCAACTGGAGCAGCACGGTCGCGGCGATCGCCTTGGTGCAGGAGTAGGCGAAGACGGGGGTGTCCGCCTCCCACGGCCGTTCCGTGCGGCGGTCGGCCACGCCGTCCCACAGGTCCACGACCAGTTCGCCGTCGAGGTAGACGGCGAACGCGGCCCCCAGTTCGAGGCCGTCGGCGAAATGGCGTTCGAACACCTCGCGCACGCGGGAGAACCGGGGATCGCAGTGCATCAAGACCTCCGACAGGAAGGGAGCACGTACTTGGCTGCCGAGCCTAACAATTGGGGACGTTTCGGCCCAGAGGATCAACGGGGCACGCTCAATCTGCTCACTGGCAACTTGGTACTGGCCGGATTGGCCACCGCGCGGACCGGCCAGGTTCTCAGCCTGTCCATGCCGATCAGGGGTGCCACCTCCTCGCCCGCGCCCGGCACCGTGCCCCATTTGAAGGGGCGCCCGCTGCCGCAGCACTTCATGTCGGTCGACGGCGGTGACTACGCGGCCGGCGCCCGGCCGGTGGGCGCGGGGCTGCGGATGGCCGATGACGCGCTGATCGTCACCCACCACGGCACGACCACGCACATGGACGCGCTCTGCCACATGTGGTCGGGCGAGGAGCTCTACAACGGCCACCCCGCCGCGCGCGTACGCTCCTACGGCGCCACCCGGTGCGGCATCGAGCAGGTGGGCGGGGTCGTCGCGCGGGGAGTCCTGTTCGACGTACCCCGCCACCTCGGGCTCGACCACCTGCCCGCCGACTTCCGTATCCCGGCGGAGCTGCTGGCGGAGATCGCCGTGCCGCGCGCGGGTGACGTCGCGGTGATCCGTACCGGCTGGCCCGCCGTGTGGGAGCGCTCGCGTGAGGAGTACTGGTCGGGACAGCCGGGGCTGTCGGCCGAGGCGGGGCGCTGGCTGGCCGAGCGGGATGTCTCGGTGGTGGCCGCCGACAACGCCGCGATCGGCGGCCTGAACGCCCACCAGCTCGCCGACGAGCCGCTCGACGACGATCTCCACCTCATCCTGCTCCACCGCCACGGCATCCACCTGATCGAGCTGCTCTGGCTGGAGGAGCTGAGTGCGGCCGGTCGTACGGAGTTCGTGTTCGTCGCGGCCCCGCTCAGAATCGAGGGCGGGACCGGGAGCCCGCTCAACCCACTGGCGATCCTCTGAGCCCGGTCACCACGTGACAGGCAGGGACTCGACGCCGTAGACCGCCGCGCGCTCCTTCAGCGGCACCTCGGCGGCGGGCACGGCCAGCCGCAGGCCGGGGAAGCGTTCGAAGAGCCTGCGGTAGCCGATCCGCATCTCGATCCTGGCCAGCTGCTGCCCCAGGCACTGGTGCACGCCGTGCCCGAAGCCCAGGTGCCGCCGCGCCTCGGCCCGGCCGAGCCGCAGTTCGGCCGGATCGGTGAACAGGCTCGGGTCCCGGTTGATCGCCGGCAGCGACAGCGCGACCGTCTCGCCCTTCCTGACCGACTCGCCCGCCACCTCCACGTCCTCCAGCGCGACACGGGTCGGCGCGCCCGCGTGCAGGATCGACAGCCACCGCATCAGCTCCTCGACCGCACCCTCAACGGCGTCCGTGCTCTGGTCCTCAACTCCGGCGCCGGCCGAGCCTGCGCCTGTGCTCTCGCCGCTGAACAGGGCCCGCTGCTCCGGATGCTCCAGCAGTGCGAACACGCCCAGGGCCAGCATGTTCGCGGTGGTCTCGTGGCCGGCGACGAGCAGGATGAGCGCGAGGTTCGCCAGCTCCTCGTCGTCGAGGTCGCCGGTCAGGCCGCTGATCAGGTCGTCACCCGGCTCGACGCGCTTGCGTCGTACGAGCTCGCCCAGATAGCCGACCAGCGCCGCCAGCTCCGGCACGCCCTCCTCGTCGATCGCGACCAGCCGCGCGGTCTGCTCCTGGAAGAACTCGTGGTCCTCGTACGGCACGCCGAGCAGCTCGCAGATGACCAGGGACGGGATCGGCAGCGCGTACGCCCGCACCAGGTCCACGGGCGGCCCCGCCGCGGCCATGGCGTCGAGGTGGTCGGCGGTGATCTGCTCGACGCGCGGTTCGAGCAGCCGCATCCTGCGGACCGTGAACTGGCCGGTGAGCAGGCGGCGGTAGCGGGTGTGCACGGGCGGGTCGGTCGTCACGAACATGCCGGGCGGAGCGGGCTGATCCTGGCCGAACTGCGAGGTCATGCGTACCGCACTGTGCTTGAGCTCCTGGCGGTTGCTGAATCGAGGGTCGCTCAGCACGGCCCGCGCGGCCTCGTAGCCCGTCGCGAGCCAGCCCGTGTGCCCGTCCGGGTAGTCCAGACGCGTCATCGGCGGCAGCTTCGCCAGCTCGGGAGGTGGGTCGAAGGGGCAGCCGGGAGTTCTCTCCATGGGAAGTCGCATATTTTGAGAGTAGACTCCGATTTGAGAGTTGTATAGCGAAATTTGGGATCTTGTGAGTGGACGGCTCTGTGTCGCAACCCCGACAATCGGAGACATGAGCGATCGACCGGCCCAGGGACTGCGCGAGCGGAAGAAGGCCAAGACGCGGGCGCTGATCCAGAAGGAGGCGCTGCGGCTGTTCCGCGAGCAGGGCTATACCGAGACCACGGTCGAGCAGATCGCCGAGGCGGCCGAGGTCGCGCCCAGTACGGTGTTCCGCTATTTCGCCTCGAAGGAGGAGTTGGTGTTCGTCGACCACTTCCCGGCCTTCGCCGAGGCCCTGAACGCCGCTCCGGCCGATCTGCACCCGATACGCGCGGTCCGCGTCGCCCTGCGGGAGGTGACGGCGGCCCAGACGCCCGAGGAGCTCGCCGAAGGGGTGGAGCGGGAGAAGCTCATGTTCACGGTGCCCGAGCTGTGGGCGGCGAGTCTGACGAACGTCTCCGGGACGCTCAGGTCCATGCAGGAGATCTTGGCCAGGCGGGTGGGGCGGGACATGTCCGATCCGGAGATCCGCAACATCACGGGGGCGATCACCGGCGTGATGTTCGCGGTCTGGTTCGACTGGGTGAAGGACCCCGAGGTGGACGGGCCGGCCGAGATCGACAAGGCCCTCGCCCATCTGGAGGAGGGCCTGCGCCTCTGAACCGTCAGGTGCGAGCCCTCCTGCGCCGGTGAAACCGTCAGGCGCGGGCCCTCCTGTGCCTATGAACCGTCAGGTGCCCGGATAGTTGCCGCCGCCGTGAGCGGCGTCCAGGGCGTCGTAGTCCGGGGTGAAGCCGCGCTTGGGGATCGCGTCGACGAACTCCACCTCGCGCGGCTTCTTGTAGGAGGCGAGAGCGCTCTTGACGTGCTCGATGAGGTCGTCGGCCGTGGCCGCGGCACCCTCCTTGAGCGCCACCACCGCCTTGACCGCCTGGTGCCAGGTGGCGTCGGGCACGCCGATCACGGCGGCGTCGGCGACGGCCGGGTGGGCTTTGAGCGCGCGTTCGACCTCGGCCGGGTAGACGTTCTCGGCGCCGGACTTGATCATGCGCAGCCGGGGGCCGATGAAGGTGATCGTGCCGTCGGGCTCGCGACGGCCGAGGTCGCCGGTGTGATGCCAGCCGTACGCCGACTTAGCCGCATTTAAGTCGGGACGGGCGAAATATCCGGAAAAGAGGGTCTTGCCGCGGGCGCAGATCTCGCCCACCTCGCCCGCCGGCAACTCGGCCCCGTCGGGGGCCAGGATGCGGACCTGGACCAGCGGCGACGGCCGACCGGCGAACCCGGCGGCGCCCGGCGCCAGGCCCAGGAAGGTGAGCATGCCGCCGACCTCCGTCTGCCCGTATCCGCCCATCTTGGACCGGCACCAGGGGGAGTCGTCCACGGTGATCATCGCGTCCCACTCCGCGGAGTGCGAGACGAACCTCAGGGACGACAGGTCGTACTTGCCGCCGGTGTTCGCCTTCGTCACGGCGTCGATCATCGGGCCGAACAGGAACGCCTGCGTGACCCGCTCGGCGTCGATCAGGCGGCAGACCTCCTCGGCGTCGAAGGCGGGGGTGAAGACGTTCGTGCCGCCGATCTGGAGGGTGGCCAGGCAGAACATCATCGTGCCGACGTGGAAGAGCGGCCCGTTGTTGAGGAAGGTGAAGCCGGGCTCCATCTGGCGCACCACGAGCAGGGACGCGCCGTGGGCCAGCAGGGCCGCGCCGCTGAGGAGTGCCGCGTTGGGACGGCCGTCGAAGGCGGCGGTATAGAGGGCCAGCGCCGGCTCGGCGTCCTCGACAGGCGGGAAGTCCCTGGCGGTGCCGCTCTCGACCAGCCGCTCGTAGCCGGGCCCGGCCTCCACCCAGAGCGCCGTGCCCTCGCTCAGGGCCATGGTGGAGTCGGACGGCTCCCGTACGACCACGCGCGGCGTCAGGTCCTCGACCACGAAGCGCAGCTCGTCCGCCGACTGCCGCCAGTTGGCCGGGCAGAAGATCGCCCCCAGTCGTGAGCACGCCAGCAGCAGCTCCAGCACCGCGTGCGAGTTCTGGCCGAGCCAGAGCACGCGTTCGCCGGCCGTCACGCCCGCCCCGGCGAGGGCGTCCGCGAGGCGGCCGACCCGCTCGTCCAGCTCGGGGTAGGTGAGCCGCACCTCCCCGTCCACCACCGCCGTCACCTGGGGGCGGCTGCGCGCGTGCTCGGCGAGTACGTCGGACAGCGACAGGCTGTGGATCATCGCAGCTCCTGGGAACGTCAGTGGAACGCGGGCATGACCTCGGCGGCGAAGAACCGCATGACCTTCTTCATCTCCTCCAGCGGCATCGGCCGGGTGCTGCCGAAGTCGCACAGGAGGTTGGCGAACCCGGCGTCCCGCAGCAGCGAGATCTGGTCGATGACCCGCGCCGGATCGCCGATCACCTCCAGCTGCTCCCAGCGGAAGTCGGCCGACACGGAGCCGCCCTTGAGGTAGCGGTCCTGGTAGTACTCGAAGCCCTGCGCGGCCTTGCCGGTCTTCGGGTCGATCGGCGCGCTGCGCTCGTTGAAGATCCGGGAGCGGTCGAACGACGCCTCGAACCTGGCCTGGTCCTCGCGGGCCTGTTCGACCGTCGGCGCCACGTAGACGCTGCGCGCCACCACCAGCTCGTTCCCGTTCGCGTGCCCCGCCTGGGCGGCCGTCTCCTGCCAGGTCTCGGCCGCCTTGACGACCTTGCGGAACGTCGCCGCCGGGTCGGCCAGGATGGGCAGCCCGCGCTCGCCGTACATGGTGACGGTCTCGGGGGAGACGGCGGCCACGTGGATCGGCGGGTGCGGCGCCTGGAGAGGACGCGGCGTCAGGGACACCTCGGCGCCGGTCTTGTAGAACTTGCCCTCGTGCTGGAACGTCTCCTGGGTCCACAGGCCCAGGATCACCTCCAGCGCCTCGTTGAACCGGTCACGGGCCTCGGCCAGGTCGATGCCGAAGCCCTCGAACTCGAAGCTCTGGTAGCCGCGCCCGATCCCGAGATCCAGCCGGCCGCCCGACAGCACGTCCACCAGAGCGGCCTCCTCGGCCACGTGGATCGGGTTGTGCAGGGGCAGCACCACGATGCCCGTGCCCAGGCGGATGCGCGAGGTGCGGGCGGCCGCGTGGGCGAGCATGGTGAACAGGTTCGGCGCGACCCCGTAGTCGCGGAAGTGGTGCTCGGCCAGCCGTACCCCGTCGAACCCCAGTTCCTCGGCCAGCTCGATGAGCTCCAGGTGGTAGTCGTAGACGTCCTTGAAGCTCTGCCCGTCGAACCGGTGGAAGAGGTGGAAGGTCGAGAACTTCATGCGGCGGCCCCTCAGTGGTAAACCAAGCGCTCGCTTGGGAGCGTACCACGGGCCCCGTTTCCTAGGCGAGGGCGGTGAGCAGCCCCATTGTCAGGGCGGTGCGCTCGGGAATGTGCTCGATCAACACGTGCTCGTGCCGCGCGTGCGCGCCGGCGCCGACCGCGCCCATGCCGTCGAGCACCGGGCGGCCCAGCGCGGAGACGAAGTTGCCGTCACTGGCCCCGCCGACCGCCGCCTCCTCCAGCTCCCAGCCGAACCCGGCCGCGACCGCCCGCGCCTCCTTGAACAGCCGGCGCGACGGCGGGTTGGGCGTCATGGGCGGCCGGTTCCAGTCGCCGGTGACCGTGACCGTCACGCGCGGGTCGGAGGCGCGCAGGCCGGCGAACACCTCGTTCATGCGCTCCATCTCCGGCGCCTGCGCGACCCGGACGTCGATGCCACAGGTGGCGCGGCCCGCCGCGACGTTGCACCCGGTGCCGCCGCTGATCAGCCCGACGTTCAGGGTGGTCCCGAGCTCCCGCGCGTCGGATCCGGCGAGGCGGGTGACGAGCTCGGCCAGCGCGTGGATGGCGCTCGCGCCCGAGTCGGGGTCGAGCCCGGCATGCGCCTCGACGCCCTTGACCGCCACCTCGAACTTCCCGACGCCCTTGCGGGCCGTCTTGAGCAGGCCGTCCAGCGACGCCTCGAAGACCAGGCTGGCCAGCGCGTCCGCACTGGCGGCCTCGATGTGCCGCCGGGAGAACAGGCTGCCGATCTCCTCATCACCGTTGAACA
Organism: Nonomuraea sp. NPDC052129; assembly: GCF_040680095.1. Lineage (NCBI taxonomy): Bacteria > Bacillati > Actinomycetota > Actinomycetes > Streptosporangiales > Streptosporangiaceae > Nonomuraea > Nonomuraea sp. NPDC052129. The sequence continues at coordinate 87,363 of NZ_JBFAVX010000022.1, read as the reverse complement.
GGTAGGTCAGGCTCGGGTGCGGCAGACCGAGCTCGCGCAGGCCCCTGAGCGCCCAGACCGACTGCACGAGCCCGGTCTTCATGTCGAACACGCCCGGCCCGGTGATCCTTCCGTCCGCCATGGTGAACGGCCAATCCGCGAGCGTCCCGGTCGGCCAGACGGTGTCGTAGTGGGCGAGCATGAGCACGGTGCCGGGGGCGGTGCCCCGATAGGTCAGCTCCAGGACGTCGCCGTACTGGCCGCCGTCGCGCACGACCGCCTGGTCCGGCACGCCGAGCCGCTCCTCCACCAGGGCGCGGACGGTGCTCAGCCCTCGGGTGAGCATGGCCTTGTCGTAGCTGTGGGTCTCCAGCTCGACGAGCGTCCTGAGGTCGTCGAGCATCGCGGGCAGGACTTGGCTGGTCCAGCGTGTGATGGGCACATGAATCCCTTTTCCAGGACACATGACCCTGACACGAGACGCGAATGTGACAGTTCCCACGCCTTTGGTGCCAAGCCTGTGGCACCTTGTGCGGTTTCCTTACGCGGCCGGAGACGCGGCCGCCGAGGCCTCGCGCAGCGGCAGTCGTACCTCGAACCACGTGTCGCCGGGCGTCGACCGCGCCTTGAGCTCGCCGCCGTGCCGGCCCGCCACGATCCGGTAGGAGATGTCGAGCCCGAGACCGGTGCCCTGGCCGACGGTCTTCGTGGTGAAGAACGGCTCGAAGATCCGGTCCTTGATAGCGTCCGGTACACCGGGGCCGGTGTCGCCGATCTCGATGATCGCCTCGTCCTCGTCGTGCGCGGTGCGGATGGTCAGCGTGCCCTCCTCGCCCATGGCGTCGAGCGCGTTGTGGATGAGGTTCGTCCACACCTGGTTGAGCTCGCCGGCGTAGGCCGGGATCGCCGGCAGCGTCCGGTCGTAGTCGGTGACCACGCTGATGCCGGGCGGGATCTTGCCGCGGAAGATGGCGATCGTACTGTCGAGCAGGTCGTGCACATCGCAGACCTGGAACGGCGCGCGGTCCATCTGGGAGTACTGCTTGGCCGAGGCGAGCAGCGAGGTGATCCGCTCGGTCGCCTCGGTCACCTCACCGAGCATCTGCGAGATCTCGACGGCCTCGGCCAGCCAGTGCACCGCGGCGCCCGCGTGCTCCTGGCCCACCTTCTTGTGCACCTTCTCCAGGTGCGCGCGGCTGAATCCGGCGTTGACCAGCGCCGGGGCCAGCTCCCACGCGTCGTCAACGCCGAGCTCCTCCAGAGCCTCGCCCAGGTCGTCCTCCGCGTCGGAGATCTCCATCGGCGAGCGCGGCGGCAGGTTGCCGACGGCGGCGGTGCACTGCTCCTGCATGTCGATCAGGGCCCGCAGCCGCTCCGGCGGTATGCCGTCCTCGGCGAGCTGGGCCAGTTGCACGCGGGAGGTCCTGATGAGCGTGCGCAGCTCGCTCACCGCCCGTACGGCCGCCGCCGCCGGGTTGTTCAGCTCGTGGGTGAGCCCGGCGGTGATCGTGCCGAGCGCGGTCAGCCGCTGACGCCGGTCGATGACCTCCCGCTGCATGCGACCGCCCGACATCATGCCGTCGAGTAGGTGCATCGCCATCGGGAACCACTCGGCCACGATGTGCGCGAACTTCCTGGCCGGCAGCAGGAACATCCGGGAGGGCGCCGTGGCGCGCAGGCTGTGCTGGTAGCGCTCCGGGGCCCGGGCGCCGAGATAGGCGCTGGTGGCCCCGCCGTAGACACCCGGCTGGGAGCTGCGCGGCATGGCGACCGTCCCGGCCGTGACCGTCTCCTGGATCATCTGGATCTCGCCCTCGACCAGCACGGCGAAGCACTCCGCCGGGTCGCCCTGCTGGATGATGATCTCGTCCTGGGCGTAGTTGCGCATCTGGCCGCTGAGAGCCAGCTTGGTGAGCTGGTGGTCCGTCAGGCGCTCGAACAGGAAGAGCTTGCGGAGTTCGTCGATGTCGATCGTCATTGCTTCTCCAGGTAACGATGCACGAGCGCGACTGCCATCGCGCCTTCACCGACGGCGGAGGCCACCCGCTTGATCGACTCGGCCCGAACGTCACCCGCCGCGAGCACTCCCGGCACGTTCGTCTCCAGGAAGTACGGCTCGCGCCTGAGCGTCCAGTTGCGTGGCCGCTTGCCGCCCTGCACCAGGTCCGGCCCGGTCAGCACGAACCCCTTGTCGTCGCGTTCGATCGTCTCGCCCAGCCAGGAGGTGAAGGGCTCGGCGCCGATGAACACGAACAGCCACTGCGTCTCGGCCACCGACTCCTCGCCCTTCGTCGAGAGCGTGAGGCGCTCCAGGTGCCCGTCACCGGCGGCGCTGGTGATCTGCGTCTGGAAGTGCACCTCGATGTTCGGGAGCGCGTTGATCTGCTCGATGAGGTAGTGCGACATGGACTTCTCCAAACCGTCACCTCTCACCAACAAATGGACCTTGCTCGCAAATCCCGCCAGGTAGACCGCCGCCTGACCGGCCGAGTTGGCCGCGCCGACGATGTAGACCTCGCTGTCCTTGCAGGAGGGCGCCTCGGTCAGCGCCGCGCCGTAGAAGACGCCCCGGCCGACGAAGTCGTCCAGGCCGGGCGCTTCCAGACGGCGATAGGTGACACCGGTCGCCAGGATCACCGCGTGCGCGGCGATCTCGCCGCCCTCCTTGAACCCGACCACCCTGGCCTGGCCGCGCGGCTCCAGATGGCTGACCTTCTGCGCGCTCAGCAGCTCGGCCCCGAACTTCAGCGCCTGCCTGCGCGCCCGATCGGTCAGCTGCTGGCCGGAGACGCCGTCGGGGAAGCCCAGGTAGTTCTCGATCCTGGAGCTCTGACCCGCCTGCCCGCCGGAGGCGTGCGCCTCGATGAGCACGGTGTTGAGCCCCTCGGAGGCGCCGTAGACCGCCGCGCCCAGCCCGGCCGGGCCCCCGCCGATCACGATCAGGTCGTAGAAGTCGGTCGCCGGCGTGGTCGACAGGCCCACGGCCGAGGCGAGCGACGCCTGGTCGGGCGACTGCATCGACACGCCGTCGGCGGTGACCACCAGCGGCAGCCGGCAGTCCGCGCCGACCGCCGCGACGAGCTCCGCGCCTTCCGGGTCCTCGGCCAGCAGCCACTGGTACGGCACGTGGCTGCGGGCCAGGAACTCCCGCACCTTGTACGACGGCGCCGACCAGCGGTCGCCCACCACGCGCAGCTCGGCCACCTCAATGCGCTCGGTACGGTGCCAGGCGTCCAGCTGGCCGTCGATCACCGGATAGAACTTCTCCTCCGGCGGATCCCACGGCTTGAGCAGATAGTGGTCGAGGTCGACCACGTTGATCGCCTGGATCGCGGCGTCGGTGTCCGCGTAGGCGGTCAGCAGCACCCGGCGCGCATATGGATACATGTCCATCGCCGCCTCGAGGAACTGCACCCCGTTCATCTGCGGCATCCGGTAGTCCGCCAAGATCGCGGCCACGTCGTCGCCGCGCAGCCGCATCTCCTTCACCGCCTCCATGCCCTGGTCGGCGGCCTCCGCCCGGACGATTCTGTACTGCTGGCCGTAGCGGCGTCTCAGGTCGCGCGCGACCGCCCGCGATACGCCCGGGTCGTCGTCCACCGTCACGATGACCGGCTTGTCCATGGCCCTGCCTTCCCCACTTATGTCCCTAAGGGAAGGATGTCATGTTCCGCCAAGTCAGTGAGCGCTCACTACTAAGATGCGCCCATGAACACGCGTGATCGCATCATCGATGCCGCTGAGCAGGCCATTCACGAATTCGGCATGGCCGGGGCGACCACGAAGCGCATCGCGTCGCAGGCGGGCTGCTCCGAGGCGCTGCTCTACAAGCACTTTCCGGGCAAGGAGGCGCTGATCCTGGCGGTTCTGCTCGAACGGCTGCCCGCGCTCGCCCCGGCGCTGGCCACGCTGCGCGAGCGCGTCGGGCAGGGCGACCTGGCGGCCCACCTCACCGAGTTCGCGCTGGCGGCCCTCGACTTCTACGGCCGGGCGGCCGCCATCGGCTCAGGAATGATGTCCGATCCGTCGCTGCTGGCCGGGTTCAGGCGCATGCTCGCCACGACGGGCACCGGCCCGCACCTGCCGATCGAGGTGCTCGCCGAGATCCTGCGGGCCGAGCAGGAGCTCGGCAGGCTGGAGGGCGCGATCGACGCCGGGGCCGCCGCCTCGCTGCTGATGGGCGCCTGCTTCCACCGCGCTCACCTGGCCTTCTTCGCCGACCCGCGGCAGCCGGCCGACGCGTGGGCCGCCGCGATCGTCGCGACGCTCGTCAGGCGATGACGCGGCTCTCCCCGCCGTCGACCAGCATCGAGACCCCGTTCACGAACGAGGCCCGCTCGCTGGCCAGGAACGCCACCACGTCCCCCACCTCCTCGGGACGCCCGACGCGCCCCACCGGCACCCCGCCGCCCCGCGCGGCCAGGCCCTCGTCGCCGCCCGCCAGCTCACGCAGCCGCTCGGTGTCGATCGGGCCGGGCAGCACGTTGTTGACCAGCACCCCGTCGCCGCCGACCTCGCGGGCCAGCGTGCGTACGATCCCGGCCACGGCGGAGCGGGTCGCGTTCGACAGGGCCAGGCCGTCGATCGCCTGGCGCACCGACCCGCTGGTGATCGTGATGATGCGGCCCCAGCCGCGGGCGCGCATCTCCGGCAGCACGGCGTACATCAGGCGTACCGTGCCGAGCAGGTTGCGCTGCACCGCGACGTCCCAGTCGCCCAGGCCGGCGTCGACGAACCGGCCCGGGGGCGGTCCGCCCGCGTTGGCCACCAGGATGTCCACGGGGCCGAGCACGTCACGCGTCTCGGCGACCACCCGCACCGCGGCGTCGTGGTCCTCCACGTCCGCGAGCACGGCGTGCACCACGCCGCCGAACTCCTGCAGCTCGACCACCGCGTCGGCCAGCCGTTCCGGATTGCGCGCGCTGACGCAGACGGCACAGCCCTCTCGCGCCAGGCTCTTGGCCGCCGCGAGACCGATGCCCGCGCTGCCTCCGGTGACCAACGCGACCTTGCCCTTGATGCCCAGATCCATGAGGGTGACTATAGGTCGTCAAGCGGTCCGTACCCGTGAGAGCTTGTCCGGGTTGAGCAGACCGTAGAGGCTGTGGATGCGGCCGTCGCGGATCTCGATCGCGACGAGAAGGACGGTCGCCGCGTCCGCGGGTAGAAATGCCGCGGCAAGCATGATGAGGTTGGGACGTGGCGAGAAATCTGATTCTCTCGGGAGGCCTGTTCCATGACTTCGAGGCCACGTCGGCGGCCCTCGCCGAAGTACTCGCCGGGGTGGGAATCGAATCCGACATCACCGAGGACATCGCGGGCGCGCTGAGCGAGCCGTCGGAGGTCCAGCTCATCACCGTCAACGCGCTGCGCTGGCAGATGGGCCTCGACCGCTTCGCCGACCTGCGTGACGAGTGGCGCTTCGAACTGCCCGCCGAGGCCCGCACCACCCTGCTCGACCACCTCGACCGAGGTGGCGGCCTGCTGTGCATGCACTCGGCGTCCATCTGCTTCGACGACTGGCAGGGGTGGCCGCGCGTGCTGGGCGGCTGCTGGACCTGGCCCAAGTCCCACCACCCGCCGCTGGGCTGGACTGGGGTACGCGTGCACGGCGGCCACGAGATCGTCGAGGGACTGCGCGACTTCGACCTGGTGGACGAGGTCTACAGCGACCTCGACGTGCTGCCGGACGTGCAACCGCTCGCGTCGTCGGCCAGTGGGCAGCCCCTGGTGTGGGCGCGGCCGGTGCGGCGGGGGCGGGTCGTGTACGACGCGCTGGGGCACGACGTCAGGTCCTACGAGAACGAGATCCACCGCACACTGCTGCAACGGGCCGCCCTGTGGCTGCTGAAACGCCCGGTGGCCGTGACCGACTGAGGAGCGCTTACGCGCCGGCCACGAAGCAGCGGATGGCCTTGGCCAGTTCGTCCGGTACGTCCTCGGCCAGGTGGTGGCCGCTGTCCAGGGCGTGCCCGCGCACGTCGGACGCCCACTCGCCCCAGACCGCCAGCGGGTCGCCGTACAGATCCTCCATGTCATCCCTTGTCGCCCAGAGGAAGAGCACCGGGCAGGCGACGCGCCGCCCGGCGGCCCGGTCCGCGTCGTCGGCCGCCCGGTCGACGCCCAGGCCCGCCCGGTAGTCCTCGCACATCGCGTGTACGGTCTCGGGGTCGTGGATCGCCCGGCGGAAGTCCTCGTACGCCTCCGCGCCCATCTGCTCGGGCCCCGTGCCGTACCAGGCGTCGGGGTCGGCGTTGATCACGCGTTCCGCCGGTTTGGCGGTCTGGCCGAGGAAGAACCAGTGCCACCACCTGGCGGCGAAGCCGGCGTCGCAACGGGCGAGGGCCGCACCGATGGGCACACTGTCGAGCACGATGAGCCGCGTGACCGCGTTGGCATGGTCGAACGCCAGCCGCTGGGCCACGTACGCCCCGCGGTCGTGACCGACGACGGCGAACCGCTCGTGGCCGAGCGAGCGCATCAGCGCGACCATGTCCCCGGCCATCGCGCGCTTGGAGTACGGCTCGTGATCGGCGGTCGTCGGCGGCTTGGACGAGCGACCGTACCCTCTGAGGTCGGGGCAGACCACGGTGTGGTCCGGGGCGAGCAGGGGAGCCACCCGGTGCCAGGTGGCGTGGGTGCGCGGGTGGCCGTGCAGCAGCAGGACCGGCGGGCCGGAGCCGCCGTGGCGGACGAACAGCTCGGCCTGGCCCACGTCGATCCGGTCGGTCACGAAGTCGTCGAACATCCGCCCGCGCCTACCCCGGTTGACCGCTTCCATCCACGCGCCCGCTCAGATCGTCCGTGACGCGCAGATCTTCCGGGCCGCTCAGGCTTTCCGGAACACCGCCGACCCGGCGCGCCGACTCCGACTCGTGGGCCAGGCGGCGCAGGGCGTCGAAAGCCCTCCCGTACAGGACCGTGCCCAGCACCAGCGCCTCGACGGCGGCCTCGCGCGGCCCGTCGAACGGCACCGTGTCCATTTCCACCTCGGCCACGAGTCGCTGAGCCGTCTGGGCGTAAACCGTCAGGTCGGTCGACAGGCCCAGCTGGCCCAACCTGACGATGGTCTGGGCCAGTTCGTCCCGCGTGGGAGCGGTGGGGGTGACGTCCCAGCCCAGCTCCTCGACGAGGCGGTCGACCTGGCCACGCGCCGCGTCCCATTCGTCGCCGGGCTCCGGTTCGATGGTGGGGCCCAGGGCGTACTGGGCGGTGCCGAGCATGCGGTGCACCGAGAGCGACTCATCCTCCACCGCCTCGATGACCTGCTTGATGGCGGCGACGGGCAGCCGGCCCACTTCGAGCAGCGCCCTGATCAGGCGGAGCCTGCGCAGGTGGGAGTCGTCGTAGTCGGCTCTGGTGGCCGCGAGTTGCCGGCCCTGGTGCAGCAGGCCCTCGCGGAGGTAGTACTTGATCGTCGCGATCGCCACACCGGACTCGACACTCAGCTCCGAAACGCGCATCGCTAGATAATAGCGCTATCCAGAGCGCGCGAGGTGCCGGGCCGCGTGCACGAGATCGTCCACGTCGGCCTGCCGGTTCCAGAGGAACACCACCTCGAGTGGCGGAATCTCCTCGGCGACGGGGATGAAGGTGAGGCGTTCCGGCACCGGCAGGCCGCCGCGTACGCAGAGCGTGTAGCCGGCGCCCGACTCGACCATGGAGACGGCCGCGTCATGGGTGGGCGCCCCGGGGCCGAGCCGGGGATGCAGGCCGAGCCGGACGAACCCTTCGAGGAACCGGCGCGCACCCGCCACCGCGTCGGACTCCGGCATGACGAGCGGCTCCGTCGCCAGATCGGCGAGCCGCAGCCGCTCGACCGAGGCCAGCCGGTGATCGCGGGGGAGCAGGGCGAGTACCTGGGCTCGCTGGACGAGCATTCGGGCCACGCCCCTGGGCAGCGAGCCGGGGGCGTAGCCGAGCCCGGCCTGAAGGGTTCCGTCCATGAGGGAGATGATCTGCTCGGCCGTGCACATGGGCGCGACCCGCAGCCGCGACTCCTGAACCTGCGACAAAAGCCGGGCCACCACATCCCCCAGCCCGTCGGCGACCCCCAGGCGGACCGTCTGCCCCTTGCCCCGAGCGGCCGCCACAGCCCGTTCGAAGGCGTCGACCGCCACCGTGGCCTGGGCCAGGAACACCTCACCCGCCTCGGTGAGCCGCACGCCGCTGGACGAGCGGGTGAACAGCTCGACGCCGATCTCCTTCTCCAGCGCCCTGAGCTGCTCGGAAAGGGTGGGCTGGGCGATGTGGAGCACGGTGGACGCACGGCGCAGGCTGCCCGCACGGGCGATGGTGATCGCGTAGCGTACGTGGCGTAGATCCATCGCTCACCTCGAGGTGATGGGGATGGGCTATCGTCGCACCTCCGTATTACAGAACGGACTACCCGCTGTGAAGGTTGCCGTGGGGTGACTGTTTCCGCCGCCAGCCGGTGAGTGCCCCTCGCGGTCGCCCGGAGGTAACATGCCGAGCAAGCGCTTGTGCGGAAACCGCCGCCGCGTTAGCGTGACGGGCGAGCACCACATGCGTCACCCGCCGGGGTGGATCGCGCCCCGCCCCGGCGAGTGACCCGACGCCCGTCAGCCGGGCAGGAGGTGGGCATGCAGCCCTTCGCCGGCCGGGCGGCCGTGGCCGGTGTCGGCATGACCGCGCTGACGCGCGAGTCCGGCCGCACCGAGCTGGACCTGGCGGTCGAGGCCTGCCGTACGGCGTGCGCCGACGCGGGCATCGCGCCCACGGAGGTGGACGCGGTCCTGAGCTACCACATGAACGACTCGGCCCCCGTCACCCAGGTCGCCCGCGCGCTGCGCATCGACCGGCTGGGCTGGCACAACGACATAGCTGGAGGCGGCACCCAGGCCGCCTCGATCCTGGGCGACGCGGCCATGCTCATACACGCCGGTTTAGCGCGAAATATCCTGATCTATCGGGCGCTTAACGGGCGCTCCGGCAAGCGCATGAACACCGTCTCCACCGGTCCCCAGGAGCAGTTCACCTACGGCATGGCCGGCCCGATCCCGCTCTTCGCCCTGGCCGCGACCCGCTACCTGCACGACACCGGCCTCGGCCCGGAACACCTGCACGCCGTCGTCGCCCAGTCCAGGGACAACGCCAAGACCAACCCCCGCGCTCTGCGCCGGGAGCCGCTGTCGTTCGAGGAATACCTGGCCAGACCGTACGTCTGCACCCCACTCCGTACCGTCGACTGCTGCCAGGAGACCGACGGCGCGTGCGCGCTGCTGGTCAGCGGCGTGCTCGGCGGCCCGCGCATCCAGGCCGTGGTGCGCGGCGGCGGCCCCGGCTGCTCCGCGATGGACCGCGCGCCGGACGTGAGCGCCGTCTTCTCCGAGTACGTGGCCCCCATGCTGTGGGAGGCATCGGGCATGCGGCCGTCGGACGTGGGGGCGGCACTCCTGTACGACGCCTACTCCTGGCTGGTCCCACGGCAACTGGCGGACTTCGGCCTGGTCCCTCGCGAGAACCTGGGCCCGTACCTGCTGGAGCGTCGCCACGCCTGGATCAACCCGCACGGCGGCCTGCTGTCGGAGGGCTACGTGCACGGCCTGAACAACGTGGCCCAGGCGGTCCGGGAAGTGCGCGGCGGCCGTGAGGTGGCGCTGGCGACGGGCTTCGGCGGCAGTTACGGAAGCGCGGCGCTACTGGTGGGGTAGAAGGGTGCCCAGGCCATCAAGGTCCGGCCGTGGGTTGGAGGGGTGCCCAGGCCGTCAAGGACCGGCCGTGAACGCCCCGTGCGAGGCCCGCCGGTCGGCCTCCGGCAGCAGGTCGCGCGCCGCCAGCCAGGCCGCCGCCCCCGCCGCGTCGCGCGCCGTGGCCACGGTCTCACCGGCCAGCAGCTCGCGTACGGCCTGCCGTACCGGACCGTCGCTCGTCAGCACGCTCCCGGCGAGCACCACCGGCCCCGACCGGTGCACCCGCCGCACCGTGGCGGCCAGGTGCTCGGCGGCCTGGCGGGCGATGCCGAGCGCGAGTGGGTCGCCCGCTTCGGCGGCCTGAGTCACCAGCGCCGACAGGGCGGCCAGGCGCATGTGGTCGGCCTGCGCCAGCCGGACGATCCGATCGGCCACCTTGCGCGGCGTGGGGCCGCGCTCGGCCCCGAGGAAGTGCTCGACGACCAGCTCGACCAGCGGACCCGCCGAGGCGCCGCGATCCAGCTCGGCGACGACGGCCTTGGCGCCCGCGCGCCCGATCCAGAAGCCCGACCCCGCGTCGCCCAGCAGCCAGCCCAGCCCGTCGGCGATCACGTCCAGCTCGTAGCCGGTGATCCGGGCCGCCACCGCCCCCGTCCCCGAGAGCAGCAGCGAGCCGTCCGGCTCGGGCGACCCCGCGACGTACGCGATCACCGTGTCGCCCATGAGCCGCGGCCCCGAGGCGATGCCATGCCCCGCCCACACCTTGGCCAGCGCCGGCTCCATCTCGTCGACGAACCCCGAGATCCCGGCCAGCGAGGCGACGACCGACGAGGCGTCCAGCCCGGCCAGAGCCCCGCTTAGCGCGGTCTCGATCGCCGCCACCGCGTTCGCCAGGCCGTGGGCGCTCGGATTGCCCGCGCCCGCCCTGGCGTACCCGACGCGGGTGCCGTCGAGCGCGTGCACGGCGACACGGGTTGAGGTGGCGCCAGCATCCACCCCAATGGTGAGCGAAATGGTCACGGTCCGATTGTGGGACTTGACTCCGCGGAGAAGCAAGAATAATTTTCGGCGGAAGACCGGGTATCCGGAAGGAATATTCGTGACTTCAGGGGCCCTCGGGCGTGTGGAAACAGAACTACCCGGTTTGCCGGAGGCGTTGCGCAGAGTCGGCGAGGTGATCCTCGGTGATCCGGCCGAGGCGGCCCGGTCGACCATCATCGCGCTGGCCGAGCGCGCGGGCAGCTCGCCCGCGACCGTGACCAGGTTCTGCCGGGCCTTCGGCTTCTCCGGTTACGCCGAGCTGCGCGTGGCGCTGGCCACCGAGACCGGCCGCGCCGCGCAGGCGGGCTGGGGCGCGGGCGTGGGGCACGAGATCGGGCCCGACGACCCGCTCGACTCGGCGATCGAGGTGATGGCCGCGGCCGACGCCCGGCTCATCCAGGACACCGCCGCCCAGCTCGACTCGGAGATCGTCGCCCAGGTGGCCGAGGCCATCGTCGCCGCGCGGCGGGTCCTGCTCGTAGGCGTCTCCACCAGCGGGAACGTCGCCACCATGTTCGAGGGCCGGCTGCGCCGCATCGGCATCCCGGGCTGGAGCGCGGGCGACGCGCACGTCGCGCTGTCGGACGCCGCGCTGCTCGGCGCGGGCGACGTCGCGATCGGCATCAGCCACCGGGGCCGGACCCGCGAGGTCATGGAGGCCCTGGCAGAGGCCGGCAGTCACGAGGCCACCACGGTCGCGGTCACCTCGTTCGCCCGCTCGCCGCTCGCCGAGTTGGCCGACCTGGTGCTCACCACCGCCAGCAGGGAGACCACCTTCCGGCTCGGCGGGCTGGCGGCCGTCCACTCGCAGCTGTTCGTGCTCGACGCCGTCTATGTGGCGGTGGCCCAGCGCACTTACGAGCGCACCAACCAGGCGTTCGGGCTCACGATCAGCGCCGTGGAGAGCCATCGGGTGGAGAGAGGCTGAATGACGTTCGCAACGAAGGCCCTGGAGCTGGCACACCAGGTCGTGGAGACACAGGCGGAGCCGGTACGCCGCGCCGCCGCGCTGCTCGTCGCGTCGCTGCGAGCGGGCGGCGTGGTCAACGCGTTCGGATCCGGACATTCCGAGGCGATCGCGATGGAGATCGCCGGACGGGCCGGGGGACTGGTCCCCAGCAACCGGCTCACCCCACGCGACCTCGTCCTGTACGGCGGTCAGCCGCCGAGCGTGCTCACCCCCGAGCTCGAACGCGATCCGGAGATCGCCCACCGGATCTACGAGCTGGCGCCCGTCGCGCCGCAGGACGTGTTCGTGCTGATCTCCAGCTCGGGCATCAACGGAGCCGTGGTCGAGCTGGCCACGATCGTCAAGGACCGCGGCCATCCCCTGATCGCGCTGACCTCGCTCCAGCACAGCAGCCAGATGACCTCGCGCCACCCGTCGGGCCGCAAGCTGCTCGACCTGGCCGACGTCGTGCTGGACAACGGCGCGCCCTACGGGGACGCGATCCTCGAACTGCCGGGCGGCGGCGGTTACGGCGCGATCTCGACCGTCACCTCGGCGTTGCTCGCGCAGATGGTGGTCACCGAGGCGGTGGCCGAGCTCGTGGCGCTCGGCGAGACGCCGCCCATCTACCTGTCGGTCAACGTGGCCGGCGGCGACGAGCACAACAAGGCCCTGGAGAGCCGCTACGCCGGGCGGATCCGACGTGGAGCATGACTAGTCAGGAGTAGAAATATGCCGAACACCCCCCGTTTCACCAGGCGCGAGCTTCTTCGGAGCGCCGCGCTGGTCCCCGTGGCGGGCGCGCTCGCCGCGTGCGCGACCCCGGCCGCGAAGCCGTCAGCCTCGTCGTCGGCCGCCCCGGTCGCGACCAGCGCGGCCAACCCCTTCGGGGTCTCGGACAGCAAGCCGCTCGAGGTGTGGATCTTCGACGGCGGTTTCGGCCAGGACTACGCCAAGAACATCCACCAGCCGCTGTTCAAGTCGAAGTATCCGAAGGTGGAGATCAAGCACAACGCCACCAAGGAGATCACCAAGGTCCTCCAGCCGAGGTTCGCCGGTGGTAACCCGCCTGACGTGATCGACAACTCGGGCGCCAATGCCATGGACTTCGGCGCGCTCGCCCAGGACGGCCAGCTCCAGGACCTCACCCCGCTGCTTGACGCGCCGAGCTGGGACGACCCGGGCACCAAGGTCAGGGACACCCTCGACCCGGCCGTCATCGACATCGGCACCATGGACGGCACGTTCAGCGTGCTCGGCTACGTCAACTACATCTTCGGCATCTGGTATTCGCAGAAGGCGTTCAAGGACAACGGCTGGGTGCCCCCCAAGACGTGGGACGAGTTCCTCAAGCTCAACGAAACGATCAAAAAGTCCGGCAAGATGGCCCCCTTCACCTACGCCGGAAAATTCCCGCAATACCTGTACGAAGTGCTGCTCACCATGGCCGCGAAGATCGGCGGCCCCGAGGTCCTCGTCAACATCGACAACCTCGAGGACGGCGCCTGGACCACGGAGGCCATGAAGACCTCCGCCACGGCCTGGGCCGAGATCGGCGCCAAGTACCTCCTGGAGGGCACCGCCGGCCTCGACCACGTGCAGACCCAGACCGCCCAGAACAAGTACAAGGTGGCCATGCTGCCCTCCGGCTCCTGGCTGGAGAACGAGCAGAAGACCACCACCCCGGCCGACTTCGAGTACGGCATGTTCCCCGTCCCCGACTTCACCAGCTCCGACAAGATGCCCTACGGCACGCTGCACAGCCAGCCGAGCGAGAACTTCATCGTCCCCGCCAAGGGCGCCAACCCGCAGGGCGGCATGGAGTACCTGCGGGCCATGCTGTCGAAGAAGGCGGCCGGCGAGTTCAGCGAGATGGTCAAAACCGTCTCGACGGTCAAGGGCGCGGGCGAGGGCCGCCAGCTCTCCCCGGGCGCCGCGAGCGCGACCAAGGCCTACGCCGAGGCCGGCGCGAACATCGTCTACTACCGCTGGCAGACCTGGTATCTCCAGCTCAAGGACGAGGCCGTCGCCGCCACCGGTGAGCTCATGACCGGCGGCCTCACGCCGGACAAGTATCTGGAGCGCATCCAGAAGAAGGCCGACGAGATCAAGAAGGACTCCTCGATCAAGAAGTACAAGCGCTGATGCTGTTCAACAGGTATCGCCGAGGGCTGTTCATCACCGCGTTCCTGGCAGCCCCGGTGACCCTTTACCTGGTCTATGTGATCTCTCCATACATCCAGGCGTTCTACATCTCGATGACGGACTGGCGCGGCGTCTCGGCCACGCCGGCCTTCATCGGGCTGGAGAACTTCCGCCGGCTTCTCGGAGACGGGACGTTCTGGAAAGCGGTCACGCACAACGCCGGGCTGCTCGTCCTGCTGCCCCTGGTCACGATCATCATCGCCCTGTTCTTCTCCTTCCTCCTCAACGTGGGCGGCGGCGGGCGGGCCGTGGGCGGGATCACCGGCTCCAAGTTCTACCGCGTGGTGTTCTTCTTCCCGCAGGTGCTGGCCGTCGCGGTGGTGGCGGTGCTGTTCCAGCAGGTGTTCCGGCCGGACGGCAGCGGGATGCTGAACGCGCCGCTAATGGCGCTGGGTGGCAAGCCGATCGGCTTCCTGTCGGACCCGGGCGTCGCGTTCTGGTCGGTGCTCGGCGTCATGGTCTGGCAGGCGGTCGGGTTCTACGTGGTGCTCTTCTCCGCCGGCCTAGCTTCCATCCCGAAGGACATGTTCGAGGCGGCGCAGATCGACGGCGCCGGGCGGCTGAGCCTGTTCTTCCGCATCACCCTGCCGCTGCTCTGGGACACCATCCAGGTGGCCTGGGTCTACCTCGGCATCATCGCCCTCGACGTGTTCGCGATCGTGTGGGTGATGACCGACCAGCACGGCGGGCCCGACTGGTCGACCACGGTCATGGCGGCCGAGGTCTACCGCAACGCCTTCCAATACTTCCGCTTCGGATACGCCTCGGCCCTGGGCGTCGTGATGTTCTTCTTCACCGTCGGGTTCGCGATCCTTTCGCTGCGTCTGACGCGGCGCGAACGAATCGAGTACTGATGACGACGACGACCTCGTGGACGGTGGCGAACTCCCGCAAGCTGGCCCGCCAGGAGAGCCGGAAGCGGCTCGGGCCGATGGCGATCCTGTCGCACGTCGCGCTGCTGCTGTGGACCGTGCTCACGGTGGTGCCGATCCTGTGGACGTTCCTGGCGTCGGTCAAGAGCGAGGACGAGATCTTCGGCGACGCCTGGTCCCTGCCGGCCAGCCTGCGCTGGGACAACTTCGCCAGGGCCTGGGAGCAGGCGCACATCGGCCAGTACATGCTCAACAGCGTCATCGTGGTCGCCTTCAGCGTGTCCGGCACGATGCTGCTCGGCTCGATGGCCGCGTACGTGCTGTCGCGCTACCCCTTCCGCGGCAACCGGGCCGTCTACCTGCTGTTCGTGTCGGGCCTGGCCTTCCCGGTCTACCTGGCGCTGTCGCCGCTGTTCTTCGTCGTGCAGAACATGGGCAACGTCCCGCTGATCGGCCCGTTCATCGGCCTGAACACCCACGCCGGCCTCGTGCTGGTCTACATCGCCTACTCGATGCCGTTCACCGTGTTCTTCCTGTCGGCCTTCTTCCGTACGCTGCCCACGGCGGTGGCGGAGGCGGCCATGGTCGACGGCGCCTCGCACACCCGGGTGTTCTTCCAGATCATGCTGCCCATGGCCAGACCGGGCCTGGTCAGCATCACGATCTTCAACATCCTCGGTCAGTGGAACCAGTACCAGCTGCCGCTGGTGCTGCTGCAGGAGCGCGACAAGTGGGTGCTCACCCAGGGCATCGCCGACATCTCGACGGCCGCGGGCTATGACCAGGACTGGTCGGCCCTGTTCGCCGCCCTGACGCTGGCCATCCTGCCCATGCTGGTCGTCTACACGGTCTTCCAGCGCCAGATCCAGTCGGGGCTGACCGCGGGGGCGCTCAAGTAATTATCCTCTCGCGCACCCGACCCGCCGGGCCTAGGCTGCTGGTGTGATCGGCGACATCCGCGCGTTGCTGGCCCGCCACCTCCCCGACGTCGAGGTGCGCTCTCTGACCGAGTCCGGGCAGGGCCTGGACCACGAGGTCTACGAGGTCAACGGGGAGTTGATCGTCCGAGGCGGCAAGACCGCCGATCCGGTGGCCACCCGCCGCGAGGTCGAGCTGCTGGCCGCGGTCCGCGAGCTGGCCACCGTGGCGGTGCCCGAGGTGGTCTTCGCCGACTACGAGCAGGGCGTGATCGCCTACCGCAAGCTGCCGGGCGAGCCGCTCAACCAGCACCCGGTGCCTGACCCCGCGGCGCTGGCCGCCCCGCTCGGCCGCCTGCTGAGCGCCCTGCACAGTGCCCCGGTCGATGACCTGCGCGCGCTGGCGCCGCCCGACCTCTACCCGGCGCCCACCCTGCTGGTGGACGCCGGGCTCGACTATCGCGACGTCGAGGGGCACGTGCCGGCGGAGCGGCGCCCGCTGGTGGAGCGGTTCTTACGCGGCACACCGCCCGACGAGCCGCGCGACCTGCGCTTCTGCCACAACGACCTGGGCAGCGAGCACCTGCTGGCCGACGCCGCGACCAGCACGCTGACGGGCGTCATCGACTGGACCGACGCCGCCGTCACCGACCCGGCGCACGACTTCGCGCTCATCTACCGCGACCTGGGCCCCGAGGTCCTCGAACGGACCCTGGCGCACTACGACCGCGACTTCGACGAGCTCGACCGGGCCAGAGTCGTCTTCTACGCCAGGTGCGCGCTCATCGAGGACCTCGCCTACGGCCTGAGCACCGGCCCACGCCACTACGCCGACGCCGCCCTGGCCCACCTGGAATGGACCTTCAGCTGACCATCGGTAGAGCGGGCCCGCCGGTAGAGCTGATCACGTAGCGCCGAGTTCGTCGCGCAGGCGCCTGGTCGCGCCGACCACATTGGCCAGCGCCGCCTCTACCTGCTCGTACGTACGCGTCTTCAGCCCGCAGTCCGGATTCACCCAGACCCGCTCGGCGGGCAGCACCTTCAGCGTCTCCCGCAACAACTCCTCCACCTCGGCCTGGCTCGGCACCCTCGGCGAGTGGATGTCGTAGACCCCCGGCCCGAGCCCCCGCCCGAAGGAGCCCACGGCCCCCAGGATCCGGGCCCCGGAGCGGGCCGACTCGATCGTGGTGACGTCGGCGTCCAGGCCGTCGATCGCCGCGAGGATCTGGTCGGCGTCCGAATAGCACAGGTGCGTGTGGATCTGGATGCGGTCGCTGGCCCCCGAGGTGGCCCGCCGGTACGCGGCCACGGCCCACTCCAGGTAGTCGGCCTGCGAGGCCCGCCTGAGGGGCAGCAGCTCGCGCAGCGCCGGCTCGTCCACCTGGATGATCGACACACCCGCCGCCTCCAGGTCGCGTACCTCGTCCCGGACCGCGTCGGCCACCTGGAACACCACGTCGCGCAGCGGCAGGTCGTCGCGGACGAACGACCAGGCGACGATCGTGACGGGCCCGGTGAGCATGCCCTTGACCGGCTTGTCCGTCAGTGATTGCGCGTGGCGCGCCCACCGTACGGTGATCGGCGCGGCCCGCCCGACGTCGCCGTGCAGGATCGGCGGCCTGGTGCACCGGGAGCCGTAGGACTGGACCCAGCCGTTGGCGGTCACCGCGAATCCGTCGAGGTGCTCGGCGAAGTACTGGACCATGTCGTTGCGCTCCGGCTCGCCGTGCACGAGGACGTCGAGGCCGAGCCGCTCCTGCAGCCGGATGACCCGCTCGATCTCCGCCTCGACCCGACGCTCGTAGTCGGCGTCCGGCAGTGTGCCCGCCACCACGGCCGCGCGAGCCGCGCGCAGCTCGCCGGTCTGCGGGAACGACCCGATCGTGGTGCTCGGCAGTACGGGCAGCCGCAGGTGCGCGGCCTGGGCCGCGGCGCGCTCCGCGTACGGCCCGCGCCCCTCGAACACGACCGGGTCCGCCAGCGCCACCGACGCGGCCGGCGCCTCGGCGCCCCGGAAGTCGGCACGCGCCAGCTCGACGACCTCCGCCACCTTCTGCTCGGCGAAGGCCAGCCGCGCCCGCAGCCCCGGATCGAGCCCTTCTTCCCCCGCCACGTCGTAGGGCACGTGCAGGAGCGAGCACGAGGTGCTGACCACCACGTCCGCCGCGTGCTCCCGCACCGCCCGCAGCAGGCTCAGGGCCCGCCCGGGAGCGGTACGCCACACGTCCCGCCCGGACACCACGCCCGCCACCACGGTCTTGCCCGCCAGCGCCGGCAGCCGGTCCAGGCCGCCGCGCACCAGATCCACCCCGATCGCCTCCACCGGCGTCGCGGCCAGCACGGGCAGCGCCTCGCCCAGATCACCGAAGTAGGAGGCGACGAACAGCCCGGGGCGCGACGGCGCGGACCCCAGCCGCTCGTAGGCGGCCGTGACGGCGGCCAGCTCCGCGGGCGTCCGGTCGGCCACCAGCGCGGGCTCGTCGAGCTGCACCCACTCCACGCCCTCGGCCGCCAGGATCGCCAGCAGCTCCTCGTAGCAGCCGAGCACCTCATCCAGCCGCTCCAGCGCCCCGGCCAGCAGCAGGAACGTCACCGGCCCCACCACCACGGGCCGCGTCTCGAAGCCCAGCTCCCGAGCCTGCCGCAGCTCGGCGAGCGGCTTGGCCGGGTCGAGCTTGAACACGGTCTCGGCGTCGATCTCCGGCACGATGTAGTGGTAGTTCGTGTCGAACCACTTCGTAATCCGCAGCGGCGCCAGCCCGGCGGTGCCCCTGGCCATCGCGAAGTAGGGGTCCTCGGCCTCCTGATAGCGCCGGGGCACCGCGCCGAGCAGCACGGCCGTGTCGAGCACCTGGTCATAGAGCGAGAAGGTGTTGGACGGCAGCCCGGCCAGGCCCAGCTCGTCGAGCCGCCGCCAGGTCCGCTCCCGGATCTCGGCGCCCGCCTCCTCCAGCTCCGCCCGGGTCGAGCGGCCGTCCCAGTAGGACTCCAGGGCCCGCTTCAGCTCCCTTCGCGGGCCGATCCGCGGATATCCGAGCACGGTGGACCGGGGAAATGACGACATCGACTTGCTCCCTGCGTTGACTTGATCGAACGCCGAGAATTCACCACACCGGTCCTACCTGATGCATCCTGTATTCGTGCTGCTTATGCTCAAGGAGGTCCAGTGCTTCGCCCGCGTGGCGGCCCGGCTCAGCTTCTCGCTCGCCGCCGCGGACCTGGGCATGTCCCAGCCCGCCATGAGCCAGGCCATCACCAGGCTGGAGCGCGCGGCCGGGACCAGGCTGTTCGACCGCTCCGCCCGCGCGGTACGGCTGACCGCCGAGGGCAGGGCGCTGCTTCCGCACGCCGACGAGCTGCTGACCGCCGCCGCCGCTTTCGCGGCCGAAGCCGCCCGGCTGGCCCGGCCGACCATTCACCTTGCTTATCCACCACTCGTCGGCGCGCTGGCGGCCCGGGTCGCCCGCCGGTTGGCGGCCCGCACCCCGGCCATCGGCGTGGAGCTCACGGTCGCCGGGCGCGGGGCGGCCGCCGACGCGCTGGAGCGGGGCGAGGTGTCGGCGGCGATCCTGGCCACCCCCGCGCCCGCGCGGTTCGTCACCGCCGCCAGGTTCCACGTCTCGGTGGACCAGCTCGCGGTGCCGCTGGGGCACGCGCTGGCGCCGAGAGCCAAGGTCGTCGCCGGTGACCTGGCCGGGCAGGTGCTGCTGACCCCCGGCAGCCGGGCGTGGGCCGGGCTGCCGGGGCGCTCGCGCATGGTGGCCGACGACGACTTCGCCGCCGCGCTCGACCTGGTCGCGGCGGGTGCCGGGGTGCTGCCGATCCCGCAGCTGCTGGCCAGGACCATCCGCCGCGACGACCTGAGGTTCGTCCCGCTCGACGCGGGGGACCTGCGCATCACGTACGCGCTGGCCTGGGCGAGGGAGCGCGTCACGCCCGAGCTGATGGCCCTGGTGCAGGCCGTACAGGATGCCTTGTGGACTAGGTAGCCGGTAAGTTGCGCAGTGCCTCGCGGCGGCTCAGACCGGAGATGCCCTTGGTGCGTACATAGCGGATGACCTCGGCCGGGTTGGTCTTGGCGTATTCGCGCAGCGCCCAGCCGATCGCCTTGCGGGCGAAGAAGTCGTTGTCCGACAGGCTCGGCTCGATGCAGGCGTAGAGCAGGGCCGTGTCGGTGCGAGCCTTGAACCTGTTCTGGCTCAGGATCGCGGTGCGGCGCTTCCACAGGTCGCCGTCGCGCGCCCAGTCCAGCATGAGCGGGCGCATCGAGTCGGGGAAGGCGGTCAGCAGGCCGCCGATCCGGTGCGTGGCCAGCTCGTCGACCAGGTCCCACCAGGCCCCGCTGACGATCATCTCCTCGTACATCGGCACCGTGTAGAGAGTCTGGAACTCCCGGTAGTGGTGATAGCCGGTCAGATCGATCGCCGCGTAGCGCTCCTCGCGGTATTCGGCCTCGCGCCACAGGCCGAGCACCGCCCTGCGCCACTCCGGCGCCGTACCGATGCGGTGGGCCGAGAAGACCCGCCGCAGCACGGCCCGCCTCGGCACCGCCTGGACGCCGAGGAAGGGCATGTCGGACTTCATGTACGCGCGCATCGTGGCGGCCTTCTCGGGCTCCGCCGCCTCCCGCAGTGCCTGACGCACCGCCGTACCAAGCGTCATGCCTGCTGGCTGGTCCGCTCACCCGTGGCCAGGCCGTCGAAGAGCACGGTGATGTAGTGCTCGGCCAGACCCGTCGTGTTGAGCCGCCCGCCGGGACGGAACCAGCGCACCGCCACCCAGATCGTGTCGCGGATCATCCGGTAGGTGAGCTTCGGGTCCACGTCTGCGCGGAACTGCCCGGCCGCCTGGCCCGCCTTGATCTGCGCGACCCAGATCTGCTCGACCTCGTCCTCGGCCTTGACCAGGTAGTTGAACCGCTCGAACTGCCGCAGATAGTTCCAGTCGTTCTGCATCACGGTGATCGCGGCCCGGTGCGGCTCCAGCGTGCCGAAGCCGATGCGCACCATCTCCGACAGAATCGTGCGCGGGTCGGAGCCCGAGGCGATCGCCGTGCGATAGCGGGCGACCAGGTCGTCGAGGAAGGTGGAGAGCACCTCGTCGACGATGGTCTCCTTGGAATCGAAATGGTGATAGAGACTTCCCGAGAGGATGCCCGCCTCGTCGGCGATCTCGCGTACGGTCGTGGCCTGGAAGCCCTTGCGGGCGAAGAGCTCCGCGGCGAGCTTGACGAGGTGGTCACGGCGCTCCGACGCCGGCCCTGACGAGGTCGCGCGCTGGCGCTTCGCCGGGGCGGCCGCGCTCTGCCCGGAGTTCTTTCGCGTTGTCACGCTCCCATTATGAGCCCTCAGACAATCGCTTGTTCACCGAACCCGCCCAGCTCACCCGGCATTCCGTGCGCGACCAAGCGCTTGCTACGATGCGGGAGTGAACGAGGCATACATCGTCGGCGCGGTCAGGACCCCGGTCGGGCGCAGGAACGGCGGCCTCACCGGCGCCCACCCCGCCGACCTCGGCGCGCACGTACTCCAAGAGCTGATGACCCGCACGGGCGCCGATCCGGCGGCCGTGGAGGACGTGGTGTTCGGCTGCGTGGACACCATCGGACCGCAGGCCGGCGACATCGCCCGCACCTGCTGGCTGGCCGCGGGCCTGCCGGAGGAGGTGCCCGGCGTCACAGTCGACCGCCAGTGCGGCTCCTCCCAGCAGGCGCTGCACTTCGCCGCCCAGGCCGTGCTCTCGGGCACCAGCGACCTCGTGGTGGCCGGCGGCGTACAGAACATGAGCATGATCCCCATCTCCTCGGCGATGCTCGCCGGCCGTCCCCTCGGGCACGACACCCCCTTCAGCGGCTCCAAGGGCTGGCTCTCCCGGTACGGCACGCGGGAGGTCTCCCAGTTCACCGGCGCCGAA
This sequence comes from Nonomuraea sp. NPDC052129, assembly GCF_040680095.1. Taxonomy (NCBI): domain Bacteria; kingdom Bacillati; phylum Actinomycetota; class Actinomycetes; order Streptosporangiales; family Streptosporangiaceae; genus Nonomuraea; species Nonomuraea sp. NPDC052129. The sequence goes on along the minus strand of NZ_JBFAVX010000022.1, from coordinate 65,834 downwards.
CAGATCGCCGTCAAGTGGGACATCTCCCGAGAGGACATGGAGGCGTTCGCCTACGAGTCGCACCGCCGGGCCATCGCCGCCATCGACACCGGCCGCTTCGCCGACCAGATCACCCCCTATGAGGGCGTCACCACTGACGAGGGCCCGCGCCGCGACACCACTCCGGCCAAGATGGCCGGGCTCCAGCCCCTGGTCGAGGACGGGCGCCTCACAGCCGCCCTGGCCTCGCAGATCTCCGACGGCGCCGCCGCCCTGCTCATCGCGTCGCCACGGGCCGTACAGGAGCACGGGCTGCGCCCGCGCGCCCGCGTGCACCACCTGTCGGTGCGCGGCGGCGACCCCATCATGATGCTCGCGGCGCCGATCCAGGCCACGGAGCACGCGCTGCGCAAGGCCGGGATGACGATCGGCGACATCGACGCCGTGGAGATCAACGAGGCGTTCGCCTCGGTCGTGCTCGCCTGGCTGAAGGAGAGCGACGCCGACCCCGCCAGGGTCAACCCGAACGGCGGCGCGATCGCGCTCGGCCACCCGCTCGGCGCGACCGGCGCGGTCCTGGCCGTGAAGCTGCTGCACGAGCTGGAGCGGACCGGCGGCCGGTACGGCCTGCAGACGATGTGCGAAGGAGGCGGCCAGGCGAACGTCACCATCATCGAACGCCTATGACGTCCGGCGATGCCACTAGCAAATAGGAAACTTTCCTATTAGATTGCGGTTCATGCTCAAGAGCGGTGACCTGCTGTGCCTTGCCGATGCCGTGATCCTGCCCGGGTTCGAGGGGACGACCCCGCCTGACTGGCTCCGCCGCCGCCTGGGGGAGGGGCTGGCCGGGGTGGTGCTGTTCACCCGCAACATCACGGGAGCGGACCAGGTGGCCGAACTGACCGCCGCCCTGCGCGCGGAGAACCCCGCCGTCATGATCGGCATCGACGAGGAGTCGGGCGAGGTGACCCGGCTGGAGGTCGCCACCGGCAGCAGCCGTCCCGGCGGCTACGCGCTCGGCGTCGTGGACGACGTGACGCTGACCGAGGCCGTGGCCAGGAACCTCGGGGCGGACCTGGCGGCCGCGGGCATCACGATCGACTTCGCCCCCTCGGCCGACGTCAACTCCAACCCCGACAACCCGGTCATCGGCCTGCGCTCCTTCGGCGCCGACGCCGCGCTGGTCTCCCGGCACACCAGGGCGTTCGTCCGCGGCCTGCAGTCCGCAGGGGTCGCCGCCTGCGCCAAGCACTTCCCCGGCCACGGTGACACCTCGATCGACTCCCACCACGGCGTGCCCGTGGTCGCCACCGACGGGATCGAGTACGCGCTGCGCCCCTTCCGCGCCGCGATCCAGGAAGGCGTCAAGGCCGTCATGACCGGCCACCTGCTGGTGCCCGCGTATGACGCCGTCCTGCCCGCCACGCTCAGCCCCAAGGTGCTCACCGGGCTGCTCCGCGAGGAACTGGGCTTCGACGGCCTGATCATCACCGACGGCATCGAGATGGCCGCCGTCTCCGGGCCGTACGGGATCGGGGGCGCCGCCGCCCGCGCCATCGCCGCCGGGGCCGACGCCATCTGCGTCGGCGGCGAGCACTCAGGCGAGGCGACCGCCGTCGAGGTGCGCGACGCGATAGCCGAAGCCGTGCGCGACGGCCTGCTGCCGGAGGAGCGCCTGGCCGACGCCGCGCGCCGGGTCGGCGAGCTGGCCGCCTGGACCGCCGCCGCGGGCACCCCGGTCCCCGAGGACGGCTACCTCGGCCTGGTCGCGGCCCGCCGCGCGCTCAGGATCACCCGCCGCACGAGCGACCCCGTCCTGCCGCTCACCTCCGCGGCGCACGTGGTGGAGCTGGCCCCCGAGATGAACCTGGCCATCGACAAGAACACGCCGTGGGGCGTCGGCGAGCCCCTGGGCAGGCTGCTGCCCGGCACCACCGTGACCCGGCTCGCGGCCGGCGAGGCGACCGGGGCCGTGTTGGAACGGCTCATCGCCGCCGCGGCCGGGCACCCCCTCGTCGTCGCGGTCCGCGACGCGCACCGCCACCCCTGGCAGAGCGAGGCACTGCGGCACCTGCTCAGCGCCCGCCCCGACGCCGTGGTGGTCGAGATGGGCCTGCCCGCCCGGTCCGACCTGGGCGCCGTGCACATCGCCACGTACGGCTCGGCCAGGGTCTGCGGCCAGGCCGCCGCCGAACTGATCACCGGTACCCTTTGACACCGTGAACTTCGACGGCGAGGACCTCTCCCAGACCACGCTCACCGACCGGCTCGCGCCGGACGAGACCCACGTCTTCCGCGACTGCGACCTGACCGAGGCCGACCTCCGGCGGGCCCCGCTGGCCGGCGCCCGCTTCGAGTCGTGCGTGCTCGAACAGGCCGACTTCCGGCGGGCCGACCTCGACGGCGCGGTGTTCACGGGCGGCGGCGGGATGCGGATCAGGTTCAACGACGCCGAGCTCATCGACGTGACGTTCACCGACGTCGACCTGTCCTCCGCCCAGTTCGGCGGCGCGCTGGTGACGGACGTGACCTTCACCGGGTGCCGCATGATCGGCGCGTCCCTCACCGCGGCGCGCGGCACCGGCTTCAAGGTCTCCCGGTCCAACCTGACCATGGCCAACCTCGGGGGCTGCTCGCTGCGCGGGGAGTTCATCGAGGGCGTCCGCTTCGACGACGCCGACCTGTCGGGCTGCGACTTCACCGAGGCGACGTTCAGCGACTGCCGGTTGCGCGGGACCAAGCTGCTCAAGACCGTGTTCGCCAAGGCCGACCTGCGCGGCGCCGACCTGGGCGAGCCCGACGACACCAAGCTGCGAGCCTTCCAGGGGGCGACGATCAACCCCGCCCAGGCGGCGGCCATCCTGGCCGCCCGCGGCATCACGGTGCTCTGAACCGCTCCATCACTGTCTCCGCCTCGGACATAACTCGCTCGATCAGCTCCCGGCAGGACGGCAGGTCGTCGAGCACCCCGACCACCTGCCCGGAGGCCATCACCCCCAGATCGGCCCGCCCCTCGACCATCGCGGCCCGCAACAGCACCGGCGTGTTGGCCGCCTGCAGCACCTGCGCCCAGGTCAGCTCGCGGCCGTGCCGCATCCGGCGCCCCTCGCGGATCATCTGGGCCCACGTCAGCCCCGACAGCCGCTTGAACCTGGCACCGTTGACCACCGCCCTGAGCAGCCGGGAGCGCTCAAGCGACTCCACGAACGGCGTCCTGAGCACCCGATGCGGCACACCGTCGACCCGGGTGGTGACCAGCGTGTCGGCCGCCGCCAGGTAGACCTTCTTCACCTCGTCCGGCACCGACGAGTCGCTCGTCAGCAGGAACCGGGTGCCCATCGCGATGCCGCACGCCCCGTACGCCAGCGCCGCCACCAGCCCGCGCCCGTCGAAGAAGCCGCCCGCCGCGATCACCGGGATGTCGACCGCGTCCACCACCTGGGGGAGCAGCAGCGTCGTCGGGACCGGCCCGGTGTGACCGCCGCCCTCGCCGCCCTGCACGATCACCGCGTCCACGCCCCAGGCGGCCACCTTCTCGGCGTGCCGCCGCGCGCCCACTGACGGGATCGTCACCACGCCCGCGCTCTTCAGCCGCTCGATCAGCTCCCGCCGCGGCGCCAGCGCGAACGACGCCACGCGCACGCCCTCGCGGATCATCACCTCCACCCGTTCGGCCGCGTCGTCGGCGTCGGAGCGGATGTTCACCCCGAACGGGGCGTCCGTCCGCTCCCGCACGCCATTGATCGCCTCGGTCATCTCGCCGACGGACATCGTGGCGGCCGCGATGATCCCGAGCCCGCCCGCCTCCGAGGTGGCCGCGGCGAGCCGCGCGCCCGCGACGTACCCCATCCCGGTCTGCACGATCGGATACCGGCACCCCACGAGGTCGGTCAGCGCGGTTCTCACGCCGCCCCCTCCAGACCGTTGCACGCTTTCCTCATGCGGCGGCCTCGGGGCCGCTCCGCGCTCTCCTCATGCGGCCACCTCGCGCTCGCGGGACCCGCGCGGGTCGAGCACCTCCTTCAGCAGCCTGCTCTCCTTGGCGGTCGGCTCCCGGGTCTCGGGTACGTCCTCGGGGACCGTCAACTCGAACCCCGTCGCCGCGACCACCTCCGCGACACTCACCCCCGGATGCACCGAGGCCAGCCGCATCGACCCGTCCGGCGTGCGGAAGTCGAGCACGGCCAGGTTCGTCACCACCCGCCGCAGGTCGAAGGCACCCTTGTCGGTCCCGAGACCGCTGACCACGTCCACTCGCGGCACGAACACCTTGGGGGAGTGCCGGGGGATCCAGTAGCTCGTCGGGTCGCAGCGCGTGTTGCCCGGCGCGCCGCGTACGCCGAGGAGCTGCGCCTTGGGCCGCGCCCAGTCGCCGATGCAGGAGATGTTCGAGTTGCCGAAGCGGTCGATCTGGCTCGCGCCGAGCATCACGTGCCGCCGGCCGTTCAGCACCAGCCACAGGTGATCGCGGAACGGCAGCCAGCCCTCCACCACCTCGGGCCGCTCCCCCAGCGCCGGCACGTCGCCCGTCAGCAGGCAGACGCCGTCATGCGTGAGCAGATCAGGCTCGAACGTCAGCCTGGCCAGCCGGGCAGCCAGCACGGTGACCGCCCCGCCGATCCCGGCCGCGAGGATCTCCCCGTCGCCTCTGAACGCCTCCGCGCAGGCGACCACGCACACATCAGCCCTGCTCACGGACACGTCAGACTTGGTCATGGAACTCCTCCCACGGCGTGTCCACATAGCGCCGCTGCTCCTGCTCGTCGCGGCCGTAATCGGGCTCGCACGCGGTGAACCCCGCGCCGCCCGGCGTCTCGACCACACCGCTCACCATCGACCGGCTGATCAGCAGCGACTGCACCGGCCCCTCCTTCAGCAGGTCGGCGGTGTCCACCAGTCGCTCGCACGACACGAAGCACCGAGCCGCCGCCTTGGCGTAGAGGTCGTCGAAGTACGGATCGGGGCCCAGGTACTGCGCGTTGCCGCGCCGGTCCGCCCGGTTGAGGTGCACCAGCGCGACGTCCATGGTCAGCGCGGGCACGGCGACCAGCTCCTCCCCGTCCTCGTACGGCGAGTGGACGGTGCGCAGACCGGGGTTGACCCGCATGACGTCGGAGCCGAGACCGGCCCGAGTGGGCAGGAACGGCAGCCGGTGCGCCGCCGCCAGCAGCCCGAACATGAACATGCCCTCGTCATACTCGGTGAACTCGACCGTGCCGCCCTGCCTGGCCCGCCTGAAGTGCGGTTCGAGCGGGATGGAGTCCAGCGTCACGAACGGGGCCACCACCCTGCGTACCTTCCCGGCGGCACAGAGCATGCCGACGTCCGGGCCGCCGTAGGAGATGAGGGTGAGATCCCGGACGTTCGACCGCAGCAGGCCGGCGACCAGGGCCATCGGCTTGCGGCGCGATCCCCAGCCGCCGATGCCGACCGTCATGCCGCTCTCGACCTCGGCCGCGACCTCCTCGACGGACATGACCTTGCTCACGAGCCCTCCACGAAGCGGTCCCGGTGCCTGTCGCCCGCGCCCATCAGGTTCAGCTCGAACGTGAAGCCCTGCTCGAAGCGGTAGGAGCGCTTCACGTCCACCGGGTCGATGCCGTTGAGCGACTCCTTGGCGCAGCGGATCACGTACGGGTCCTTGTCCGCGATCTGGCCCGCCACCTCCAGCGCCGCGTCCCGCAGCTTGTCACGCGGCACCACCTCCAGCACCGAGCCGAACGCGTGCAGCTCGGCCGCCGTCACGTTCCGGCACGTGTAGACCATGGCGCGCATGAGGTGCTGCGGCACCAGCCGGGACAGGTGGGTGGCGGCGCCGAGCGCGCCCCTGTCCACCTCGGGCAGGCCGAAGTAGGCGTCCTCGCTGGCCAGCACGATGTCCGCGTTGCCTACCAGGCCGACGCCGCCGCCGACGCAGTGCCCGTGGACGGCGACGATCACGGGCACCGGGCAGTCGTACACGGCCGCGAACGCCGCGAAGCATCCCCTGTTCGCATTGATCAGGGCGGTGTGGCCCTCGGTGGCCTGCATCTCCTTGATGTCCACGCCGGCGTTGAAGCCCCGGCCCTCGGCTCGTAATACGACGACCCTGGTCTCTTCGTCCTGCCCGGCGGCCGTAACGGCGCCGGCCAGCTCGTGCCAGGCTCGCGCCGGCAGCGCGTTCACCGGTGGGACGTCGACGACGACCTCGGCGATCGGGCCGTCCCGCAGCGTGATTCCCATCCCGCTCCCTGGTTGCACCTAACGCTTGCTTGGTACGGTAGCACCCGTGACGGTGACTTACGACTACACGGGCAAGGTCGTCCTGGTGACCGGTGGGACGCGGGGGATCGGCGCGGGCATCGCCACCGCCTTCGCCGCGGCCGGCGCCGAAGTGATCGTCTGCGCCCGCCACGACCCACCACCTCCGCCGGTCGCTGGAGTGCGGTTCGTCCGGGCCGATGTGCGGGACGCCGACGACCTCGAGCGGCTGTTCTCAGGGCTCGACCGGCTGGACGTGGTCGTCAACAACGCGGGCGGCTCGCCGTACGCGCTGCTGGAGGGCACCTCACCACGCCTGCACACGCGTGTCGTCGAGCTCAATCTGATCGCCCCCATGCTCGTCGCGCAGCGCGCCCACCCGCTGCTCGCCGCCTCGGGCGGCTCCGTCGTGATGATCGGCAGCTCCAGCGGCGTACGGCCCTCGCCGGGCACCTCGGCGTACGGTGCGGCCAAAGCGGGACTGCATCACCTGGCGAACTGCCTGGCCGCCGAATGGGCTCCTGACGTACGCGTCAACACGGTCGTCGTCGGACTGGCCGCCACGGAGGACTCCGCCGACCACTACGGCGGTAAGGACGTGGGGACCGCCATCCCGGCCGGGCGGATGGCGACGCCCGCCGACGTGGCCTCGGTCTGCCTGTGGCTGGCCGCTCCCGGTTATGTGACAGGGGCGCAGGTACACGTTCATGGGGGCGGCGAGATTCCCGCCTGGCAAAACCTGGCTTCAAGCGACATTTCCTGATATCTCTGCCTGATCTTCCTGGGAGGTCCGTGTGGGAATCTGTGACGGCCGCGTTGTGATCGTGACCGGAGCCGGGCGGGGCATCGGGAGGGAGCACGCGCTGGAGTTCGCCAGGCAGGGCGCCCGCGTCGTGGTCAACGACCTGGGCACCGGCCTCGGCGGCGACGGCAGCTCCGGCGGACCCGCGCTGGCCGTGGCCGAGGAGATCCGCGCACTCGGCGGTCAGGCGGTGGCCAGCAGCGACGACGTGGCCGACTGGAACGGCGCGGCCCGGCTGGTGAAGACCGCCGTCACCGCGTACGACGGGCTCGACGTGCTGGTGAACAACGCCGGATTCGTCCGCGACCGCATGCTGGTCTCCATGGGCGAAGACGACTGGGACGAGGTCATCCGAGTCCACCTCAAGGGCCACTTCCTGACGATGCGGCACGCCGCCGCGTACTGGCGCGAACGAGCCAAGTCCGGCGCACCCGCGGCCGCCCGCGTGATCAACACCTCGTCGGGCGCGGGCCTGCTCGGCAGCGTCGGCCAGTCCAACTACTCCGCCGCCAAGGCCGGGATCGTCGCGCTGACCCAGGTGGCCGCCGCCGAACTGGGCCGGTACGGCGTGACGGTGAACGCCATCGCCCCCGCCGCCCGCACCCGCATGACCGAGGAGGTCTTCGCCGAGACCATGGCCGCGCCCGATTCCGGCTTCGACACGATGCACCCGGCGAACGTGTCACCGCTGGTCGTCTGGCTCGGCTCGGCGGCATCGGAGGCGGTGACGGGCCGGGTGTTCGAGGTGGAGGGCGGAGTGATCTCCCTGGCCACGGGCTGGACCCACGGCCCACGCGCGGACCGCGGCGCCCGCTGGTCCCCCGGGGAGGTGGGCGACGCAGTCGCGAAACTCCTCAAAGACGCCCCCGACCCACTGCCCGCCTATGGCGCAGGCCCGCCTCCGTCGTGAGGCCCGTCCTCGGCGTGCGGCCCGCCTCCGCCATGAGGGCCGCCTCTGTCGTGAGGCGCGTTCACGGTCCGAGGCGGGCTCTGGAAGCTGCTACGGCGTCTTGAGCAGGTAGGCGCCCTCGGACAGTCGGGTGCGGATCTCGGCGGCCGTCTGCTCGGCGGTCAGGCCGCTGGAGTCGAAGGCGTGCGACTCCAGCTCACCCAGGTCGACGAACTGCTGGTACATCTGCAGCACCGGCTCGGGATCCGTAAGCGCGTCAAGCCCTCGCCCCGTCGCCCTGACCAGAGTCGTCTCCCGGTCGGGCCGAAGCACCACATAGTGCAGCGGAGCGCGCCGTACCTTGGCGAAGGCGCCGACGAACCACGGCCCGACGACGCCATCCACCATCACGTGATATCCGCCGTCGGCGTACCCGAACGCCGCGCCCGCCAGCACGCTCATGACGGTCTCGTTCTGATGGCGAGACTCCGCCAGGTACGGCGCGATGGCCCCTCGCCGGATGAAGGCCCAGAAGTCATCCGTATGCAGATGCACGCTAGGCGTGACAGCATCGGCCAGCAGCCGAGCCACGGTCGACTTCCCCGCCCCCGGCGGCCCGGACACGATCACTACCTCCATGCCCACCATTGTCCGCGCCTTGACCCAACACCCCGGACCAACCCGTTGGCCCGGAGCCTCAGCGAAGCGCTGATCGAGCCGTGGGAGCCAGACGGAGGCGCTGTGGGGGAGAGGTCAACCGGGACTCCAGTCCGGGCAGCGCCACCTCACGCTCGTCCGAGGGCCGATCGAACCGGGCGAACCACACGAACACCTGCTCCCCTGTACGTACGGGCAGAGCGGGAAAGGTGTTCTCGGCGGTCTCGGTCTCGAAGCACGCCACCGGCGGCACCCCGGCTTCTCTGAGCACGGGTACGGCCTCCCGAGCGAAGAACTCGGCGAACCCGTCGTCGACGTGGTAGATCATCGCGACGTACAGCGACTCGGGCAGAACGGTGGCGCCGACGGGCGGCCGGGCCGTCCTGGAAAAGGGATCGAGAGAGGAGCCGGAAAAGGACTGAAGAGAGGGGTCGGGGCTGGACCCGGGGGAGAGGACGGGAGTAGATCCGCTCGGGAGGTCGGAGTGGCGGGGAGCGGACCCGTGCGGCACGTCGGCGGAGGCCACGGGCACTGGGCGCAGCAGCAGTACGTTGTCGGAGTCGATCATCGTCGCGTTGGCCGCGTCCCGGTTGGCCTTCCAGATCGGGCCGCCGTAGAAGGCCGTGAGGGCCGCCCGCCGAGCCTCCATATCCGGAAATTTCCGCATCCACGGATACATGTTGTGATTGTCCAGGTCCCGGAAGTGGCCGACCACTCCGATCCCGGCCTCCTCCTGCCCTTCGATGAACTCACGCTCGAACAACTCGATCAGTGTGTCCCGCTGGCCGGGATGCAGAGTGTAGTTTCGCAACTCGTAAATCATGCGCGGATGCTACGAGCCGACCACTGACACCGCCTGTCAGTAGCGCGACTCCAGAAGAATGTTCTGATTGCTAAGAGTCACACGATCACTACGCTTAGTTATATGATCGCTTTGGCTTTGATCCTCAAAGGTCAAAGAAGGTCAACGGGGATGGCGGTGTGCTCTTGGGCCGGTGCTGTCTCATGCGAGACGCCCACCGGCAAAGGAGCTGAAGTGATCGAGAAGCTGTGCGTCACCGGTGCCGTCGTGGCAGCGTCCGCCGGCGCCATCCTGCTGGCCACACCCGCTCACGCTGACACCTGGACCGACGCCTGGAGCGGCAACACCTACTCGTCCCAGTCCGGAAACAGTCTCGCCGACATCGCAGCGGTCAACGAGGGTGCCGGTCGGTCGACCAATGTCAACAACATCAACGGCATAGCCGCCACCGCTACCAACGGCAGCACCACGGTGACCTACATCTTCTACTGACCCCGATCCCCTTCCTCGCACCCCGGTCGCCGCCGTCCGGCGGAGTCCGAAGTCCATGAGAAACCCTCTGGAAGGACATCGACATGATCAAGAAGCTTGGCATCACGGCCATCGTCGCCATTGCCGCGGGCGCGGCCCTGCTGGCCGCTCCGGCCCATGCCGACACCGACACCAGCAACAGCAGCTCCAGCACCAACTCCGCGTCCGCGCAGTCGGGCAACACCTTCGGCAGCGTCCAGGCCGGCAACAGAGGCGCCGGCTCCAGCACCAACGTCAACAACATCAATGGCAACGCCGCGACGGCCACGCACCGTAGTGGCGTGGGTGTGAGCACCACTTCCGACTAGTGCGGTGACCACCATGGTTCCTCGGGTGGTCCGTCACGCGACCGTCTCGATCCATGTGACGGTCTGTCGTGGCTGGGGCCCTGACGGAGGAATCCCGCTTCGGGGGAAGGCGAAGAAGATGGTCCATCGTGGCAGCGGTCGCACTCCCCATGGTCCAGCCCTACCTCGACATGGTCGAGTCGGAGGGCGAGACCTGGTTGCTGCACTTCAATCGCCGGTTCAGCCATGCCGTCCGGCGCACCCCCAAGCTGTCTCCGGGAAAGACGGGCGCGGACCAGGTTCGGGCCGAACCGCGCACACCGGCCCCGGGCCAGGTCGAACTCGCTGAGAAGGTGCTTGCCGCCATCCCCCAGGCCCTTCTGTACGCCAGGATCGACCTGGTCCGGCTCCCCGACGGCACCCCGATGGTGATCGAGGTCGAGCTCACCGAGCCGTACCTGTTCCTGCGCCACGAGCCCCGCGCGGCCGCGTATCTCGCCACCGCGCTCCGCGAGCGCCTCTGAGATCCGCGCCTGACAGGATCCGCGCCCGACAGGATCGGGGATCAGCAGGAGATGCCGCCGTCGACCGGAATGACCGTGCCAGTGAGGTAGGCCCCGGCACGTGAGGACAGGTAGATCGCCGCCCCGGCCATGTCGTCGGGGTGGCCGATCCGGCCCATCGGCACGCTCGCCGCGATGCTCTCCCGAATGGCCGGATCATCCAGGGCGAACGCCATCATCTTCGAGTCGAACGGCCCCGGTGCGATGGCGTTCACGGTGATGTGCTCAGGCGCCAGCTGCCTGGCCAGGTGCCGGGTCAGCATGTGCACACCGGACTTCGACGCGGAGTAGGCGAAGTTCTCCACGGACGGCACCCGGATCCCGTCGATGGACCCGATGTTGATCACCCGTGCCGGATCCTCCGCGCTGGCCGCCGCCCGCAGTTGCGGCAGGAAGCGCTGGGTCAGGAAGAAGACCCCTTTGACGTTGATGTTCCAGAGCTTGTCGAAGGCATGCTCCGGATAGTCCTCCAGCGGCGCGCCCCACGCCGCGCCCGCGTTGTTCACCAGCACGTCCAGCGGCCCGTCCACCGCTTCCACCAACGCGCCCACCCCCTCGGGTGTGGACAGATCGGCCGACACGGCCACGCAGCCCAGCTCCTTGGCGGTCTGCTCCACTTCGGCGACCTTGCGGGCGGAGATGTACACGGTCGCCCCGGCCTCGACGAACCCGGTCGCGATCATGCGTCCGATACCACGGGAGCCGCCAGTGACGACGACGGTCTTGCCTTCCACCGAGAACAGCGTCATGTTCCGGAAGCATGCCATACCGACTGGTCGGTAGCCAGCTGGCCGGCCTTGCTAGCCCGCCCGAAGGCGCGGGCCGACTGGCCTCGCAAGCCGCGGGCCGACTGGCTTCCCAGCCAGCCCCCGAAGGCGCGGCGTGCTCAGCCGGAGTCCTTCACCCACATCCCCAGCAGGCCGCGGAAGTGCTCCACGAAGCGGTCCCTCTCGTGCGCGGGATACGTGGCCGTCACCGTGTCGACCAGCAGCCGGTCGAAGTCCGGCCCGGCCACCCAGTCCAGGACGATCTCGTCGAGGTGGCGCAGCCGACTGTCGCAGAAGTCCTGGTAACGGTCGGTCTCGAAGTAGGCGTCGGCCAGCTGCCGATAGGCCGCCAGCCGCTCCTCGTACGACCCGGTGACCGCGAAGTACTCCCGCGTGTCCAGATCGAGCCGCGGCCGCCGCCCGGTGCCCACACAGAACACGCTCCACCGGACCAGCGCCTTGATCGCCCAGGGGAAGTAGTAGTGCAGGCTCGTCAGCGCCACGTCCGGGCAGGCGTTGGCGTAGTCGATCGGGTGCACATCCGCACCCTTGACCAGGGTTTCGCAGGAGTTGAACTCCCACCGGAAAAACGCGTTCACCAGCCGCCCGATCGTGACCACCTCGTCGCCCACGCTCGGGGCGAGGAACTCGTGGTCCACGACGTACCGGGCGTGCATCGGCTCCTCGGGCCGGAACCGCATCACCATCGTCTCCGCCCCGATCGACAGCGAACGGGCGAACGCGTCGTAGCCCTCGACCGCCTTCTGCAGATGCATGAGCATCTCGCCGCTCTGGTCGTAGGCCCGATGGAGCTCGTCGGGGTCCCGTACCAACGACACCCCGCGCCACGCGCCGCCGTCGTACGGCTTCATGAAGAGCGGATACCCGATCCCCTCCGCGACCGCGTCAAGGTCGAACGGCTGGTTGTAGCGGGAGGCCGTGTAGGCGTACTTGGTGTTGTCGGGCGGGTTCTTGTACGGCACGAGCACGGTCTTCGGGACCTTCAGCCCGAGGCGCATCATGGCGCAGTAGGCGGCGTGCTTCTCCATCGACTGGAAGGTGAACGGGCTGTTCAGCAGATAGACGTCGTCCATCATGGCGACCTTCTTGAGCCACTCGCGCGGGTGGTAGTACCAGTACGCCAGCCGGTCGATCACCAGATCGTGCCGAGGCCGGTCGCGCAGGTCGAACGGCTCGATCGTGATGCGCTCCACGTCGAACTCGCCGACCCCCTTGACCGGCCCCAACCGCCTCAGCACCGTCTCGAACGCCGACGGCCAGTCCTCTTCCGTCCCCAGCAGCAACCCCACCAGACGCCTCACGATGCTCCCTCCATGTCCCTGTTCACGTGCCTGCCCACGTCTCAGCCCACGTCTCTGCTCGAACCACGTCCGAACAACCGGGCCACGCGCTCAGGACCGTGCCGGGAGAGTCGGCGGCCAGACCCGCGGGGCGAGACGGCCAACCCGCACGGGCGAGGCGCCCACACCCGCACAGGGCGAGGTGGCCACACCCGCACCAAAACGAGGTGGCCACACCCGAACGGGCCGGGGCGGTCACACCCCCGGAAGGCGGCCGTTGCGGAAGAGGTCGACGAACCGTTGGTGGTCTTCCCGGGCCTGTGCCCCATAACGGTGCGCAAAATCCACCAACATCCCGATAAATCCGGGCCTGTCGCCGTTGACCACGGCCATGATGGACTCCTCCGTCGAGAAGTTCACCAGGTCGTGGCTGGACTCGTCGTCCGCCACCGAGTGCATGCGCGCCACCGCCCGCCCCAGATCCCGCATGATCGACCGCAGTTCCGCCGGCTCATTGACGTCGTCCCAGTCCAGGTCGGCGGAGTAGGGCGAGACCTCCGCCACCAACTGCCCCACGCCGTTCAGCGTCGTGTAGCCCAGCCACGGATCGGCGTACGCCTGCAGCGCCCGCTGCGACTCCGCGGTCCGATGGCCCTGGTGGCGGAAGTAACGGGCGACCTTCTCGTCGGGGACGTGCCGGGCCACCGCCGGCACCTGCGCCTGCTTCATGTAGAGGATGACGTCGTTCTCCAGCGCCTGCGACCGCCCCTCCAGCAGCAGGTTGTACGACGGCAGCCCCGCCGACCCGATCCCCACGCCCTTGCGCAGCGCCACGTCCTTGATCACGTGCTCGACCGGGTTCGACTGCGTGGGCAGCGTCGTCAGGTAGTCCGCGAAGGCGGCCGTCACGGAGTCACGGGTCGCCGCGTCGACGGGCTCGCGCCCGTCCATGATCGCGAACCGCCGGTCGTAGTCGTCGATCAGGGTCTCGACGTCCAGCATCGCCACGCGCGTGCTCAGCCTGGCCGTCTGGAGCACCCGGTGCAGCACGCCGGTGGTGGTGTCGAGGGTGAGTGACCCGATGGCGTCGTCCCCGCCGCGCGCGATGCCGCCCAGCTCGGCCAGGTACGCGCCGGCGAAGTCGCTCACGAGCCCGCTGATCGCCTCGTCCGACAGGGCCTTGGCGTACCCGATCAGCGCCACGCTGGCGGCGAACCGCTTGAGGTCCCAGACGTACGGTCCCACGTACGCCTCGTCGAAGTCGTTGACGTTGAAGACCAGCACGCCCGAGGCGTTCATGTAGGTGCCGAAGTTCTCGGCGTGCAGGTCGCCGTGGATCCACACCCGGCTGGTCGGTTCGTCAAGGTATGAGGAGTCCGCGAACCCTTCGGTGAGGTCCGCGTAGAACAGGCAGGCGCTGCCTCGGTAGAACGCAAAAGGGGAGGCCGCCATTTTCCGAAATTTCCGCCTGAATGCCGCGGGGTCTCGCTTGATCGACTCGCCGAACTCCGTCATGAGGACATCTAGCAGGTGGGAAGCGCGTGTGCCCATGTCTCGGACCTTAAGTCGTCCCAGCTCGCGCGCCTACCCTGGTCTTTCCCTGTCAGGGTGGCCGGCCGATGATCGATAGGGTGCGCCGGTGGGAGACCGTCGATCCGGAGCCCGTGTTCGCGCGGCGCATCCCCGCCATGCGCGTGGGCGGGGCACTCGTCGCGGAGCTGATCGAGAGGAAGCAGGCGGAGGGCTGGGCGCTGACGGTACGCCAAGAACTCCGCCCCGACGAGTTCTACCATGTCCGGGCACTGCTGGAGTGGCTAGGCCCGCGCTCGGTCAACGCGCGGGCCGCCGGGATCGAGTTCTTCATCGGCTACATCCGCTTCAGCACCAGCGTTCAGATCACCCCGCTCATTCTGCTGAACGGACGCATCGGCCTGCCGGAGGACATCGAATCGCACACCCCCCACTGGGAGGAGACCTGACGCTAGACCGCGGCCCGCCCCTGTCGTACGGACGGCAAACCGCGGAAGCCCGCGACCGCGAGGACCGTCACCATGACGACCAGCGCCACGCACTGGCCCACGCTGGACACCCACAGCGCTGAAGCTCCCAAGCTCAGGTAGCTGTTGTCCACCACCGACAGTCGCGACGGCAGCAGCAATGCCCCGAGGATCGCCAGCGCGAGCGGCACGTACGCGGGCAGGTCGCGCGCGAGGCAGACGATCCCGGCCACCACGAGCACCGCCGTGGCCAGACCCATCACGTCCACCCACGGCCACAACACCGGCACCTTCCCCAACGGCGTCAGCAGAGCAAGGACGACGGCCCGCAACAGCAGCCCGGCGGCCAGCGGCAGGACCGTCAGCCGCCATGCTCGCCGCACCGGCGCGACGCCGTCGTGGAAGCCGATGAGCAGGGCCGCCAGCGGGACCACGACGTTCAGTGCCGGTGGCACCGCGTCCAGAGGCACGAACTGGCTGGCCAAGTTCTGCCAGACGGCGAGCTCGGCCAGGGCCGCCGCGCCGGCCGCGAGCGCCACCGGCTTGGCCGTTCGGACGTGACCACGCATCAGCAGGACGAACGCCGTCACCCAGAGGGCCGCCGCGAGTTCACCGAGTGGTCGCGTCATGGAGTCGGGCGTCATGAAGATGAGGGAGACGAGGGTGAAGATGCCGGCCGCCGCGTGGAAGGCGAGCCCCAGTGTCGCCACCAGCCTGACGGCCGCGCCCCAGGCGACGAACCGGGGCATCGCGCCCGCTCCGCCGACCCGTACGCGCATCGAGAGGGCGAGCACGCTGGCGATCTCGCCCCAGCGCGGCCGAGGGTTCTCCTCATCCGGCACGTCGCCGGAGAACTCCATGAACGCGGCCACCATCTCCTCCTCCCGCTCGGCCCGATACGAGCGGGGGAGCAGCCACAGGACGGTGCGGTAGCGCCGTTCGAGCAACTCGTTCACCAGGCACCTCCGGCGAGCGCGGTGGCCGTTCCGGGGAGCAGGCGGGCGGTCCGGTCCCGGAGGCGGGTGGTCGCCGCGCGGGCGTTGGCCGCCAGCCGAGCCGCCTCCTCCTCCAGGGCCCCCGCCCCCGAGTCGGTCAGCCGGTAGTAGCGGCGTAGCCGCCCCTGTGCCACTTCCTCCCGGTCGAGCGCCACCAGGCCCTCTCCGGTAAGCCGGTCCAGCACGCCGTAGAGGGAGCCGATCTTGAGCTGCACCCGCCCCCCGGACAGTCGATCGACCTCTTGGACGATGCCGTAGCCGTGCCGCGGCTCGTCCACCAGCGCGGTGAGCGCCAGGAACATGGGCTCCGTTATATTCACCAGCCCACTATATCCTGTTGCTCAGGATATAGTCACGGGTGTTGAGAAGAGACGGAGACGACCTCGCCCGTCATGTACGAGGAGTAGTCGCTGGCCAGGAAGACGATCACGTTCGCCACCTCCCAGGGCTCCGCCGAACGCCCGAACGCCTCGGCGGCCGCCAGCTCCGCCAGCAGCTCCTCGCTGGTCACCTTCGCCAGGAACGGGTGGACGGCCAGCGAAGGCGCCACCGCGTTCACCCGGACGCCATGCTCGGCGGCCTCCAGGGCGACGCACCTGGTCAGCGCCATCACCCCGGCCTTGGCCGCCGCGTAGTGCGACTGCCCCCGCTGCGCCCGCCAGCCGATCACCGAGGCGTTGTTCACGATCACCCCGGAGCCCTGGGCGATCATCTGCTTCAGGGCGGCCCTGGTGCAGCGCATGGTGCCGTTCAGGGTGACGTCGATGACGGTGTGCCACTGCTCGTCGGTCATCTCGGCCAGTGACGCCGTACCACCGAGCCCGGCGTTGTTGACCACCACGTCCAGCCGCCCGTGTGCCTCCACCACCGCGTCGAACAGCGCCAGCACCTGGGCCTCCGACGTCACGTCGCACGGCACCGCCAGCGGTTTGACGCCGGTGAGCTCGGTCAGCGAGTCGGCGGCGGCGGACAGGCGGCGCTCGTGCCGGTCGGAGACGACGATCGTGGCCCCCTCCTCGGCGCAGCGCTTGGCCGTCGCGTAGCCGATCCCGGCCCCCGCCGCGGCTGTGACCAGCGTGACCTTGCCGTCGAGCAGGCCGTGCGCTCTGGGGTACGGCGGTGCCATAGTGCTCCGATCAGAGAGGTCCGTCAGCGGGGGAGTCCCAGGGTGCGCTCGGCGATGATGTTCCGCTGGATTTCGCTGGAACCGGCATAGATCGTGTCCGCCCGGCTGAAGAGATACAGCCGCTGGAGGTCGTTGAGCTCGCCGTCGCGGGCGACAAGTCCAGACTTGAGCTGTACGGCCTGGGCCAGCTCGCCCAGCCGACGATGCCACTCCGACCAGTACAGTTTGGCGATCGACGTCACCGGCCCCGGATCGGCCCGCAGCGCGTTGAGCCGCATGATCTCCAGCTCCAGCCACGACCGCACCAGCCGGTCACGCAGCACCGGGTCGTCGGCCGCGCCCGTACGCTCGGCGACCTCGATCACCCGGGCCAGCTCCCGCCGGAACCCGATCTGCTGGCCCAGCGTGGAGACGCCGCGCTCGTAGCCGAGCGTGGCCATCGCGACGCGCCACCCGTCGCCGGGCGCGCCGAGCACGTTTTCGGCCGCGGTCCTGGCCCCGTCGAAGAACACCTCGTTGAACTCGGACGTTCCGGTCATCTGCACGATCGGCCGGACCTCGACGCCGGGCTGGTCCATGGGCACGAGCAGGTACGACAGCCCACGGTGGCGCTGGGAGCCCGCTTCCGTACGGCAGAGCACGAAGCACCAGTCGGACACGTGGGCCAGCGACGTCCACACCTTCTGCCCGGTGATGACCCATTCGTCGCCCGCCAGGTGCGCCTTCGTCTGGACGTTGGCCAGATCGGAGCCCGCCTCCGGCTCGGAGTAGCCCTGGCACCACAGCTCGTCGCCCCGCTGGATCGGGGGCAGGAAGCGGGCCTTCTGCGCCTCGGTGCCGAACTCCAGGATCGTCGGCCCGATCAGTCCCTCGCCGATGTGGCCCACACGGGCGGGGGCGTCGGCCAGGGCGTACTCCTCGTGGAAGGCGACCTGGTCGGCGAGCGAAGCGTCGCGTCCGCCGTACTCGACGGGCCAGCCCAGGCAGGTCCAGCCCGCCTTGCCGAGATGGCGCTCCCAGGCCAGCCGTACCTCGTGACCTTCGTGTTCACGCCCGGGGCCGCCCAGGCCGCGGGCGTGCGCGAAGTCTCCGGTGAGGTTCGCGGCCAGCCAGGCGCGCGCCTCCTCACGCAGGCTCAACGCGGACACCGTCACTGGGGCTCAACGAAGCCGCCGTAGCCGCCGCGGAAGAACAGCAGCGGGCCGCCGTCCGCGTGCGTGTCGAGCTGGAGCACCCGGGCCACCACGATCACGTGGTCGCCCGCCATGTGCTCGGCCTCGACCGCGCAGTCGAGCCAGGCCAGGGTTCCTTCGAGCACCGGGTTGCCGCCGGGCGAGCCGGTCCACCGCAGCCCGGCGAACTTGTCGCCGCCCCGGCTCGCGAGCTGGGCGCAGACGTGCTGCTGGTGCTCGGCGAGCACGTTCACGGTGATGACCTTGGCGCCGCGCACCTTGGGCCAGCTCGTGCTCGTGTGCGCCACGCAGAACGCCACCAGCGGCGGGTCCAGCGACACCGAGGTGAAGGAGTTGGCCGCCAGGCCGCATGGCTCGCTGCTGGCCGGGTCGAGGGCGGTGATCGCCACCACGCCGGTGGCGAACCTGCCCAGCACCGACCTGAACCTCCGGCTGTCGAGCTGGCCGTTGCCGCTCGCGTGGGACTGGCCGTTCGGCATCGAGGCTCCGTTGAGAGTCCTGCGCTGGTACGGCACCGGGGGGCCGCCACAGCCGTCCGGCGTGATCAGCCGGGCAGCGTGTGTGCTCATGGTCTCCTCCTCCTCGCCGTCTGCATCGTATCTTACCAAGCGCTTGCTTGGACGGTAGGCGTGCGACGGAAAAGGTGTCAAGCGAAATGCCGCGACATACCCCCCGGTTGACATATGTGGACGGTCCGATCTAGCGTTTCAGGATGGCCAAGCGCTTGCTTGAGTTCCGGGACCGTACGGCTGTGGTGGGCGTCGGGTACACGCCCTTCACCAAGGACTCGGGGGTCAGCACACTCACCTTGGCCTGCCGCGCCATCCTGGCCGCCCTCGACGACGCCGGCCTCGGCCCCGGCGACGTCGAGGGCATAGCGACCCATCGCGTGGGCGACTCGGCGGCCCCGTCCCTGGTGGGGCCCGCGCTCGGTCTGGCAGACCCGACCTGGTACCTCGACCAGTTCGGCGGCGGCAGCGTCTCGCACGCGGTCGTGGCGCAGGCGGCGCTGGCCGTGGCGGCCGGCGTGGCGGAGACCGTCGTCTGCTACCGCGCGATCAACGCCCGGTCGGAGTTCCGCATGGGCGGCACCGGCCGTGGCCTTCCGGTGAGTCCCGAGGTGCAGTATCAAGCGCCCTATGGCTATTTCGCGCCGCCCCAGCAATACGCGATGTACGCCCGCGCCCACATGCAGAAATATGACACGAAGGCGGAGCATTTCGGGCAGTTGGCCGTCACCCAGCGGGCGAACGCCGTCAAGAACCCCCGTGCTCTCATGCGTACGCCCATCACCCTCGACGACTACCTCGACAGCAGGTGGATCGCCGAGCCGTTCCGCCTGCTCGACTGCTGCCTGGAGACCGACGGCGCCTGCGCCCTGGTCATCACGACCGCCGAGCGCGCCCGCTCCCTGCGCCGCCCGCCGGTGCTGATCTCCGGCGCGGCCTGGGGCGGTGGCGACTCGCACCTGTCCGGCGGCCGGGCAGACCCCACCACCACGGCCGCCGCCGCGCTGGCCCCGCGCCTGTACGCCCAGGCCGGAATCGGCCCGTCCGACATCGACGTGGCGCAGCTCTACGACTGCTTCACCTACTCGGTGATCGTCCAGCTGGAGGACTACGGCTTCTGCGCCAAGGGCGAGGGTGGCCCGTACGTCGCCTCGGGCGCCACGGCCCTCGACGGAGCGCTTCCGGTCAACACGCACGGCGGCTTCCTGTCGGAGGGCTACGTCCACGGCGTCAACCACATAGCGGAGGCCGTCTCCCAGCTACGCGGGGACGCGGGTGACCGGCAGGTCGCGGGCGCCGAGGTGGCTCTGTCCACCGCCCAGCCCGGCTACATCCTCCCCGCCACTTCGGCTCTCCTGCTCAGAAGGGGCTGACCACCCATGCGTGACCTCAGAAGGGGCTGATCCATGCCCGACCGGTACGGCAGGCCGCCCCAAAGCGTGCGGCCGACGCCTGATCGCGACTCCAAGGACTGGTGGGCCCGGCTGGCCGGCCACGAGTTCGCGGTCCAGCGCTGCGACACCTGCCACACGGCCCGCTTCCCGCCCAGGGCCTTCTGCCCGGCCTGCCGTACCGAGGACTGGCACTGGGAGGCCGTCGAGCCGGCCGGCACGGTGGAGAGCTGGATCGTCAACCGCCGGCCGTTCATGCCCGGAGCGAGCGAGCCGTACGTCGTGGTGCTGGTCCGGCTCGCCGCCGTGCCCGGCTGCCTGATCCACGGCGGGTGGGACGGCGATCGCGAGCCCGAGTACGGTCAGGCGGTCGAAGGTGTGTACGAGGACATGGGCGATGAGCTGACACTCATCAATTGGCGGCCGACTGAGTGGCACGCATCCCCGTGAAATCCTTCGCGGCGGCACCAAGTCGGGAACGATAGGTACCAATGGGCCTGAAGGCCAATCCCGGTCCGGCCGCCTCATCCCTGCGGCCGGTCACGCCCGCCGGACGCCGGTCCCTTGGGCGGGGCTCGACCGGGGACGGTCTACGGCGCGGGTATGACTTGGCACGAAGAATGGTGGTAAAAGGCGCGAAGTGCCGTAAATCATGAGAAAAAGGAGGAACGCGCGCCCTGGCGGGCGTGGGGGACCCGCCAGGACGCGCTTCCTGCCCCGTGTGCGGCGACGCCAGGACTCCGGCGAGGGATGGAGTCCTAGGTCGATTGTTCGCACACGGAGTTCATGGGGGAGCGACCCTCTTTCGAGGACTCCGGATGTCGGTAGTGGTCTGCGATGCGTTGGGCCGCACCGAGGGGGTCGTCGATGGGATGTGAGACGGTGGCACCCTCCTCATTCCAGATGAAGGAACCGTCTTTGCTCCACACAGTTACCTCGGTCAACACGGATAAAACGGACATGCCACTGCCGTTGCTCTGGTAGGTGTGGCTGAGTCCCTGGCGAGGCAACGCGTAACGCAGTAAACGTGTTGCTTCACAAGGGTCATGCCAGGGCAGGTATGGCGTACCCGCGTGGACCGGTAACACCGGCCCTCACCCCCTCACCGGCCTTTCGATGGATTTGTACCAACGATTGGATGATGCGGCTGTCAATGGCCATCGGTCAAGGGGTTGTGGCCTGTTAGAACCAGATCGTCTAAATTGTTGGAACAAAAGGGGTGAAAGTGGCAAGGTCGGTCCTGTACCAGCTGGTGGCCTCAGAGCTGAGGAGAGCCATCTACTCCGGTGTACTCGGCCCCGGGGCGCAGCTGCCGACCGAGGCGCAGCTCATGGAAGACCATGGGGTGAGCCGCAACACCGTCCGACTCGCCCTAGGGGAGCTGGTCAACGAAGGGTTGGTCACGCGAACCCCACGGCGTGGCACGGTCGTCCGGGACCGCCGGCCGCTGCTGATCTACCCGCAGCGAGAGCTGGAGCCACAACCATCCGGCGAGCTGCGAGAGGCGTTCGCCTTCGCCGTGACGGAGGAAGGTCGTGCCCCCAGCCAGTACATAGAGGTCTTGACCGTCTCACCGGTCGAGGAGATCGCCAGCCGACTCGAGCTGGCCGAAGGCGAACTGGCCGTCGTACGACGGCGTCTGCGGTTCGTCGACGGGCAGCCGTACAACACCAACGATTCCTATTTTCCACGCGACCTGGTGGCCAGCACGGAGATCGCCCGGCCGGGCGACATTCCGCGGGGGGCGAACCGGGTCTTGGAAGAGCTCGGTCACGAGCAGGTGCGGGTGGTGGATGACATCTGGGCGCGGATGCCCAACCAGGAAGAGGTCGAGCGTCTCCAGTTGGAGCTCGGCACACCGGTCGTGGTCTACGTCCGCGTTGGTTACGACAACGGCGACATGCCAGTGCGTGTCGCGGTGTCGGTGCTCCCCGCCGACAAGCACTTGATCAGATACGAGCTCGATCGCCGCTGAGCGAGCTCGGTTGGGGGTGATCCCACCGGCCGCCTAAGACGAGCCTCCCGCCTCGCTGGGCAGAGGGAGTCCTGCGCACTCCCTTCATGCGCGATTTATCGATAGATGTCGCCTCAAACCCCCCCATGCGACCCAGCGCGCGCTCCAATCATTACGTTCTGTGGCTGCATGGACACCCGATGTAATGAAGGGCTGAACCGTGCTTTCCAACACCCTGCTCCACCCGCTCGCTCTCCGCCGGGCCGACGCCTCCGATCTCCCGGGCGTCCTGACCCTGCTCGCCGACACGGCCGAATGGCTGTACTCCCAGGGCGTGCGGCAGTGGCCGCGCGGCGGCTTCGGGCCCGAGCGGATCGAGCCTCTCATCGCCGAGCGGGTGCTCTACCTCGTGGACGACGAGCTCCGGTACCTCGAACTGGATGACGAGGCCCCGCCCGTCGCCACGATCGCTCTCGACGATCACGCCGACCCGGAGTTCTGGCGCCGGTCCGACGACCCTGGCGCCGCCCTGTACGTGCACAAGCTCGCCGTCGCCCGGCCCTGGGCGGGCTTCGGTCTCGGAGACGCCCTGCTGGACTGGGCGGGCTCCGCGGCGCTCGCCTCCGGGCTGCGCAAGCTCCGGCTCGACTGCGCCAAGAACAACCCGCGGCTGCAGGAGTACTACCGGCGCCGCGGCTTCCGGCACGTGCGGACGGTCGATCTGCCGCACCGCTCCTCGGGCGCCCTGTTCGAGCGGCCCGCGGAGGAGGCCGCCACGACGGCCTTCCGCGACCTCACCGTCGCCGAGCTGATCGGCGTCTGACGCCCTGATCGGCCCCGGCCGGTACGGCCGTGCCCCGCTCCCCGGTGGGGCACGGCCCGCACCCCGGTTCCTGCCCAGGTCACCTGGCGCTTTCCGGCACAAAGGGACACAGCACCATATAACCTCTCCAGCATGACCGGATCCCTCCTTGAGGTGATCGCGCTGAACGTGCGCGACGCCGTCGCCGCGGAGCAGGGCGGAGCCGACCGTCTGGAGGTCGTCGCCGACATGGGCGCCGACGGGCTCACCCCCGCTCCGGAGACGGTCGCCGCGATCGCCGCGGAGTGCCCGCTGCCCCAGATGGTGATGCTGCGCTGCGCCGCGAACTTCACCGCCGACCCCGAGGTGCTCGACCGGCTCCGTCTCGACGTCAAGGCGCTGGCCCAGGCGGGCGCCGCGGGGTTCGTGTTCGGCTTCCTCGATGAGGCGGGCGTCGTGGACCTGGCGGCCACCGAGGCGCTGATCCACGCCGTGTCGCCGCTGCCGTGGACCTTCCACCGGGCCGTCGACCACGCGGCGGACGTACAGGCGTCGTGGCGCGCGGTGCGGCTGCTGCCCAACCTGGCCACGGTGCTCACGGCGGGCTCGCCCGCCGGCGTGGGCTACGGGCTGCCGATGCTCAAGAGCCGGGCCGACGCGGGCGACGGCTCGATCATCCTGGCGGGCGGCGGGCTCAAACCGGCCTATGTGCCGTCGCTGCTGGACTACGGCATCCGGGCGTTCCACGTGGGCTCGGCCGTACGGGAGAG
The DNA here is from genome assembly GCF_040680095.1 of Nonomuraea sp. NPDC052129. NCBI lineage: Bacteria > Bacillati > Actinomycetota > Actinomycetes > Streptosporangiales > Streptosporangiaceae > Nonomuraea > Nonomuraea sp. NPDC052129. The sequence continues at coordinate 42,276 of NZ_JBFAVX010000022.1, read as the reverse complement.
CTGGTCACTGCCGGTTGACCAGCGGCGCGTCCGTCAGTGGCGCAGCCTGGTCGACCGCGACTGACCCAAGGGCCACCGAGCGGCCCGTGATTTGACCCCAAGGTCGTCGAGCGGCTTCAGTCCGGGAGGGCCAGCGCCGCGTCGGCGCGGCGGAGTGCGGCTACGAGGGTCTTGATCGTCGCGGGCTCGTCCATGACGCCGCCCCCGGCCGCGCGCCGCTCCTCCCAGGCCCGCACCCGATCCCGGTAGGAGTCGTAGCGCGCCAGGTGGAAGGCATAGACCGTGGCGAACCGGCTCACCAGGTGTGAAGGGTGCATGTCCCAGCCCTGGTAGAAGCCGTGTCCCAGCGAGTGCCTGACGAGCTCGGCGTGCCGCCGCCACAGCGCGTGCACGTCCGCGGCCGACCCTGAGGCGGGAGAGGCGGCCAGCGAGCCGTCGGAGAGCTCGACCCCCGTGCCCGCGAACGCCGTCTGCATCACGTGCCGGGCGTGGTCACAGGCCGGATGGTCGAGCCGCTGCTCGTGCGGCGGCAGCCCGAGAGCGGCCGTGTAGTCGAACACCCCGAAGTGCGCGGCCGCCAGCCGCCCCCCGAACGACTCGGCCAGCTCACCGCGCAGGAACAGCACGGTCTGCGGCGCCTCGACCTGGATCTCGAACCGCAGCCGGACGTCCAGCTCCCGTTCGAGCCGCTCCAGGAAGCCGCAGAACTGGCCCAGATACGACTCCATCAGCACCTTCGGGAAGGTGACCACGAATCCCGGCGGCAACTCGCCCACCCGTTCGACGACCCCGGTGACGAACCCGTCCAGCGTCCGCACCGACCGCCCGGGATCCCCGTCGGCGAACGACTTGACCCGCAGCCCCCACCGGCGCGGCAGTGCTCCGGCCGCGTGCATCACGGCCACGGCCACGACGGCCTGCTCGACGTGGCCGTCCTCGTCGCCGGGCCGCCCGCCGTAGCCGTCCTCGAAATCGATCCGCAGGTCCTCTACCGGCTCGCGGGTGAGCTTGCGCAGCACCCTTTCGTGTACGTCCCGTGCCGGCGCGTCAGGCAGCCCGAAGACGTCGGCCAGCTCAGCCGGGCCGCTCAGATGCTCCTTGACCAGGTCGAGCGCCTGCGCGCCCCACCCCGCGACCGTGCTCGGCGACACCCGGTCGGCCGGGACGTAGACGGTGTGCACGGGCTGCCAACCGGGCTCGGCGGCCGGGTAGCGGGCCCGTTGGACCCGGTGGGCCTCGGCGAACCCTGGCAGGGACTGGTCCGTCACGGTGACACGCATGCCGTCAGGGCCGGCAGGCCCGCAGCATGGCCTCCAGGCCGGCGAGCTTGACCCGTTCGCCGCGGCCCAGGGACTTGGCCAGAGCGCCTTCGGCCGCCTCGATGGCCAGCCACTCGTCGTACGTCACCGGCCTTACGCCTCTTTCGCGCAGCACCGCGTCGATGGGCGCCGACCGTAGTCGATCGTGGCCGGCCAGGTCGGACAGCAGGGTGCGGACCGTCTCCGCCGCGTCCGACTTGTTGGTGCCGATCACGCCGGTGGGACCGCGCTTGAGCCAGCCCGCCACGTACTCGCGCTCGCGGATCCGGCCGGCTTCGTTGGGCACGGTCATCGACCGCTCGTCGAACGGCACCCCCGGCAGGGGGACGCTCTGGTATCCGACCGAGCGCAGCACCATGCCGACCGGAATTGTCTCGAACTCACCCGTCCCGACCACCCGGCCCTCCTCGGACAGCCGGGTGCGTTCGAGCCTGAGTCCCTCCACCCGGTCGGTGCCGAGGATCTCCACCGGGCGCAGCCAGAAGCGCACATCGAGGCGGCGCGGGCGGCCGACGGGGTTGCGGCCCGCCCACGACTGAAGGACGTCGATGTTGCCGCGGATCTGCCGGGGGAAGTCGCCGCCCAGCACCACGGCCTCGTCCTCGCGTACGCAGACGTCGGCGTTCGCCAGCTCGCCGAGCTCCCGCAGCTCCTTCAGCGTGAACTTGGCGTGCTCGGGACCCCGGCGGCCGATCATGTGGATCGCCTTGACCTGGCTTTCGCCGAGCCGTTCGAGCACGTCGTGCGGTACGTCCGTGGAGCTGAGCTCCTCGGCGGTCTTGGCCAGGACGCGGACCACGTCGACGGCCACGTTCCCGACGCCGATGACCGCGACCTCGGGGCTGTCGAGGGTGAACATGGAGGCGGAGACGTCGGGATGGCCGCAGTACCAGTTGACGAAGTCGGTGGCGGCCACGCTGCCCGGCAGGTCCTCGCCCGGGATGCCGAGCTTCCTGTCGACCATCGCGCCCGTGGCGTAGACGACCGCGTCATAGCTGCCCAGCAGATCCTCGACCGACAGGTGCTCGCCGAGCGTGACGCCGCCGAGGAAGCGGACCTCGGGGAGTTCGAGCACCCGGCGCAGGTAGTTGGCGATCGACTTGATCGACGTGTGGTCGGGCGCGACGCCGTATCGGACGAGCCCGTAGGGCGTGGGCAACCGCTCGATGACGTCGACCTGGACGTCCTCCTGCGCCTGTTTGACCAGGGCCTCGGCCGTGTAGATACCGGCAGGGCCCGACCCGATGACCGCCACGCGCAACGTCACGCTGCCTCCTCTATGTGGGCGATTCTGTTACACGGGGCATGCGTCCCACCAGTACAACTCGGCACTGTGATCGATGTATCCCCGATCGCCGGTACGAATGAACCCATCTTTCGCGAATGGGGTCAGTGCGGGGCAGTCAGGAGGCGGACGCGCGGGCGCGGAGGGCCATCTTGTCGATCTTGCCGTTGGCGTTGGCCGGCAGAGCTTCGACCACGATGACCCGCTTCGGCACCTTGTAGTTGGACATATTGTCCTTCGCCCAGGTGAGCAGCGTGCCCGGATCGACCGTCATCCCCGCTCTGGGCACCACGTACGCCCAGCCGGCCTCGCCGGAGACCGGATCGGGCACGCCGATCACGGCCGCCTGCGCCAGCGAGCCCTCACGTAACAGCAGCGACTCCACCTCGGCGGGCGAGACGTTGAAGCCGTTGACGATGTAGAGCTCCTTCTTGCGGTCCACGATGGCCAGATTGCCCGCCGGGTCGAGGACACCGATGTCTCCCGTGTGCAGCCAGCCGTCCCGATCGACCACCTCGGCGGTCTTGCCGGGTTCGTCCCAGTAGCCGCGCATGACCCCGTACCCGCGCTGCAGAATCTCCCCGCGCTCCCCGGCGGCCACCTCCTTGCCGTCGTCGTCGACGATCCGCACCTCGATGCCCGGCACCGCCCGGCCGGTCGTCGCGGCGATGACCTCGATCGGGTCGCCGGCCCTGGTCATGGAGACGACCGTGCCCTCCATCAGGCCGTAAGCGTTGATCATCCGCTCCAGCCCCACCCGTTCGACCAGACGGGTGATCAGCGCGGCGGGCACGGCGGCGGCCCCGCAGATGGCCACGCGCAGCGACGAGACGTCCCAGTCGGCGCGGTCCAGCTCGTCGAGCAGCCGGTGGAACAGCGTGGGCGGGCCCGCCAGGATGCTCACCCGGCCGGCCGAGATCAGGGACATCAGGGCGTCGGGGGTGAAGACCCTGATCGGCATCATGGTCGCCCGGCGGAGCACGCAGGCGATCAACCCGGCGTTGAGGCCGAAGCCGTGGCTGAACGGGGCGATCACCGGATAGCGGTCGTGCTCGTCCAGGGTGACGATCTCGGACCAGTCCCAGTAGCCGCGCAGGACCTGGGCGTGGTCCAGCATCACGCCCTTGGGGGTGCCGGTGGTGCCGGAGGTGGACATGATCTCGCACAGATCGCCGGGCCGTACGGCCAGCGCCCGCTCCTCGACGTCCGACGGCTCCATCTCTACGTCAGACGGCTCCATACGGAGACTCCGCCCGGGGCTCAGGACGTGGCGCGGGGCGGCGCCGGACGGCAGGAGGTCGGCGAGCACCACACCGGGCGGGCCCTCGCCCGTGATCAGCACCTCGGCGCCGGTCTTCTCGATCATCGCCGCCGCCTCCAGGCCCTTGGCGCGCGAGGAGAGCGGCACGATCACCGCGCCGGCGTCCCAGACGCCGAAGGCGTGCCTCACCCAGTACGGGTCGTTCACGCCCCACAGGGCCACCCGGTCGCCCGGCCGGACGCCGAGCTCGATCAGCTCGTACGCCACGCGGGCGGCTCCGGCGCGGAGCTCCGCCATGGTGACGCGCGTGTCGCCGTCGACGATCACCACCGCGTCCGGATGGCGGTCCGCCTGGTCACGGAGCATGCGGGGGAGCGTTCCCCAGTCCGGCATCGGTCCCATCGGTTCGCGCCTCCTGCTCCACGATGAGCGCTCCACAGGCCGAGCGCCCGGCTCCCGGATGGACCTCGGCTCTCGTACGGACCTTGGCTCCGTACGGACTCTGGACGGGTGGGCGGGCCGGGCGGCTACACGATGAGCGCCCGGTCGCGGCCCAGGTGATGGCCACGCAGGTCGGTCAGCACGCCGGGGCTCGGCGTCTCGGCGATCTCCGGCGCGATCTCCACGCCGAGCGAGATCGGGGTGAGCCCCTGGATCGCCTGCTGGATCCGATTGCGCCACATCGGGTTGCGCACGAGGCTCTCCCTCCCGAACGTGACGGTGAGCACCGCCGCGTCGAGCGTGCCCTGCCTGCTGACGACCAGCTCCCACCTGGACACGCCGTCGATCTTGGCCAGGGCCTTCTCGACGCGCGGCAGCGACAGCCACACGCCCCGCACCAGCACGTGCTCGCCGACCGTGTGGACGGGAGCGGGCAATTGGGGGTCGGTCGCGGGCGAGTCGGTGCGTACCACCTGGCCCGTACGCAGGACGGCGTCGCCGAGCGCCGAGTGGCCGTGGGGCGTGATCACCAGCTCGGCCACCCCTGACGGCTCCGACGGCCGCAGCACATCCTTGGTCAGCGAGGCCAGGTGCAGCAGGCCGTCCGTCAGCGGGGTGAGCGGGTCGCTTTCCGCCGCCCGCCAGGCCAGGGCGCCACCGCTGAACGGGTCGGCGTACACCTCGGTCACGTGGGCGTCGAACTCGCCCGCCAGGTAGCTGAGTGTCCGCTTCGAGGCGATCTCCCCGGTCAGGACGATGTGCCGCAGTCCCAGGTCAAGGGGGTCCAGCAGGAACTCCAGGTGCAGCCTGGCCAGCAGGTCCATCGCGCCCGTAGGAGTGGCGACCAACGTGGTGGCGCCCAGGGTGGACAGCGTGTGGATCAACCGCATGCGGCCTCGCGGGCCCACCGAGGCCGCCGCCGACGCCACGTCCGCCGCGGCGGCGGCCCAGAGCGCGCCCGCCGGTTCGGCCAGCGCGACCACGACCCGGTCGCGGTCACCCACTCCGGCCGGCCGCAGCGCCGCCCCGGTCAGCTCCTGCGCCGCCGCGCGGTCGCCGGGCGCCAGCGGGAAGGCGCTGGAGGCGTCGGGGGCGACCTGCAGCAGCCCTGTCGCGGACCGCGCGCCCGTACGGAGGTCGTCCCGAGTCAGCCAGCGCGCGCCGGCGGCCTCCGCCGACGCGTCCCGACCGCTCGCGGAGGCGGACCCGGCCCCGGAGCCGCCCAAGGGGCGAGGGTTCGGGCTGGTCACTTGGTCACCTCGGTCATGAACAGCTTCATCGCCTCGCAGACCCGTTCGTGCGCCAGCCCACCCACCTGCGCCTGGATGATGAGATCCGTCGCCCCGGCCTCCGCGATCCTGGCCAGGGCCTTGCGCGAACCCGCCACGTCGTCCACCACGACCATCAGGTGCTCCCGCAGCGTCGCCATCGCCTCCTCCGGCGGCATCCCGGCGGCGAGCTGGCCGAGGACGCGATGGGTGGCGTGCCGGGCGTCGTAGTAGTCCGGCGGGGTGACGAGGTTGACCTGGCGGCGGATGTACCAGAGGACGGCGTCGGCGGCCGTCTCGTTGGCCTGGTCACGGGTGGGCGCGACGAACCAGGGGATCATCAGCGCGACCCGGCGGGAGGCGGGGTCGAACCCGGCGGCGGCCAGACGCTCGCGGTATTGGGCGATGTCGTCCGCCACGTCGTCGATGCCCTTGACCATGGTCATGCCGAGCAGGTTGTAGCCGTGGTCGGCCGCCGCCAGATAGCCCTCCAGCGACGTCGAGGCCACCCAGACCGGCGGATGCGGTTGTTGCACGGGACGCGGGTAGACCGCCACGTCCGGGATCTCGAAGAACTCGTTCGATCGGCTGACCGGCTCCCCGTCGGCCCGCCAGATGGCCAGCGTCGCGTCCAGCGAGTCCTCCCAGATCTGCCGGGACTTCTCGAAGGGCCGCTGGAAGGCCTGGTACTCCAGGGGCGAGGCTCCCCGCCCGGTGCCGAACTCCACCCGGCCGCCGCTCAGCACGTCGAGGGTGGCCACGCGCTCCGCGGTGCGGATCGGCGACTGGAACGGCAGCAGCACCACTCCCAGTCCGAGATGGATGCGCTCGGTCCGCTGGGAGATCGCGGCCAGCACGAGATCGGGCGCGGAGGAGTGGGAGAACCCCCGCGTGAAGTGGTGTTCGACGAACCAGGCGGTGTCGAAGCCGAGCCGGTCACCGAGCACGACCTGGTCGATCACGTTCTGGAACGCCTGTTGCTCGACCTCGCGGGAGCGCCCGCGCACCTCCAGCTCGTAGCCCAGGCTGATCCGTAGGGACGTCATCGCGCCTCCGGCGAAAGTAGTAAACCAAGCGCTCGCTTGGTAGAGACTATCAGCACCAAAGACTTGCGGGAAGGGCGCGTTCGCGATCAGAGTGATGCACGTGAGGCGAAAGCACGCGCTAAGGCGGCCGAAAGATGGCACGCTCCCCGATATGGGGGCCGATGACTTCTCGCTCACGAGCGGGCGCGGTTACGAGGCGTTCGGCCGGGTGATGGCCGCCCTCGCCAGCGAGGCCGAGTTCATCGAGTCCTGCCGGGATCTGACCTGGTGGCGGGGCGCCGACCACAGCTGGCACATCGAGTGGCGCGACGGCCCGTATGCCTCCGAGGTGGCGGCGCTGCTGGCCGAGCAGGTGCGCGCTCCCGCGTACGAGGACGAGCTCGGCGCGCCCGCCGGTCCGGGCGACAGCCGGTCGGCGGTGCTCGACGTGATGGGTGTCCGCTTCGAGCTGCGGGCCATCGATCCGCTGGGCCGCGAGCGCGTACGCGACAAGCCGGGCTTCTGGCGGCTGGCCGAGGCGCTCGACACCACCCGCGCCACGAACGCCCCGCGCCCCTGGGAAACGCTACTGGGCGGCTAGCTCGGCCTGGAAGACCTGCGCGCTCAGCCGCTCGCGGTGCGATTGCGGCGGGCCGAAGAGCTGGGCGTCGGAGGTGGCCCGCTTGAGGTAGCGGTGGGCCGGATGCTCCCAGGTCACACCGATCCCGCCGTGGACCTGGATGTTCTCGCCCGCCGCCGTGAGATACGCCTCGGTGCAGTAGGACCCGGCGATCGCCGCGAGGGACTCCGACCCGGCCGCCGCCAGCGCCGCCGATCTGGCCGACTCCACGAGCAGCAGCAGGTCGGCCAGCTTGTGCTTGATCGCCTGGAAGGAGCCGATTGGCCTGCCGAACTGGTGGCGCAGCTTGGCGTGCTCCGTGGCCATCTCCAGGCAGCGCTCGGCCCCGCCCACCTGCTCGGCCGCCAGCACCGCGATGCCGAGGTCGCGCACCCGGCTCCACGCCGCGCCGTCGCCCGCCGGCCGCGCCGGGGCGTGGTCGAAGGACAGCTCGGTCAGCGGCCGGCTCTCGTCCATCGTCGCGTACGCCACGCGCCGCGTGGGCACCGCCTCGACCAGGAGCCCGTCGGCGTAGGCGAGCACCACGTCGCCCTCCAGCGCGTACGGGACGACGCCCGTGAGCAGGCCGTCCCGGAGGGTCAGGTCGCCGTCGCCCGGCAGGACGACGGTCGCGGTCACCGAGCCGTCGGCCAGCGCGGGCAGCAGCCGGCCCATCGCCGCCTCGTCGCCGCCCGCCTTGAGCGCCTCGACGGCCAGGACGGCGCTCTGCAGGAAGGGGTACGGAGACAGGGTTCTGCCCAGCTCTCCCGCCACGACCGCGGTCTCGGCCGGGCCGCAGCCCGCTCCGCCGTACTCCTCCGGGACGGCGAGCCCTGCGGTGCCCAGCTCGCGCGCGAACGCCGCCCAGGGCGCGGCGGGGCGGTCGGCGAGATAGGCGCGGACGACGGAGCGCAGCTCGTCTGTGACGGTCACCGGGTCAGTTTAACCAAGCGATTGCTTCGTTGCATTTGGTTGGCCGAAATTTGCCTTTTCTGGACGGCCACATAATCTGGTTGTGGTATTGCGACCAGCTTCGAAGGGAGGGTTGACCAGGCAATGGACGTAAAAGAGAGCACGATCGACTACGCGGAGTTCGCCGCGTACGACCGTGACCAGCGCTGCATCGAACGCCATGTGCTGGGGGCCTTCCTCGGCGGGCTGGTCGTCGGGCTCGTGGGCATACTCGCCGACGGTCGCGGCCCCCAATGGCTCGGCCAGGTCTATGACCCGTACATGTATCTGGGGCTGGCCCTGCTCGTCGGGGCGAGCGCGGCGGGCTTCGGGTGGGCGTTGCTCACCACGTTCCTGGCCTCCCTGTCCATGATCGTCGTGACCCTGGGCGGCAGCATGCTGCGCGGCGACCCCGACATCGGCGGTGTGGGTGTCGGCGGCTCCGCGGCCGGGCTGAACTGGACGCTCTGCCTGCTGGTCGGGCTGGGCCTGCTCGCCTACGTGACGAGGAGGTCGGATGGCTGGGGCGACCTGGCCGCGGGCCTCATCGGCGCCCTGCTGCTCGCCGACGTGATCGACCGCGCGACGCCCGGTTTCATCCACAGCGACCCCGCGTTCTGGCCCGGCCCCGCGCCCGTGGTCGGCGCCCTGTCCGTCGTGCTGGTGCTGGTGCTGCGCCGCGGCAAGGCGGGCCGGGTGCGCGCGCTGGCGCTGGCGGCGGTCCTTGTCGGCCTGTTCGCGGTCGGAGTGGCCGGTTCGCTGGGCGGTTGGGTCCCCATCGCGGGATAAGGCCGCGCGGCAAGTCGCTCCGAGTCGATAGCCTGTAGTCCTCATATCCAGGCCGAACAAGGAGTAGTCGTGTCGCTGCGCATGTCGTCGTTGTTTCTTCGCACCCTGCGGGACGACCCGGCAGACGCGGAAGTGCCGAGCCACAAGCTCCTGGTCCGCGCCGGTTACGTCCGGCGGGTGGCGCCCGGCATCTACTCGTGGCTGCCCCTCGGCAAGATGGTGCTGGAAAACGTCGCCAAGGTCGTCCGCGAGGAGATGAACCGGATGGGCGGCCAGGAGGTGCTCTTCCCCGCCCTGCTGCCGCGCGAATATTACGAGGCCACCGGTCGCTGGACCGAATACGGTGACACGCTCTTCCGGCTCAAGGACCGCAAGGGCGTCGACTACCTGCTCGGTCCCACGCACGAGGAGCTCTTCGCCGACATGGTCAAGGGCGAATACTCCTCGTACAAGGACTATCCGGTCACGCTCTACCAGATCCAGACGAAGTACCGCGACGAGGCCCGGCCCCGCGCGGGCATCCTGCGCGGCCGCGAGTTCCTGATGAAGGACGCCTACTCCTTCGACCTCGACGACGAAGGACTCAAGCACTCCTACGAGCAGCACCGCGAGACCTACATCCGGACGTTCGACCGGCTCGGCATCGATTACAAGATCGTGTTCGCCACGTCGGGCGCGATGGGCGGCTCGGCCTCCGAGGAGTTCCTGGCGCCCACGCCCACCGGCGAGGACACCTTCGTGGCCTGCCGCTCCTGTGGCTACGCGGCCAACGCCGAAGCCGTCACCACGACCGCGCCCCCGGCCCGCGCCCTCGACGGGCTGGAGCCGCAGCGCGTCCTCGACACTCCCGACACCCCGACCATCGAGTCGCTGGTGTCCTACGTCAACGAGCACCACGGCCTGTCGATCACCGCCGCCGAGACCCTGAAGAACGTCGTCGTCAAGGTCACCACGCCCGGCTCCGACAAGGTCGAGACGCTGATCGTCGGCGTGCCCGGCGACCGCGAGGTCGACTTCAAGCGCCTGGAAGCCGCGCTGGCCCCCGGCGAGCCCGCCATCTTCGAGGCCGAGGACTTCGCCAAGCACCCCGGTCTGATCCGCGGCTACATCGGCCCGCAGGTCCTGCGCGACCTCGGCATCCGCTACCTCGTCGACCCCCGCGTGGTCACCGGCACCTCCTGGGTGACCGGCGCCAACGAGCGCGGCAAGCATGCCGCCCACGTGGTCGCGGGCCGTGACTTCGTCCCCGACGGCACGATCGAGGCCGCCGAGGTGCGCGCCGGAGACCCGTGCCCCCGCTGCGGCTCGCCGCTGTCCATCGACCGCGGCATCGAGATCGGGCACATCTTCCAGCTCGGCCGTAAATACGCCGACGCGGCCGGGCTCGAGGCCCTGGGCCCCGACGGCAAGCCGATCCGCATCACGATGGGTTCCTACGGCATCGGCGTCTCGCGCGCCGTGGCGGTCATCGCCGAGCAGGCCCACGACGAGCTCGGGCTGGTGTGGCCGCGCGAGATCGCGCCCGCCGACGTGCACATCGTGGGCACGGGCAAGGACAACCAGATCGAGGTGGCCCTCCAGCTGGCCGCCGAGCTGGAGTCCCGCGGGCTGCGGGTGCTCGTCGACGACCGGTCCGGGGTCTCGCCCGGCGTCAAGTTCAAGGACGCCGAGCTGCTCGGCCTGCCCACGATCGTGGTCGTGGGCCGCGGGCTGGCTCAGGGTGTGGTCGAGCTCCGCGACCGGGTCACGGGCGTCAAGGAGGAGATCCCGCTCGACACGGCCGCCGATCGCGTGCTGGCCGCCTGCTCCTAACGCGAAGCACGGCTCCCCCTTCGTGCAAGGGGGAGCCGTGCTGCTCTGCCAGGGGGAGTCGTCAGTCCATGGCCGCGGGTATGGAGATCTTGCCGCGGCGGCGGAGCACCACGGGCCCGATCAGGCAGGCGGCGGCGATCACCAGGATGGCCAGCGACACGGGCCGGGTGAAGAACACCGCCGGGTCCCCCTCGCTGAACGCCAGGGCCCGCCTGAACTGCACCTCCATCAGCGGCCCGAGCACCGCCCCGAGGATCAGCGGCGCCACCGGATAACCGGCCCGCCGCAGGACGAACCCCACCAGCCCGAACCCGTACGCCACCAGGATCTCGAACACGCTCTGCGAGGTGGCGTAGACACCCAGCGTCGCGAACGTCAGGATCGCCGCCGTCAGCAGCGCGGCCGGCACGCTCAGCAGCTTCACCCACAGCCGGATCAGCGGCAGGTTCAGCACCAGCAGCATCACGTTGCCGATGTAGAGGCTGGCGATCAGCGTCCACACGAGCACCGGCTGCTGGTCGAAGAGCTGCGGTCCCGGCTGCACGTTGTAGATCTGGAAGGCGATCAGCAGCATGCTGGCCGTGGCCGAGGTGGGGATGCCGAGCGTGAGCAGCGGCACCAGCACGCCGGAGAAGGCCGCGTTGTTGGCCGCCTCGGGCCCCGCCACGCCCTCGATGGCGCCGTGGCCGAACTCCTCGGGGTCCTTGGCCAGCCGCTTCTCGACGTTGTAGCTGAGGAAGGTGGGCAGCTCGGCGCCGCCCGCGGGCAGCGAGCCGATCGGCAGACCGAACGCGGTGCCCCGCAGCCACGGCCGCCAGGACCTGCGCCAGTCGTCGCGGGTCATGCCGATGCGCCCGGTCACCTTCACCGGCGGCTGCTCCTGCCGGTTCCGCTGGGCGGCCGTGGCGACCGCCTCGGCCACGGCGAACAGGCCGACGGCCAGCGCCACGACCGGCAGCCCCTCGTACAGGTCGGGTACGCCGAAGGCCAGGCGCGGCTGACCGGTCATCTGGTCGATGCCCACCATGCCGATCGCCAGCCCGAGGAAGAGGCTGGACAGGCCGCGCACGATCGAGTCGCCCATGAGCGAGGTGACGGTGACGAAGGCGAGCACCATGATCGAGAAGTACTCGGCGGGCTGGATCGACTTGGCTATGGCCGACATCCCGGGCGCCAGGAACGTGATCACCACGGTGGAGATCGTGCCCGCCACGAACGAGCCAATGGCCGCCGTGGCCAGCGCGGCCCCGGCCCGGCCCTTCCGCGCCATCGGGTAACCCTCGAGCGTGGTGGGGATCGACGCCGTCTCACCGGGGATGTTGAGCAGGATCGCGGTGGTGCTGCCGCCGTACATGCCGCCGTAGTAGATCCCGGCGAACATCACGAACGCGCCCACCGGGTCGAACACCATCGTCAGGGGCAGCAGCAGCGCGATCGTCGTGGCCGGGCCGAGGCCCGGCAGCACGCCGACGAGCGTGCCGACGGTGACGCCGAGCAGGCCGAGCAGCAGGTTCTGCAGGGTGAGCGCGTGCGCGAAGCCGTCGAGCAGGTGGCCCAGTACGCTCATCTCAGATCGCCAATCTGATCAGGCCCGGAGGCAGCGTGATGCCCAGCACCCGGTCGAACAGCAAATACGTGGCCAGCGCCAGCAGCAGGCCCACGACCAGGTCGCGCACCAGCTTGCGGCTGCCGAGCACGCGGGCGACCGCGACGAAGAACAGCGTGGTCGCCTGCCAGTAGCCCACGGGCGCGAGCAGGACCGCGTACAGAGCGAGCGCGCCGATGAGGAGCAGCACGGGACGCCAGTGCACGCCCTCGTCCTCGCCGCCCTCGCGGGTCACCGGAGCGCGGAACGCCTGCACCACCCCGATCACGGCCACCACCGCCATGCCGATGCCGACCAGGAGCGGGAAGGCCCGTGGCCCGACGGCCTGGTAGCCGCCGCTGTCAGGGATCATGAACGCCTGCGCCAGTACGACCAGCGCGACCGCCAGGAACCCCGCCGAGACGAGCCGGGTGCTCACTTGCCCAGTCCCAACTCGCCGAGGATTGTGGTGATCTGCCCGCGCTGCTCGGTGAGCACCTGCTTGAAGGAGTCGCCCGGGGTCCAGGCGTCGACCCAGTTGTTCTGCTTGAGGACCTGCTGCCAGCATGACGTCTGCCGCATCTTGTCGATCATCTTGACGACGTCCTGCTGCTGCTCGGCCGACAGCCCCGCCGGGGCGAGCACGCCGGCCATCGTGGAGATGGCCTGGTCCGACAGCCCCAGTTCCTTCAGCGTCGGGGCGTCGATGCCCTCGATCCGCTTGTCGCCGTCCACCGCGAGCGCCTTGAGCTCTCCGGCCTGCAGTTGCGCGCGAAGCTCGGCGACGGTGTCGATGCCGGCGGTGGCGGCCCCGCTGAGCAGCAGGTTCATCGACTCGCCGCCGCCCGCCGTGGGCACGTAGTTGACCTGCTTGGCGTCGATGCCCTGGCCCTTGGCCAGTCCCGCGACCGTCATCTGCCCGGGGCCGCCGAGCGAGCCGCCGGTCCACTTGACGCCGTGCGGGTTCTTCTTCATCGCGGCCAGCAGCGACTTCAGGTCCGCGTACGGCGCGTTCTTCGGCACCACGATCGCGCTCGGGCCCCTGCTCAGCCCGGCGATCGGGGTGAGCGTGGTCAGGTCGACGGGGGAGTGGTTGTTGACGATGCCACCGAGCATGGTCGCGCTGTCCATGACCATGAGCTGGTAGGGGTCGCCCTTGCTCTTGGCGAACTGGGCCAGCCCGATCGTGCCGCCCGCGCCGGGGACGTTGACGACCGTGGCCTTAGCGGTGGTGATCTTGCACTGGCTGAGCGCGCCGGCGATGCCGCGGGCACGGGTGTCCCAGCCGCCGCCGGGGCTGCCCGGCGCCATGATCGTCAGAGGCTTGCTCGGGTATTCGGCGCCCGCCTCGGCGCTCTCGCCGACCGCGCAACCGGTGGCCAGGACCGTCAGGGCGGCGGCGGCAAAAATGATCTTCATGAGGTCTCCCGGGGGGTGAGAATCGAGGTGAAGAAGTCCTTGACCGGCTCCAGCACGCTCATCGGCTGGTGCGCCACGCCGGGCACGACGTCGAACCTGACGTTGATGCCGTGCGCGGCGAAGTTGTCACGCAGCGCCGCCAGCCGCTCGACACGGGTGGTCCCGTAGGCGTCGGCGCCGTCCATCCAGTTGGCGTCGCCCTGGTTGTTGATCTCCCAGGTCTCGACGTCCTCGGCACCCACGACCATCTGCACCGGCACCGCCCCGAGCTCCTCGATCCTGGGCGGCTGGCCGAACTCCTCCTCGAACCCCTTGAGCCCGATCCACCACGGGCTGTCCCAGTCGATGTACGATATCCGCCCTGGTGCACCAATTGACACTCCGGCCAGACGGTCCGGATGCAGGTAGGCGAACCGATGGGCGAACTGGCCGCCGCCGGAGAAGCCGTGCAGGAGGAACCGCTCGGTGTCGACGTTGAAGCGCTCGCCGACCTCCTCGACCATCGCCAGCAGCACGTGGTCGAAGCGGATGCCGCGGTAGTTGATGAACTTGAAGCCGTGCAGGTCGTCCGCGTCCTCGATGCCCGCGGGGAACAGCGGCGCCAGGACCAGGCAGCCCTGCTGCTCACCCCATTCGGCGAGGTTGTCGCGGTACTGCGGCCCGCGCCGTCCCGTCCCGTGCTGCATGACGGCGATCGGCACCGGCGGGCCGTCGGGCGAGTGGGCCGTCGGCACGTAGAGGCAGTAGGAGAAGCGCTGGTCGTATCGGGAGGCGAAGATGGTGGTGGACCCGCTGAAGTAGTACTCCCGAGGGTGCTTAACCGCGCCGCCGTTTTCGTGTAGTGGTGCCTTGGCCATGGCGCCACAGCCTGGACATATATCCAGTTTCGGACAAGGAGATTGCCGCCAACGCGGTAATGTGCAACGTGCCCGTCACGCTCCTCCTGTCCTCCACCGACCCGGCCTCGATCACCATGGGCGTCTCCCCGCTGGCCGAGCTCTGCGCCTGCCTGCACGCGCTCGACGAGCCCGGACACCACCCCGCGGCGGCCCGCTGGGTGGCCAGGGTCCATACGGAGGCCGACGAGGACCTGCTGGCCAGGGCGACGGCGTGGGCGCCCCTGTGGAGCGCCTTCCGGGCCCGCTACCTGCTGCCACTGTCCGCCGGCCGGTCCAGGACGCTCGAAGACGAGCTGGCCGAGATCGAGGCGCTGCCGATCGGCGACTTCACCTCCATGACCCTCCAGGCGCTCATCGGCAAGAACAGCGCCGGCGTCGGCGGCGACGTGCTCCAGCGCCTCAGACTGATCTCCTCCAGCCGGGTGGAGCTGGGCACCCGAGTGCAGAACGACCCCTGGGGCTTCAGGCGCGAACTGACCGGCTTCCTGGCCGACTTCGCCGCCGCGGCCTTCGAGGCGGACTGGCCGGGCCTGCGTACGGCGCTGGCCGCCGAGGCCGCGGTGCGCGAGCGGGCGATCGCGGTGCACGGCCCCATGGCGCTGGCCGACTTCCCCACCGCCACGGCCGTCGAGGGCGGGCGTCGAATCGTCCTGGACAAGCTCTACAACGCCACCGCCCGCATCGGCGCCGACCGGCCCTGCCTGCTCGTACCCAGCCTGTACGGCCGCCCGCACTTCGTGGTCAAGCACTACCCGGGCTACCCCGTGGTCATCCAGTACGGCGTGGGCACCTCCGCCGGGGTCTCCCTGGAGACCGCCCGGCAACGACTGGCCGTCCTCCAGCACCCGACCCGCCTCAAGCTCTGCTACGCCATCCTGCGCAACCCGGTGGCCACCTCGGAACTCGCCAACCAACTGGGCATGACCGCCCCCCAGGTCTCAAGACACCTACGCCACCTGAGGGAGGCGGCGCTGGTGCACGTGCACCGGAGGGGCTCGGTCGTCTACTACCAACTCGACGCCGAGGCGATCGAACGCCTGGGCAGCGACCTACTGACGGTGCTCTACCGCTGAACCGCTCGCATCCGCTTCCTCGCCCCCGCAGGGGGCTCCTCCCAAAGGACCTCAGTCACCACGGACCGTCACAGGGATCGAGACGGTCGTGTGGACGGTGGGCGCTCTCAGCCGGTAGGCCCCGACATGCCGGGAAAGGCCGTGGTGATCGCAGGACGGAAGGAGTAGGAGCGGGCCACCGACTCCTGCATGGCCAGCGCCGCGTACCGGCGCAGCGACGCGTCGTCCGACGCCACCAGCTCCAGGTAGGCGGCCGTGATGCCGGCCTCCACCTGGACCGCGAGCTGGACCGCCTGCGCCGCCGTGGACGGCACGATCGGCAGGGCGTAGCCGCCCTCCGGCTCGGTCGGCGTGCCGCCCCGGGTGGTGATGGCGGTGCGCAACTGGTCGCGTCTGGCTCGATGGGCGTCGAAGGCGGTCGTGACCCGTGACCGCAGCGAGCCCGTGGTGCGCGCGCCGATCAGCCCGTACGCGAAGACGGCGGCATGCTCGGCCGACAGCGCCTTGCGCAGCTTCTCCACATCGGCCGGTGTCACGTCGACCTCGGCAGGGCCAGGGCGTGGGCGGCCTCGCAGGCGCCGATGGCGGCGATGAGCTGGGCCAGCTGCGGCGAGACGCCGGCGAGCTGGCGGACGCGCAGCGCCGCCGACCGGCGCTCGGCCTCGCGCAGCCGCGACACCGACGTCTTGGGCACGGGAGCGGGCGTCTTGGGCGCGGGGGCGGAAGAGGATGGGGCGGGCCCGCCGGGCAGGCGTTTGCGCAACTCGTCGAGGTGAGCTTGATGGCGGTCACGGAACGGCGTCAGCTTGGTCGCGCCGCCCGTGATCAGCGCGGAGTAGAGGGCGATCGTGTGTTCCTTGTCGGCGATCAGCTGCCGCAGCAGCACTCGCTCAGGATCATCCGACGGGGTGGGCGACGGCTGGGGGGTGTCGGACGCGTCGCATCCCGACAGGGCCGCGGCGGCCGCTCCGCCCGCCAGCACGGCTCGCCGTGACAGAGAACGCGGGCGCACGGGCAGGGACCTCCTGTAAACGGAACGCAGATAGCATCGTACGGTCTTGCGCTCGCTCCCCGTGTCAGGCGACGCTCGCCATTCGCACGTGCCGAGTGGCGCTCTCTTCGTGCCCTCGTACAGATAGGGTGTCAACTGTCGTAGCTGGCTGAGCGGCCAGGCGACTTGAGAGCCAGAGGCGAGGTCCGCCCGGCTGAGACATGACAATAGGGAGGTCGATATGGGCAGCGCATCACCCCGCGACCACCTGATGAAGCTCCTTGAGCCCGTCGTCGGCGCGGAGGGCCTCGATCTGGAGGACGTCACGGTCACCCAGGCCGGCAAGCGCCGGCTGCTGCGTGTGATCGTCGACCGCGACGGCGGCGTGAGCCTCGACGACGTGGCCGACGTCAGCCAGGCCGTCTCCGCGGCGCTCGACGACGCCGACGCGATGGGCCAGTCGGCCTACACGCTGGAGGTCTCCTCGCCGGGCGTCGACCGCCCGCTGACCGAGCCGCGTCACTGGCGGCGCGCGGCCAAGCGGCTGGTGAAGGCCGAGATGAGAGATGGTTCCGTGGTGGAGGGCCGCGTGCGCTCCGCGGACGAGAGCGGCGTCGAGCTCGACGTCGACGGCGCCGGGCGCCGATTCGACTATCAGGACCTGGCCCGCGGACGGGTGCAGGTGGAGTTCCGCCGGTTCGACGACGAAGACGTCGACGGCGACGAAGGCTAAGGGGAAAGCCTCGTGGACATCGACATGAGCGTCCTGCGCAGCCTGGAGCGGGAGAAGGACATCTCCTTCGACCTGGTCGTCAAGGCGATCGAAGACGCGTTGCTGATCGCCTACTTCCGCACCGAGGGTGCCGCGCCCAAGGCGCGCGCGGAGCTCGACAGGACGAGCGGGCACGTGACCATCTTCGCCGCCGAGATCGACGACGAGGGCGAGATCGTCAGGGAGTTCGACGATACGCCGGGCAACTTCAGCAGAATCGCGGCGACCACCGCCAAGCAGGTCATCCTGCAGCAGCTGCGCGACGCCGAGGACGAGATCAACTTCGGCGAGTTCGCCAGCCGCGAGGGCGAGCTGGTCTCCGGTGTGATCCAGCAGGGCAAGGACCCGCGCGTGGTGCTGGTCGACCTCGGCAAGATCGAGGCCGTCCTGCCGCACAACGAGCAGGTGCCCGGCGAGGACTACGTGCACGGCGAGCGCATCCGCGCCTACGTGGTGCAGGTGAAGAAGGGCCACAAGGGCCCCTCGGTCACGCTGTCGCGTACCCATCCGGGCCTGGTCAAGAAGCTCTTCGCGCTGGAGGTGCCGGAGATCGCCGACGGCACGGTGGAGATCGCCGCCGTGGCCCGCGAGGCCGGTCACCGCACGAAGATCGCGGTCAGGTCGCGCAGGCAGGGCGTCAACGCCAAGGGCGCGTGCATCGGCCCGATGGGCTCGCGCGTGCGCAACGTGATGACCGAGCTGCACGGCGAGAAGATCGACATCATCGACTGGTCCGAGGACCCCGGCGAGTTCGTGGGGAATGCCCTGTCGCCGGCCCGCGTTTCTCACGTTGAGGTCCTCGATCTCGAAGGCCGGGTCGCGCGGGTGACCGTGCCCGACTACCAGCTCTCCCTGGCCATCGGCAAAGAGGGACAGAACGCCCGGCTTGCCGCGAGGCTCACTGGATGGCGGATTGACATCAGGCCTGACACCCAGGCCGAGGATGCTGCCGGTTCCGTAGATGCGTCAACACGGTAAGCTGGAATATGGTGGCTACGCGGCTCCACAGCGCACCTGTGTGGGCTGCAGGGTCCGTACGGCTAAGTCCGACCTGCTCCGCTTGGTGCGGGTCGAGGATCACGTGATCCCTGACCTGCGAGGACGGCTTCCTGGTCGAGGTGCGTCACTGCATCCGTCCGAGAAGTGTCTGGAGCTTGCCGAGCGTCGCCGAGCGTTTCCGCGCGCGTTCCGCGTGCCGGGGCCGCTTGACGTCTCGCGCGTGCGGGTGCACCTGGAGAAGGGGAACCAAGAAATGTCATGTAGGACGCCGAGTTGATGGGCGGAGTCAGATTGCTATGAGCGCCTGATGAGCACGCGGCGATGAAGATGTCAAGGTAGCGACGGTCCGGACGGCACAGCCAGCCTCCCGGGCCGAGTAAGGGAGTGCAGTGGCGAAGGTCCGGGTATACGAGCTCGCTAAGGAGTTCGGCGTAGAGAGCAAGGTCGTCATGGCCAAGCTCCAGGAGATGGGGGAGTTCGTCCGTTCGGCGTCCTCCACCATCGAGGCGCCGGTGGTCCGCAGGCTCACCGAAGCATTGGGCGCATCCAAGGGTGGGTCCTCGAGGGGCGGCGGTTCGTCGTCCAAGCCGCAGCCGCCAAGGGCTGCTCCCCGGCCGGCGGACAGCCTGGCCGGTAACGGCGTCGCGGAGGCGCCGACCCCAACATCAGCTCCGCGTCCGGGTCCGGGTCCCAGGCCTGGTCCGCGTCCGGGTCCGGCAGGTCCCGCGGGCGGCGGTCAGCCGCGCCCGCCGGTGCCGATGCCGCACCAGCCGCAGCCTGAGCCCGAGCGTGCCGACACCTCCGGCGCTCCGCAGGCGCGTTTCGACAGCGGCACCCGTCCCGCGCCCGCTCCGGGCGCCCCCACGCCGGGTCCGCGTCCCGGTCCCGCCGCCCGTCCGGGTCCCAAGCCCGGCCCCGCGGCGCGTTCCGGCGCGCCCTCCGGTGGCGGTGGCCCGGCGGCTCCGCGTTCCGACCGTGGTCCGTCCGATCGTGGCCCGTCCGACCGTTCCCCCTCCGGTGGCGGTCCTCGTCCGGGTCCCGGTCCCAAGCCGGGTCCGCGCGGCCCGCGTCCGGGCAACAACCCGTTCTCGTCCAACGCCAGCGGCATGGGCCAGTCCCGGCCGCCGCGTCCCGGTGCCAACCGCGATGGTGGCGGCACCGGTCCCGGCCAGCGCGAGCGTCGTGACGGTCCGCCGCGCGACGGCGCGGCCCCGCGTCCCCCGCAGGGTCGTGGCGGCGACGGCAGGCCCGGTGCGGCCGGTCCGCGTCCTGGTCCGCCCGGTGCGGCCGGCCCGCGTCCCGGTCCCGGTGCGGGCGGTCCCCGTCCCGGCGGTCCGCGTCCCAACCCGATGATGATGCCTCAGGGTCGTCCCGCCGGTCCCGGCGGTGGCGGCGGAGGTGGCCGTCCCGGTGGTGGCGGCGGTCGTCCCGGCGGCGGTGGCGGCGGTGGCCGTCCTGGCGGCGGTGGCGGCGGCGGTCGTCCCGGTGGTGGCGGCGGTTTCGCCGGTCGCCCCGGTGGCGGCGGTGGCGCCGGTCGTCCGGGCACGAGCACCGGTGGTCCCGGTGGTGGCGGCGGTTTCGCCGGTCGTCCCGGTGGCGGCGGCCGTGGCCGCGGTGGTGGCACGGCGGGCGCGTTCGGGCGTCCCGGTGGCCGTCCTACGCGTGGCCGCAAGTCCAAGCGCCAGAGACGCCAGGAGTTCGACAACATGTCGGCCCCGGCGATCGGCGGCGTGCAGGTCGCTCGCGGCAACGGTGCGACGATCCGCCTTCCGCGCGGTGCGTCGCTGTCCGACTTCGCCGACCGGATCGGTGCCAATCCCGCCTCGCTGGTGCAGATCATGCTGCACCTCGGCGAGATGGTGACCGCCACCCAGTCGGTCAACGAGGAGACGCTGCAGCTGCTCGGCTCCGAGCTCGACTACAACATCCAGGTCGTCAGCCCGGAGGAGGAGGACCGCGAGCTTCTCGAGGCCTTCGACATCGAGTTCGGCGAGGACGAGGGCGACGAGGCCGACCTGGCCGCGCGTCCGCCGGTCGTGACCGTCATGGGTCACGTCGACCACGGTAAGACCAAGCTGCTCGACGCCATCCGCAAGACCAACGTGGTGGCGCGCGAGGCGGGTGGCATCACCCAGCACATCGGCGCTTACCAGGTCGCCACCGAGCACGAGGGCGAAGAGCGCAAGGTCACCTTCATCGACACCCCGGGTCACGAGGCGTTCACCGCCATGCGTGCCCGTGGTGCCAAGGCGACCGACATCGCGGTGCTGGTGGTCGCGGCCGACGACGGCGTGAAGCCGCAGACGATCGAGGCGCTCAACCACGCCCAGGCGGCCGACGTGCCGATCGTGGTCGCGGTCAACAAGGTCGACAAGGAGGGCGCCGACCCCAACAAGGTCCGTGCCCAGCTCACCGAGTACGGCCTGGTGGCGGAGGAGTTCGGTGGCTCGACGCTGTTCGTCGACATCTCCGCCAAGAACGGGACCGGCATCGAGCAGCTGCTCGAGGCCATCCTGCTCACCGCGGACGCCGAGCTCGACCTGCGCGCCAACCCGGCGATGGACGCTCAGGGCATCGCGATCGAGGCTCACCTCGACAAGGGCCGCGGCCCGACCGCGACCGTCCTGGTCCAGCGCGGCACGCTGCGCGTCGGCGACTCCATCGTCTGTGGCGAGGCCTACGGCCGCGTCCGGGCGATGCTCGACGACAACGGCGACCTGGTCGAAGAGGCCACGCCGTCCCGTCCGGTCCTGGTCATGGGTCTGACGGCGGTGCCGGGCGCGGGTGACAACTTCATCGTCGTCACCGACGACCGGATGGCCCGTCAGATCGCCCAGCAGCGCGCGGCGCGCAAGCGCAGCGCCGACATGGCGAGGTCGAGCCGCCGCCTGACCCTTGAGGAGCTGTTCAGCAACCTCGAGAAGGGTCGCGTCGACGAGCTCAAGCTCATCATCAAGGGTGACGTGTCCGGTTCGGTGGAGGCCCTGGAAGACGCTCTGCTCAAGATCGATGTCGGCGACGAGGTCAGGCTCCGTGTCCTGCACCGCGCCGTCGGTGCGATCACCGAGTACGACGTCAACCTGGCCGTCGCCGACGACAACGCGGTCATCATCGGCTTCAACGTCCGGCCTGAGCCCCGGGCGCGCGACCTGGCCGAGCGCGAGGGCGTCGACATCCGCTACTACTCGGTCATCTACCAGGCGATCGAGGAGATCGAAGCGGCGCTCAAGGGCATGCTCAAGCCCGAGTTCGAAGAGGTCCAGATGGGCACCGCCGAAGTCCGCGAGGTCTTCAAGGTGCCGAGGATCGGCAACGTCGCCGGTTCGCTGGTCCGCTCCGGCACGATCGTGCGCAACAGCAAGGCCCGGATCATCCGCGATGGCGTCGTCATCGCCGACAACCTGACCGTTTCGTCGCTGCGTCGCTTCAAGGACGACGCGACCGAGGTCCGCGAGGGCTTCGAGTGTGGCATCGGGGTCGGCTACAACGACATCCGGATCGACGACGTCATCGAGACGTTCGAGATGCGGGAGAAGCCGCGCGCGTAACACGCGGCCGGGCGCCCGGCGGACCATCCGCCGGGCGCCTCTCGCACGCCCGGGCCCGCTTTCCACCGCAGCGGGGCCGGGGTGCGCTTCACACACCAGGACAAGCGGTGGTTGCCAACGATGTATGTGGGTGCTCTGACCCTGGACATCCTGCTCGGCGACGTACATTCGCTGAAGCAGAAGCGTTCCGTCGTGCGACCGCTGGTCGCCGAGCTGCACAGGCGTTTTCCCGGTGTCGCGGTGGCCGAGACCGGTCACCTCGACCTGCACCGCCGGGCGGAGGTCGGCATCGCCGTAGTCTCGGGCTCGGCGGGCAACTGCCAAGAGGTATTGGACGCCTGCGAGCGCATGGTGGCTTTCCGCCCTGAGATCGAGCTGCTGTCGGCGAGACATCGGCTCTACAACGACGAAGACTGAACGACTGCACGGCCTCCGGGTCGTGCGTGAGGGGGAGCGAACATGGTGGATGCAGCACGAGCGCGCAAGCTCGCCGACCGCATCCAGCAGATCGTCGCCGAGATGCTGGAGCGCCGGATCAAGGACCCGCGCCTGGGCTTCGTCACCGTGACCGACACGCGCATCACCGCCGACCTGCGTGAGGCCACGGTCTTCTACACGGTGTTCGGCTCCGATGCCGAGCGGGCCGACACTGCGGCCGCCCTCGACAGCGCGAGAGGCATCATCCGCTCCGAGGTGGGCCGCCAGACCGGTGTCCGCTTCACTCCGACGCTGGAGTTCAAGCACGACCCGCTGCCCGACAGCGCGCGCCAACTCGACGATCTGATCAACGCCGCCAAGGCCAGGGACGCCGAGGTGGCGCGCAAGGCCGAGGGCGCGACCTACGCCGGCGACCCCGACCCCTACCGCAAGCCGGAGGAGGACGACGAGCCGGACCTCCTCGGCAAGCCTGACGAGGACGGGCAGCCGGCGACGTGACGCCCGACGTGCGCGACAGAACCGATCGCCCGCCCCGAATGGGTGCGGGCGCGTCGGGTTCCGACGCTGCAGATCCGGGCTCGTCGAATCCCGACGCCTCAGGTTCGGGCGCTGGGGGGCAGGGTCGTCTTCAGGCTCCGCCGCTCACCGGCGCGGACGGCGCGCTGCCGCCGTCCGGCTCGGTGATCCCCGAGCCCGCCTGGCGGCGCGCGCTCGACCTGATCGGCAAGGCCGACGAGATCGCGCTGGCCTGCCACGTGTCACCCGACGGCGACGCGCTCGGCTCGATGCTGGCCACCGGCTCCGTCCTGCGGGCCCAGGGCAAGCGGGTCGTCGCCTCCTTCGGCGACCGGCAGTTCGACGTGCCGCGCCTGCTGCGCTTCCTGCCCGGCCAGGACCTGCTCGTGCCGCCGGCGGACTTTCCGGCGGAGCCGGAGCTGATGATCACCTTCGACTCCTCGACCCCCGACCGGCTGGGCCTGCTGGGCCCCAACACGGCCAAGGCCCACGAGGTCATCGTGGTCGATCATCACCTGTCCAACACCGGGTTCGGCACGCTCAGCCTCATCGACCCGCACGTCGCCGCGACGGCCGTGCTGGCCGAGCAGCTGATCTACCGGCTCGGCGGCAGCCTGGACCGTGACATCGCCACCTGCCTGTACGCCGGGCTGGTGACCGACACCGGTTCGTTCCGCCACGCTTCGACCACGCCAGAGGTGCACCAGATGGCCGCCCGGCTGGTCGCCACCGGGCTGCGTACCGACGAGATCGCCCGCGAGCTGTGGGACCGGTCTCCGTTCGGCTACCTCAAGGTGCTGGCCGCCGCGCTTGAGCGGGTGTCACTGGAGGACGGCCTGGTCTGGACGTACGTGCCCCGGGTCGACCGGGCCGCGTACGGCCTGCCGTAC
Organism: Nonomuraea sp. NPDC052129; assembly: GCF_040680095.1. NCBI lineage: Bacteria > Bacillati > Actinomycetota > Actinomycetes > Streptosporangiales > Streptosporangiaceae > Nonomuraea > Nonomuraea sp. NPDC052129. The sequence continues at coordinate 18,376 of NZ_JBFAVX010000022.1, read as the reverse complement.
ACCGAGCTGGAGGGCCTCATCGACATCGTGCGGCGCACGGACGAGGCCGAGGTGGCGGTGGTGCTCAAGGAGGACGACCAGGGAGCCTGGCAGGTGTCGAGCCGGTCCAAGGGCACGGTCGACGTCGGCGCGATCTGCGCCGTGCTGGGCGGCGGCGGTCATCACAACGCGGCCGGATTCACCTCGCACCTCAGCGTCGAGGACACCATCGCGGCGTTCCGCGCGCTGCTGCCGAGTCGAGACGGAGAGACTTGATGGCCGAGAGCGGCTTGATCATCGTGGACAAGCCGGCCGAGTGGACGTCCCACGACGTGGTGGCCAAGATGCGGCGGCTGGCCGGCACCCGGCGGGTGGGCCACGCGGGCACTCTCGACCCCATGGCGACGGGCGTGCTCGTGGTCGGCGTGGAGAAGGCGACCCGGCTGCTCGGGCACCTGGCGCTGACGGAGAAGGTCTACGAGGCCACGATCCGGCTCGGCGTGACCACCAACACCGATGACGCCGAGGGCGAGGTCATTTCGACGGCCCCGGCGACCGAGGTGCGCCCCGCCGAGGTCGAGAAGGGCATCGCGGCGCTCACCGGCGAGATCATGCAGACCCCGCCGCAGGTCAGCGCCATCAAGGTCGGGGGGCAGCGGGCGTACAAGCTGGCTCGGGCGGGCGAGGAGGTCGAGCTGGCCGCGCGGCCGGTGACCGTGCGGGAGTTCTCCGTGCTGGACATCAGGGCGCACGACGACGTGATGGACATCGACGCGGTGGTGACCTGCTCCAGCGGCACCTACATCCGGGCCCTGGCCCGTGACCTGGGGGCCGGGCTCGGCGTCGGCGGGCACCTGACGGCGCTGCGCCGCACCCGGGTCGGCCCGTACGACCTGTCGCGGGCCAGGACCATCGACCGGCTGGCCGAGGAATGCGTGGTCCTGCCCATCGGGGAGGCGGTGTCGGCGGCATTCCCGCGCTGGGACCTCACCGCCGAGGAGGCCAGGGTCGTCAGCCACGGCGGACGGTTGCCCGCCGCGGGGCACGGCAAGGGTCCGATCGGCGTGTTCGGGCCGGAGGGCGAGCTGCTCGCGCTGGTGGAGGAGCAGGGCCGCATCGCCAAGCCCCTGGCCGTCTTCATTTCCTAGGACCCACCAGTGGTCTGATGGGCGAGGTTCGACGGCGGCCCGTAGCGGAAGGCGCGCACCCGGTAGGACGCGCGGCTCTCCTCGGGCAGCGTGACCAGGCCGAAGGCGTTGACGTCCGGATCGAGGGCGGCGACGACCCGGAAGTCCGGCCGGCCCGACGGGCGGTCCTCCAGCAGGAAGCCCTCCTCGTCGGAGGTCCGGTCGGTCCACCGGAACGCCACGCCGTCGGCCTGCGTCACGATGGCCCGCAGATCCGACGGCGCCGCCCCCTCGCTCCTGACCGGCCGCGCCCCTTTCGGGCCGCCGGGGATCGTCCGTGGCGCCGACCAGCCGGGCTGCGGCTTGGCGTACGGGCCGCCGCCCAGCGCCACGTCCACCGGCGCGGAGGCCTGGCCGTAGTAGGGCCGCAACCGGTAGTAGAACGACGTGCGCGGGATCAGATCGGGATGCGTGTACGTGCTCTGCTCCGGCGGCAGGAACCCCAGGATCGTGTACGGCCCCTGTGGCTCGGTGGCGAACTCCAGGACGTGCCCGGAGGCGTCCGGCTCGCGGCCCTCCCAGTTCAGCGTGATGTCGGTCGGCGACACGAGGGTGGCCGTCAGGCGGACCGGCGTCTGCCGGGGCGCCGAGCAGGCGGCCGTCAGCAGGAGCAAGACCACCAGAGCTGCTCCTATCGCCGCTGCTCTCATCGCCGCTACTTGCGCCAGAACTGGACGCCGCTCCACTCGACCGTGGCGGGCCCCTTGCCGCTGCCCGTCCGGTAGGCGCCGAACTTGTCGTAGAAGCTGCCGCTCTCACTCGACACGGTGTGCTTCAGCGACCCGTTGATGTAGGTCCGATGGGTGCTGCCGACCACGTGAACGGTGTTGACGCGGACCGTCGTGCCGATCGTGGCGCCGGTGGCGATGGTGTCGCCGCCGTGCACGGAGTAGAGCCGGCCGCCGCGTTCGACGGCGAGCATGAAGAACGGGCCGGTCGTCTTGAAGGTCTGCTTCAGGCTGATGCGGGTGCCTTCCAGACTGGTGATCTTGAAGTAGCCCTCGAACTGGCGGGTGCCGCTGGAGTAGGTGGCGTAGCGCCGCTCGGCCCGCTGGTCGCCGCTGCCGGTGGAGCAGCTCAGCTTGAAGGTCAGGTCGTTGACGTCACCGCAACCCCGCTCCTGGACGGTGAACGTCGGCTCGTATGAGGTCCAAGGTCCCGACTCCACAGGGTCGGCCGCGGCGGGCAGGGCTGGGACGAGTAATCCGATCGCTAGCGCGCCCGTGGTGACTAATCGCATCGTTCCTCCCGATTAGGAAACTTTCCTATCAGGATTCATAGGATCACTTGTCACACTTCTCGTCAAGAGTTGTGATGTGAGCTGTCGGAAGCGGGGGAGAGGTCCGACCTCTTATGGCTTGCGGGCCACCATGATGTCGCGGACGATCGCCTGGTCGACCCAGTGCTCGAAGTCGGGCAGATCGACCACGTCGAGCCCCGCCTTGGCGAGAATCTCGGCCAGGTCGTCGCGAGTGCCGCCATAGGTGTTCCACGAGATGCCGAGGGCGCCGCCGGGCCGCAGCAGCTCCGCCCAGACGGGCGCGGCCTTCCTGATGAGCTCCAGGGGGCTGCGCGACAGCCCACCGCCGCCGCCCCTGCTGCCGTGCTGCACGCCATAGGGGGCGTCGGTCACCACGACGTCGAAGGAACGCGGCTTGAAGAACTCACGGCTGCGCAGGGTGTCGGCGTTGACCACGGAGACGCGCTGCGTGTCGCCGGACTTGAACTCCTCCTTCGACCGGCTGAAGGAGATGTTCAGTCGCCGGCCGACCAGCGCCCGCTCGCGGCGTACGGGCACGGTCTCGGCGGTGTGCTTGAACCGCTTGTTCTTCAGCCAGGTCTTGAGGAAGCCGGTGTACGCCTCGAAGTCCTTGCTGTCGACATCAGCCCCATAGGCGTCATATCCGTACATGAGGGCCTGGTTGAGCGTGGTGCCACGCCCGCACAGCGGGTCGAACACCGACAACCGCTCGTCCAGCCGCCGGTCGCTCGCCAGCACCGTGACGTTCAGCAGCAGCTTGGTGAAGTGCTCGTTCGTCTTGCCGGCGTATTTCTGGATCGTGATCAGATCGCTGCTGAGCCGGTCGAGCGGCGCCACGGTGAGCGGCCGCAGCAGCTCGCCCTCGATCCCGTAGAGCGCGTAGACCGAGGAGAGGTTGGACAGCAGCGCGACGTCACCGGCGCCGAGCGGCGCGGCCGTCTCGAAGCTCACGTACGGCAGGCCGCCGATCACGCTCTCCCCGAGGTCCGACACCTCGGTCTCCAGGGCCCGCCGGCCGAAGAAGGCCAGCTCGGCGAGGGTCAGGCGGACCGAGCTCTCACCGTAGACACGGTTGAAGGCAGGCAGGATGAGAAGTGCGTATCGAGGCATGGTGCGGCCGATCGTACCCCCTCGATTGGAGGTGACGCGGCGCCGCATGGCAGGCTGGTGGAGGATTGATCCGCCACAAGCGAATGGGGCCGGGCGTGCAGGGTTCGGAAAGGTCCGCCGTCACGATCGGCGTGTTCGACGGCGTGCACCGCGGGCACCAACAGGTGGTCGAGCGGGCCGTGGCCGCCGCCCGGGAGCGCGGTCTGCGCGGCGTCGCGGTCGTCTTCGAGCCGCACCCCGCCGAGGTCGTCCGGCCCGGGTCCCACCCGGCCCGCCTGACCACTCCGAGGCGCAGGTCGGAGCTGCTGACCGGGCTCGGCGTGGGCGAGGTGTGCGTCGAGGAGTTCACGCTGGAGCTGTCCAGGATGAGCCCCGGCGAGTTCGCCCAGTCGATCCTGGCCGACCGGCTGCGGGCCGCCGTGGTCGTGGTGGGGGCGAACTTCACCTTCGGCCACCGTGCGGCCGGCACCACCGAGACCCTGGTCGCGCTCGGCGAGAAGTACGACTTCGCCGTCGAGGTGGTCCCGCTGCTCGACGGGGTCTCCTCAACCGAGATCCGCGGCCGGCTGACGGCCGGTGACGTCGAGGGCGCCACGGCCGGCCTGGGCCGCCCGCACCGGGTGGAGGGCGTGGTCGTGCGCGGCTACCAGCGCGGTCGCCAGCTCGGCTTCCCCACCGCCAACGTCGAGACGCCGCCTCACACGGCCATCCCCGCCGACGGGGTCTACGCGGGCTGGCTGGAGTGCGTGCCCGTCGCCAACCTGCCCGCCCTCTACGCGGGCGAGCGCTGGCCCGCCGCCATCTCCGTCGGCACCAACCCCACCTTCGAAGGGGTCCCGCGCACGGTCGAGGCGTACGCGCTGGACCGCGATGACCTGGAGCTGTACGGCGTGCACGTGGCGGTAGACTTCGCCGCGAGACTGCGGGGAAACACCCGGTTCGACTCGATCGAGGAGCTCATCGCCCAGATCCACACCGACGTCGACCAGGCCCGGCGGCTGACCTCGGGCTGAGGATTGATGACGCGGCGCTTGACCGCGATGGTAACCTTGCATGTCGGTCCAGTGACGGCGGCGCTGCGCGCTGCTCTGACGGCCTTCGCCGCGGCGACTGTAGGCACGCACGGTCGCTCGCATCATTTATCTATTCGCGCGTGCCTGTAGCTCAAAGGAGAGCCGTGTCCCTCGACACCGCTGCCAAGAAGACCATCATCGCTGAATACGCGACGGCCGACGGCGACACCGGGTCGCCCGAGGTGCAGATCGCGCTGCTCAGCAAGCGCATCAGCGAGCTGACCGAGCACCTGAAGACGCACAAGCACGACCACCACAGCCGTCGTGGCCTGCTCCTGCTCGTCGGGCGCCGGCGCCGCCTGCTGAAGTACCTGCAGAAGGTCGACATCGCGCGTTACCGTGCGCTCATCGAGCGCCTCGGCCTGCGCCGATAGAGTGAGAGGGAGCGGCGTACGCGTCGCTCCCTTCTCATTGAGACCAGCGGTCTCAATGCAAGACCGGCGCGTCGAGCGCCGTACAACTGAATATCCGAGACACACTTAAGAGCCCCCGCGTCCGCACAAGCACCAAGCGACCCGCGACGCATGCGGGCCGGTCCTCGGTAGTGGCTTCCGGTAACAGTGACAGTTCTGACCGGGCGCTTCGATCGAAGACCGGCGCTGCACCTAACGAGGGTGCCGGTGAGAAAGAGGGCGCGGGAGACCGACTGACCAAGGAGGTCCCCCGTGGAGGGTGTCCACACCGCTGAAGCCGTCATAGACAACGGCTCATTCGGCACACGCACGATCCGGTTCGAGACCGGTCGTCTGGCGCGCCAGGCGGCGGGTTCCGCCGTCGCCTATCTCGACAACGACACGATGGTCCTGTCCGCGACCACCGCCTCGAAGTCGCCCAAGGAAAACCTCGACTTCTTCCCGCTGACGGTGGACGTCGAGGAGCGCATGTACGCCGCAGGCCGCATCCCCGGCTCGTTCTTCCGCCGTGAGGGCCGTCCCTCCGAGGACGCCATCCTCACCTGCCGCCTGATCGACCGGCCGCTGCGCCCGTCGTTCGTCAAGGGGCTGCGCAACGAGGTCCAGGTCGTCGCCACGGTCATGTCCCTCAACCCCGACCACCTCTACGACGTGGTCGCCATCAACGCGGCCTCGCTGTCGACGCAGCTCGCCGGGCTGCCGTTCTCCGGCCCGATCGGCGGCGTCCGCGTCGCGCTGATCGACGGCCAGTGGGTCGCCTTCCCGACGCACCACGAGCTCGAGCGCGCCACGTTCGACATGGTCGTGGCCGGGCGGGTGCTCGCCGACGGCGACGTCGCGATCATGATGGTCGAGGCCGAGTCCACCAAGGACACGCTGAAGCTGATCGCCGAGGGCGCCGTCGCGCCCAACGAGGAGACGATCGCGCAGGGCCTTGAGGCCGCCAAGCCGTTCATCAAGGTGCTGTGCGAGGCGCAGTCGCGGGTCGCGCAGGTCGCGGCGAAGGAGACCGCCGAATACGCCGTCTTCCTCGACTACCAGGAGGACGTCTACGCCGCCCTGGAGAGCGCGGTCAAGACCGAGCTCGCCGCCGCGCTGACCATCGCCGGCAAGAAGGAGCGCGAGACCGAGCTCGACAAGGTCAAGGCGCTGGCCGTCGAGAAGCTGCTCCCCGAGTTCGAGGGCCGCGAGAAGGAGATCTCGGCCGCCTTCCGCTCGGTGATGAAGAAGCTCATGCGCGAGCGGGTCATCAAGGAGGGCCTGCGCATCGACGGCCGCGGCACCAAGGACATCCGCGCGCTGTCCGCCGAGGTCCACGTGGTGCCGCGGGTGCACGGTTCGGCGCTGTTCGAGCGTGGTGAGACCCAGATCCTGGGCATCACGACCCTCAACATGCTGCGCATGGAGCAGGTCATCGACACGCTCAACCCCGAGCGGACCAAGCGCTACATGCACAACTACAACTTCCCGCCCTACTCCACCGGTGAGACCGGCCGCGTGGGCTCGCCCAAGCGCCGGGAGATCGGTCACGGCGCGCTGGCCGAGCGGGCGCTGATCCCGGTCCTGCCCTCGCGCGAGGAGTTCCCGTACGCCATCCGCCAGGTCTCCGAGGCGCTGAGCTCCAACGGCTCCACCTCGATGGGCTCGGTCTGCGCCTCCACGATGGCGCTGCTCGACGCCGGTGTGCCGCTGCGCGAGATGGTCGCGGGCATCGCGATGGGCCTGATCGGCGAGGGTGACCAGTACGTCACGCTGACCGACATCCTCGGCGCCGAGGACGCCATGGGCGACATGGACTTCAAGGTCGCCGGCACCAAGGACGTCATCACCGCGCTCCAGCTCGACACCAAGCTCGACGGCATCCCCGCCTCCGTGCTGGCCGCCGCGCTGAAGCAGGCCAAGGGCGCCCGCCTGGCCATCCTCGACGTGATGCAGGAGGCGATCGACTCTCCGGCGGAGATGAACCCGACCGCGCCGCGCATCATCACCATCAAGGTCCCCGTGGACAAGATCGGCGAAGTCATCGGCCCGAAGGGCAAGATGATCAACCAGATCCAGGACGACACGGGCGCCGAGATCACGATCGAGGACGACGGCACCATCTACATCGGTGCCACCGACGGCCCGTCGGCCGAGGCCGCTCGCACGGTGATCAACGGCATCGCCAACCCGCACATGCCGGAGGTCGGCGAGCGCTACCTGGGCACGGTCGTGAAGATCGCCGCCTTCGGCGCGTTCGTCTCGCTGATGCCCGGCAAGGACGGCCTGCTCCACGTCTCCCAGATCCGCAAGCTGCACGGCGGCAAGCGCATCGAGAACGTGGAAGACGTCATGAGCGTCGGCGAGAAGGTCCAGGTCGAGATCGCCGAGATCGACGGCCGGGGCAAGCTGTCCCTGGTCCCGGTCGAGGTCATCGAGAAGGAGGCCGCCGAGAAGGAGGCCAAGGGCGAGGCCGACTCCTCCGAAGGTGCCGAGGCGCCGGCCGCCGCCTCGGACGACAAGCCGCGCGACGACCGTCCCCGCCGTACCCGCACCCGGGTGCGCGCGCCCCGCGCCGACGGTTCCGATGGAGACGACCGCAACTCGTGAGAACCACCACGCTGCACCCCGGCCGTGACGGGGCCGGGGTGGTAAGGCGCACCGTCCTTCCCGGTGGGCTGCGCGTGGTGACCGAGACCATGCCGACCGTGCGTAGTGTCGCGGTCGGCATGTGGGTCGGCATCGGCTCGCGTGATGAGGACTCCCAGCACATGGGGGCCACCCACTTCCTCGAACACCTGCTCTTCAAGGGCACGCCCACGCGCGACACCATGGAGATCTCGGCGTCCATCGAGGGCATCGGCGGGGAGATCAACGCCTTCACCGCCAAGGAATACACCTGCTACTACGCCCGGGTGCTCGACGAGGACCTGCCGGTCGCGGTGGACGTGCTCGCCGACGTGGTGACCAGCTCGCTGATCACCCCCGACGACGTCGAGTCCGAACGCGGGGTGATCCTCGAAGAGATCGCCATGCACGACGACGACCCGTCCGATGTCGTGCACGAGCAGTTCGCGGCGGCGCTCTACGGAGACTCGCCGATCGGGCGGCCCATCCTCGGCACGGTCGAGTCGATCAACGAGCTCCCCCGCGACCGGATCGCCGACTACTACCAGCACCACTACGAGCCGCGCCGCACGGTCGTCTCCGTCGCCGGCAACATCCGGCACGAGGACGTCGTCGAGCTGGTCGTGCGCGCCTACGAGCGGGCGGGCGCGCTCGGCGGACCGCTGGAGGCCGACCCGCCCCGCACGAGCGGGCCGGGCGCCCGGACTCGGTCGGGGGTCAAGGTGCTCGACCGTCCTACCGAACAGGCCAACCTGGTGCTCGGTACGACCGGCATGTCCCGTACGGACGACCGGCGCTTCGCCCTCGGCGTGCTCAACGCGGCGCTCGGTGGCGGCATGTCGTCCCGCCTCTTCCAGGAGATCAGGGAGAAGCGCGGGCTGGCCTACTCCGCCTACAGCTACACCTCGGCCTACGCCGACACCGGCCAGTTCGGTATCTACGTGGGCTGCCTGCCGTCGAAGATCGACGACGTGCTCAAGATCTGCCGTGACGAGGTCGTCAGGGTGGTCGACGACGGCCTCGACGCCGACGAGATCATGCGCGGCAAGGGGCAGATGCGGGGCGGGCTGGTGCTCGGCCTGGAGGACACCGGCTCACGCATGTCGCGGATCGGGAAGAACGAGCTGGTCTACGACGAGCTGCTGTCCGTGGACGAGGTGCTGGCCAGAATCGAGGCCGTCACTCCGGACGAGATCGCCGAGGTCGCGGCCGACGTCCTCAACCGGCCGCTCACGCTCGCCGTGATCGGTCCGTACGGCGACAAGGACTTCTCCAGCGCCATCGCCTGATGTTGCCCCACCGTCTTGTCGAGGCGCGCGGGGCCTTCCTCCCGGAGGGTCCGCGCGCTTCGGCAGGTATAGGGTTGACCTGTGATTAAGGTAGGTGTGCTGGGCGCGCGCGGTCGCGTGGGCGTCGAGGTGTGCAAGGCGGTAGAGGCGGCCCCCGACCTGGAGCTGGTGGCGGCGCTCGACAAGGACGACGCCATCGAAGGGCTCCAAGGCGCCGAGGTGGTCGTCGACTTCACCCATCCCGACGTCGTCATGGGCAACCTCGAATGGGCGATTGCCCACGGGATCCACCCGGTGGTCGGCACCACCGGCTTCGGCGCCGAGCGGCTCGACACCGTGCGTGGGTGGCTGGCCAAGTTCCCCGGCACCAACTGCCTGATCGCCCCCAACTTCGGCATCGCCGCCGTGCTCATGATGCACTTCGCCCAGATGGCGGCCAAGCACTTCGACTCCGTTGAGATCGTCGAGCTGCACCACCCCAACAAGGCCGACGCGCCGTCCGGCACCGCCCGCCGCACGGCCGAGCTGGTCGCGGAGGCGCGCGCCAAGGCCGGGATGGGCTCGATGCCCGACGCCACCTCCGCCGAGCTCGACGGAGCGCGCGGCGCCGACGTCGGCGGAGTCCATGTCCACGCCGTACGCCTGAGCGGGCTGATCGCCCACCAGGAGGTCCTGCTGGGCGGTGACGGGGAGATCCTCACGATCAGGCACGACACCATGAGCCGCTCGTCGTTCACCCCGGGCGTGCTGCTCGGTGTGCGCCGGGTGCGTGAGCTGCCCGGTCTGACCGTCGGCCTGGAGCCGCTGCTCGACCTCTGAACACACGTCATGCCCACGACCTGACCCGGGTCATGGGCACGACGTGAGGAGGGGATCCCGGCTCCGCACAGCCGAGCCTGTGCTCACCACATTAATATCCAGGGGCGCGAGCAGGCCGAACATGAGACCGTGTCGGCATGGCGCGATGGGTCGAGCCGGGGGAGCTGCCCGGACTGGTCGATGTGGAGCTGGCGGCCGACGGGCTGTTCGAGCAGGTGGGGATCGTCTTCCCGCCGGGGACGACCATGATCGAAGAGGTTACGGATCCGTCCGCCGTGCTGGTCGAAGGGGAGCCACCTGCCGGGTTCGCGCTGGTCGGCTGGGTCGACGGCAACCTGCACCTGGACCAGCTGGCCGTACACCCGTCGCGGATGCGGCAGGGGATCGGCGGGCGGCTCGTCGCGGCGGTGCGCGACCACGCGACCGCGAGCGGCGCGGCCGCGGTGACACTGACGACCTACCGGGACGTGCCGTGGAACGCGCCCTGGTACGCGCGGCACGGCTTCTCCGTGCTGCCCGAGGCGGAGTGGGGGCCGGAGCTGCGGGCGCTGGTCGAGCACGAACGCGAGCTGGGTATCGAGGTGGCGCCGCGCGTGGTCATGCGGACGGTCGTGGCAGGTCGAATGATGGCGGGTCAGACCCCGAGCTCGTCGGCCAGTCGCTTCAGGTATGAGGCGAACTGCCGGCGGTCGTAGTCGTCCCACCCCACGGTGAGCTCGTCGAAGGCGCGGCGCTGCCACTGGCGCGAGCCCGCCAGGAGATTCTCACCATGCGCGGTGAGCTGCAGTGACGCGCGCCGGCGGTCGTATTCCGACGACGCGCGGGCCAGGTAGCCCGCCTTGGTGGCGTCCTTGACGATGCGGCTGGCCCCGGAGTGGTCGAGACCGAGCTGATGGGCCACGGTGCCGACGGTGGCCTCCTCGGTGGCGTCGTTGCCGGTGTCGACGGCCTCCACGGCCAGGATGTGCTGCACGTGGCGAGTCTCCCCGGTCTGCTCCTCCGAGGCGCTGTTGATCCACCGGCGCGACCAGAAGCGCACCAGCCGGAAGAGCGCGGGACCGCCGTCGCCGTCAGCGGGGGTAACGCCGTGCGCGTTCATGTCCACACTGTACCCCCGGATGGATGCGATATGCACATATAGTGTGTGCGAATCGCATATATTGTCTCTCGTGAGGGAAGGCGACATGTCCATCGTTCTGAACCACCTGATCGTTCCGGCGGCCGACAAGACGGCCGCCGCCACGTTCCTCGCCGACCTGCTTGGGCTGCCGGTCTCCGAGCCGTCCGGTCCGTTCGTGCCCGTCAGGGTCAACGACGACCTGGCGTTCGACTTCGACGACCGGCACCAGGTCCAGCCGGGCCACTACGCGTTCCTGATCGACGACGACACCTTCGACGCGGTGCTGTGCCGCCTCCAGGAGTCTCCGTCGATCTCGTACGGCTCCGGCCCGGGCCACGGCTGGGACAGCAGGATCAACCACCTCGGCGGCGGCCGTGGCGTCTACGTTCGTGATCCCAACGGTCACAGCTACGAGCTGTTCACGGCCGTCCCCTAGCGGAGTAGGGTGGCAGCCGTGACTGCCGGGTCGGCCAAGTGCCATGACGAGACGGGGCGCCCGGTCACGCCTTGATCACCGAGCGGGCCCGTGGCCCGCCGCCTCTCGCGTACCCCAAGCGGAGATCGCAGAGGAAGGAGGTGATCGCATGTCCAGTGCTTGGGAAGGCTTCACCGCGCAGCACGCCGTCGGTGACGTGCTCGACGGGCGAGTGGCCAGTGTCTTTCCGTTCGGCGCCTTCATAGAGGTCGCCGACGGCATCCACGGGCTGCTCGTCGGGCCGGAGCAGCGACAGGTCGGGTCGAGTGTTTCGGTACGGATCGCCGAGGTCGACCATGACAACCGGCGGCTGAGACTCACCGCGAGCTGAGGCTGATGGCGCGTGCGGGGGCCCTCGCTGGCCCCCGCACGTCGGGTAACCGCCTACAGGGTGACCGCTTACCGCGGTGACCGACTACAGAGCTACAGGGTGATCGCGAGGCCGAGGGTGAACAGCAGGCCGTACGCCAGCTGCAGCTTGCCGGTCTGCTGCAGGACGCCGATCAGCGCCGGGCCGACGGCGCCGTTCAGGACCGTCTTGACCGGCGCGATCGCCAGCGGCGCGGCGAGTACGGCCGCCGCGGCCAGGGGGGCGACCAGGATCATGGCCAGGGCGATCACGAACGGCACGATCAAGCACGTCGCGTACAGCGTACGAGTGCGCGCCGCGCCCAAGACGACCGCCAGCGTCCGCTTGCCGGACTCGCCGTCGGTCGCCACGTCGCGCAGGTTGTTCACGACGAGCATGGAGCACGACAGGAGCCCGACGGGGATCGAGGCCACCAGAGCGGCCCAGGACAGGTGCTCGGTCTGCACGTACGCGGTGCCGACCACGGGCACGATGCCGAAGAAGGTGAACACCGCCACCTCGCCGAGCGCGCGGTAGCCGTACGGAGACTTGCCGCCGGTGTAGAACCAGGCGGCGGCGATCGCGGCGGCGCCCACGAGCAGGACCCACCACGCGCGGGTGGCCAGGACCAGGATCAGCCCGAGCACCGCGGCGACGCCGAAGCAGCCGAGCGCGGCCGCGAGCACCTGCGGCGGCGTCGCCACCCGCGAGCCGACCAGGCGCATCGGGCCGACCCGCTGGTCATCGGTGCCGCGGATGCCATCGCTGTAGTCGTTGGCATAGTTGACGCCGATCTGCAGCGACAGGGCCACGAGCAGCGCGACGATCGCGCGCCACCAGACGAAGCCGTCCTCGCCGATCGCCACGCCGGTGCCGACCATGACGGGCACGATGGCGTTGGGCAGGGTGCGGGGACGTGCGCCGGCGATCCACTGGCCGGGGGTTGCCATATCGACGAATCCTCTAGCTGATGTCGGTGGTGAGCCTGACCATGCGGATGGGACGCCCCATGTCGAGCACGCGCTCGGCCATGTCCTCGCCCCAGCCGGCCGACTCCAGGAAGCCCAGCACCGCGTAGTTGTCGGCGAACACCCAGGTGACGATCTGCCGGAAACCGTCCTCCCGCAGGTGGTCGACGGTGGCGTTGAGCAGCCGGCTGCCATGCCCGCGCCGGACGAAGTCGGGATCGACCAGCAGGGTCAGCATCTCGGCGACGATGGTCGGATCGAGGTCGGGGTCTTCGGCGGGGGCGTGTGAGGCCAGGCCGACCACCCGCTCACCGCCGCGCGGCGTGGCCAGGGCGGCGCTGCCGCCCACGCCTAGAGCCGGGAAGCCCTCGGTGTCGAGGATGGTTTCCACCGCCACCAGCACCCGGTGCATGGGTGTGGGCGGGGCGACGATCGCCTCGTCCCACTGCCGCAGCCACATCTTCTCCGCCGCGGCCCCCGTCATCTGCTCGAGCGGCCCCTCGGGGAGGAACTCCCGATAGCCGTAGCGCCAGGCGCGGATCTGAGTGTTCGCAACCTGGAGCACATCCTCGCGCCGGGCCGCCCGGACGCCTACGTCTGCCATCTCGGCCCGCTCCTTCGCCTGCCGTCCGTGCCACAAGGCACGAGTTACACCGTATCGGTGTTTGAGCCTTGGAGATGACGCGAACCCTGCTTCCTCGCCCGGTAGGCGCGCGTTTTGGTGCGGTTGCCGCATACCCGCATGGAACACCACGAGCGTGATCGGTTCTTCGAGGAGTCGATGAACGCCCACTGGCACATGCTCTCGGCGCAGACCTTCAGCCGGTGCCACGACTGATCCGTCACGGCGGCGGCGATCCTGGCCAGACCGCCCCGAACACCGTCCTCGACGGGGATCAGATCCGGGGTGGCGCCGACGCGTACCAGCAGCGGAAAGGCCAGCAGTCCGGGCATCTCCGGAGTTTCGCGTCTTAACCCCATCCGCAGGACTTCCCGCAGGGTGAGCGCGGCGGTGAGGTCCTCGTCGGTCGCGCGGTCGCGCGTGCCGATCAGACCCCGCTCCCGGAGCCAGATGGCCAGCTCGGCGGGTGAGGCCAGCTCGTCGGCATCGGAATCGAGAGCGTAGGTGTTCACGAAGTCGCGCACGAGCTCCGCGGGCGCCAGCATGTCACCACTGTACGGCAATAGCAGGTTGCGCCATCATGGGTCGCATGATCGTTCGCACCTGGCGGGGCTGGACCCGGGAGTCCGATGCCGCGGCCTACGAGGACTACCTCCTGCGCACCGGATTTCCCGGCTACACCGAGACGCCGGGCAACCGCGGCGCCTACTTCACCAGGCGCGCCAGCGGGGACATGACCGAGTTCTTCCTGATCTCGATGTGGGAGTCGTGGGAGGCGATCAGGGCGTTCGCCGGCGAGGATCTGGGCGCGGCGGTCTTCTATCCGGAGGACGACGCGTTCCTGGTCGACAGGGAGCGGACCGTGGAGCACTACGAGGTGTTCGCCAGCGCCTGAGCCAATGGAGCACTACGAGGTGTTCGCCAGCGCCTGCGCCAGCCGCCGCACCCCTTCGGCCAGCTCCGCCAGATGGGCGGCCGCGATGTGCGTGACGCGCAGGCGGGGTCCCGGCGGCTCCGACGGGTAGTGGATCCTGCCGGGGCTCACCAGCACGCCGTTGCGTTTCGCGGCCTCGACCAGGGCGTTCTCATCGGTTTCCGCTGGCAGTCGGACCCACAGGTGCATGCCGCCCTTCGGCAGCAGATGCAGCTCGGCCTCGGGCAGCCGCGCGGCCAGCTCGGCGGCGAGCGTGTCGCGGCGGACCAGGATCTCGCTCCGTACGTTCGCCAGGTGCCGGCGCCAGCCGGGGGACTCGACGAACTCCAGCACGGTCTCCTGCAGCGGACGCGCCACGAAGAACGACTCCACCAGCTGACTGGCCCGCAGCCGATGAGAGGCCGGACCGCGCGCGATGACGGCCGCGACCCGCGCGCTCGGGGAGAGGATCTTGGTGAGCGAGCAGATGTAGACGACCGTGCCGTGCGCGTCCATCGACACCATCGGCGGCGGCGTCCGGTCGCTGAGGTAGCGGGCGTAGTCGTCCTCGATCACGAACGCGCCCGCCGCTCTGGCCACCTGGAGCACCTGTTCCCGGCGCTCGTGGGTGAGGGTGGCGCCGGTCGGATTCTGCAGGGTGGGCTGGCAGAGGAACACCCGCGCGCCGGTGACGGCGAACGCCTCGGCCAGCAGATCGGGCCGTACGCCGTCCCGGTCCATCGGCACGGCCGTCGCCCGCAGGCCCGCCGCCCTGGCCGCGGCCAGGGCGCCCGGGTAGGTCGGCGTCTCGACCAGGACCGGCGTCCCAGGGGCGGCCAGCGCCCTGAAGGCGTGCGTGAGCGCGGCCTGCCCGCCGCTGACGATCAGCGCGTCGGCCGCGGTCACGTCGCCTCCGGCCTGCGTCGCGAACCACCTGCGCAGCTCGGCCAGCCCGCTCAGCGGCGGCATCGCCCACGCCCCCGGCCTGCGCACCGCCCGCCCCGCCGCGGCGGCCAGCTGCTTGTCGGGCCTGAGGTCGGGGTTGAGATAGCCGCCGGTGAGCGGGATGACGCCTTCGGGCGGCGGGGTCAGCAGCGCGGTCACCGGGCTCTCATCGACCACCCGATCGCCCAGGGCGACGGTCTGCCAGGAGAAGTCCGGCGGCTCGTTGGGCCTCGCGGGCAGCTGTGCGATGAACGCCCCGATGCCCGGCTTGGTGACCACCCGGCCCTCGGCCGCCAGCTGCCCGATGGCCCGCGAGACCGTCACGGGGCTGACGTTGTGGCGGCGCATGAGCTCTCTGGAGGAGGGGAGGCGGTCTCCCGGCCGCAGACGGCTGAGCTCTTGGCGCAGGATCGCGGTGATTTGGGCGATACTGCTATCCTGTTCCATGAAGGATAAGAATAGCGCTATCGTTGGCGACAGAGTAGCGGTGGTCGCTTCCCCGGGGTCTCCACGAGGCCAGGGCACTCTCCTCGCCTTCCTCGGCGTACTCGCCTTTTCCGGCTCCTTTCCCGCCACCGCCTACGCGATGCGCGGCTTCGACCCGTGGCTGGTCGCCATCGGCCGCGCCGTGATCGCCGGTGTCATAGCGCTCATCTGCCTCAAAGCCGCCCGTCTTCCCCTGCTCCCGCCCCGCCACCAGTGGCGCTCCTACGCGGCGATCTCGCTCGGTGTGGTCTTCGGGTTTCCCATCTTCAGCAGCCTGGCGCTGGACCTCGGCGCCACCACCGCCCACTCCGCCGTGGTCATCGGCCTGCTCCCGGCCGCCACCGCCGTCTGCGCGGTCGTGCGCGCCGGCGAGCGCCCGCGCCCCCTCTTCTGGGCGGCCTGTACGGCAGGCGCCATCGCTATCACCGCCTTCACCCTCACCCGTGGGCAGGGCACGGCCGCCTGGCCCGACGTCCTCCTGCTCGGCGCCCTGGTCTCGGCGGCCGTCGGCTACACCGAAGGTGCCCGGCTCTCCCGTGAGACGCCCGGCTGGCAGGTCATCTCCTACGCCCTCGTCCTCTCCCTGCCGCTCACGGTCCCGGTGACGGCCGTACTCTCCCTCACCACCCCCGTCCACCCCTCGCCCCAGGCGCTCGCCGGGTTCGCGTATGTGGGGGTGATCTCGATGTTCCTCGGGTTCGTCCCTTGGTACGCCGGTCTGGCCAGGGGCGGCATCGCCAGGACGGGGCAGACGCAGCTCACGCAGCCACTGTTGACGCTCACCTGGGCTTGGGTGCTGCTGGGGGAGAGGTACGGTCCGGCGACTGTGGCGGCCGCGGTGGCCGTACTCGTGTGTGTGGCTGTTACTCAACGCACGCGTACTTGAGAGCGGTGCTGTGTGTCCGGCCGTCGCCATGACGCGCCAATAGTTGACGGCGGGTGACGTGCGTATGGCCGGGCGCGCGCGGGCACCGTCGGCGCGATGCGCCCGTACTTGAGAGGCATGGTGCCACCCGCGGGGCAGGAGGCGGGAGGCTTGAAAGACATGACGCGGCTCCGAGAGCAGGAGGCGGGAGGCTTGAAAGACATGACGCCGCCCCGCGGGACAGGAGGCGGGAGGCGTACTTGAAAGACGTGACGCCGCCCCGCAGGATAGGAGGCGGAGGTGTCACACATGGCAGACCTCACCATTCCCGAAGGCGGCTTCTGGCCGGCCCCGGAGATCCCGCAGCCGAATATCTACCCGATGGAGTGGCGGGTCGAGACGGCCAAGCTCGCGGCGATCTACGAGAAATCCAAACGGACAGTCTGGAACCCGGCCGACCTGCCCTGGGACGGGCTGAACCCGGATGACTTCACCCGTGAGCAGCGTCTCGGGATCATGTACTGGTTCGCCGTGCTGGCCAACTTCGATGCCTCGGGGCCGGCGGTGTTCGCCCGCGCCACCATCCAGGCGTTCGAGAAGCACGAGGAGGATCCGGTCCGGAAGTGCTTCTTCTCGATCACCCGCGACGAGATGAACCACGAGGAGTGCTGCCAGCGGACCATCGCCAAGCTCTGGCCCGGCGGCCCCCTCGACTGGACCCCGTCCGACGACCTGGAGAAGGCCGCCCACAACAACATCGGCTGGCTCTATCACAACGGCGGTCGCTACTGGACCGGCTACAACGTGGCCGTGGGCAAGTACACGCTGCCCGTGCTCTTCACCAGCTTCATGATGGGCGAGATGGCCGCCTCGACCCTGTTCAGGGGCATGGCCTCGGGCACCGAGCATCCCGTCTTCGGCGAGATGTTCCAGCGCATCGGCCGCGACGAGTCCCGACATCTCCAGATTTGCATGGTCATTCTGGAGAACGAGTGGCCCGGCCTGACCGACGAGACCCGCTCTCTCATCACCCGCCAACTCCGAGCCGGCTTCGTCTTCCTGTCCATGATCCTCTGGGAGCCGCCGGAGGGCTTCTGGGAGCTGCCGCCGTACTTCCTGGCCAATCACCGCGTCCTGATGGACCACGCCAGGCAGGCCGGGCTGGGCGTCCTCTCCTTCGAGGAGCAGGCGGAGAACTGGCGGCTCGCCATGGCCCGCATCCGCGCCATCGTCGAACGCTGGGGCATCGCCTTCCCCGCCATCCCCGAACTCGACCTGGAAGGCGTACAGGTCGACTTCATCGATCCCGAGGAGATCATCCCGGTCTTCTGAGGAGACGACGCCACCGCAGCCGACGTCGACCGGATCATCGGCGCGGGTTGCGGCGACCGTTACGATCCGTTCCATGTGGGGTCGCATCGATGGGTTCCGTGTGGTCCAACTCGGTATGCCCGGCGAGCAACGCACCTGGCTGACCGATCTGGTCCTGTCCGGCGCCAAGACGGCCACGGCGGGCCTGCTGGAACTCGACTACGAGGCCGAGGACGAGCCACTGGAATACGTCGGCGAGCGCCTGGTGCTCGTGGACGATGCGGGCTCACGGGCGGCTCTGCTTGAGGTGGTGGGGGTGGAGCAGGTGCCGTTCGGGGCGGTGAGCTGGGAGTTCGCGCAGGCAGAGGGGGAGGGGTTCCGCTCTGTCGAGCACTGGCGTGAGGTTCACGGGCGGTACTGGGCTGGCCTCGGACGCGAGGTGACCGACTCGTCGACGATCGTCTGCCTGACCTTCCGCCTTGTTACTCCCTAGCCTCGGGCTTTCACGACGAATTTGGCCAGAGCTGATCGTTTAAATGAGAAAAGTGCCTTTGAACTGGGAGAATAGGGCTTGTCGAAGGTCC